>JBAQKF010000031.1:0-104201 GCA_049300695.1 Usitatibacter sp.
CTGCGGTTTCAACCGGTCAACGCAACAGATTGGTTAAATCGTTCAGCCGGTGTTTCGAAGTTTAGTGTTTTCCTTGGCCGTTCGTTGAGCCGCCGGGCGACCGCGTTGAGCTCGGCTTGCGAGTAGACCGAGAGGTCAACGCCCTTCGGGAAGTACTGCCTCAAGAGCCCGTTGGTATTTTCGTTCGATCCACGCTGCCAGGGACTTTGGGGATCGCAGAAGTAGACGTTGATGTCGGTGGCCAGCGTGAAGCGCTTGTGATCCGCCATCTCCTTGCCGCGATCCCAGGTGAGCGACCGGTAAAGCTCGTTTGGCAACTTCTGGGCGTGCTTGATGAGCGCATCGACGACCGTCTCCGTGTCCTTGCTCGCGACCTTCGCAAGCATCACGTAGCGCGTGTGACGCTCGACCAGCGTCGCGATCTGGCTGTTCTTGCTGCCGAACAGCAGATCACCTTCCCAGTGACCGGGCACGGCACGGTCTTCAGCCGCGGCAGGACGCTCGCTGATCGAGACGGCGTCCGTGATTTGACCGTGAATCGGGGTCTTTTGCGTGTGATGCCTCGAGCGACGCATCCCACGCGTGCGCCGCAAATGCTCCGTCAACTCCTTCTTCAGAGCCCCACGGGCCTGGATGAAGAGGCTGCGATAGATCGTCTCGTGTGACACCTGATTGGCTTCGTCTTCGGGATAGGTGCGCTTGAGCCAGCCCGCAATCTGTTCCGGCGACCACTCCAGGCGCAGCTTGCTTGCCACCCGATGCGCCAACGCCCGATTGCCCACCAGTTTACAAACCTTCGGGCGAACAGCCCGTTCCCAAGCGGCTCGATCGGCACGGCTGGCGCGATAGCCTTCCCGGCCACCGTTTCGCCGGATCTCACGGCTAACGGTCGATGCGGCTCGTTTGAGCGTGGCCGCGATCGACCGGATCGAGCGTCCCTCCACCACACCACGCGAGATCTCCTCGCGCTCGCTCAAGGTCAATGCCGAATTGGAGCGGCGTCGCTGGCGGGGACGTATCCCGCCCGTCTCACCGAGGATGCGAGCTATGGATGGGTGGTGTCGATCAAACAGCTTAGCGATCTGCTGAAGAGTCTCGCCCTTGCGCCAGCGCTCCCACATGAGCGCCCTCTGGGTGTCCGTGTAATGAATCCGCGGTCTTCTCTCCATCTGCAACACTCCTTCCGCCTAGATAGCGGGTAGTGTGTTGCATCGATCAGTTGAAACCGCAGCCGATAGCGGACATCAGGCACGTCCTCGTCGGAGGTAACAGAGCCTAACGCAAGAGCGCGCGCACGAGTCAGTCCGGGGGTAACTTTGCGACCCTGCGGATTGACGGTCCGCCGCTCAATCCTCAACCACCGCGCGGCTTTACTGGTCCACGTCTCGCGCCGTGGCGAGGCGAGCGTCCGCGACTTCCTTGTCGAGACGGGCGCGGACACCGCGCTGGCGCCTGCAAATACTCCGCGTGGAGTAATTTCCGCGTCTCAATCCTTGTGCGCAAAGTAATTGCGCTTGATTCGCCACTCCGTGTGCGCAAAGTGATCGCGCCCGATCCGCCGCCTGAAATCCGCCGCGAATCGCGGGCGATATTTGCGCAGGACCAAATAAACCGCCAAGACTAACGCGCCGACGCCGACCCACAGCAAGATATCAGGTATCGCATCCTGGACATACGTCAAGACTGATAGGTATGCCGCGAGGACGATCGATATGAAATGTGCAATGTGCCCTCGCTGGTGTCCCCAGAGCCAGTTGTACATCAACATGGGGAGATACACGAGTAACGCGATATATATGAAGAACACATGTGCATTGCTCCATTGCGGCTGGAACAACTGGACCGCAAATATGGCCATGGCCATGCACCATATTGCTACGCCAAGGGCTTTCATTTTTTTCGCCCTCCAAAGTTCAATCCCCCCCTAGGCGGGGGTATTTGACGCGTTACTTATGATGCAAGACCAGACCCTGCGGAATGTCCGCTTCTGGCCGTTAGCGACCCAAAGCCGACATTGCCGTGTCGCTACGCATTGCCGCCCCCTCCTCCAACAATGGGACGACGGACAGCTTGCTCAGACAGTGTGTCCGCTCGCTCGTCGCGCCTGGCTTCACGAAACAGCGGAGCTCGGAGATAGACAACTCCGGCCAAGATCAGCGCGAAACCCCACAGCGCCATTGGCCAAACCGCGGAGAAGTCTCGGCCGCGGACCAGTGCAAGCACGGCAATTGCAAGAAGGTACGCGCCACCGACAGCCGCGCCGGCGCCAAAGATGCGATTCATCGCGATGAACGCTTTGGCAATTGGTCCATGGTCCGGTGTGGCCATACGGTCCCTGGCGAACATCACTCCGTCGCGTCGGCGAAATTCACGAACTGCTCGGGGCTCACGCGGATCGCGGCACCCGTGGGGCATGCGCGAACGCACGCCGCCCCGCCCTTCAATCCCTTGCACATGTCGCACTTCACCGCGCGCTTGGGAAGGTCCGGTGACTTCACGTGCGGCTCGAGGCCCGGCTCGGGACCCGCGCCCAGGATGAGCCACGACCAGAGGCTCGGGCGCTCGCGAGCGGGATCGACCGCGGCGAGCTGGATCACGCCATAGGGGCAGTTGCGCTCGCAGTTGCCGCAACCGATGCAAGTGTCGGCGATGAAGACCTCGCCTTCCGGCGAGCGGTGGATCGCATCCGGCGGGCAATCCTTCATGCAATGCGGATGCTCGCAGTGCCGGCATGAGGTGGGCACGTGGATCTGCGCGAAAGTCGGCCCCGCTTCGCGATTCAGGCGCGAGTTGCCGTCGTGCGTGTCGGCGCACGCCTTCTCGCAGTTGTTGCAGCGAACGCAGAGCGACTCGTCGATGAGGAGCACGTCGGTCGCCTCGCCCACGCCCTGCTGCATGAGGAAGCTGATGATGTTGCCCGGATCGGGGCGCGCCTCCATGGCCGCGTTGCCGCGGAGGCGATCCATGAAGAGCTTCTGCATGTCCTCGCGCCAAAGCGTGTTGCGGGCAAGCACGCGCTGGAACGTGCCGGCGTTGAGCACGAGCGCTTCGGTCGTCACCGCCGCGCGCACCGTCGCCATGCGCGGCGATTCCGACATGAGCGCCATCTCGCCCACATAGTTGCCCGCAGCGAGGTACGAGAGCACGACCTCGCGCCCGCCGATCATGCGCGCGACCGTGACCGACCCTCTGCGCAGCAGGTACAACCCGTCGGGTGCGTCGCCTTCCTTGAAGAGCGTCTCGCCGCCCGAGTAGGAACGCACCTGGACGCCGTCGGCGACGAGCTCGTTCAGGTCCTCCTCGGGGAGCATGGGGGCCAGGTAGGCACGCACGGCGCGCTTGAGGAACGTCTCGTCGATCTGCTTGCGTACCGATTCGACCGAGGCGACCAGCTTGAGCATCGCCCGCCGCGGCACCTCCACGAGCACGCAGCCGGCACCCGCCTTCACGGTGCTCGAGCGCCGCCGCCCGGAGATGAGGCCCAGCTCGCCGAAGAACTGCCCGGCCTGGAGCGGGAACCACGTCGACGCCCTGCCCTCTCGCAGCACTTCCACCTTCACCTCGCCCGAGACGATCATGAAGAACGAGTTGGTGTAGTCGTTGCGCTTGAAGATGACCTCGCCTTCTTCGGGCGAGAGGAGATCGCTCTCCAGCATGAATTCGCGAAGCTGCAGGCGATTGATGTCCTTCAGGAGCGGCACGCTTTCCTGGATGAGGTCGAGCGACTGCGACACCGTCCGCCGCCGCGAGAACTTCGCGAGGCGCTTTTGCAGCAGCGGCTCGTCGGCCGGCGCGACGTCCCGCCCCATCGCGAACTCCACCGCCTCGTAGCCCTGGTTCATCGCCTGCTTGATGAGCGGGTAGCCGCCCAGCGCGCCGATGATGTACAGGCCCTTCACGTTGGATTCGTACGTCTCGGACAGGCTCGGCACCGAAGTGGGATCCGCGCTCGGGAACTTCACGCCGAAACTCTCGACCAACTTGCGCGGCGGCGTGGCGCCGAGCCGGCCGATGATGCGGTTGCACTCGATCACGTCCGGGCCCGTGGGTGTCTTCACCGCGAAAGCCAGGGGCGGGTCGCCCGCCACGCGCTCGATCTTCGCCGCCGAAGTGCCGTAGCGGCAGTCGATGCGCTCGTCCTTGATCGCCTTCAACACCAGCGCGAGGTTGCCCTCCTTGCAGCGCGCGAACTCCTCGTTTCGGTTGATGAGGATCACCTGGTTGTGTTCCGCGAGCGCCAGGGCGTTCTCGATCGCGGCATCTCCCGCGCCCACCACGACGATGGTCTCGCCGGTGAACTCGTCCGGATCGTCGAGCTGGTACTGGATGCCTTCGAAGTCCTCGCCGGCCACGCCCAGCTTGCGAAGGTTTCCCTGCACGCCGATGGCGAGTATCAGCTTCGCGCAGAAGAACGTCTCGCCCGACTTCACCTTCACCTCGAACGATCCGTCGATGCCGGAGATGGAGGTCACCTCGCATCCGAAGCGGATGTTGACCTTGTGCTCTTGCGCCTGGCGCTCCCAGGTTTCGAGCACCGCCTCCCGTTTGCCTGCATCGAACGCAAGCGGGCTTCGCAACGGCAGGATGCGCGGTTCCGCCATCACGTGCTTGCCCTTCTGGTACTTGAAGATCGTATTGGAGACGTGGTCCTCGGCCTCGAGGAGCACGTGCGCGATGCCGAGCTCGGCGGCGCGCGTGGCGGCGGAAAGGCCCGCGGGCCCGGATCCGATGATGCCGATCTTGTAACGCTGGAACTCGACGCGCTGGTCGAATGAGGTCATCGCGGATTCACCGTGGCGCGCAGCTCCTCGAGCGCCGTGCGGAATTGTTCGGGGCGGAACTTCTCATCGTCCTTCACCGTGTCGTAGAGCCTGTCGAGCGCGGCATTGGCGCCGCGGAAGTCCTTGATGTCGCCGCGGCGTCCGAGGAAGCTCATGAGCCCCCCGATGGCCATCGTCGCCTGCTCGGCCGCCGAGTAATCGTGATACTCGCCCCTCGCGCCGTCGTCGGCAAGGCCCGAGAGCATCGCTCGCAGGTCCGCGCCGGTGAAAGAATGCGCGACGATGGCCGGTGTCATCGCGACGATGGCGGCGCGCATCTGCTTCACGCCCTCTTCGGGATCGCCCCCGTCTCCCGCGACGGCCTTGTTGAGATCCGTCGTCTTTTGCGCGAACTCGTTGGCACCCTCGGCCGGAAGCACGACGCGCGCGATCTGGCGAAGCATGAGGAGGTTGGAGTCGTTGAGGCGGATGCGCCCGGGGCTCGATCCGGAGCGCGGGCTCCAGCGCTTGTCCGACATCGGATGATGGCACGCGTGGCAGTCGAACACGACGAGCTCGGGGAAGAGCCCGTCGCGGCTGCGCTTCGGATCGGCGAGCACGTCGAGAAGCTCGGAGGCGGCCAGCGCCTGCCCAACCGCCCACACGCGCGTGGGATCCCAGGCACCCTTGCGCCTGACCCAGTCGGCGTCGATCACGTAGTGCGCGGGTTCGGTCTGCACGAACGTCTCCAGCTCGAAGCTGATGCGCGGATGGCCGGCGCCCATCATGCGGTGGGTAACGAACTTGTCCTTGTTGCCGAAGTGGCACGCGAGGCAAAGCCGCGCCTGGGCCACGGGCTCGTTCGTCGGATACAAGCCGTGGGCGACGTTGTTCGCGTGCGTCGCGTTCGGCGCGACGTGAACCTCGATCCACGGCCCGGCAGGACCGTGGCACGCCTCGCAGCTCACGCCGTCGGTCACCTTGAAGCGCTCGCCGCGGGTGGCCGGCGCGGGATCGTAGGTATGGCAATCGAGGCAGAGCTTCGCTTCGTGGGGCGGCTCCTTCAGCCCGAGGTTGCGCGCGATGCGCTTGGAGCGTTCATCGAATAGGACCTGGTAGGCGCGCGTTGCGTGCTTGTCGACACGGGACCACGTGATGTACTCGTTCTGCAGGATGTTCGAATCCTTCCACGCCGATGCCGAGCCGTGGCAGAGGCTGTTGGCGCAATTCACGGTGCCCAGGTTCATCGCGTGCGACTGGTAGGGCAGCGTTTGGGCGAAGCAGACATTGAACGTGAACACAGAGGACACAGAGGCAACACAGAGGAAAAGCAGTCCCCTTATGACCTCCGTGGTTCCTCTGTGTCCTCTGTGTTTCAAATCCATCGATTCAATCCTTCACGGTCCATACGCTACCGTCGGGATTCTCATACATGCGCCGCATCTCCGCTGCGTTGAACGGGCGCGACCCGATGCGCCCGAAGACCGCGATCTGGCCACCCGTCTCGTCGACGGCGCGGTCGCGATCGAGGCCCTTGGCGAGCGCCGTCGCCGGCGACGATGTTTCGCGCCATGCGATGAGCTTGGGCCGTGGCTCGGGACTGAATCCGTAGAACCTCGGCTGCGTGTCGGGCGCCGTGAGCTGGATCACCTTGAGGCCGTTCGCGCCATCGGCCACGTAAGCGAAGAGCGAGGCGTTGGTGGACCCCACGATCACGTCGCGGGCGTCGCTGATCCTGCCTTCCGCGTCGTACCGGGCGAAGAGCTTCGGCTGCGCGGGCCGCTCGACGTCGACGATCGCGAGCCCCTCCTTGCCCGCGGCGACATAGGCATACGTCCGCGCGACGTATACGCGCCTCGCATCGGCCAACGGCACCCGCGCGCCTTCGACGCGATGGGCCGCCCGCGGAAGGGTCACGTCGATCACCTCGAGTCCCGCGGCGTCGGCCACGAACAGGTAGCGGAATTGCAGCGCGCTCGCCCGCGCGCCTTCAATCGGCACCTTCGCGACAACGGCCGGCTTCATCGGATCGTCCAGGTCCACGATGACGATGCCGCTCTTCGCGGCGACATAGGCATAGTGCCCGCCGAGCGTCACGTGGGTCGCGCCATCCAGTACGCCGTCGGGATTCCACGTGAGCGCCCGCGCGAGGAAGTTGTTCCGCGGCTCGCCGTCGGCCAGCGTATCGACGTTCACCAGGATGAGGCCCTCGACCGAGTCGGCGATCACCGCATAGTGGTAGATCGGATGGAACGGCTGTTCCTGGTTCGTGACTCGCATCAGCTCGCCCTGGTTGCGGAGCGGGTTGATCGACTGGTTCGTGGGAAGTGCCACGCAGGTGGCGTTGCGGGATGCGACGTGCGTGTCGTGCCCCATCGGCGAAAACGGCGCGGTCACGATCTTCTGCGAGACACCCTTGTTGCCGATGTTGGCCACGTCGTAGACGCGCAGGCCCCCCGCGCCTTCGGCCGCGTAGAGGTACTCGCCCCTGAGGGCGATGCACCCCACCGAGCCTCCGGACGAATGCTCGTACGCATTCTCGAGTCGCTCGCCGCGCTTCTCGTGGGACGCGAAATAGTCGGGATACGCGTAACGATGCAGGTAGCTTCCGATGACGGCCTGCGGCTCGTCCCATTCGGTCACCTGCACGGCCTCGACGTTCCTCTCCTCGCCGAGCCACGCGTGGAACCCCACGAAGTTCACGAAGTTCGTGCCCTGGAGCAGAAGCTGCGCCATGATCGCGTTGTTGTCGTCGGCCGACGAGACGTGGCAATCGGTGCATTGCTTGGTCTCGGTCTTGCGCTCCGTGTGCGGGTAGTGCGGCGCGAAGGCCTGTGACGAGAACCCGCTCGCCGCAATGGGCGGCTGCTGGATGTAGATGCGTTCACGGTTGATGTTGGTCGACGAGAGCACGAGCGCCGACGACGAGCGGACCGGCTCGATGCGCGAGCCCTTCACGGTGCCGGCCACGCCCAGCTGGAACATGTCGTCGCGCGCGACCTGCGGATTGTAGGTCGCGTAGTTCCGGGTCTCGCCGCCTTCGTAGTGGTTGCGTTCGGTCTTCCAGTTGGCCTGGATCGGAAGATGGCAGCCCGCGCAGCTCGTGGTCCACGAGAGGTGGCACGAGAAGCACGTCATCTTGTCATTGCCGTGCGCGTACTCGGAGGCGCCCGCGCCCCACTTGCCCGCGCGGCCGTCGGCGCCCGCATGCATGAGCTTGGCGCGCGCCGCCTTCTCGTTGTACTTCGGGTTTCCCGGCGTCACCGTGTCCTTCACGAGCGTCATCTGCCATTCCAGGCCTGGATCGAGGGCGCTTCGCTGGTAGAGCTTGCCCTCGCGCCACTCGAAGCGCCGCCGCCCGTCCTGCGTGCGCAGCAGCGACATGTCGAGGCCGCCGGGCCGCGACGCCGGCCCCGAGGTGCGAAGCGTCGGGTACTTGTCCATCGTGCCGTGGCAATCGGCGCAGTCGATCTCCACCGCGGCGGGAACCTCGCCGTAAATGTGGCCGTTGCCGTGGGCGTCCTGCGAGAAATGGCAATCGACACAGTGGAATCCGAGGTCCAGGTGGATGCTCGTGAGGTGCACCGCCTTGCCGAACTTCTGCTTGTCGTCGTCCGCGACGGCCTTGCCGTCCTTGTCGAGCAGCGCGCCATGCCGGTCGCGCTTGAACACCGAGCGGAAGTTCCAGCCGTGCCCGTGGTAGTCGGCGAATTGCGTGTCCGTGAGCTGCGGGTTGAGCGACGAGACATTCTTGCTGAATTCCGGATCGCCCCACTTGCCGCGGATCGCGGCCTCCTCCGGGTTGCGGTCGAGGATCTTCCGCGCTTCGGAGTCCGTCGGGTACTTCTGCTCTTTCGGCCACATGGAGGGCGCGTCGGATTCATAGTCCCACATGATCGTGCCGTAGAAGCTGTTCACGAACACGTTGGGCTGGTGCATGTGGCACACCATGCATTGCGACGAAGGGATCGCGCGCGTGAAGGCGTGGCGGATCGGATGGCCCGGCTCGCCCCTGGGGATCGTCGGATCGACAGTCGCGGTCTCGCCCTCGTGCCCGTAGCGCGCATAGCGGCCCGAATGCGCGGGGTCGCGATCGTTGGCATAGACGACGTGGCACGCGCTGCACCCGGACGAGCGATAGTCGCCGGGCTGGTCTTCGGTCCCGAGGAACCAGAGGTGCGGGTCGTTCAGGCGCGTCTTCGTGATGTTGATCACCGGCACGGCGATGCGGCTTCCCGTGGCCGGCCCCCGGCTCGATTGGCGGATGTCGGGACGGCCGGGCTCGTCCAACTTCTGCAACGCGCCCGTCGAATCCGGCAATCCGATTTCGGGGAATTGCGTCGAGGCGATGCGTCCTCCGCGCTCGAACACGCGGAAGATGTCCGATGGCGGAACCGTTTCCCACGACGGAAGCGCGGTGAGCGAAGGAAGGATTCCCTTCGAGGTGAGGAAGACGTCGGGTTTCACGGGATTCACGATCGAAGCTGGGAGCCCGTCGTGCGTATAGGCCTCGCCGAGGATGTAGCGCTTGTAGGGCAGGATGCCGTTGTTGTAGCTGGCGCCGCCCCAGAACATCGCGGAAGTCGCCATGAGGCTTCGCTCGGTGGCGTGGATGATCGCGAGATGGCAGGCGCCGCACGCCTCGCGCGCGGCGCGAAGGTCGCCCGGATTCATGAAGCGCACGAAGTCGGGGCTTTCCTTGTTGAGCAGCGTATAGGTGCGCTCGGGCGTGGCGCTCGAGGGCCAATGCCACGCCTTCTCGTCACGCGGCACGACGTGCGCCTTGCGAATGAGGCCGAGGTACTCCGGGGCTTCGCGCTTGAACCCCTTGGCATCGACGCTCGCATCGCCGCCATGGCAATCGGTGCATCCCAGGATCACGCCGGGGTTCTGGTGCATCGTGTGGCGGTCCGTCGCCGTGTGGCAGCTCATGCAGCCCACGCTCTTCGCTTGCGCTTCTTGAACCGTCTGCGATGCCGGTGCCGGCGGGAAGGCGAAGACTAAAGCCGGGAACACAGAGGAACCACAGAGGAAAAACAAAATCCTGATGGCGGTTCGTGCTCCGGCCGACGCAGCCACGAACAAACCCTTGAAGGTCTGCATTTCCTCTGTGGTTCCTCTGTGTCCTCTGTGTTCCAAATCCACCCTTTCAACCTTCGCTAGAAAGTGAGAACGACGTTGCCCAGCACCGAGTACTGCGGCCCGCGCTCGCCTTCGTCGTAGAGTTGCTTCAATCCCTTGCCCGGCAGTAGCGCCGCGGCGGAGAAATTGAGCACGACGTTCTGGCTCATGAAGGGCCGCCACTGCACCGCCGCCGAGATGTCCCAGCCGATTTCCTTGGGCGGCGGAGACTGGTTACGCAAGACGCCCAGCACCGCCGTATCGCCGAAGCGCAGGTACGAGATGTTGCCGATGGCGCGCACGAGCGGAGTCACATCGAAGTCGCCGCCGACGCCGATGAGCTCGAGTCCCGGGTTCACGAAATTGGATTGCCCCTCGTCCTTCGACGAGCGCAGGCTCGCGAGGATGCCGTTGCGTCCCGAGAGCGCCACTCCCCCGCCGCCGATGAGCGGCACGGCTTGCCGGATCCAGAAGCTCGTCTCGGCGCCGGCGAACTGCGGGTTCTCGAGGATCGCGTCGAAGCCCGTGGCCTTTCCGTCGAAAGGGTCCTTGTCCGCCGATTGGTAGAGCGCGTTCAGCCGGATCCTCGCCCAGCTGAAGTCGCGCGAAAGCTCCATGGCGGCGAAGCCGGCGCGGATCGTCTGGGGCTTCTGCGCGATCTCTCCGTGCGTGTCGTGGCCGAAGGCGCCGTAGATCGACGCCGAGAGGTTCCATCGCCCGATGTGCCCGTCACCGCTGTAGCCCACGTAGGTCACCGTGTAATCGTGGGGCCGCGAGTCGCCCACCACCGCGGGACGCACGAGGAAGCCGTTGCGGTCGTAGTACTGGCCGTCGCCTTCGCGGTTCACGTCGACGATGACCGTGGCCTGGGACGTGAACCCGGGCCACGGCAAGTCCTGGCGATAGAGGTTCGCGACGAAGAGATCGTCCTTGCGCAGCGCCGCGCCCAGGTCGTTCAGCCCCGAGTTCGTATCCTTCTCGATGCGGCGGAACCACGCGAGGTTGTACTGCCACTGGTTGTTGTCGCGATTTCCGAAGAGGCGCACGCCGAGCGGCTGGTCCTGGAAGAGGAAGCCGCGGAAGTCCGCATTGAACGGCTGGATGCCCACGCGGATGGAATCGAAGTCGTAGCGGTCCGAGACGTTGCGAAGGTGCACGTCGGCGTAGAGCTCCTGCACCGCGAAGTGGCTGTCGTTTCGCGTCGTGCCCTCGCGCGGGTCGATGCGAAGCGCCCTCACCTCCTCGACTTCCGAGCGATTCACGTTGATCGCGGGCACGAAGCGGAATTCGTAGTCGGGCGGCCGGAAGGTGGTGTCGCCCTTGATGAGCGACATCGAGAAGATCAGCGTCTCGGCGAACGTCGATTGCTTGCCCTGCCCGAACACGTCGTACTCGCCCGGGCGCTGCGTGGTCTGCGCGCCGACGGGCGTGGGCAGGCGGCGGAATTCCACGAGCGTATCGGACACCGCGCCCAGGTTCACGAACCATTCGCTGCCCATGCGTTTCGCGAGATCCGGGAAGTGCTCCCGGAACCAGGGATCGCCGCCCAGCGGAAGGTCGCCTTTCAGCACGTTCTGGTCGTACGGGTCGTACCACGGGTACTTCACGCCGAGGGCCTGCATGATGCGCCAGCGGTCGGGCACGGGCAGCGTCTCGCGCGGCAGGAAGGCCGCCGGTTGCGGAACCTGGCCCGGGTCCACCGGCGGCGGAAAGTAGCGCTCGGGCTCGCTTGGGCCGGCGCGGCGCGGGACGATCTCCTCGTCGCGATTGGGCTCGGGCGGATAGGGCTTGTCCTGCGCGAAGGCCGGAAGCGCGCAGAGCATCACGAGGCTAAAGGCCCGCGCAGACATTCTCGTCCGTCGAGCCGTTGAACGGAGCCTGCGGGCACTGCGCATAGCGAATGCGGGTGCCCATGGGCGTGAGCGTGTCGGCGCGCAGGCTCGCGGGCGCGTTCGCAAGGCCCGTACCCAGGTCCTTCGCGGCGTTGGCGAGGCCGAGGAACGAGACCATGTCGTCCTGGTCCACGCCGTCGCCGGACACGCCGATCGCGCCGACGAGCTTGTTGCCGCGATAGATGGGGACCGACCCCGGGAAGATCTGCGTGCCGTTGCGAAGTTGCGGGATGCCCGTGTCGGCGGCGACCGGTATCGCGCCCGCCTGCAAGCGCCCCGCGCATCCGGGCGACGTATCTCCCAGCACGCCCTTCACGAACTGGTTATAGGAAATGTCGAGCTGGAAGCCCACGTTGAAGGGGCTCCACGACGCGATGGGCGTCGAGAGCGGCCCCGGCGGCGTGCCATCGATGCCGTCGGGAAAGAACGGTCGGTGGATGTTGCCGATCGCACGAGCGCTCCACGCGATGTTGCCGGTGAGCGCCGCGGGATCGCCGAGGAACGCGCGCATGCGATCGACGTATCCCGAGATCGATGTGCTTCCCAGGTTCGAGAGGTACTGCGCGGGCGGTACCGAGGCGAGCAGCGCCGCGGCGTTGGGATTCGAGAAGAACATGGCGGTCCGCGCCTTCTGCACCGCCACGTCGATGCCGAACACGGGCGCATCGGGCGTCCGGACGAGGCCGAGGATGTCGCCATTCAGGTCCACCACGCTGATGGACAACTCCGCGCTCGATCCCAAGGGACGGCGGATTTGACCCCGCGCGCGATGGGCGATCGTGATCGCATCGCTCATCAGCGTCGTGACCTCGCTCGCCGCGAGCAATCCGTCGGCCGATCCGCGTGGTGGGAATCGCGCGGCGTTAGCCGAGTCGACAAGGATCCATCCGCTCGACGCTGCGAAGGACCCCGTGTCCGCGCGCACACCGGAGGCCGCGCTTCCGAACGAAGTGCCCGGGGTCACCGTGGCGCCCGTGTAGCCATCGACCGCGACGAGGTGCCCCGGCAATGCCGTGAACGCCGGCGCGTTCGCGGGATTGGAAACGATGGATTCGGAATCCACGTAGCGAAAGGTGCGCCCGTCGGCCGTGATGCGATCGCCGCGAATATCGGCGGGCGCCGCGTAGCCCGTGGATCCGGCCACCGCGACCAGCTCTTCGATGTTGGTGTCCGTATCGAAGATGTCGCGATCGATGCCGTATTGCCCGTCGGCCTCGATGCCGATGCCGCCCACCAATGTTCCGCCGATGTACAGGGGCAGTCCGCCGGGATCGGCCGCGAGTCCCAGCGGGGATCGTTTGGGACCCACGCTCCCATGCGAAAGATTGCGATTCACGTCGGAGCACGACAGTTGCGAGAACTGCACGCCGTAGAGCGGCCCCGAAGGTTGCTGCGCTTCGCCGGGATTGAAGTGCTCCTGGACGATCTGGCTCGCGGTGCGCGTCGAGAATGCGTTGCCGCCCGACGAAAGGTACGCGCCGGTGATCGCCTTGGCGATCGCGGCGAGCGTTGCGGGAATCGTCCCCTGTGGAATTCCGTCGAGGCCGCCCTGCACGGCGAGGCCGCTCGAGATGGCGACTGTCGCCGGGGCGCCATCCATCTGGAAAACCGCGAGCACGTTCCCGACGCGATCCACGACCGCGACCTGCGCGTGGACGTTGCGTGCCTGCGCCTCGGCGACGGCCTGCGACACGATCCGCTGAATGTCGCTCACTGCCAGGGAGGCTTGCACCGCGGGGCAGGCGCCGGCGCATCCTGTCCCGCCTGTACTCGCGGAACCGCCGCCCCCGCAACCCGAGGCGATCACCAGGGCGGCGATCGAGGCGATGCGGGCGAGCCTATCGCGCACGCCCATCCCCCTCGGCGACACGCTCGCCCCGCACGCGCGGCTTGAAGTTCGGATCCCAGGGGTGGCGCGCGTCATGGAACCCGTGGCACAGCATGCAGCTCGAGGTCACCTTGCCGGCCTCCGGCTTCGAGCCCCCGTGGCATTCGCGGCACGCCTCGATCCTGGGCATCGACACGTCGCTCGATCGCTTCGAGCGCGCGACGTCGTGGCAATCGGTGCATTTCGACTGCGCGTGGGCGCCATGGTCGAACATGGCCGCGGGCATCCAGCGATTCGACGTGCGCGGCTTCGCGATGGTCCAGGACGGCATGTCAATCGCACCCTTGGCCTGCGGATCGCGCGCGACCTCGTGGCACGTCTTGCAGGTGCGGACCTCCACCAGGTCGATCGCGACCGCGCGCGCCTTGCGCGAAGCCAGGCGCAGCGCGCCCTCGCGCTCCGCGGGCGTGGGCTCTCCCACGCGGCGAAGCAATCCCTCGCCGGGAACGCCGAACGCCTTCTGGAAACTGTCGGGCACGCCGCGAAGCGCGAGGGACGCGTAGAACTCGTCGATCATCGCCACCGCGTCCGCGGTCTTGCCGTGGGGGACCTCGCGCGTCGTGACCGCCGGCTCGATCTCGAGGCGGTGGCATTCCTGGCAATCCTTCGCCATGGTGATCGGCTCGAACGTGCGCTTCGAGGCATCGGGATGGTGGCAGTTCGCGCACTCGAGCCGCACGCGGCCCTTGGAGGGCGACTTGATGCCGTTGGGATCAAGGTGCTTCTGGTGGGGAAACGCGAGATGCGGATTGCTCGACGCGGGAATCGGAAACGCCGGATGCGACTTCGCGAAATCCGAAACGTCCTTCACCTTCGCATCGGGCGAGCGCGCATGGATGTCGCGGTGGCAATCGATGCAGAAGGCGTCGCTATCCTTTTGCATGGGCCTCGCGCCCTTGTGCTCCTTGTGGCAACTCGCGCAGCGTAGCCCCTCGAAGAGCGCGGCCGGTTGCAACGCGGGAGCCACGTGTTGCCCGATCTTCGAGTGGCATTCCAGGCAGGAGCTGTCCTTCACGTGCTGGAAGGCGACCTCGTGGCACGCGAGGCAGCGTTGCTCGATGGGCTGGTGCGACAGGATCACCGGCCCGGGATTCCAGATGCGATCGTTGCCGTTCCAGGGAAGGTGCAACACGCGGCCCGCGGGGATGAGGAAGAAAGCGACGAGGATCGCTACCAGCCCCGCCCACGCGGTGACGCGCTTCGACATGCCCAGGGACGCGAGCGAGCGTGGCGTGGTGCGGGTCGAGGGAATCGGCGTCGACTCGAGCGGACGCACGAGCTCCATGGAGATCGCCGCATCGAAGCCCGCGGGCGGATCGAGGGCCTGCAGCTCGTAAGGCCCGATGTCGACAGGCTCGCCCGGCTTCAGCCGCACCGAGCGCACTGTCTTTCGCGTGATGTCCGTGGCGCCGGCCTCGCCTTCGAGGTAGACCGGCCCGTCGCGATTCACGATCATCCCCTGCTCGAGCGCGATGCGGGGATCGGCGAGGTGGATCTCGCAGCTCGCGTTGCGGCCGACGCGCACCCAATCGGCGTTGACGGTCTTCTTCGATTGCGTGATCCCCCCGTCCGGGCGCGGGGCCTTCTGGATGACGAGAAGCTTCACGCAGTCTCCATCACCAGTAGATGAAGACCGAGGCGATGTGCACGACGAGCGCGGCGAGCAGCATGAAGGCGAGCGGCACGTGGGCGTAGAGCCAGAGTTCCAGGATCGCCTGGTAGCGAAGGTCGCGCCTCGCCCGCCCGAGCATCTGGTCCTTCTGCAGCAGCATGCCGTACACCTCCTTGCTCAGCTGCGCAGCTTCGCCCTGGAGGGGACTCGCGGCCCTCGACCACTCATGCACCGCGAGCGCCGTGGGACATCGCGGATCCGTGCCCGAGATGAGCCTGCGAAAACCCCCGCCGAGCCGCGTGCCCTTCACCGAGCGATCGACGAGCGCGAAGAGCACGTCCGGCAGCGACAGCGCCTTTTCGCGCATCTCGCGATCGAGGTCGGCGATGCGAAGCACAATCGCGTCGAGCGTGTCGTCGCCGAGGTTCGCGGTCATCACGCGGGGCACCCGCAAGTATGCGAAGACGCCGTAGAAGCCACTCGCCACCACGAGCAGCATCAGCACATAGGCGAGCGTGTGCACGTTCCAACCGAGCTCGAAGCCCGTGTGGAGGGTCACCACGTAGACAAGCGCCGTTCCGAGGTAGACGTGGGCCGAGAGCCACCCCTGGACGCTGTCGCCGGCGCTGTAGCGGCGCTTGCGAACTCCGTACCACAGCAGCCAGACGATCAGCAATGCGCCGATGGTGCCCAGCGTGTAGCCGAGCGGCGTGCCGCCGTAGGGCTTGGGCGTCGGCTCGTGCCACAGGTACGCCAGCGACACGACGGCGCAAAGGACCACGGACGCCTTGAACCAGCGGAATCGCGCGTACTCGAGGATCGAGTAGTGCCTCACCTGTGAATCCGCTCTTGTTTGTCGGGCCCGCACATTCTATCGAAACGGCCCGGGTTGATCTGCGGCAAATTCGGCAGCGCGGGAAGTCGGGTTGCGTTCGGTATAATTTCAGTTCCTTCCGAGGGTTATCCGCTCCCGATGCTGGACTTCTGGCTCCTCGCCGCGTTGATGACGACGCTCGCGCTGGCGTTCGTGCTGGTGCCGCTCCTGCGCCAGCGTTCGAGCGCGGGGCCCGGCGCGCTCGAGGCGAACCTCGCCGTCCTTCGCGGACAGCGCCACGAGATCGAAGCCGATGTCGCCAACGGCGTGTTGCCCGAGAGCGAGCGGGACGAAGCGTTGAACGAGCTCGTGGAGCGCGCGCGCGACGACCTGGCTTCGCCCGAACCGGCCCCGGCGCCCCATTCATCGAGGCCGTGGATCGCGGTGGCCGCGGTCGCCGTGGCGATTCCCGCGCTCGCGTTCGGCCTCTACGCGTGGCTCGGAGCCCCGGGCGCGCTCGTGCCGCCGGAGCGAGCCCATGAGGCCGGCAAGCTCGACGACCTGCAGATCGAGGCGATGGTCGAAAACCTCGCCCGCAAGGTGCGCCAACGGCCCGACGATGCGCGCGGCTGGTCGCTGCTCGCGCGCTCGCTCGCCGCCATGGGGCGGTACGATGAAGCGGCCGAAGCCTACGCGCACCTGGACGAGTTGGCTCCGAACGAACCGTCGATCCTCGCCGACTACGCCGATGTGCTCGGCATGGCGCAGGGGCGCTCGCTCGCGGGCCGTCCCTACGACCTCGTGAAGAAGGCGCTCGCCATCGACCCGCATCACCGCAAGGCGCTCGCGCTGGCAGGCACCGCGGCGATGGATGCGGGCGACTACGCGGGTGCCCTGGGCTACTGGCAGACGCTCGCGACAACGACGGAGCCCGGATCCCAGGACGAGCAGGACGTCCTTGCGCTCCTCGACGAGCTTCGCCAGAAGGCGGCGGCCGCGGGAAAGCCGTTGCCCGCCGCGAGTCACGTCGCGCGCCCGAGTCCGCCGGTGGCGAAGGCGCCCTCCGCAACGGTGACGAAGGCGCCGTCCGCACCGGAGGCGAAATCGGCCCAGGCGCTCACCGGCTCGGTAAGCATCGCGTCCGCCATGGCCGCGAAGATGAATCCGTCGGACACGCTCTTCGTCTTCGCGCGCGCCGAGAACGGTCCACGCATGCCACTTGCCGTGGTGCGCACTTCGGCGGCGTCGCTTCCCCTGAAGTTTTCCCTCGACGATTCCATGGCGATGGCACCCACCGCGCGCCTGTCGGGTGCGTCCGCGGTCCGAATCGAGGCGCGCATCTCGCGCTCGGGCAACGCGCTGCCGCAGTCCGGCGATCTCGTCGGCAGCAGCGCGGTCGTGAAACCCGACGCCCATGGCGTGAACATCGTGATCGACAAGGTGGTTCCGTGAGCGCCCTCGAAGTGCGTGCCCTTGCGTGCTCTCGCGGAGACACGCGGCTCTTCCGGGACGTGTCGTTCGCGGTCGCTCCCGGCGAATGGCTCGCCGTGCGTGGCGCCAACGGCAGCGGCAAGACGACTTTGCTCCGGTGCATCTGCGGACTTACGCGCCCCGATTCCGGCGATGTCTCCTGGAACGGGAAGCCGATGCGCGAGGTAGCCTCTGAATTTCGCGCGGCCATGGTCTATGCGGGACATGCGCCGGGCATCAAGGACGAGCTCACGGCCGCCGAGAACCTGCGCGATGCGCTCGCGCTTCGCGGCACCGCGCCCGACGGCGGAGCGATCGAGGAGGCATTGAAAGCCGTCGGCCTGGGAAAGCATCGCCGCATCCCGGCCCGGCGCCTGTCGGCGGGCCAGCGCCGGCGCATCGGCATGGCGCGCCTCACGCTCGATCCCGCGCCGTGCTGGATCCTCGACGAGCCGTTGGCCGCGCTCGACGCCGAGGGCGAGTCGATGTTCGCCGGGCTTCTCGAGCACCACCTGCAGCGCGGGGGTTGGGCGCTGGTGGCGACGCACCACGACATCGGGACGGTGCGACCGCGCGAGATGAGGCTTACTCCGTGACCGGCTTCTCGTGGGCCTTCGCGCGGGATCTCCGCCTCGCGTGGCGCCATCCCGGCGAGACGCTGATGGTCGTCGCCTTCTTCGTGCTCGTGGCGAGCCTCTTTCCGCTCGGCGTGGGCGCGGAGCCGCAGCTCCTGCGCCGCATCGGGCCGGGCGTGATCTGGGTCTGCGCGCTGCTCGCGGCGTTCCTGTCGCTCGCGTCGCTCTTCGCTTCCGACTATCTCGACGGCACGCTCGAGCAGATGGCGCTCTCGCCGCACGCCATGGTCGGCTGGACCTCGGGAAAGATCGCGGCCCATTGGGCCTCGACGGGGCTTCCGCTCACGCTGCTCTCGCCGCTCATCGCGTTGCAGTATGGCCTCGACGAGGGAACGCTCGCGACTCTCGCCTTCAGCCTCGCGCTCGGCACGCCGCTGCTCTCCCTCCTGGGCGCCGCGTGCAGCGCGCTCACGCTGGGTGCGCGCGGCGGCGGTGTGTTGCTTGCGCTGCTCGCGTTGCCCCTTTTCGTTCCCGTGCTGATCTTCGGCGCCGGCGCCGCTGAAGCGCAGGCCTCGGGCCTTTCGCCCTCGCCGCACCTTTCGCTGCTGGGCGCGGGCCTCATCGTGGGCACAATGGCGCTGCCGATTGCCGCTTGCGCCGCCATCCGGATCGCGCTCGACTGAACATGGCCTGGTCCTATTTCTCCTCGCCACCGACGTTCTACCGCCTCGCCGGCTCCCTGGCGCCGTGGTTCTTCGCGCTCGCGGCGCTGCTCGCGCTCGCGGGGCTGTACGTGGGATTCCTCGTCGCCCCGACCGACGCGCAGCAAGGCGAGGTCTATCGCGTGATCTTCATCCACGTGCCCGCGGCGTGGATGTCGATGTTCCTGTACTTCGTGATGGCGTGCTACGCGGCCACGTCGCTTACCTTCAACACGCGCCTCGCGGCGATGATGGCGCGGGCGGTCGCACCCACGGGCGCGATGTTCACGTTCCTCGCGCTCTGGACCGGCGCATTCTGGGGCCGGCCCACTTGGGGAACGTACTGGGCCTGGGACGCGCGCATGGTGTCGGAGCTCGTGCTCCTCTTCCTCTACGTAGGATTCATCGCGCTCGCCAACGCCTTCGAGGACGCGCGCCGCGGCGATCGCGCCGCATCGTTGCTGGCACTCGTGGGCCTCGTGAACCTGCCGATCATCTATTTCTCGGTCCAGTGGTGGAATACGCTTCACCAGGGTTCGAGCGTGAAGTTCACCGGATCGACAATGCACGTGGCAATGCTCCAGGCGATGCTGCTCATGACTTTCGCGTGCTGGATGTATGCAATCGGCGCCACCCTGACGAGGGTACGGTCGGTGATCCTGGAGCGCGAGCGGCGCACCCGCTGGGTGAGAGGCCTATGACGCACGAATTCTATTTGTGGATGTCCTATGGCGTGTTCGCCGTGGTGATCGCGGCGGAGATCGCTGGATTGGCGCTCCGGCGCCGCAGTGCGCTGCGAGGCGTCGAGGAGGAACGTGAGCTTGAAGCCCAGGACTAAACGCGCGATCGCCATCGTCGTCGGCGTTGCGGCGCTCGGCGTCGCGGTGGCGCTGGTGTTGAACGCTTTCCGCTCGAACCTCGTCTTCTTCTTCACGCCGAGCGAGGTGGCCGCCCACCAGGCGCCGGCCGACCGGGCCTTCCGCATCGGCGGGCTCGTGGAAGCCGGCAGCGTCGTTCGCGACAAGGACGCCCTCACCGTGCGCTTCCGCGTGACGGACACGGTGCAGGCGATCCCGGTGACCTACACCGGGATCCTTCCGGACCTCTTCCGCGAGGGCAAGGGTGTCGTCGCCCAGGGACGGATCGAGCCCGACGGAACGTTCCACGCGAGCGACGTCCTCGCGAAGCATGACGAGAACTACATGCCGCCGGAAGCCGCCGAAGCGCTGAGGAAAGCCGGGCATCCCATCGACAAGTCCGCGTTCGCGGGCCAGAAAGGCAAGCCGTGATTCCAGAGCTCGGCCACTTCGCGCTCATCGTCGCCCTGGCGCTGGCACTCGCGCAGGTCGCCATCGCCTTCACCGGCGCCCGAACGGGCAATCCCGCGCTGCTCGCGGCGGTGCGGCCGGCCGCGGTCGGGCAATTCGTCTTCGTGGCCGGCGCCTTCGCGGCGCTCGCGTGGAGCTTCGTCACGAGCGATTTCTCCGTGCTCAACGTGGCGAGCCACTCGAACTCGAAGCTTCCCGCGCACTATCGCTTCGCCGCGACATGGGGTTCGCACGAGGGCTCGATCCTGCTCTGGGCGTTGATGCTCGCGACGTGGACCTTCGCCGTCGCCGTGGTGAGCCGTTCGCTTCCCGAGCGCTTCATCGCGCGCGTGCTCGGCGTGATGGGCCTCGTGAGCGCGGGATTCCTGCTCTTCATCCTCATCACGTCGAATCCCTTCGAGCGGCTTCTTCCCGCCGCCCAGGAGGGCCAGGACCTGAATCCCCTCCTGCAGGATCCGGGCATGGTGATCCACCCGCCGATGCTCTACATGGGCTACGTGGGATTCTCCGTGGCTTTCGCGTTCTCGATCGCGGCGCTGCTCGAAGGACGGTTCGACGCCGCGTGGGCGCGATGGTCGCGCCCGTGGACGCTCGCCGCGTGGTGCTTCCTCACCGTGGGCATCTGCCTCGGGAGCGCGTGGGCGTACTACACGCTGGGCTGGGGCGGGTGGTGGTTCTGGGATCCGGTGGAGAACGCCTCGTTCATGCCGTGGCTCGTGGGCACCGCGCTCATCCATTCGCTCGCGGTCACGGAAAAGCGCGGCACCTTCCGCAGCTGGACCGTGCTGCTCGCGATCGTCGCGTTCTCGCTCTCGCTCGTGGGAACGTTCCTCGTGCGCTCGGGCGTGCTCACGTCGGTCCACGCCTTCGCCACCGATCCGCGGCGCGGCATCTTCATCCTGCTCTTCCTGGTGCTCGTCGTGGGCGGCTCGCTGGTACTCTTCGCGTGGCGCGCGCCTCGGGTGGGCCTGGGCTCCGGATTCGACGCCGTGTCGCGCGAGTCGATGCTGCTCGCGAACAACGTGCTGCTCGCCGTCGCCATGTCCGCCGTGTTGCTGGGCACGCTCTACCCGCTCTTCCTCGACGCGCTCGGCATGGGCAAGATCTCCGTGGGACCGCCCTACTTCGACGCGGTCTTCGTTCCGCTCATGGCGCCCGCGATCTTCCTCATGGCCGTGGGACCCGTGACGAGCTGGAAGCGCGCGACACTTCCGGATCTCTGGGTGCGCCTGCGCTGGGCGATGGGCGTGTCGGTCGCGGCCGCGGTCATCCTGCCCTTCGCGATGGGCAAGAGCTCCCTCATGATCGCGGTTGGCCTGTGGCTCGCGTTCTGGGTCATCGCCGGGACCCTCGCGCAGGTCATCCAGCGCTTCCGCGCTTCGCCCCAGCCGGCATGGCGCGCACGGATCGCCGCGCAGTCGCGCTCGTGGTACGGCATGGTGCTCGCGCACCTGGGCATCGCCGTGTTCATCCTCGGCGTGACGCTCGTGAAGGGATACGAGACCGAGCGCGACCTGCGCATGTCGCCGGGCGATCGCGTGGCGCTCGGCGGATACGAGTTCACCTTCAAGGGCACGAAGCAGATCCCGGGACCCAACTACTCATCGGTGCAGGGCGAATTCGACGTAAGCCGCAACGGCGCTCCGATACGTACTCTGTACCCCGAGAAGCGAACCTATCCCGTGAGCGGCCAGACGATGACCTGGGCCGCCATCGACACCGGAATCACTCGGGACATCTACGTCTCGCTCGGCGAACCCGTGGGCGACGACGCGTGGGGCGTGCGCGTGTACCACAAGCCCTTCGTGGACTGGATCTGGGCCGGCTGTTTCGTTATGGCGCTGGGCGGCCTCTTCGCGCTGGGCGACCGGCGATACCGCTTGCGCAGGCAGGTCGCTGAAGTCGATGCGCCCGCCGCGGCCGGTGCGCGCGCATGAGCGGCCGATGAGAAGCGTGAAGCTCATCGTCCCGCTCGTCGCCTTCATCGCGCTCGCGGTTTTCCTCGCCGTGGGCCTCACGAAGGATCCGCGCGAGATTCCCTCGCCCCTCATCGGAAAATCCGCGCCGGCCTTCCGCATCGAAAGCCTCCAGGAGCCGGCGAAGACGTTCGGCCCCGAGGACATGAAGGGGAAGGTGTGGATGCTCAACGTCTGGGCATCGTGGTGCGTCTCCTGCCGGGTCGAGCACCCGGTCCTGGTGGAGTTCTCGCGGAAGAACGCCGTGCCCATCGTCGGGCTCGACTACAAGGACATGCGGGAAGATGGCCTCAAGTGGCTGGACCGTTTCGGCAACCCGTACGCGCTCTCGGCGTTCGACGCCGACGGGCGCGTGGCGATCGACTATGGCGTCTACGGCGCGCCCGAGACCTTCGTGATCGACAAGGAAGGCGTGATCCGCTACAAGCAGATCGGTCCCGTCACGCCCGAGGCGCTCGAAGAGAAGATCCTGCCGCTGCTGAAGAGCCTGGGCGCATGAAGCGTCTCGCCCTGTCGCTCGTTTTCGCGTCGGGCCTCGCCTTCGGCCAGGCTTCCGAGATGGCCCATCCCGATCCGGCCGTCGAGGCGCGCCTGAAGGGGCTCGCCGAAGAGCTTCGCTGCCTCGTGTGCCAGAACCAGACGATCGCCGATTCCAACGCCCCGCTCGCCTTCGACCTGCGCAACGAGATCCGCGAGCAGATCGCCAAGGGCAGGAGCGACGACGAGATCCGCGGCTACATGGTGGCGCGATATGGCGACTTCGTCCTCTACCGCCCGCCGTGGAAGCCGACCACGTTGCTCCTGTGGCTGGGACCTTTCGCGCTGCTGGGCGCGGGGGCGGGAATCATGGTCGTCACGATCCGCCGGCGAAGGAAGGTGGCGACGACGAGCGAAGCGGCCGGCGGGGAGCGCCGCAGCCGCGCCGACGTGGAAGCGCTGCTGAAAGACTAGGCGGCCGCGGCCGCGAGCGCCCGGCGCACCGGCGGCGGAGAAGCCTCGACAAAACCCATCTCGCGGGCGATGTCGCGCGCGGCGAGGACCGTCATCGCCGCGAGCTCGTCGAGGCAGCTCCCGAGGATGTTCTTCTCGGATCCCCACACGGCGATGGAGGCGACCACGATCCCGCTGCGATCGCGCACCGGTGCCGCGACTCCGCAAACGCCAACGCGGAACTCGCCGCGATTCACGGCGTAGCCACGCTCGCGCGTTTCCTCGAGGTCGCTCTCGATGTCCTTGCGCCGCGTCATCGTGAGCGGCGTGTAGCGCTTCACGTGTTCGAACGCGCTGTCGAGCGCGTGCGGGGCCATCCACGCGAGCAGCGCCTTGCCGGTGGAAACCACGGTCGCCGGCACGCGTGAGCCGATGCTCGTGATGGCCTTGAGCGGCTGGGGACTGTCCACCTTGTCGACATAGACCACGTAACCGTTGTCGAACACGGCGAGCTGGACCGACTCGCCCGATTCCTCGGAGAGCCTGCGAATCCGCGGACCCGCCACCGTCTGCAGGTCCACGTCGCGTACCAGCATGGAACCCATCTCCCAGAGCTTGAGGGTGGGCGAATACAGGGTCGTCGCGGGATCCTTCTTCACGTAGCCGAGGATCGACAGCGTCGAAAGCAGGCGATAGACGTTGGGCTTGGTGAGGCCAAGCTCGCGGGAGAGCTCCGTGAGGCGCCGAGGCTGGTTCGAGCGCACGAGCGCCTCGAGGAGGTTCATCGCCTTCTGGACCGTCTGTTCCATAGGCCCGCAACCTGGCGGTTAGGAGAGCGGCATCCTATCACTACGCCCGCGAGGGCGTTTTTGTCGAGGGGAGGCCCTAGATCATGGCCGGGCGGTCGGGAAGCTCGTTCCCCTTCGCGCCGTGGCCGGGAAATTCGTTCTCGAGAAGTTGCGCGACGGCGCGGACGCCGGCGATGGCGCCCTCCTCGAAGCGTGCGTTGGCGAAGAAGCCTTCGATCTCGCGGCAGATCGCCTGCCATCGATGCGCGTCCACCCGTGCGCTGATGCCGCGGTCGGCGACGATCTCCACGCGCCGTTCCGCGAGCAGCACGTAGATCAACACGCCGTTGTTCTCCTCGGTGTTCCAGACGCCGCGCGAGGCGAAGACTTCCCGGGCGCGCTGGCGGGAATGAACGTCGTGCCAGAGCTGCATCGTCGTGAGCTCCGCCTCGATCACGACGCAGATCTCGCCCCGGTGGACCTTCTCCTGGGCGGCGATCTCGCGTTGGATCGCGTCGAGCGTTGAGGCGGGAAACGCCCGCGCGGCCTTCACGGGATGCATGAACGTGTGCCGGAGGAAGCGTCCGATATGCATCACCACGACCCCGACGCGCCGCCGCCGTCGAAGGAGCCGCCGCCGCCGCTGAATCCTCCACCGCCGCCTCCACCCCCGCCGAAGCCGCCGCCTCCGAGTCCCCCTCCACCCCATCCACCCGGAACGAATCCGCCGCGGCTGATGCCCGTGCCGGAGACCAGCGTGAAGATGAAGGCGATGATCGCGGCGACCGCCACGATCCCCAGGCTTCCGATGAGGAACCACGCGGCAAAGGCCGTGATGCCGGACGTGACCGCGGCCCCGAAGAAGCGCCCGAGGATGGAGCGCAGCACGAGGCCCAGGACCGGCACGATGAAGAACGCGAGGACCGCGAAGTTCGAGAATCCCGACGAGGATCCATGGCTTCTCGTCGGCGTACGGTGCTCAGGCAACGGCAGCGACTCGCCCTCCACGGCCTTCATGATCGCATCGGTGCCCGCGTCGACGCCGCCGGCGAAATCACCCTGCTTGAAGTGCGGTGCCACGATATCGGAGACGATGCGTTTCGAAAGCGCGTCGGTGAGCGATCCGCTCACGCCGCGTCCGGGCGCGATGCGCAATCGCCGCTCGCGCATGGCGATCACGAAGAGCACGCCGTCGTCGACGCCCTTTCGCCCGAGCTTCCAGTCATCGGTCACGCGCCCGGCGAATTCCTCGATGGTCTCGTCGCCGATGGAAGGCACGATGAGCACGGCGACCTGGGCGCCGCGCGATTGCTCGAAGCCCACGAGCTTCGCATCGAGCGCGCTCTTTTCGGAGGCGGCGAGCGTTCCGGCGAGGTCGACGACGTGGCCCGTGAGCTTGGGCACCGGCGTCTGCTGCGCGAACGCGACCGTGGCGGCGGACAACGCCACCACGCCGGTGAACGCGCGCAGGAATCGGGCGATCATGCCGGCGCGATTACTTCGCGGGCGCGGGAGCAGCCGGCGCCGGCTTGGAGAAATCCACCTTCGGCGGCTTGGCGATCGCCTTCTCGTCCTCGACCGCGAACGACGCCTTCTCCTTGTAGCCGAAGATCATCGCCGTGAGGTTCGACGGGAACTGCCGCGCGAGCGTGTTGTAGTCGCGCACCGCGGCGATGAAGCGATTGCGCGCGGTCGTGATGCGGTTCTCCGTGCCTTCGAGCTGCGCCTGGAGGTCGCGGAAGTTCTGGTCGCTCTTCAGCTGCGGATAGTTCTCCGAGACCACGAGGAGCCGTCCCAGGGCGCCGGACAGTTGCGCCTGCGCCTGCTGGAACCTCTGCATGGCGGCCGGATCGCTGATGGCTTCGGGCGGCAACGTCACCGAAGTCGCCTTGGCGCGCGCCTCGGTCACGCCGAGAAGGACGTCCTTCTCCTGCGCGGCGTAGCCCTGCACGGTGGCGACGAGGTTAGGAATCAGGTCGGCGCGGCGCTGGTACTGGTTCAGCACCTCGCCCCACGCGGCTTTCACGGCCTCGTCCTTGGTCTGGAATTCGTTGTAGCCGCAGCCGGAAAGCACCAGGACCGACAAGGCCGAGAGGACCCACAGGAGCTTGCGCATTATTGTTTCCTCCACAAGAGGCCCGCGATCGAGCCGCACCGAATGATGTGGGCGCGGCCGCCCGATTTCAAGCCGCGCCTGCGAGCAAGCGGCGCGCGAAGACCAGGTCCTCCCACGCCTTCGACTTCTCGGGAAGGGTGCGCAGCAGGTATGACGGGTGGTAGGTGACGACGACGGGCGTGCCGCGATAGTCGTGCAGGCGCCCGCGAAGGCTCGCGAGGCTCGCCTCCGTGCCCAGCAACCGCGTCGCGGCGGTCTTGCCGAGTGCCACGATGATCTTCGGCGCGATGAGCTTGATCTGCCGGTCGAGGTAGGGCGCGCACGCGGCGCACTCCGCGGGTGCAGGGGTGCGATTGCCCGGCGGCCGGCACTTCACCACGTTGGCGATGTACACCTCGCGCCCGCGCTTCAGTCCCGTGGCCGCGAGCATGCTGTCGAGCAGGCGCCCGGACTGCCCCACGAATGGCTCGCCCTGCTCGTCTTCTTCTGCGCCCGGCCCTTCTCCCACGAAGAGCCAGGGAGCGGACTCGTGCCCCACCCCGAAGACCGCTTGCTTGCGCTGCTTGCAAAGGACGCACGCCGTGCACGTGCGCACCGCTTCCTTAAGCTCCGCCCATCCCAGGCCCTGCGCTGCAGGTTCGCCACGGACCGCGGTGGCGTGATCGTCGAGCCCGTAAAGCTTCACCACGTTGGCGAGCTCGAGCTCGCGCAGCGTCCGCGCGTCCATCACAACGCGAGCCCGAGGAAAAGCGCGTCTTCGCGGCCGGTGGCGGCCGGATAGTATTCGGGACGGATCGCGATCTGCTGGAACCCCATCGAGCGGTAAAGATGGCGCGCCGCGTGGTTCGAAGGCCGCACTTCGAGATAGACGATCTGGCACGACGCCGACTTCGCCACGGCGATCATGTGCCGCAGGAATTGCCGGCCGATGCCCTGGTTGTGCCACTCGGCGGCGACCGCGATGTTGAGCAGGTGCGCCTCGTCGAGCGCGATCATCAGGATCGCGTAGCCGACCACCGTCTCGCCGTGGGTCACGGTCCAGCAGTCGTATCCCGCATTCACCGAGTCACGGAAGTTTCCGATGCTCCAGGGAAACGCGTAGAGGGATTTCTCGAGATGGGCGACGTCGGGAAGGTCCGACAAGCGCATGCGCCGATACTGGATATGGGGAAGCGGAACCGCGCTCACCGTTTCGCTCTCAGCCTTTCCTCGCTCGTGAGGGCTACCTTGTCGCGCAAGTATAGAGGCGCGGCGCGCTCCGCGGGAATTCCGGCGCCGCGCGCGAAGCCGCGCGATGCGAGGCGCGCAACGGCGCCGGCGCGCGGAAGGTCGCCTTCGAGGCGCATCGTGATCGACTGGCGGTAGGCCTCGCGAAGCCAGGGATGACGGTCGAAGCCGCTGCCGGTGGCGGCCCAGCTATGCCCCGGCAGCGGAGGCAGCGATTGCGCATCGGCGAGCCGCGGCGCGATCACTTCGTCCCAGTCGTCGCCATTACGCGCGTACGCCGCGAGATACGCCTCGTCCATCCGGGCATCGAACGCCGCGATCACGCGCCTTTCGTTCGATTGCTCCGCGAGCGCGAGCAACGATGGCACCGGCACCACGGGCCGATTCGCCGCGTACGCCATGCCTTGAACGATTCCGCAGGCGATGCGGATGCCGGTGAACGATCCGGGGCCCTGCCCGAACGCGTACGCATCCATCTGCGCCGGCGCCAGGTGCGAGCGGGCGAGGAGCTTGCGGATCATCGCCACCAGCATCTCGGAGTGGCGGTTATGGGCCAGGACCTCCTCGACGAACAGGTCCGGGCCGCGCAGGAGCGCGACCGAGCAAAGCTCCGTGGAGGTCTCGACGGCGAGGAGATTCAAGTGAGGTGCATCCGGGCGGTTACGCCATTATACCTCACCGACGCACCATTTTTTATTGTTATTTATCAGTCAATTACAATATTATCTTAATGTCGTTTATACAATCGTGAGAGAGGGAAATTTCCCTCCCAGCACGGCCTTCGAATCGATGCCCCACCAGCGATCGAGGAACGTCGCGTAGTAGCTGCGGAAGTCCACGGCGAAGGGAGGGTTGCCATTGCCATCGAGTCGATCGAGGGCCGGCGCGGCCCCATACAAGCCGCCCTTCACCGCTCCACCCAGGACGAAATGGGCGCTCGAGGTCCCGTGATCGGTGCCGCCGCTCTGGTTCTCCTTCGGGCGGCGCCCGAACTCTGCATAGGTCGCGATCACGGTCGAATCCCAGTGGCCGATCTCCACGAGCGCTTCGCGCAGTGCCGCAAGGCCCTCGCCCAACTGCTTGAGCAGGTTGTTCTGGGTCCCGAGCTGGTTCGCATGCGTGTCGAAGCTTCCGAGCGTGAGGCGCACCACCGAGATGCCCGCCTCGTTGCCGGCGAGTTGCGCCGCGGTGCCGACCGAGTTGCCGAACGGGTTCTTCGGAAACTCCGTCGCGAACTTCCTTCCCGCCTGCAGCCGCTCCGCCGACAGCGTGACGTCGCGTTCCACGCGAAGGATGTGGGCGAGCGCGGCGTTACGCGAGTCACCCTCGTCGCGGGCGAGCCGGGCGTTGCGCAGGAATTGTTCCGGATTGTTGAGCGAAATGGCGCGCACGTTGTTGCCCGTGAGCGGCCCGAGCGCGTTGGGACCCACGACCACGCCGTCGGCGGCGAAGTCCTTCGGCGAGGGCGAGACCGCGAAGGCGCGCGCGAGCCATCCCTCGTCGAGATACTCGTCGCTCTTCGAGGCCGTGTCCCAGATCTCGATGGAGCGGAAGTGCGAGAGGTTCGGATCGGGATAGCCCACGCCTTGCACGATCGCGAGCTCGTGCTTGTCCCACATCGGGCGAAGGGGCGCCAGCGCCGGATGCAAGCCCGTGCGTTCGCTCAGCTGCACGACCTGCTCGCGCGGGATCGCGAGCCGCGGTCGAAGCTCCGCGTATCGCGGATCCGAATACGGGATCACGGTGTTCAGTCCGTCGTTGCCGCCCTTCAGCTCGACCAGGATGAGGAGCTTGCGCGAAGGCTCGGCCGCCGCGCGGGCGAGCGGCACCGCGGCCGCGAACGGCAGCAGCGTCGAAGCGAGGAGGAATCGGCGTCGGTCCATAGTCACTTGAGCTGGAAGGTGGGATCGAAGGCGAGCGCGCGCACGAGGTCGGCACCCTGGAGCCCGCTCATGGAATTCACCGGCGCCATGGCGAGGACGAGCCTCTCGACGTGTCCCACGCTCGTGCCGCCGAAGTGCTGCGCGTCGAAGGTGTAGTCGGCCATGCCGCGCTCGAGCATGCGCCGGTAACGCCGCTCGGGGCCATTACCTTTTGCATCGTCCGCCTTCATGTCGCTCGCGGCCGTCACCTGGGGCTGCGCGCCGCGGAAGATGCGGTCGATCCACTGCTTGCGTCCCAGCAGCGTCGATGACGTGATCCAGGCATCGCCGCCGGGCCAGCCTTTCACGTTGGGCGGCGAGAAGGGATTCTGTCCGAGCGCCGCGCATGCGAAGACGGCTGGGCGCAAGTCGACGGGATGGATGTCGAAGGTGCGAAGCGACCCCACGACGAGCTCGACGGGAGACTTCACGAGCGCGGCGCGGTTGGCGTCGGACCAGAACGCATCCGACATGAGGATCGCGCGCATGAGCGGCTTCACCTCGTAGCGTGAATCGCGGAAGACGGCGGCCAGCCGCTCGATCTCCTTCCGGTCGGGCTCGGGCGAGACGAACTCGCGCCAGAGCTTGGTGGAGATGAACTGCGCGGTCTCGGGGCGCGCGAGAAGGATATCGAGGACGTCGTCGCCGTCGAAATTGCCGGTCCTTCCGAGCACGGTCTTCTCGCCGTAGTCGTGCCACATGCGGCGATACATGAAGGTGCCCGTCTCCCGGTCGATGCTCCACCCGGTGAAGGCGCGCGCCGCTTCCTTGATGTCGCGTTCGCCGTAGTGGCCTTCACCCAGCGTGAAGAGCTCCATCACCTCGCGCGCGAAGTTCTCGTTGGGCGCCTGCTTGCGGTTGCCCGCGTTGTCGAGCCACACGAGCATCGCCGGATCCTTGGCGACCGCGTGCAGCATCGTGCCGAAGTTGCCGAGCGCCTCGCTCCTGATGAGCGCGTTCTGCCGGTACATGAGCTGGCTCGAGCGTACCTTCTGCTGGCTCGTCGCGAAGTGGTTGTGCCAGAAGAGCGTCATGCGCTCGGTGGCGGGACTCGGCGTGACCAGCATCTCGTGCAGCCACCACGCGCGCAGCTCGAATCCCTGCTCGACGAGCTTGCGCTGCGCCGCCATGCGGTCCTCGGCGCTCATCTGCCGGAATTTGTAGTACGGCTCGAAGGGCGCGTCGACGAACTCCGGGGGCTTGACTGTCGCTTCACGTCGCGCGCTCGCGAGGATGCGATCGACGGCAGCCGCACGATCGAGTGGCGCGTACTTCCAGATCTCCTCGTCGGTCGCGCCGAAGCCCGTGCGATTGAGGAGGTGCCGCGCGCCGTCGTAGCCGATAGGCCCGGCCGCCGCGCCGAAAGACGCGGCGGCGAGCAGTGCAGCGGCTACGAGCAGCCTCATCGGGCTGTCACTTGGCTGCGGCGGCGGCCTGGCGCTTCGCCCGGGCGGCTTTCATCTCGTCGGGCGTGACGAAGCCGTCCTTGTTGGTATCGATTTCATCGAAGTGCGCGAAAAGGCGCGGCGCATTGGCCTGGGCTTCGGCCCGGCTGATCTTGCCGTCACCGTCGGTGTCGATCTTCTTGAAGCGTGCGGCGGCCGCTTGGGCCTTCTGGGCGTCCGTGGAAGTGGAGCCCGTATCCGCGGCCATGGAAACGGTCGCGGCGAGGGCGAGGCCCAGCGCGGCGAGCGTGGCAGTGAGTTTCATTTGGATCTTCCTTTCGTATCGGATCGTTGGCGACGGGCACTGGCCCGTGCTACAGCGACCAACGCGCGACCTCGAGCGAGGATGCACTCGAAAGACTCCATAGTGGTAACAACTTGTAAGGGGTTCCTACGGGTTCGCGGCGACGCTGCTACCATTTTCCTCCATGCAGACCCAACGCCAGAAGATCCTGGTCGTCGATGACGACCTGCGCCTGCGCGATTTGCTCAAGCGCTACCTGGGCGAGCAGGGCTTCGCCGTGGACACAGTCGCCGACTCGCCTTCGATGGACCGCCAGCTCCAGCGCGTGCGCTACGACCTGATGGTGCTCGACCTCATGCTCCCCGGCGAGGACGGCCTGGCGATCTGCCGGCGCCTGCGCTCCGACGACAACCACATCGCCATCATCATGCTCACGGCCAAGGGCGACGACGTGGACCGCATCGTGGGCCTCGAGATGGGTGCCGACGACTACCTGGCGAAGCCCTTCAATCCGCGCGAGCTGGTCGCCCGCATCCACGCCGTGATGCGCCGGCAAGGCCCGTCGCAGACGCCGGGCGCGCCGAGCGCGGAGCTCAAGATCGTGGAGTTCGGCCCGTTCGCGCTGCATCTGGCGAGCCGCGCCCTCACCCGCGACGGAACGCCGATCCCGCTCACCACGGGCGAATTCTCGCTGCTGAAGGCGCTCGCGACGCATCCGCGCGAGCCCATGTCGCGCGACAAGCTCATGGACCTCGCGCGCGGCCGCGAACACGAGAGCTACGACCGCTCCATCGACGTGCAGGTCTCGCGCCTGCGCAAGCTCCTCGGCGAGGATCCCCAGCAGCCGCGGTTCATCCAGACCGTCTGGGGTTTCGGCTACGTCTTCATCCCCGACGGCCTGCCGCAGAAATGACGCTGTTCCCGCGTTCGCTGCTGGGGCGGACGCTGGTGGTCCTCATCGGGGCGATGGTGCTCTCGCAGGCCGCGGCCATCTGGTTCCTGCACGAATATGTCACGCAGCCCCGCCAGGCGCTCGGCGTGGGCCTCTTCGTGAGCCACCTGAAGACGATCAGCGCGGCCCTGCAGACGATGACCGCGCAGCAGCAGCAGGAATTCATCAACCGCATCGCAGAGAAGGAAGGCATCCGCATCTCGCCCGTGCGCGGCACGGAGCAGATGCGTCCCGCGGGCGACGTTCCCGCGGTGCAGATGTTCCGCGAGCGCATCCGCGAGCTCTTCGGGCCGCAAGCCGACGTCTACGTTCGCGGGCCCGCGGAGCCTCCCGATGAGGGCAAGCCGCGGCCCAGGCCCCAGACCTTCTGGGTGCGGCTGCCCACGGGCGAGCGCGATTTCTGGGTGGCGTTCCCGCGCGGGCGCATCGAGCGCGATCCGTCCACGGCGTTCATCGAGTGGGGCATCACGGGCCTCGTGATCGCGATCCTCGGCACCTTCTTCATCGTGTGGCGCTTCAACCGTCCGCTCGGCGATCTCGCGCGCGCGGCGGTCAAGCTCGGCCAGGGAGCCGATCCCCCCACGATCACGGAGACCGGTCCATCGGAGATCCGCGCCCTTACCCGCGCCTTCAACCAGATGAAGGACGACCTGCGCAAGAACGAACGCGACCGCTCCACATTCCTCGCCGGCGTCTCGCACGACCTGCGCACGCCGCTTTCGCGATTGCGCCTCGAGGTCGAAATGCTCGAAGGCAAGGTCGACGACGCGGCGCAGCACGCGATGATCGAGGACGTGGGCGAGATGAACGCGATCATCGACCAGTTCATCGACTTCATGCGCAGCGAAGCCGCCGAGACGCTCGCCCCCGTGAACCTCTCGGAGCTCGCGCGCAGCTGCGCCGAGCGCGCGGCTCGCGGAGGCCTTCAGGTTCGCTGCGACCTCGCGGAGGTGCCGTTGCTGATGCTGCGGCCGCTCGCGATGCAGCGCCTCACCGACAACCTCCTCGCCAACGCGGCGCGCCACGCCGGCGGCGAGATCATCGTGAGCACCCGTCGCGACGATGGCCGCGTCATCCTGTCCGTGTTGGACCGCGGCCCGGGGATCCCGCCCGAGATGGTGGAGAGGCTGAAGGAGCCCTTCACCCGGCGCGACGAAGCGCGCAGCGGCTCGTCCGGCGCTGGCCTGGGCCTTGCCATCGCCGACCGCGTCGCGGCGATCCATGGGGGCACCCTGGACCTCGTGGCCCGCGAGGGCGGCGGACTGGAAGCCCGGGTCTGTTTGCCAGCGGCGGCCTGAACCCTTCGCCAATCCTGTCATCCAAACAGGGGGTACGCGCGTTTAACGGAACGTGATGCGTACACTGCGTACAGAAGGAGTTCGACACATGAGAACGATCCGGATTTTGGCGGTGGCGGTAATGGCGGCGGGAGGCCTGGCGCTGGGTTCGGCGCAGGCCGCCTCGCACATGGGCGGTGGAGGTGGCGGTAGCCACGGCTCGTGGAGCGGTGGGCATGGCGGCTGGAGCGGCGGGCACGGTGGCTCGTACCACGGCGGCTCGTATCACGGCGGCGGCTATTGGCACGGCGGCCACTCTCACGGGTACTACCCGTATCACACGACGGTGGGCTTCTACTTCGGCGCGCCGTGGGTCTGGGGCCCGTGGTACTGGGGCTATCCGTACGATTACTACTATCCGGGCTATGGGGCTGCGTATCCGTCGTATCCGGCGGACCCGGGCGCCTACCCTGAGGGATCGATGGAGCCGCCGGCGCCGACCACCGAGGTCGACCCGAACGCAGCCGGCGCGCCCACGGAAGCTCCGGCCTACATGAACTACTGCGTGTCTTCCAGGGCGTACTACCCGAAGGTCGCTACTTGTCCCGAGGGTTGGAAGTTCGTTCCGACGCGTTGACCGGATCCGGGGGCGTTCGCGCGAAGAACGCCTCCACCTCCTCCAGCTTTCGCGTGCGGCGAAACGGCGGCAGCGCCCGCCAGATTCGCCTTCCATAGGATTTCTCCACGAGGCGCGGGTCGCAGATCACGAGCGCGCCCCGGTCGGCCTCGTCGCGGATGAGGCGCCCCGCGCCCTGCTTGAGCGAGATCACCGCGCGCGGCACCTGGTAGTCCATGAACGCGTTGCCGCCCGCGCGATTGATGCGCTCGATGTTGGCGGCCAGCACCGGATCGTCGGGCGGATTGAACGGAAGCCGGTCGATCACGACCACGGATAGCTGCTCGCCTTTCACGTCCACGCCTTCCCAGAACGACTGCGATCCGACGAGGATCGCGTTCGGCGAGCGCCGGAAGCGCTCCAGCAGCTCGTTCTTCGATCCGCTTCCCTGCAGCAGGAGCGGCCACTCGAGGCCTTCGGTCTTCAGCCGCGCCAGGACGAGGTCGTGGCCGCGATCCATCGCGCGCAGGCTCGTGAAGAGCAGGAACGCGTGGCCGTGGCTGGCGCGCACCACGGGCCACGCCGCCTCGATCACCGCCTCCACGTACCCCTCGGAGTTGGGATCGGGCAATCCCTCGGGCACGTAGAGAAGCGCCTGGCGTTCGAAGTCGTACGGACTCGGCCACGAGTGTGTCTGGGCGCCGGCAAGTCCCATCTCTCGCTCGTAATGAGTGAAGTCGCCGTTCACGGAAAGCGTAGCCGACGTGAAGACCCATGCGCGGCGCTCGTCCTTCACCTGCGCCTGGAAGATGCGGCCCACGTCGAGCGGCGTGGCGTAGAGCACCGCCGACTGCGGATAGGATTCGATCCAGCGGACGATGTCGGGACCCGAGGCCTCGCCGTACGCGTCTTCCCGCGGCCGGTCGCCCGATTCGCGCCATTCCACGACGCGCGCGATGCATTCGTCGGCGCGGATGCGGCAATTGCGGATCTCCTCGGCGCGCTCCTCCTGCGCGACGAGCCTCTCCCTCAGCGTGGAAAGCTGCTTGGCCACGTCCCCCAGGGCTGCGTCGAAAGCCTCTCGCGTCTTGAGCGCCGTGAGGGCCACGCGTCCGAGCATGGGCCCCAGCGAAAGGCGAAGGTCGCGCGCCGCTTTCTCCAGCGCCGTGGCCGCGTCGCCGAGCTGCGTGCCCTCCTTCGCGTGCTGCGCCTCGGCGAGCCTCGTGTCGCGCGCAAGCTCGAGCAGCTGCGCGGTCGAAAGCGACTGCCCGAAGAAAAGCCGCGCGATATCGGGCAGGTGGTGGGCCTCGTCGAAGATCACCGTGTCCGCCGCGGGGAGGAAATCGGCCAGGCCCTCGTCGCGCAATACGACGTCGGCGAAGAACAGGTGATGGTTCACCACGATCACGTCGGCCTCGGAAGCGCGCTTGCGCGCCTTCATGACGAAGCAATCCTGGTAGTAGCGGCACGCCGAACCGAGGCAGTTCTCGCGCGTGGACGTCGCGCGAGACCAGGCGGTGGACGATTCCGGGACATCGGCGCAATCGCTGCGGTCGCCGGTCATGGTGGTGGCCGCGAAGCGGCGGATCTTCTGCAGCTCCAGCGCTTCCTCGCGCGCGCCGAACGTTCCCTGCGATGCGGACAGCTCCAGGTGGTGCAGGCACACGTAGTTCGCGCGGCCCTTGAGCAACGCCACGTCGACAGTCGCCGAGAGCGCCCGGCGCACGAGCGGAAGGTCGCGGTGGTAGAGCTGGTCCTGGAGCGTCTTGGTGCCCGTGGACACGATGACGCGGCCGCCCGAGAGCAGCGCCGGCACGAGATACGCGAAGGTCTTGCCGGTGCCGGTGCCCGCCTCCGCGATCAGCACGCTGCCCGTTTCGATGGCCGTGAGGACGGCCTGCGCGAATTCCGCCTGCTGCGGACGGTGCCTGAATCCCGGAACGGCCTTGTCGAGCGTGCCGCCGGGCGCGAAGAGCGGAGCGAGATCCACTAGGCGCGGCCGAAGACGATCCGCTCGTTGGTGAGCTGGCGTGCGACGCCCGCGAGGCAGATACCCGCCACGACAACCGCGACGGCTGCTGGCACCAGGTAGTCGATCGGCCCCAACGCATCGCCGCGCATCACGCGGCCCAGCACCGCCTGCTGCGCGAGCATGGGCACCGCGAGTTGCCACTGCGCATCCTTCAGCCCGGTGAGCATCACGGTCACCGGGACGAACGAGATCACCGAGACGAGGTAGCTCATGTAGGTCTGCGCTTCGCGATACGAGCGTCCGAACGTGCAGATCATCATCGTGAGCGCCGAGGTCATCGCTGCGAAGGGCACGAGGATCAGGATGAACTGGCCGAGTTCCGGGGCGCCGATCGCCTGCAACGCGAGAATCTTCTTCTGCGCGTAGAGCACGGACGCGGCGGCGAAGCCCGATAGCGTCAGCACCGCCACGGAACATGCGAGCGTCCATGCGGCGAGCCACTTGCCGATGGCGAATTCTCGCGCGGGAACGGGATTGGCGAGCAGGGGCTCGAGCGACCCGCGCTCGCGCTCGCCCGCGGTCGAGTCGATGGCGATCGTCAGGCCGCCCAGGATCGGCGCGAGGATGGCGAACACCGGAAAGATGAAAAGGATCAGCGCGCCGCGCTGGCGCGGCGTGGCGGTGTTGACGCGCTCGACTTTCACCGGCTGCACGAGGCCGGGGCTCACGCCCCGCGCGATCATCCGCAGCGTTCCCGTTTCCTGGTTGAAGGCGCGCAGCAGCCTTTCGGCCTGCTGGATCGCCGGGCCCGCGTCCGTTCGCGAATCGTCGAACACGAGATCCACGTGCGCGGAATCGGCGGAGGCCAGCTTTTCCTCGAAGTCCGCGGGCACGACGATGACCGCGTCCGTGAGTCCCTGGCGGATGCGCGCCTCGTAGTCCTTGGGCGCCGTTTCGATCTCGACGTCGTGGCGCTGGAAGAAATTCACAAGCTCCGGCGCGCGCTCCTCGCCTGCGATGAGCACCTTGAGGTTCGTGGCCTTCTCCTGCTGGTTGGAGACGAACTGCGCCATCAGCACCAGCATGAGCGGGCCCGTGACCACCGAGGCGATGAAGATCATGAGCGCCGTGCGCCGGTCGCGAAGCGCGTCGCGAAGCTCCTTGCGATACACGGTGAGGAGCGGCCGCCTCATGGCACCACCTCCTCGCCCGCGAGATCGACGAAGGCATCCTCGAGATTGGCGCGGCCGCTTTGCTCCAGCAATTGCGCCGCCGTGCCCTGCGCCACGACGTTGCCCCTCGCGACGATCACGATCGTGTCGCAGAGCGCCGAGACTTCCTGCATGACGTGGCTCGAGAACACGACGCACTTGCCCGCATCGCGCAATCGCCGGATCACCTCGCGCACGCTGCGCGTGGTCATGACGTCGAGGCCGTTGGTGGGCTCGTCGAGAAGCACGTTGGGCGGGTCGTGCACCAGCGTTCGCGCGATGGCGACCTTCATTCGCTCGCCCTGGGAAAAGCCGTCGGTGCGCCGGTCGAGCAACGCCGACAAGTCGAGAAGCTGCGCGAGCCGCTCCACGGCGCGATCCACCGCCTCCGAGGCCATGCCGCGCAATTCCCCGTAGTAGGCGATGTTCTCGCGGGCGGTGAGGCGCGAATACAAGCCGCGCGCATCCGAAAGGACTCCGATGCGTGCGCGCACCGCGAGCGGGTTCGCGGCAGAGTCGATTCCGTCCACCTTGGCGTGGCCGTGGGTCGGGGTGACCAGCGTGCCGATCATGCGCAGCGTCGTCGTCTTTCCGGCGCCGTTGGGCCCCAGCAGGCCCGTGATCGCACCATCGGCGGCGGAGAACGTCACGTCGCGCACGGCCTGGACCGGGCCAAAGGCCTTGGCGAGACCCTGGGTCTCAATCATGGGACGAGGCGAGCGGCGGCATGAAAAGGGGCCGCGGAATCTTCTCGAGGCACTTCCCGTCGAGCGCGTCGGCATTGCCCGCGCGCACGAACGATTCGATGAGCCGCGGCGCGCAACCATGCAGGCTCACGCCATGCCCGATCTGCGGCGCCACGAAATGCCGCGATCTCGGGAGGGTCGCAGCGACCAATTCCGCGTGATGCGGCGGCGTGGCTGGGTCGATTCCACCCGACAAGATCAGCACCGGCACGTCGGAGCGGACGGCGTCGTAGAAATCCGCCGGAACCTTTCCCCGCGGCCAATGCGCGCACGCGCGAAGGAAATCGTCGACAAGCGCGGTGCCGAAGAACGAGCTCGACGCGCGCGCCAGGTCCTCTTGCGTGATCCTCGGTATGTCCTCGGCGCACAACACCGACAAGTGCAGGCCGACGGCGAGGTTCTCCGACACGTCGTCCACGAATTCGAGGTTCTGCGCGAGGAGCGGATTGAAGTCGCCCCGGGCCGCCGCGAATACGCCGTTCGGCAGCAGGCTTGCGAGCTCGGCGATGTAGAGCGGGCGGAAAAGCCCCGAGAGGTACACGCTCTCGTTCACCTTGATGTCCGCGCGCTCCCCGGTGCGCGGGTCCTGGATCGCGGCGCGGGCCGGCGAGCGGGCGAGCCGGCCCTTCATGGACTCGATGGCCTCCCGGAGCTTCGGGTAGTTCCTGTTGCAGCGCTGCTCGGCCGCGCAGGAGTCGATGAGCTTGGCGAGCGCCGCCTCGCCGTCGGACACGAAGGAAAGCGGCAGCTTCATCGTGGCGGGCGCAACGCCGTCCAGCACGACGCTTCGCACGTGGTCGCCGTGGCGGCGCAGGTACTCGAGCGCCATGCGCGTGCCATAGGACGCGCCCCAGAGGTTGATGCGGCCGTAGCCCAGCGCATCGCGTACCTCGTCGAAATCCTCGACCGCGATCGAGGTGACGTACAGGCGCGGATCCGCATCGAGGCGCGCGAGGCAGCGTTCCACCAGTCTTTCCGGCAGCGTGTCCTCGAACATCGCCTGCAACGGCTGGCGCTGCTCGTCCTTGCACTCGAGCGGATGAGAGTGTCCCGTCCCGCGCTGGTCGATGAGCACCACGTCGCGCGTGTCGTTCAGGCGCGAGAAAAGCGTCTGCACCTGGGCCGCGAGCGAGACCGCGCCCTGCCCCGGGCCTCCTGCGAACACGAAGACCGGGTCGGGCTCGCGCGTGCCGATGCGCGCCGGGATGATCGCGATGTTGAGCTTGATGCGCCGCCCCGCTTTCGCGTCGCGATCTTCCCAGACTTCATAGGTGCCACAACGCGCGGCGCTGTCGATTCCCTGCAGGCGGCAGGTCTCGAGCGCGATGCGGGAGCGCGGAGCCTCGGGTCCAGAAGTGCAGGCGGCGAGCGCGAGGCACGCGGCCGCCGCGAGCAGGAGATGCTTCATGAAGTTGAGCGCGAGGATCGGTCGGAGTATAGCCGTTCGGCGCTACCATCTGGCCGTGGCCACTCCCGAATTTCCGAAGCGAGACCCGGCGGACCCGGATTTCTGGGACCTTCGCTACGAAGCGCGCTTCGCCCCCTGGGACGCCGGCAAGGTCCCGGTGCGATTGCGCGAATTCGTCGCGTCCGCTCCCGCTCCCCGCCGCACGCTCGTGCCGGGATGCGGTAGCGCGTGGGACGTTCGTTTCCTCGCCGAGAGCGGATGGAACGTCACGGGCCTCGACTTCAGCGCCGAAGCGGTGGCCGCGGCCCGCGCGGTGCTCGGCCCTCACGGCGATCGCGTGCGCCGGGGCGATGTCTTCGCGCCGATCGCGGGCGAGCCCTTCGAGCTGGTGTACGAGCGGGCATTCCTGTGCGCATTGCCCCGGCGCCTTTGGCCCGACTGGTCGCGGCGCATGGGCGAGCTCGTCGCGCGCGGCGGATCGCTCGTGGGATTCTTCTTCCTGGATGCGGGCGAGCGCGGGCCGCCGTTCCCATTGCACTCCCAGGCCGAGCTCGACGCGCTCCTCGCACCCTCGTTCGATCGCGAGGAAAACGCCGACGTCGCCGACTCCATCGCCGTCTTCGCGGGCAAGGAACGCTGGCAGCGCTGGCGCAAGCGCTAAGCGCTTCCTAGTTCTCGTCGTTGTCGAAGAGCAACGACTGCGGATAGGCGTTGCCCAGGTCCTGGTCCACGTAGATCGCGCTCGCGGTCTGCGCCTGCGCCTTTTCCGCGGCGCGCTTGGCCACCGCGATCACTTCGTGGCGCGACTCGAAGACCCCGGGCAACACCGGCAGGATTCCGATCGCGAGCTTGGGTAGCGGCCTCACGTAGTCGCGCCCGTCGCGGCGCTTCACCGTGAAGTAGCCCCGCTCGCGCGCCGCCTCGGGCAGGTGCGTGGCGAGCTCTCCCGCGAAGGCTTCGAGCAATCCCTGCGCGCGCGCCTTCCAATCCTCGCTTTGCACGAGCATCACGAACCGGCAGCCGGCCACGTGTCCCGCGAAATCCACGCCGTGCTGGCATGCCTCTTCCAGCAAGCGTGCGGTGGCATGGATCAGCGCGTCGCCCGCGGCGAATCCCTCGCTGTCGTTGAAGCCGCGCATCTGGTCGATCTCGACGAGCCACGCGGTGTACGCGACGTGCCCGGCCAGCAGGCGCTCCAGGTGCTCGTTGATGGGAACTTGCCCCGGCAGCAGCGTAAGCGGGTTCGTGTAGCGCGCCGCGAGCACGCGCGAGCCTTGCAGGGAACGCATCACGTCGGTGCACGAGCCCATGCCGAGATAGCGCCCCTTCGAGAGGATCACGAAGCCGTCGGCCACGCGTTGCGCGTCCGATTCGACGAGCATCGCGGTGAGCGCCGCGAGGTCGAGTCCGGCCTCGACCTCGATGGGCGTGCGATCCGCGAGCTCGATGCAGGCCCGCGCGCGCAACGCTTGCGCCGTGGCGCCCGCGCGGGCGATCTCGAGCCACGCTCGCGAAACGACGCCTTCGACGCCCGCCGCGCCCACCACGGGAATCGCGGCGAGCGAAGGCGACGCCGCGAAGCGGTCCAGGATCGCTCCGAGGGTATCTTTCGGATTCGCAGGATCCACGGCTCGCACGAAGTCATGGGCCGACGGTTCGGTTCCGGCGCGAAGCCGCGCCGCGGGCGGCACCGGCACGCGCGCATCGGCATTCGCGAGCTGCGCATCGACCGTGAGCGTGTCGGCGGGCCTCTCGGCCGGACGGCCGATGAACCATCCCTGGCCGCACGCGATGCCGATCTCCTTCACGATCTTGAAGTCGGCCGCGTTCTCGATGCCCTCGGCGATCACGAGCGAGCCGCTGTTCTCGGCGATGTGCTGGATCGCGCGCAGGAACTGCATCTTCACGGGATCGTCGGAGATGCCCGTGACGAAATGCTTGTCGGCCTTCACGTACTCGGGGCGCAATTGCGACCAGAGCCTCAGGCTCGCGAACCCTTCGCCCAGGTCGTCGATCGCCACGCGGCATCCCATGGACCGGTAGAGCATCAGCGACTCGTGCACGCGTTCGAAATCGAGCGTCGGGTAGTCCTCGGTCAACTCGATCACGACACGGGCCGGGTCGATGCCCAACGCCTCGAGGAACCTGGCGGCGCGATCCCGCTGGAAGCCCTCGCGCGCGATGAGGCGCGGCGACACGTTGAGGAAGAGGCTCCCGGCGAGCTCGCGCTCGGCGAACGCGCGCAGGATCTGCTGGACGCAGAGCATGTTGAGCTCGATCGCCACGCCCTCTTCAACGGCGGCCGCGAAAAGCTCCGTGGGTGTCTGCAGCGGCGAGCCCTCGGGACCGCGCACGAGCGCCTCGTAGCCGACGATGTGGCCTTCGCGGAATCCGAAGATCGGCTGGAACACCGTGCGGAGCGTCTTCTCCTCGAGCACGCGCCGAAGCTCGCCCGAGACATCGCGGCGCGAGTGCACCAGTTCCGGCTTCACGTTGCGATGCCCGGCCGCGCGGTAATCAGGCCACGCCGTGACGCTTGAACCAGTCGAGCATGCGCCGCCATCCGTCCTCGGCAGCTTCCTTGCGATAGCTCGGCCGGTAGTCGGCGTGGAACGCGTGGGGTGCGTCCGGATAGACGTGGATCTGCGAAGGCTTGCCCGCGGCTTTCAGCGCCGCGCTCATGCGATCGACGCCGTCGTTGGGAATTCCCGCATCCGCGCCGCCATAAAGCCCCAGCACCGGCGCCTGCAGGTCGCTCGCCACATCGATGGGATGCCGCGGATGCAATTCGTCCGGTGCCCCTTCGACCTTTCCGTACCAGGCGACACCCGCCTTCAACCGGTTGCTGTGCGCCGCATAGAGCCACATGATCCGGCCGCCCCAGCAGAATCCCGTGGCGCCGAACCGTGCGATGTCCCCGCCGTTGGCCGCCGCCCACGATGCGGCGGCGTCGAGATCGGCCATCACCTGTGCATCGGGCACGCGGGAGACCACCTTGGGAAAGATGTCGTCGCGCCCGAGTTCCGTCACGTCGCCCTGGCGGCCGAAAAGATCGGGCGCGACCGCGAGGTATCCCAGCTTCGCGAGGCGCCGGCACAAGTCCCTGAAGTATTCGTGCACGCTCCAGATCTCGTGGACGAGGAGCGCGATCGGGAGATTCTTCCCGCCCCCGGGCTTCGCGTAATACGCGGCGATCGAGCCGTCCTTCACGGGCACGCGGACGTCGCCCGCGTCGAGGCCGGCGCTGTCGGTGGAAATCGCGGTTAGCGCGGCGGGCTGGACTGCGGCCGCCAAGGTCTTCGCAGTCATTGGCTCTTCGCACTCATGGGCTCGTCGCGCTCATCGCCCGATTATAGGACCGGCCCCTTGACCCCTATCGATGCAAATTGCGACGAAACAAAATGAAAAGCGGACGGACCTACTCGCCGTAGAGCTTCTGCTTCATCTCCCGGCGTTCCTGGGCCTCGATCGTGAGCGTGGCCGTGGGGCGCGCGAGCAGGCGCTGGATGCCGATGGGCTCGCCCGTCTCCTCGCAGTAACCGTAGCTGCCGTCTTCGATGCGAGCCAGGGCCTGGTCGATCTTCTTCAAGAGCTTGCGCTCGCGATCGCGGGTGCGAAGCTCGAGCGCGTGCTCTTCCTCGAGCGTGGCGCGGTCCGCCGGATCGGGAGCGAAGGAGAGCTCGCGAAGGTGCTCCGTCGTTGCGCCCGCGTTTTCGCGCAGCTGCCGCTGCAGGTCCATCAGGCGCTCCCGGAAGAACTTGAGTTGCGCCGCATTCATGTAGTCCGCCTTCGGCATCTTGATGAGCTCGGCTTCGGACAGGGTTTTCGGTTTGCTCGCCAATTGATCCTCGCTGCTGGCTTTAAGGCGGCTCGCGAATCCCGGACGGGACGGCCACCAAAAGCCGATAAGTTTAGCCCACCGGGTAGGTCTTATCAAACAAAGCAGATGGGGCGCAATGGACCATTCCGCAATCCCCTTATTTCCCCCGCTATATCAGCCTGTTACGAGAATTGTCCGGGCCTACGAATAGGCGCGCGCGTCCTCGATCACCTTGCCGTCGTTGGGAAGGCTCCCCGGGGCCACGAACTGGACCTCTCCGCGCACCTTGAGGACCTCGCGAACGCTGGCTTCGACAGCGGGCCCCGCCGCTTCGTTGCCGGCGCCCGCCGCCTCGATCCGCAACGTCATGCGATCCTCGCCGGATTCGTTCGCAACCACGAGCCTTGCGCGCGCGAACCCGTGGCGACGAAGCACCTCGGCCACCTGGTGCGGGTGCACGAACATGCCCCGGACCTTGGTCGCCTGGTCCGCGCGTCCCATCCATCCACGGACGCGCACGTTGGTGCGGCCGCAGGCGCTTTCGCCCGCCAGCACCGCTGAAAGATCGCCGGTGGCGAATCGCACCAGCGGATAGTCGCGATTGAAAGGGGTCACGACGACTTCGCCCACCTCGCCTTCGCCCACGGGATCGCCGGTGCCGGGCCGCACGATCTCGACGATCCGCTCCTCGCTAACGATGAGGCCCTCGCGCGCCGGCGACTCGTACGCGACGACCCCGAGGTCGGCGGTGCCGTAGGCCTGGTATGCGGCGATCGAGCGCCCCTCGAGGAACACGCGCACCGCGGGCATGAACGCTTCGCCCGAAACCTGGGCGCGCACGAGCGACGTCGAATCGAGCCGAAGCTCGTCGCATTTCTCGAGGATCATCTTGAGGAACGACGGCGTGCCCACGTAACCCGTGGGTTTCAGGTCCGCGATCGCCTGCGCCTGCATTTCAGTCTGCCCCACGCCTCCGGGAATGACCGCGCAGCCCAGCTGATGCAGGCCCGTCTCGAACATGCTGCCCGCGGGCGTGAGGTGGTACGAGAAACAGTTGAGCACCACGTCGCCCTTGCGGAATCCGGCCGCGAAGAGCCCGCGCGCCGTGTGCCAGAAGTCGGCTCCCCGCCCCTCGGGATCGTAGATCGGCCCCGGCGAAGCGAAGATGCGAGCCAGTCCCGAGGGCGGCGTCGCGTTCAATCCACCGAAGGGCCGCGACCGCGACTGGATCTCGACCAACTGCGCCTTGCGCGTGACCGGCAACGTCGCAAGCGCCGCGCGCGAGTCGATGCGCGCGACATCGATGGCTGCGAAAGCCTCGCGATAGAACGCCGAATGGGCTTTCGCATGGGCGAGCTGGGCGGCAAGGCGCGAAAAGAGGTCGCGTTCGCGATCGGCGCGAGCGCGGGTCTCGAGCGCGTCGTAGGAATCCGCCACCAGGTTGCCTAGGCAAGCCAGCGCTTGCGGCGCCGGTAGTGCTTGGTCTCGCGGAAGCTGCGCCGTCCCCCGCTCGAGATCCCGAGGTAGAACTCCTTCACGTCCTCGTTATCCGAGAGCGCCTTCGCCGATCCTTCGAGCACGACGCGGCCATTCTCGAGGATGTAGCCGAAGTCGGCGAACCGCAGCGCCACCATGGTGTTCTGCTCGGCGAGGAGGAAGCTCACCTTTCCGGCCGTGTTGAGGTTCTTCACGATCTCGAAGATCTCCTCGACGATCTGCGGCGCAAGCCCCATGGACGGCTCGTCCAGGAGGATCATCCGCGGCCGCGCCATGAGCGCGCGCCCGATGGCGGTCATCTGCTGCTCGCCGCCCGAGGTGTAACCCGCGAGCGCGGTGCGCCGCTGCTTGAGGCGGGGAAAGAATTCGTACACCCGCTCCAGGTCCGCGCGGATCTCGGAGCGCGGCACGCTGCGCGTGTAGGCGCCGGTGAGCAGGTTTTCCTCGATCGTGAGGTGCGCGAAGCAATGGCGGCCCTCCATCACCTGGATCACGCCGCGCTTCACGAGCTCCGAGGGATTGAGGCGGTCGATGCGATCGGCGCCGAAATGGATCGTGCCCTTGGTCACCTCGCCCCGCTCCGCGTGGAGCAGGTTCGAGATGGCCTTCAGGGTCGTGGTCTTGCCCGCGCCGTTGGCGCCCAGGAGGGCGACGATGCCGCCGTCCGGGACGGAAAGCGAAACCCCTTTCAGCACGAGGATCACGTGGTTGTAGATCACCTCGATGCCGTTCACCTCGAGCAATGGCGGGCTCGAGGCGAGGGGTTTCGCCAGCGCGTTCACGCGCTCAGCTTTCCTTCGCGCAGTCGCGCTTCGGGAACTTCTTCTCCGCGGCGTACTTGTCGGCCGACTGCGTGATCATGGGACGCAGCAGCTTGTCGTCCGCCGTGTACCAGTCCGACGTGTAGCTCCAGTTCGAGCCGTCCCACGTGTGGATGCGCGCCTTGTGCATGCCCTCGTGGTCGGTACAGGAGGTCTTCACCGGCTGCATCATCCCCTCGACGCCCAGCGCCTTCAGCCGCGCATTGTCGATATTCAGGTGCTCCGCGCCCCACTGCACCTCGTCGCCCGTCACGACGCGGTTGCCGTACTTCTTCTGCGCCGTGCGGATCGACTCGACCGTGAGCATCGCCGAGAGCATGCCGCGGTTGTAGAGCACGCTGCCCACCTCGTCCTTGCCCTGCGCCGTGCCCTGCCCCTTGTCGTACAGGTACTTGATCATGTCCTTGTGGATGGGGTTGGTCTTCTCGGCGGAATGGCCGAGCGCAAGGCCGTTGTAGCCCTTCGCGGCCATCTCGGCCGGAATGACGTCGGGTTCGGCCGCCGACCACCACACTCCGTACATCTGCAGGCGCGGATAGCCCACGGCGATCGCTTCCTTGATGGCGGTGGAGTTCATTACGCCCCATCCCCACAGGAACACATAGTCGGGACGCTGCTGGCGTATCTGCAGCCACGTGGCCTTCTGCTCGACGCCGGGCGAGGTCACGGGAAGCTTGATGAGCTCGAAGCCCTCGCGCTTCGCCTCCTCCTCGAGCACCGGGATCGGTTCCTTGCCGTAGGGCGAGTCGTGGTAGACGAGCGCGATCTTCTTGCCCTTGAGGCTGCCCTTCTTCTTCACGTGCTGCACGAGGATGTCGGCGGCTTCCCAGTAGGTGCCCATCATCGGGAACACGTACTTGAAGTCGGCGCCATCCACGGAGTCGGCGCGGCCGTAACCCGCGGTGATGAGCACGATGTGGTCGTTGGGCACCTTGTCGATGAGCGCGTAGCTGATTCCCGTGGACAGCGGCGAGAACGCCACGGGCTTCTTGCTCTTCAGGCGCTCGTAGCACTCGACGCCGCGGTCCGTGGCGTAGCCCGTTTCGCACTCCTCGAAGGCGATCTTCACGCCGTTCACGCCGCCGTCGCGCGCGTTCACCAGCTTGAGGTAATCGACGAACCCGTTGGCCCACGGGATCCCGTTCGGGGCGTAGGGGCCGGTGCGGTAGACCAGTACCGGAACGAAGATCTCGTTGGATTGCGCCACGGCGTCCATCGCGACGCCGGTGATGCCTGCCACGGCGAGCGCTACGGCCGCCGCTTTCATGCGGAATGCGTGTTTCATGCTCATCCTCCTCGTTGTGTGGAACATTGCGGCTTCAGTGCGGAAAGGGCCACAGGCGCAGCTTCTCCTTTCCGATCGCCCAGAGGCGCGCCAACCCGCGCGGCTCCACGATCAGGAAGAAGACGATCAGCGCCCCGAAGGCCATGGACTCGATGTCCGAGATCATTGCGGTGGACAACGGAATGCCGAGCGCGCCGGGCAGTTGGTTCAACGCAAGCGGCAGGATCACGATGAACGCCGCGCCCAGGAACGACCCGAGGATCGATCCCAATCCGCCGATGATCACCATGAACAGCAGTTGGAAGGAGCGGTTCACGTCGAAGGCGAGCGGCTCCCAGGATCCCAGGTAGACGAACGCCCAGAGGGCACCGGCGACGCCCACGAAGAACGAGCTCACCGCGAAGGCCGAAAGCTTCGCCGCGAGCGGACGGATGCCGATCACTTCGGCGGCCACGTCCATGTCGCGCGTGGCCATCCACGAGCGGCCGACGGCGCCCCGCGTGAGGTTGCGCGCCACGAGCGCCGCGACGCACGCGAATGCGAGGACGAAGAGGTATTTCTGCGCGGGGCCCTGGATCGTGTGGCCGAACAGCTCGAGGCGCGGCGCGCTCACCGACCCCGAGGACGAGTCGTTCGTGAACCAAGGGATCCGGATGAACGCCCAGTCGAGGAAGAACTGCGCCGCGAGGGTGGCCACCGCGAGGTAGAAGCCCTTGATGCGAAGGCTTGGGATGCCGAAGAGCACGCCCACCACGGTCGAGCAGAGTCCCGCGAGGACGAAGACCACGACGAGGTTCAGGTCGGGCTGGCGCACCGCGAGGTTGTAGGCGGCATAGGCGCCCACCGCCATGAATCCGCCGGTGCCGAGCGAGACCTGGCCGCAATAGCCCACGAGGATGTTGAGGCCCAGGGCCGCGATCGACAGGATCAGGAACGGCGTGAGGATCGCGCGGAAGAAATACTCGGTCGCGAGGAACGGCACCACGGCGAACGCGAACACGAGGAAGCCGATCACGAAGACGCGGTCCTGCACGATCGGGAAGAGCTGCTGGTCCGATGCGTAGGTTGTCTTGAACTGCCCGGTTTCGCGATAGATCATGGCTACACGCGATCGATGATCTTCTCCCCGAACAATCCCTCGGGGCGGAACAGCAGGAAGACGAGCGCCAGCATGTAGGCGAACCAGTTCTCGATGCCACCGCCCAGCGTGGGCCCGAGGTAGACCTCGGAGAGCTTCTCTCCCAACCCGATCAGCAGGCCGCCGACGATGGCGCCGGGCACTGAAGTGAATCCGCCGAGGATCACCACGGGCAGCGCCTTGAGCGCCACTTGCGAGATCGAGAACTGCACGCCCAGCTTCGATCCCCACACGATGCCCGACACGAGTGCCACGAGCCCGGCCACGCTCCACACGATCACCCAGATGCGATTCAGCGGAATGCCCACGGACTGCGCCGCCTGGTGATCGTCGGCGACGGCGCGAAGCGCCCTGCCCGTCGCCGTCTTCTGGAAGAAGATCATGAGCGCCGCCACCAGCGTGGCGGCAATGACCGCGGCGACTAGATCCTCCATGTCCACCAGCACGCCGCCCTCGAAGACGCTCTCGAGGATGATCTTCGGCTCCTTCGGCATGCCCACGTGCAGCGTGTAGATGTCGCTGCCCCAAAGAGCCTGGCCGAAGCCTTCGAGGAAGTACGCCACGCCGAGTGTCGCCATGAAGAGCACGATGCCTTCCTGGTTCACCAGCGGACGCAGCACCACGCGCTCGATCACCCAGGCGAGCGCCACCATCACGGCGAGTGTAGCGACGATGGCGACCGCGAGCGGCATCTTCTCCATGAAGCGCACGAGTGTCAGCGCCGCGAAGAGCACCATGGCGCCCTGGGCGAAGTTGAAGACGCCCGAGGCCTTGAAGATGAGCACGAGGCCCAGGGCCACGAGCGAATAAAGCACGCCGGTGAGCAGCCCGCCGAGGGCCACTTCGAGCCACTGGGGTATCTTCGTCTCGCCGAAGACGATCGGCGAGACGGCCGCCACGACCAGCAGCGCGAAGAAGGCGATCGTCCCGTTGCGCGCCGAGAGCGACATCAGTGCTTCACTCCCAGGTAGGCGTCGATCACGGCCTGGCTCGCGCGCACCTCGTCGGGCGTCCCGTCGGCGATCTTGCGGCCATAGTCCAGCACCACCACGCGGTCCGACAGGTCCATCACCACGCCCATGTCGTGCTCGATGAGGACGATTGTCGTGCCGAACTCGTCGTTCACGTCGAGGATGAAGCGGCTCATGTCCTGCTTTTCCTCGACGTTCATGCCGGCCATGGGTTCGTCGAGGAGCAGCACGCGCGGCTCGGCGGCGAGCGCGCGTCCCAGGTCGACGCGTTTCTGCAGTCCGTACGGAAGGCGGCCCACCGGAGTCCGGCGCACGTACTGGATCTCGAGGAAATCGATGATCTCCTCGACGCGCTTGCGATGCTCGATCTCCTCGCGAAGCGCCGGCCCGAGGCGAAGCGCCTGCCAGAGGAGGTTTCGCTTCATCATGAGGTTGCGCCCCGCGAGGATGTTGTCCAGCACCGACATGCCCTTGAAGAGCGCGAGGCTCTGGAACGTGCGGGCGATGCCCATCTGCGCGGAGCGGTGCGGCTCCATGTGCGTGCGCGCCTCGCCGAGGAAGGTGATGCGTCCCTGCTGCGGGCGATAGACGCCGTTGATCACGTTCAGCATCGAGCTCTTCCCGGCGCCGTTCGGGCCGATGATCGCGCGGATCTCGTGCTCGCGGACGTCGAAGCTCACCTCGGCGAGCGCCTTCACGCCACCGAAAGCGAGCGACACGCCCTCCACGGAAAGGATCGGCTCGCCCACCTTGCGGTGGACGGTGCCCGGCTCGAGCTCGCGAAGGTTCATGCGGCGAGTGCCTGTGGCGCGAAAGTCTTCACCGGATTCACGGCGAGGTCGGCGCGGATCATTCCCACGCGGCCATCCTCGAAGCGGACCTGCGCTTCGACCACGCAGCGCTCCGTGCCCGAATACAGCGCATCCACGATCGTCGCGTACTTCTCCCCGATGAAGCCGCGGCGCACCTTCCGGGTGCGGGTGAGCTCGCCGTCGTCGGCATCGAGCTCCTTGTGCAGCACGACGAATCGATGGATCTGGCTGCCGGAGAGCTTCGGGTCGCGCGAAAGATCGGCGTTCACCTTCTCCACGCATTCACGGATGAGGTCGCGCACCGGCGGCTTGGCGGCGAGATCCGTGTAACCGGAATACGGGATGCCCCGGCGCTCGGCCCAGTCACCCACCGCCTCCACGTCGATGTTGATCATGGCGGTGGCCGCGGGGCGCTCGTGGCCGAAGGCGACGGCCTCCTTGATGTAGGGGAAGAACTTCAGCTTGTTCTCCAGGTACTTCGGGGCGAACAGCGTGCCGTCTGAAAGCTTCCCCACGTCCCGGGCGCGATCGATGATCTTCAGGTGCCCGGTGTCGTCGAAGTAGCCCGCGTCGCCCGTGCGGAACCAGCCCTCCGCGTCCTTCGCCTCGCGAGTGGCGACGTCGTTCTTGTAGTACGCGCGGAAAAGGCCCGGGCATCGCAGCACGATCTCGCCCGTGTCGAGCACGCGGATCTCCACGCCTCTCATTGGCGGCCCCACCGTGTCGGGCTTCACCTCGCCGTTGGGCTGCACGCACACCATGACGGAGGTCTCGGTCGAGCCGTAGAGTTGCTTCAGGTTGATCCCGAGCGAGCGATAGAACACGAAGAGGTCCGGGCCGATGGCTTCACCCGCGGTATAGGCCACGCGGATGCGCGACATGCCGAGCGCGTTCTTGAGCGGGGCATAGACGGCGAGACCCCCGATCGCGTAGAGCATGCGATCGATCCGCGCGACGGGCCTGCCATCGAGCAGGCGCGAGCCCACGCGCCGCGCAAGCCCCATGAAGTAATTGAACATGCGCCGCTTGATCCAGCTCGCGTCTTCCATGCGGATCGTGACTTGCGTGAGGAGCGCTTCCAGCACCCGCGGCGGCGCGAAGTAATAGGTCGGCCCGATCTCTCGCATGTCCGTCATCGTCGTGTCGCCGGATTCGGGGCAATTGATGCGGAATCCCACGACCATCCATTGCGCGTAGGAAAAGAGGTTCTGGCCGATCCACGCCATGGGCAGGTACGCGAGGACCTCCTCGTCGTCGCGGAGCCCCTCGAGATCGGCATACGCGCGGCTGGAGAGGATCAGGTTGTCGTGGGAGAGCACGACGCCCTTGGGATTTCCGGTCGTGCCCGACGTGTACATCATGATCGCCGTGTCCGACCCCGTGCTCCTGGCGATCTCGTCGCCGAAGAACGCGGGCTCGGCGGCCGCCTTCGCACGGCCGGCATCGCGAAGCTTCTCGTAGCTCGCAAGCTCGCCCTGGGTGTAGTTGCGCAATCCGCGCAGGTCGTCGAACCAGACGCGCTGCAACTTCGGGCACTGCGGGATGATCTCGAAGAGCTTGTCGGCCTGCTCCTGGTCCTCCACCACCGCGAAGGCGATCTCGGCATCCTGGAAGACGTACACCATCTCCTGGGAGGCGGCATCTTCGTAGAACGGAACGGGGATCGCGCCCAGCGCCTGCGCGGCGACGATGGTCCAGTACAGCCGCGGCCGGTTCGATCCGATGATCGCGATGTGGGCGCCGCGCGTGAGTCCGGCTTGCGCAAGCCCGCACGCGAGCCATTCGACCTCGTCGCGCATCTCGCGCCACGTCCACGCCTGCCAGATACCGAGGTCCTTCTCGCGAATGGCGGGATGGTCCCCGATCGCCTCGGCATGGCGCAGCAAGAGCTTGGGGAACGTATCGGGCACCCCGTCGACGACCGGCATGGCGGTCATCCTCCTCGTTGTTTCGACTAGTGTAGCGGGACTAGGCCACCATGGTGGGACGGATCACGCCATCCGTGACCGAGATGGCGCCCGCCCGGGCGAGCTCGGCCACGAGCCAGCCGGCAAGCGCCGCCGGCGCGAGACCCATGAACCGCTCCGAGACCTCGCGGTAGAAGGGAACCCGCGCCAGGTACTCGGGCAGTTCCGCCAGCGCCATGCCCTGCTTGTCGAGCAGCGCGAAGACGAACATCACTTTCGTGCCGTGGCGCGCGTTCTTCGCCGGGTCGCGCTCGAAGGCCTCGAGGCGCGAGCGCACGGACTCCACGGATCCCTTCGCATCCGCGAAGGGCTCGCCGTGCCCGGGAATCACGACCGCAGGATTCAATCGCTCGATCGCCGCGAGCGTCTCGCGCGCGCCCTCGATGAATTCGTTGGGTCCCTCCGTGGGCCAGACGAAGCCCATCCCGTTCTCCCACAGCGCATCGCCGGAGATCAGCACGCGGTTCACCGGCTCGAAGAACATGAGCGCATCCATGTCGTGGCCCGGCGCGGCGTACGCCTCCCATTCGAACCCGCCGCCCTCGAACGACTCTCCCGCGGCGATCGTGTCATCGAAGTAAAAGGGATCGGCGCGCTGGTCGAACTGCTTCATCCAGGCGCTTTGCGGCGTCCAGGGCTCGACATGCTTCACCTCGCCCTCGGGGATCGTGATGCGGCATCCATACGCGTTCGCCACCGCCGCGTTGCCTCCCATGTGGTCCGAGTGGCAATGCGTGTTCACCAGGCGCTCGAGCGGCTGGCGATCGAGCCCGTCCTTGTCGGCAAGCAGCTCCAGCGTGCGCTCGCGATGCGAGCAATAGCCGGAATCGACGAGCACGTTGTCGCCGGGCGCGAGCATGACGACCTGGTTGCAGTTGAGCCAACCGCGAACGATCGGGCGGACCGTGGAAGGAAGGCGAGCGGCCTCTATACTTGGCATTTCCCTCATCTTAAACGCGGCGGACGTGAATTTGCTCGAGGGCATGCGCCTCGTCACGACGGCGCTGAATCTTCCCGGCCCCGTGGCCTGCGCGCGCCTGCGCGACCTGGGCGCGAGTGTCGTGAAGGTCGAGCCGCCCGCGGGCGACCCGTTCGAGGCGTTCTGCGCCCCGTGGTACCGCCGGCTTCACGAAGGCATGGAGGTCTTGCGCCTCGACCTGAAGTCCGGCGCCGGGCGCGACGCGATGTCGAAGCGCCTGGAGGGCGCGGACCTGCTCGTGACGGCGCAACGCGCGGCCGCGCTCGCACGGCTGGGGCTCGATGCCGCCACGTTGTCGTCACGCCATCCGCGCCTCTGCCATGTCGCCATCACGGGTCACGCGCCACCCGACGACGAGGTCGCGGGACACGACCTCACCTACCTCGCGCCGCTCGGACTCGTCGATCCGCCACTGCTGCCCCCCACGCTCTTCGCGGACATGGCGGGCGCGGAGCTCGCCGTGTCGACGGCGCTTGCGTTGCTGCTCGGACGCGAACGCGGAAACTCCGGTCGCACGAGAACCGTGGCGATCGCCGATGCGGCGATCGCCCTCGCACAGCCGTTGCGCGAGGGGCTGACACGTCCCGGCGCGCTGCTGGGCGGCGGCTTCGCTGGCTATAATCTCTACGCTGCTATCGACGGCTGGATCGCGGTGGCGGCACTCGAGCCGCGGTTCGCCGAACGCCTCGCCGCCCTCATGGACCTCGAGCACCTCGATACGATGAAGTTGCGCGAGCGCTTCGGCAGGCACGACACGGCCCACTGGGAATCGTGGGCCCGAGAGCACGACCTACCCATCGTCGCCGTGCGCGACCCCCACAAAGAGAAACGCTGACATGCAAATCAAGGACCACGTCTTCCTCGTCACCGGTGGAGGCTCGGGCCTCGGCGCCGCGTGCGCCGCCATGCTCGCGTCCGCGGGTGGGAGAGTCGTCGTTGCCGACGTGAACGCCCCGAAGGAGCCGGGCGCCGCGCGCTTCGTCAAGGCCGACGTCACCGACGAGGCCTCGATGCAGGCCGCCGTCGAGTCGTGCATCTCGCAGTTCGGTGCGATCCATGGGCTCGTGAACTGCGCGGGCGTCGCCCCCGGCGAGCGCGTGGTCGGGCGTAACGGGCCGCATTCGCTCGCGAATTTCGAGCGCGCGGTGAAGGTGAACCTCATCGGGACCTTCAACGCGATTCGCCTCGCCGCGGCGAAGATGAGCGTTCAGCCGGCCGAGGCGAGCGGCGAGCGTGGCGTGATCGTGAATACGTCCTCGGTCGCGTCGATGGATGGCCAGGTCGGGCAGGCCGCCTACGCCGCATCCAAGGCCGGCGTGAATGGCATGACGCTTCCCATCGCCCGCGAGCTCGCCAAGTTCGGAATCCGCGTGATGACAATCGCGCCGGGCATCTTCGACACGCCGATGCTGCAGGGCATGAGCGAAGAAATCCGCGCGTCCCTCGGCGCCCAGGTGCCCTTCCCGTCGCGCCTGGGCCAGCCCGCCGAATTCGCGCAACTCGTGCGCCACATCGTCGAGAACGAAATGCTCAATGGCGAGGTGATCCGCCTGGACGGCGCCATCCGCATGGCTGCGAAATGACGTCGCGCTGAAGCGGGCAGCGACGTCATCCCCGAGGCGTCGGGGATCCATGGCGTCCCCGAAAGGGGGCCAGAACGTGAGATAATTACTCTCTCCCGCCCTCTCGAAGGTCCGCTTGCTTTTCGATACCCACCTGAACGAGGAATACGACGCGCTTCGCGACACGGTGAAGCGCATGTGCGACGCGGAGCTGGCCCCGCGCGCCTCGGAAATCGATTCGAAGAACGCTTTCCCCATGGACATGTGGGGGAAGCTGGGTGAGCTGGGGCTGCTCGGCATGACGGTGCCCGACGAGTACGGCGGAACGGGCCTGGGCTACCTCGCGCACGTGGTCGCAATGGAGGAAGTCTCGCGCGCCAGCGCCTCGGTGGGACTCGCCTACGGCGCCCACTCGAACCTGTGCGTCAACAATCTTTACCTCAACGGCACGGAGCTCCAGCGGCGCAAGTACCTGCCGAAGCTCTGCTCCGGTGAATTCGTCGGCGCGCTCGCGATGAGCGAGCCCGGCGCCGGCAGCGACGTCGTGGGCTCCATGGCCTGCCGCGCCGAGAAGAAGGGCGATCGCTGGATCGCCAACGGCTCGAAGATGTGGATCACCAACGGCCCCCACGCGGATATCGCGATCGTGTACATGCGTACCGCGCCGAAGGACCGGGGCTCGAAGGCGATGACGGCCTTCCTCGTCGAGAAGGGCACGAAGGGATTCACGACCGCGCAGAAGCTCGACAAGCTCGGCATGCGCGGCTCGGACACATGCGAGCTCGTGTTCCAGGATTGCGAGATTCCCGAGGAGAACGTCCTCGGGCACGTCGACGGCGGCTCGCGCGTGCTGATGAAGGGCCTCGACACGGAGCGCACGGTGCTCTCCGGCGGGCCGCTCGGCATCATGCAATCCGCGATGGACCTCGTTCTGCCCTACATCCACGAGCGCAAGCAATTCGACCAACCCATCGGTACCTTCGAGCTCATGCAGGGCAAGATCGCCGACATGTACACGAAGCTGCAGGCGTCGCGCGCCTTCAGCTATCGCGTGGCGAGCGCGCTCGACGCGGGCCGCGGGCGCGCGGTGCGCAAGGATGCGGCCGCCTGCATCATGTTCGCGTCGGAAAACGCCGTGCAGGTCGCGCTCGAAGCGATCCAGTGCATGGGTGGCAACGGCTACATCAACGAATTCCCCGCGGGGCGCCTGCTTCGCGACGCGAAGCTCTACGACATCGGCGCGGGCACGAACGAGATCCGCCGCATGCTGATCGGGCGCGAGCTTTTCGAAGAGTCGGTCTGAACAAGGTTACCGGAGAGGAACATGGCTGAAAGCATCGTCATCGTCGGCGCGAAGCGAACCCCCATCGGCGCGCTGCAGGGCAAGTTCAACGGCGTAACGGCCCACGAACTGGGTTCGGTCGCGATCAAGGCGGCCGTCGAACAGGCAGGCGTGAAGCCGTCGGAGGTGGATGATTTGATCTTCGGCTGCGTGCTGCAGGCGGGCCAGGGGCAGGCGCCGGCGCGCCAGGCGGCACTGGGCGCGGGACTCAGCAACACCACGCCGGCCACGACAGTGAACAAGATGTGCGGCTCGGGCATGAAGGCCGCGATGATGGCCTTCGACGAGTTGTCCACCGGCAATGCGACGATCGTCGTCGCCGGCGGCATGGAATCGATGACCAACGCGCCGCACCTGCTGCCCAAGGGGCGCAGCGGCATCCGCTACGGAAGCGGCCAGGTACTCGACAGCATGGCGATCGACGGCCTCGAGGACGCGTATGTCGGCAAGCCCATGGGGCACTTCGCCGACAAGACCGCGGAAAAGTACGGCTTCACGCGCGAGCAGATGGACGACTACTCGAAGGAATCGACGGCGCGTGCGCTCAACGCCGAGAAGTCGGGCGCCTTCGCCGACGAGATCGCGCCCGTGACCGTGAAGACGCGCGCGGGCGAGGAAATCGTGAAGGACGACGAGACGCCGTTCACGGTGAAGCTCGAAAAGATCTCGTCGCTGCGCCCCGCTTTCAACAAGGATGGGCGCGTGACCGCCGCCACGTCGTCGTCGATCTCCGACGGCGCCGCGGCGCTGGTGATGATGACCGAATCGGGGGCGAAGAAGCGAGGCGCAAAACCTCTCGCGAAGATCATCGCCTACGCATCGAACGCCCACGAGCCCGAGTGGTTCACGACGGCGCCGGTGGGGGCCATCAAGAAGGTCCTCGACAAGGCCGGCTGGAAGGCATCCGACGTCGACCTCTTCGAGGTGAACGAAGCGTTCGCGGTGGTCGCCATGGCGGCCATGAAGGACGTCGGAATTCCGCAGGACAAGATCAACGTGAACGGCGGCGCCGTGGCTCTCGGTCATCCGATCGGCGCTACGGGCGCCCGCATCATCACGACGCTCATTTACGCTCTGAAGAAACGCGGTCTGAAGAAGGGGGTCGCCGCACTTTGCATCGGCGGCGGCGAGGGAACTGCACTTGCACTGGAGGTGCTGTAAACATGACGACGACAGGAACGACTACGAACGGCGCTACTCCGATCGAGCGCACGCCGAACATCGGCGCGACGCTCGCCGCGGAGCTGCGGGGTGTTGGAATCGATTCGCTTGAGGCCCTGATGCGCGTGGGCTTCTGGGACGCATGGCTGCAGCTTCGCCGCGTGAATCCGGAACGCAACAGCGTGCCCGCGTGCCTTGCGCTCGCAGGCGCGGTGGCCGGGGTGCGCTGGAACCACCTGCCGCCCAGGGTGCGTGCGGACATCCGCCAGAGGGTGAAAGCGGTCCGCACATGACCCGGCAGGGCGCGGCGTTGATGGCAATCGTCGCCTTCGCCCTGGCCTGCTGCGGAGGCGGAAAGCCTCCCGCGAAGGTGGACGCCGAGGCCGAGAAGGCGCAAGCGCTCGAGCGTGCGCGCCACGACGCGTTCGGCACGCAGGTCCAGGCGCTCGACAAGGCGAAGGCGATGCAGGACGACGCCAACAAGAAGGCTCAGGCCGGGCTCGACAAGGCCGACGAACTTTCGAAGTAGCGCAATGCTCACGCGCACGCATAGCGACTTCCTCACCGACGAGCAGCGCATGATCCGCGACATGGCGCGCGAGTTCGCCACGGCGGAGCTCGCGCCCCACGCGGGCCAGTGGGAGAAGGACGGCTGGATTCCCGATGCCATCGTCGCGAAGATGGGCGGGCTGGGACTCCTGGGCATGGTCGTCCCCGAGGAATGGGGCGGATCGTTCTCGGACTACATCGCCTACGCGCTCGCGATGGAAGAGATCGCCGCGGGTTGCGCGTCGACGGCCACGTTGATGAGTGTCCACAACTCCGTGGGCTGCGGGCCGATCCTCGCGTGGGGCAACGACGCTCAGAAGAAGGCGTGGCTCCCGGAAATGGCCGCGGGCAACAAGATCGGCTGCTTCTGCCTCACGGAACCGCAAGCCGGCAGCGAGGCCAACAATCTCAGGACGCGCGCGGTGGTGAAGGACGGCCGCTGGGTATTGAACGGCAACAAGCAGTTCGTCACCAACGGCAAGCGCGCGGCCGTGGCGATCGTGTTTGCCGTCACCGACCCGGACCTCGGCAAGAAGGGATTGTCGGCGTTCGTCGTTCCCACGAATTCGCCGGGCTTCAAGCCGCAGAAGCTCGAGGAGAAGCTCGGCATCAAGGCGTCCGATACCTGCGCCATCGTGCTCGAGAATTGCGAGATTGCCGAGGACCACCTCCTCGGCCCGCGCGGCAAGGGCCTCGCCATCGCCCTCTCGAACCTCGAGGGCGGCCGCATCGGCATCGCGGCACAAGCGCTCGGCATCGCACGCGCGGCCTTCGAGGCGGCGCTCGCCTACGCGAAGGACCGCACGCAATTCGGCAAGAAGCTGATCGAGCACGCGCCCATCGCCAACTACCTCGCCGACATGCACACGCGCATCAACGCGGCGCGAATGCTCATCCTTCACGCCGCGCGCCTTCGCACCGAAGGCGTCCCGTGCCTGTCGGAGGCGTCGCAGGCCAAGCTCTACGCCTCGGAGCTCGCGGAATGGGTTTGCTCGAAGGCGATCCAGGTCCACGGCGGATACGGCTACCTGCACGACTACCCCGTCGAACGACACTATCGCGACGCCCGCATCACGCAGATCTACGAGGGCACCAGCGAAATCCAGCGCATGCTGATCGCGCGCAGCCTCGGCGAATAGGCCTTGGGCGCGCAAAACCCCGCAACCCAACCCACCCTGGTCTGGGGCGTGCAGATGGCGGGCACCGTGGCCATCGCGGTGGCGATCTATCTCTACTTCGGCAACTCGTCGCCGGTCTTCAAGGGCATCGATCCGGAGTGGACGCGCTTCGGCGTCACGGGCATCCTGTCCGCGGCGATACCCTCCCTCTACTACCTGCGTACCTTCAAGCGCGCGTTGAATGCCGACATTGCCTCCCGACGCACGAATGGCGTACCCGACCCGGCCTTGCGCATGGACCTCATGAAGAAGCTCAACGTGGGGAGCGCGCTCTCCGAGATGCCGCTCGCGCTCGGCGTGGTCTACCTGCTCGCCGGCGGCGAGCAGCGCTGGTTCATCGGCGCCGCCTTCGTGAGCCTCGCCCTTCGCCTCTCGTACCGGCCGTTCACGGGATCGCGCTGACATGCGCCTCCTCGCGATCCTGATGATCCCCGCCTGACCATGCCGGCCATCAAGACACGCATCGACACGGGCGACGACGCCTTCAAGGCGAACGCCGGGCACAATCGCGCATTGGTCGAGGACGTTCGCGCCCAGGTGGCGCGCATCTCCGAGGGCGGCGGCGTCGAGGCCCAGAAGAAGCACACCGCCCGCGGCAAGCTCCTTCCGCGCGAGCGCGTGCGCGCCCTGCTCGACCCGGGCTCGCCCTTCCTCGAGCTCTCCCAGCTCGCCGCATTCGGCATGTACGGCGACGATGCGCCGTCTGGCGGGATCATCACGGGAATCGGGCGCGTCGAGGGCCGCGAGGTGATGATCGTCGCCAACGACGCCACCGTGAAGGGCGGGACCTATTACCCGCTCACTGTGAAGAAGCACCTGCGGGCGCAGGAGATCGCGCTCCAGAACCGGCTGCCCTGCGTCTATCTCGTCGATTCCGGAGGCGCGTTCCTCCCGCTGCAGGACGAAGTCTTCCCCGACAAGGAGCACTTCGGCCGCATCTTCTACAACCAGGCGAACCTTTCGGCGCTCGGCGTTCCGCAGGTGGCGGTCGTCATGGGATCTTGCACCGCGGGCGGCGCCTACGTTCCCGCGATGTGCGACGAATCCATCATCGTGAAAAACCAGGGCACGATCTTCCTCGGCGGACCGCCGCTCGTGAAGGCGGCGACCGGCGAGGTCGTGACCGCGGAAGAGCTGGGCGGAGGCGACGTGCACTCGCGAACATCGGGTGTCACGGACCATCTCGCGGACGATGACCGGCACGCGTTGGCGATCGCGCGCGACATCATTTCGCACTCGTCCTTCCCGCGGAGCCGGGAACCTACCCAGAGCGCGCACGCGGGGGTTACCGACCCCTTGTATCCGGCCACCGACCTCTACGGAATCGTCCCCAAGGACTCGCGCCACCCGTTCGACGTTCGCGAGATCATCGCGCGCCTCGTGGACGGATCCGAGTTCCACGAGTTCAAGGCGCTCTACGGCACCACGCTCGTCACCGGATTCGCGCACCTGCACGGCCATCCGGTGGGAATCCTCGCGAACAACGGCATCCTGTTTTCCGAATCGGCATTGAAGGGCGCGCACTTCATCGAGCTCTGTTCCCAGCGCGGCATTCCGCTCATCTTCCTGCAGAACATCACGGGCTTCATGGTCGGCAGGAAATACGAAGCGGGCGGCATCGCCAAGGACGGCGCGAAGATGGTGACGGCGGTCTCGTGCGCGAAGGTGCCGAAGCTCACCGTGATCGTGGGCGGATCCTTCGGCGCGGGCAACTACGGCATGTGCGGGCGCGCCTTCAATCCGCGCTTCCTCTGGAGCTGGCCCAACGCGCGCATCTCCGTCATGGGCGGCGAGCAGGCGGCATCGGTGCTGGCCACCGTGCGCCGCGACGGGATCGAGGCCAAGGGCGGAACGTGGACGAAGGACGAGGAAGAGAAATTCAAGGCTCCGATCCGCGAGCAATACGAGAAGCAAGGGCATCCCTACTACGCGACGGCGCGCCTCTGGGACGACGGCGTGATCGATCCGGCGGACACGCGCCTCGTGCTGGGCCTGGCACTCGCGGCCACGGCGAACGCGCCGGCCGAGGAGACGCGCTTCGGCGTCTTCCGCATGTGATGCCATGAGCGAGTCCCTCGCCGTCGAGCAACGGGGGGCCGTCGGCCTCGTCACGATGAACCGTCCCGAGCGCCACAACGCGTTCGACGACGTGCTCATCGCCGAGCTCACGGAAACGCTTCGCACCATCGAAGCGGACGACAGCATTCGCGTGGTCGTGCTCTCGGGCGCGGGCAAGTCCTTCTCCGCGGGCGCCGACCTGAACTGGATGAAGCGCATGGCCGGCTTTTCTGCCGAAGAGAACAGGCGCGACGCCATGGGCCTCGCCACGCTCATGCGCACGCTCGCGCACCTTCGCAAGCCTACGATCGCGCGAGTCCATGGCCCCGCCTACGGCGGCGGCGTGGGCCTCGTGGCTTGCTGCGACGTCGCGATCGCCACTTTCAGCGCCACCTTCGCGCTCACCGAGGCGAAGCTGGGATTGATCCCCGCGGCGATCTCGCCCTATGTCGTCTCCGCGATCGGCGAGCGCGCCGCCCGCCGGCTCTTCCTCACCGCCGAGCGCTTCGATGCGGCGGAGGCCTTTCGCCTGGGGCTCGTCCACGATCTCGCGCCCGACGAGAAGGTCCTCGACGAGAAGCTGGGCGACATCGTCGAGGCGATGCTCGCCTGCAGCCCCGCCGCGCAGCTCGCGGCGAAGGAGCTGATTCGCGCCGTGGCCAACCGTCCCGTGACGAGTGAGCTCATCCAGGACACGGCCGATCGCATCGCGAAGATCCGCTCCTCGCCCGAGGGCCGCGAAGGCGTCGCGGCTTTCCTCGAGAAGCGCCGCGCCGCGTGGGTGCCGGCAGATCCGGCGCCCGACGACTGAGGCGCGGCCGCGCCTATCCCGCGCTACGCCCGAGCTTCTGCCGCTGTTCGGGTGTCAGCACCGCGTCGATCTGCTTGCGGGCCTCTAGCGAGTTCTCGAACATCTGCTTGTGTAGCTGCTCGCGCGCGTCGTAGGCCTGGCGCGCGGATTTCTCGTCGAACTTGCCCCCGGCGCTCGTGTCGCGCTGCTGCCACATGAGCTCGCGCATCCCTTCCATCAGCTTCCACTGCCTGTGCTCGAAGTCGTGCTGGATGCCCTCGATCTTCGTGCGCTGCTCGGCCGTGAGGTCGAGATTCGCGAGTCCATGACCACCCATGAACCCCGGTCCCATCCCGTAACCCGGCCCGGCGGCGCCCATCATTCCGGGGCCCATCCCGTATCCGCCGGGACCGTAGCCGCCGCCCATTCCATAGGGCTCGGGCAACACGGCACCACTCACCAGCAACCCTGCGGCGACCGCCGCAGCAAGAAGACTCTTTCTCATAACGCCTCCGCGTGTTCGGACTGCATGTCCAGCATGCGCCCGCGCGTATCCCCCGGCTTGCGAAAGATCAAGCCTTCCCCAAGCGTTTAGAATGCCGCCATGTTCGACAAGATCCTCATCGCCAACCGCGGCGAGATCGCCTGCCGCGTGATCCGCACCTGCAAGAGGCTCGCGATCCGCACGGTCGCGGTCCACTCTTCGATCGACGCCCACGCATTGCACGTGGAGATGGCCGACGAGGCGTACCTCATCGGCGGCCCGCGTCCCGTCGAGTCGTACCTGCGCGGCGACAAGATCATCGAGGTCGCGAAAGCCTCAGGCGCGCAGGCGATCCATCCGGGTTACGGTTTCCTGTCCGAGAACGAGCAGTTCGCGCGCGACGTGGAGGCAGCCGGCCTCGTCTTCATCGGCCCCACGCCGGAAGCCATCGAGAAGATGGGCCTCAAGGATCGCGCCAAGGCGATCATGGACATGGCCGGCGTTCCCGTCGTTCCCGGGTACCACGGCGAAAACCAGGATGCGAAGTTCCTGCGAGGCGAGGCGAAGAAGGTGGGCTACCCGCTGCTCATCAAGGCAGTGGCCGGTGGCGGTGGAAAGGGCATGCGCCTCGTCTCCGAAGATTCCGCCTTCGGCGAACAGCTCGAAGGCGCGCGGCGTGAGTCGCGAGGCGCCTTCAACGACGAGCGCGTGCTCCTCGAGCGCTTCGTGCAGGGCCCGCACCACATCGAGTTCCAGGTATTCGGCGACACGCACGGCAACTACGTGCACCTCTTCGAGCGCGAGTGCTCGATCCAGAGGCGCCACCAGAAGGTGCTCGAAGAGACGCCCTCGCCTTTCGTGGACGACGACATGCGCGCGAGAATGGGAGAGGCGGCCGTGGCCGCCGCGCGCGCCATCGCCTATCGCGGCGCGGGCACGATCGAATTCATCGCGGGCGCGGACCGCAAGTTCTACTTCATGGAGATGAACACGCGCCTGCAGGTCGAGCATCCCGTCACCGAGATGATCACGGGCGAGGACCTCGTCGAGTGGCAATTGCGTGTCGCCGCGGGTGAGCCCCTGCCGCTGCGGCAATCGGAAATCACTTCGGGCGGACACGCGATCGAAGTGCGCCTCTGCGCGGAGAATCCCGCGAACAACTTCCTCCCCGAGACGGGCCGCATCGGCGTGCTGCGCGCGCCACCCGAGATCGACGAGGTCGTGCGCCTCGACACGGGCGTGCGCCAGGGCGACGAGGTGAGCGTCTTCTACGACCCCATGATCGCGAAGCTCGTCGTCTGGGGAAGCGATCGCGCCGAGGCCGCGCGGCGCATGCAGGAGTCCCTGGCCGCGACCGAGATCCTCGGTGTGAAGACGAACCTCGCATTCCTCGAGCGTGTCGTCGCCCATCCCGCGTATCTCGCAGGCGATACCGATACGGCCTTCATCGAGAGGCACAAGGCGGATCTGCTGCCGGCTCCGCACGAGGTGCCGGTCGAAGCGCTCGTCGCGGTCGCGGCGCGCGCCTTCATCGACGAGCAGTCCGCCCAGTCCGCCGGTTCACCCTCGCCATGGAACGATACGCGTGGCTGGCGCCTCAACCAGCCGGCGATGCGCCGCATGGAGCTCTGCGCCGAAGATGGCGCGACGACGGCCATCGGCGCCGAGCATCGCGGCGACCACGCCCGGGTCGAGATCCGCGGCAAGGGCTACCGGGTGGCGCTCGGCCCGCGCGAGGGCGATCGGCTGCAGGTGGACCTGGACGAAGAGACATACTTCGCGAACGTCGCGCGCCTCGGCGCCCGATTCTCCGTCACGACGCCCAAGGGCCGCTACGAGCTGGAGCTCGTGGATCCCTTCCACTACGAGCCGGCCGATTCGCTCCCCGACGCGCGCCTCACGGCACTCATGCCGGGCCGTGTCGTGAAGGTGATGGCCGCCGTGGGCGACACCGTGAAGAAGGGGCAATCGCTCATGATCCTCGAGGCGATGAAGATGGAGCACACCATCGTCTCGCCGCGCGAAGGCGTGATCGAGCGCGTGGCGTTCGCGGAAAACCAGCTGGTTCCCGCCGACGCGGTGCTCTTTTCTTTCCGGGAGTAGCGGCTACTCCGGTCCTGCGCTGGGCCCGGGCGCTGCCATCAGCCGGCCGCGCACCTCGAAATTGCCGTCGCCCTTTGGCGTGACCACCAGCATCTCGCCCGGCTTCAAGTTGATGCCGGTCACCGCGAAAATGGTGCTGCTGTGCGAGACCAGGACCACGCTGCCGCCCCGGTGTTTCTCGGTGACGAGCGCACGCATGTCCCGCACTTGCCGCGCGGGCTCTTCCACGCTTGCGTTGGGATTGCCCGTCGCCTGCCCCTTGTCCACATGCCCGAAGGCAAGGACCGCGGTGTCGAGGCATCGGCACATGGGACTCGAATACACGCGGTCGAACGCGACCCCATGAGCGCGCACGGCCTGCCCGATCGCCTTCGCGTGGCGCTGGCCCTGCTCGGTGAGGTTGCGCTGCGTGCTGCAGTCGTCGACCCGCATTCCCGGCGGATCGCCCACGCCCGGCGTCGTTACCGTGTGGCGCATGAGCACCACCTGTCCGTCTTCCTTGAGCAGCCTCCAGAGTTCGTCGTCGTTCGCGCGCGCGCCGGCCGCGGCCAGGGCGGCGAGGAGCGCGATCGGCACTGCGAACGATTGCAACCTCATTTCGGCTCTTTCGGAAGCGGCTTGCCGTCGAGCCACGCGAGCAGGTTCGCCACGACGCCAGGGCCGAACTTGCTGAACACCGGATCGTTCACGAATCCCAGGTGGGGCGTGAGCACCACGTCTTCCCGCGCGGCGAGGGGAAATTGTACAGGCGGCGGCTCGTCGTCGAAAACATCGAGGGCGGCGATTGCCGGCCTGCCGGAATCGAGCGCCGCCGGCAGCGCGGCCATGTCGATGAGGGCCGAGCGCGCGGTATTCACGAGGATGGAATCGGGCCGCATCGTGGCCATCCGCTTGGCGTCGATCAACTTGCGCGTCTCGGGTGACGGCACGAGATGCAGGCTTGCCACCTTCGACGTAGCGAGGAGCTCCTCGAGGCTCACTGCCCGGGCGCCTCCCGCTTCGGCGCGCTCGGCCGTCATGTGCGGGCTCCAGGTGACCACTTCCATTCCGAAGGCGAGCCCCACCTTGCCCACTCGCGCGCCGATGCCGCCGAACCCGATGAGTCCCAGGCGCTCGCCGGCGAGCACGCTGGGCAGCGGCCCGGAATCGCGCCAGTCGCCCTTGCGCACGAGGGCGGTGTAGCTTTCCATCCGCTTTGCCGCGGCGAGGATCAGGGCCCATGCGATCTCCGTGGTGCTCGCCTTCGATTCGCCCATCTCCGTGCAGCCCACGGGGATGCCTCGCGCCTTCATCGCGTCCATGTCGAGCTGCGTATTGCGTGCGCCCGTGAAGACGAAGCACTTGAGCTTCGGGAGCTTCGCGACGAGTTCCGCCTTGAACGGCGTGCGGTCGCGGACCACGACGATCGCATCCGCATCCGCGATCGCGGCGAGCAGCGCGTCCCCGCGAAGCCTAGTCGTGTGCACGGCCACGTCGGCGCGAGCCTCGACGGGCTTCCAGTCCGCGGTCTTCCGGAGCGAATCCTCGTAGTCGTCGAGGACGACGATGCGCGGCCTCATCATGGCCGCGAGTTTCGCAGGATGTCCTGCATGCTCCGTGCCGCTCCAAGGTTCCAGCAGGCTTCGATCGCGGCCGCCGCCTTGGCGCTGCCAATCACCGCATCGGCCAGCGATTTGAATTTCGCCTCGAGCTGGGAGTCGGAAAGCGGCCGCTCGAGCGAGCCGATCGCGTGGTCCACGCGGACGCGCACGGTGCGTCCGCCGCGCAGCGTCGCGGTGACATCGGCCGCGTCTTCGGCGATCGACGCATCGACAGTCGCGATGACCTTGCGGCGAAGCGCGACCACGTCGTCGCGCCGCACGATCGCATCGCCGTACTCGCCCTCGCCCGCCTGGCCGAAGACGAGTCCCGCCGCGAACCCGTGGTACACGCTGAACTTGCCCTGCAGTCCGTCCTGCGGCTCCTTCTTGCCGGTCAGCTCGAGCACGAGCGGATGCACGCGCAGGTCCACGCGCTCGACCTCTTCAGCCTTCACGCCCTGGGCGCGCAACTGGATCGCCGCGTCGATCGTGGGGTGGATCACGATGCCGCACGCGAACGGCTTATAGGTATTGAACGAGATCTCGAAGCGCTGCCCCAGCTCGCCGGTGATCTCGCCCCAGTCGTTCTTGGTGGAAACCACCTGCGCGTAGCCGCGCGGCGCCTCGATCGCCCTGGGGCTTGCCGTGAAGCCGTTCGCCGCGAGCAATGCCGAGGTGAGGCCCGCCCGTGCCGCGCCACCGGGGTGGAAGGGCTTGGTCATGGTCCCGAACTGCTCCCGCATCCCGATCGGCTGTGACGCCGCGATGCCGAGCGCCATCATCGTCTTGCCTTCATCCAGCTTCATCAGGCGCGCGCAACCGGCCGCCGCGCCGAGTGTCCCCGTGGATCCTGTGATGTGCCAGCCACGATCGTAATGTTCCGGATACATGCAGTTGCCGATGCGGCATGCGACGTCGATGCCGAGGACCAGCGCATCGACGAGCTCCCGCCCGCTGGAGCCGCGCACCTCCGCCAGCGCGAGCAGTGCCGAGGCCACGGGACCGGCCGGATGGATCACTGTCTTCAGGTGCGTATCGTCGAAATCGAAGGTGTGCGACGTGATGCCGTTCACGAGCGCGGCGCCTGCCATGTCGAGTTTCTCGGCTCGTCCGAGCACGCTCGATTGCGCTGAAGGCTCAAGCATCCGCATCGCCGCGATCGCCGCCTCGGCGGACTCGTGCCGCGCCGCGCCGATGGCGCAGCCCACCCAATTCAGGAAGGTGCGATGGGCCTCGTGCTCGACGGCGTCGCTCCATCCGCGCGAGGGATGCGTAGCGACGAACTTCGCGAGGACCTGCGTGACAGGCGGAGCGCTCGTGTCCGCCGTGACGTTCGTATTCCGGGCCATGGCGCCCGATTATACGGGGGCCATGGCGCGAAACGAGCGAGTGGAAAGGGCCTGCTACTTCTTCGGTGCGGCTGCGGGCGGGGCCGGCGCCTTCTCGACCTTGATGGCGACCGCTTCGGTGTAGACCGCCTTCACGAAATCGCCCACCTTGATCTTCTTGAGGACCTCGGGATCCTTCACCTTGATGGTCTCCGTGTTCTCGGGACCGCGAAGCGTCACGTGATCCTTGTCGATCTTCTCGATCGAGGCCACGACAGTCACCTGGCGGACCGCGACTCCGCCGGGCTTCTCGCCGGGCTTGGCGCGCTCGCCCCCTTCGGTCACCTTGCGCTCGCGCACCGTCCCGCTGGTTTTCTCGAGGCTCACCCCGATCGCTTCGCCGTACTGGATCGTGACGATATCGCCTTTTGCGACCTGCGCGAGGTTCCTTACATCGGGTCCCGCGACGAAGGTCACCTTGTTGCCGGTGTGCGTGTTCTTGAGCGTGACCTCGCGCGTCGTCTGGTTGATGTCTTCCACGGTCGCCGTCACGGTCGCGACTGTCATCGCACCGACTTGCGCCAGCGCGGCGACGGCCGCCGTCGCGAAGAATCCCGCGATCGATTTCCAGGTGTTTCGCATCTCCCCATCTCCTCTTGTCGTGGTTGCGGAATCCTCAATCATATTCCGAGCTCCGGTCTCCCGCAGGACAACGCGGACCGGGCACTACGGTAAGCTTCACTTCATGAGTCGTCACACATTTGTCGCGGCGTGGCTGCTGCTCGCCATCGTTCCGGCATTCGCGCAGGATGCGGCCCCCGACGAAGCCCGTGCCATCGCGAAAGAGGCGTACATCTACGGCTTTCCGATGTTGAAGAGCTATCGCATCCAGTACTCGTACTTCGTGGACAAGAACGACAAGGAATACAAGGGCGCCTGGAATGAGATCCACGACAGCGCTTCCGGCTCGGTGCTCGGGGCCGACCTGCGCGCGGAGCCGCTGGTGATCACGGTGCCGAAGGCCGGCCGAGGCCACTCGTACCCGGTGCAGTTCATCGACATGTACACGTTCGAGTTCGATTCGCTCGGCACGAAGGCGTCCGGCTCCGAAGCCGGAACGTTCCTCCTCGCGGGACCGGGATGGAAGGGCGAGAAACCCGCGGCAATCAAGCGAGCGATCCGCTCGGAAACGGATTTCGCGTTCGTCGTCTTTCGCGCGAAGGCCGGCTACAAGGTCGAGCGCCTCTCGGCGTTTCTCGGAAAACCGGCCGCTCCGCCGGCGCCCGCGCTTGAATTCCCGCCGCCTTCTCCCCCGGACAAGGAGCACCGGTCGCCGCGAAACTTCGACCTGCTCAACTTCGTCCTGCGCTTCTGCCCGCCCCAACCGTCCGAAGCGGCCATGAGGGCCCGTTTCGAGAAGATCGGGGTGGTGCCGGGAAAACCGTTCGATCCGAAGATGATGGCGGTCCGCTACAAGCAAGCCCTGAAGAGCGGCATCGCCGATGCGTGGAAGGCATTCGCGGAGTACAAGGCGACGGAGCTCGACACGGGCAAGGTCCCGATATCCGCCAGGTACGGGACGCGGGCCGCGATGAAGGCGGCGAATGGCGATCGCCTGTACCTCGCCCGCATGGCGAGCGCGGAGATCGGAATCTACGAAAATGCGTTACCGATCGTGACCAGACCCAAAGTCCTATTGTTTTCGGCACCCGTCGCGTCCGATGATCTGGGGGTAACCTGACCTACACCTTACGACAGGGGGACTCATGAAGACCACGACTCTCAGCCGCACCCTCCTCGCCACGTCGGCCTGCCTGCTTGCCGCCTGTGCCGGAGGGGGAAACATGTACTCGCAGCCGTACGCGCAATTCTCTCCCGAGCGACGCAGCGCGACCGAGGACACGCGCCCGGCGATGGTCATGCGCGTCGACGGCCAAATGGTCGACCCCATGCGAGACGATCCGGTCCCGCCCGGCGTGCACCAGGTCGAGGTGAGCGTGCCCGGCCCGCCCGGCATGAGCAGTCCCAAGCGCGACACGCTCTCCGTCGACGCGAAAGCCTGCACGCGCTACTACTTCTCCGCGAAGCGCGCGACCCGCACCGACACCGATTGGCACGGCTTCGTATCCACGTCGGAACCGATCGGCGAATGCCGGAAGAAATTCGGGATGTGACCGGGCCCCTTATAATCGGGACTTCTCCAGAAGGAGTCCCCCATGGCCGCCAATCCCCAGGCTAGGTCCGAGGCCGTTCCCACCGTCAAGCTCCTGATCAACGGGAAGTTCGTCGAGTCGAAGGCCAAGGCCTGGCGCGACGTCGTGAACCCCGCTACCCAGGAAGTCCTCGCGCGGGTTCCGATGTGCGATGCGGCCGAGGTGGACGAGGCCGTGAAGGCCGCCGCGGAGGCCTTCAAGACGTGGCGCAATACGCCGATCGGCGCCCGCGCCCGCATCATGTTGAAGCTCCAGGAACTCATTCGCCGCGACATGAAGAAGCTCGCGGCGATCCTCACGGCCGAGCAAGGCAAGACGCTGCCGGATGCCGAGGGTGACGTCTTCCGTGGCCTGGAAGTCGTCGAGCACGCCTGCTCCATCGGCACGCTTTCGCTGGGCGAATACGCCGAGCAGGTGGCGAACGGCGTCGACACGTATTTCATCCGCCAGCCGCTGGGCGTCTGCGCCGGCATCACGCCGTTCAATTTCCCCGCGATGATTCCGCTCTGGATGTTCCCGATGGCGATCGTCTGCGGCAACACATTCGTGCTGAAACCCTCGGAGCAGGACCCGATGACGCCGATGGTGCTTGCCGAGCTCGCGATCGAGGCCGGCGTTCCCCCGGGCGTTCTCAATATCGTCCACGGCGGCAAGGAGTCGGTGGACGCGATCTGCACCCATCCCGACATCAAGGCCGTCTCCTTCGTGGGCTCCTGCAGCGTCGGCGAGCACGTGTACAAGCTTTCGAGCGAGCACGGCAAGCGCGCGCAATGCATGATGGGCGCGAAGAACCACGCCGTCGTGATGCCCGATGCGAACAAGGAGCAGTCGCTGAACGCCCTCGTGGGCGCGGGATTCGGAGCGGCGGGGCAGCGCTGCATGGCGACGTCCGTCGCCGTGCTCGTGGGCGATGCCAACCAGTGGATCCCCGACATCGTCGAGAAGGCGAAGACGCTCAAGGTAAATGGCGGCACGGAGAAAGGCGCGGATCTCGGTCCCGTCATCTCGAAGAATGCCAGGGCGCGCGTCGAGGGCTTCATCGCCCAGGGCGTGAAAGAAGGCGCGAAGCTCGAGTTGGACGGCCGCAATCCGAAGATAGCCGGCTACGACAAGGGCAACTTCATCGCGCCGACCGTCTTCTCCGGCGTGAAACCGGACCACGAAATCTACCGCCAGGAGATTTTCGGGCCGGTGCTGGTCCTCGTGAGCGTCGATACGCTCGACGAAGCCATCGACCTCATCAACAAGAACCCGTACGGCAACGGCACCGGCATCTTCACGCAGTCGGGCGCCGCGGCACGCAAGTTCCAGAACGAGATCGACGTGGGCCAGGTCGGCATCAATGTTCCGATCCCGGTACCGGTGCCCTACTTCAGCTTTACCGGCTCGCGCGGCTCCAAGCTGGGCGACCTCGGACCCTACGGCAAGCAGGTGATCCAGTTCTACACGCAGGTGAAGACGGTCACGGCGCGTTGGTTCGACGACGAGACCGTCCATCCCGGTATTCATACAACCATAAGCCTGAAGTAGCACTCATGAAAATAGCCTTCATCGGCCTGGGCAACATGGGCAATCCCATGTGCCGCAACCTGTTGAAGCACGGACACGCGCTCAAGGTGTACGACGTCGTCCCCGACCTCGTGAAGAAGCTCGAGAAGGAAGGCTGCGAGGTCGCCACCTCCGCGGGCGAGTGCGCCAAGGGCGTGGACGTCGTCGTCACGATGCTGCCTTCCTCGCCGCACGTGCGCTCGGTGTATCTCGGCGACTACGGCGTGCTTCGCAGCGTCAAGCCCGGAACGCCGCTCATCGACTCGTCCACGATCGACCCGCTCACGTCGCGCGAGATCGCGATGGACGCCAAGGCCAAGGGCTGCGCCCTGGTCGACGCGCCCGTCTCCGGCGGCGTCGGCGGCGCCGAGGCGGGAACGCTCACCTTCATGGTCGGCGGCGAGGCGCACGACTACGAGGCCGCGAAGCCGATCCTGCTGGCCATGGGCAAGAACGTCGTGCACTGCGGCGGCATCGGCAACGGGCAGGTCGCGAAGATCTGCAACAACATGATGCTCGCGATCGAGATGATCGCCACGTCGGAAGGCATGACGCTCGCCGCGAAGCTGGGAATGGATCCGAAGATCTTCGCCGCCATCGTGAACACGTCCAGCGGCCGGTGCTGGAGCTCCGACACCTACAACCCCTATCCCGGCGTGCTCGAGAACGTTCCCGCCTCGCGCGGATATGCCGGCGGCTTTGGCGCGGACCTCATGCTGAAGGACCTCACGCTCGCGACCGACGCGGCGAAATCAGCGAAGCATCCCGTGCTCCTCGGCGCGGTCGCGCAGCAGGTCTACCAGAAGCACTCCAACGACGGCAACGGCGCCAAGGATTTCTCGAGCGTGATCCTGCAGTACATGAAGAGTTAGGCGCCAGGCGCGGAAGATGAAGCACGAGATTCGCGGGCACACCGCCTTCGTCACGATCGACAATCCGCCGGCCAACACCTGGACGCCGAAGAGCCTTCGCTCCCTCGAAACACTGGTGGGCGAGCTCAACGCCGATCGAACGGTCTACGCGATGGTGATCACCGGATCCGGCGAGAAGTTCTTCTCCGCGGGCGCCGATCTCAAGACGTTTTCGGGAGACAAGGCCGTCGCCCGGGACTTCATCGCGCGCTTCGGCGCGGCTTTCGAAGCCCTTCAGAATTCCCGCTTCGTGACAATCGCCGCCATGAACGGCTATGCGATGGGCGGCGGCCTCGAATGCGCGCTCTCCTGCGACATTCGCATCGCCGAGTCCCAGGCGCAGATGGCATTGCCCGAACCCGCCGTCGGGCTCCTTCCCGCGGGCTCCGGCACTCAGATGTTGCCGTGGCTCGTAGGCGAAGGCTGGGCCAAGCGCATGATCCTCACCAACGAGCGCATCGACGCGGCCACGGCCCTTCGCATCGGGCTTGTCCAGGAAGTCGTGGACAAGGGCAAGTCGGTCGCGGCGGCCACCGCGCTGGCCGATCGCGTGGCCACGCTTTCGCCGCGCGCCGTCGAGTACTGCAAGGGCCTCATCCACAATGCCCGCAACGGCATTCCCAAACGCGGCGGGCTTTCGCTCGAGCGCGAGCGGTTCGTCGACCTGTTCGAGTATCGCGACACAGCCGAGGGCGTGAATGCGTTCCTCGAGAAGCGCAAGCCCGAATGGAAGAACGACTGAGCGGCGCCGCAGGCGAGCTTCTCGCCGAGGCGCGCTCCGGGGCGGCAACCGTAACGCTGAACCGGCCGGCTGCGTTGAATGCGCTTTCCTTCGGCATGCTGAAGGGGCTTGCGGCCTGGCTCGACCAGTGGGAGGGCGATGAGCGCGTCGGCCTCGTCGTGTTCCGCGGCGCCGGCGACAAGGCCTTCTGCGCGGGCGGCGACATCCGGTCGCTCTACGAGAAGCTCACCGTCGATCCTTCCGGAATCGGCGAGTACTTCGAGATCGAGTACGCGCTCGACTATCGCATCCACAATTACCCGAAGACGATCGTCTCGCTGATGGACGGCATCGTGATGGGCGGCGGCATGGGCATCTCGCAGGGGACGAACGTGCGCATCGTGGGCTCGCGCACGAAGATGGCGATGCCCGAGACCTCCATCGGCCTCTTTCCCGACGTGGGCGGCAGCTACTTCCTCTCGCGAACGCCGGGAGAGCTCGGGACCTACCTGGGTCTCGCAGGCCCCACGATCCGCGCGGCCGATGCGCTCTACTGCGGACTCGCGGACGTCTCCACTTTCGAGACGGACGACACGCAGGCGGAGCTGCCGCCGCTTCGCGAGGCGATCGACCGGCATTTCGCCCACGACTCCGTCCCCGCGATCGTCGAATCGCTGCGGGGCGAGAAGGACCCGCGATTCTCCGCCTGGGCCGCGACGACGAACGACGCGCTCGCCAGGCGCTCCCCCACGATGCTTTGCGTGACCCTCGAGCAGATTCGCCGCGGCGCGAAGCTCTCGCTTGCGGACTGCTTCCGGATGGAGCTCAATCTCATCAACGCCTGCTTCGACCAGGGCGACATCACCGAAGGCATCCGCGCCCTGCTCATCGACAAGGACAACAAGCCGCGCTGGCAGCGCTCGCGCATCGAGGACGTCACGCGTGCCGACGTGGACGCCTTCTTCGCCCCGCGCTGGCCGGCGGCGCAGCACCCCCTCGCTTCTCTCAAATGACACAAGGATCGCACATGAAGCTCGTCACCTACTCGCCGCTACCCTCCGGAAATCCGCGCCCGGGCCTCGCCCTCGACGGCCAGCGCATCGTGGACATTCCCGCCGCGCTCGGCGCCGGCGAGGACACGAATACCCTGCTCGGCGTCATCCGCGCCGGCGCCCCGATGATGGATCGGCTTCGCGGACTCGCGGCGAAGGCCTCGGCGAACACCATCGCATTGGCGGACGTGAAGCTTCACGCGCCCATTCCGCGACCGGTGAAAAACGTCTTCTGCGTGGGCTGGAACTACCTCGAGCACTTCGAGGAAGGCGCCAAGAAGCTCCAGGAAAAGCGCGAGCTTCCCGTGCATCCGGTCTTCTTCAGCAAGGCGACCACCTCGGTGACGGGTCCCTTCGACAGCGTGCCCTTCGCGTCGAACGTGTCCACTTCGTATGATTGGGAAGTGGAGCTGGGCGTCATCATCGGCACCTCGGGCAAGAACATCACCGAAGCCGACGCGATGAAGCATGTCTTCGGCTACACGGTCGTGAACGACGTCTCGGTGCGCGACGTGCAGCGCTACCACGGCGGACAATGGCACAAGGGCAAGAGCTTCGACGGAACCTGCCCCATGGGCCCGTGGGTCGTCACGGCCGACGGCATCGATCCCAACAACCTGCGCGTGACCACGCGCGTGAACGGCGTCACCAAGCAGGACTCGAACACGAAGTTCCTGTACTTCAAGCTGCCGCGCCTCATCGCCGAGCTTTCGGCGGGGATGACGCTCGAAGCCGGGGACATCATCTCGACCGGCACCCCTGAAGGCGTGGGTTTCGCCCGGACGCCGCCCGAATTCATGAAGGCCGGTGACCTCCTCGAGACGGAGATCGAGGGTATCGGCGTAATGCGCAACCCCATCGGCTAGGGCTAGAATGGCGCCGAAGGGGGAGTGATGGTCACCAAGATACTGCCCGGAAGGGCTGCGACGGAGCGGATGCCCCTCTACCGGCTCCTGTCGGACGTGGCGCTGGTCCGGGCGAGCTATGCGCGCAAGTTCGCGCTGGCGGCGTTCGTCGGCGTGACGATCCCGCTGGTCGTGTTCATCCTGTACCTCCTGGTCGCGCGAACGGACATTCAATCGATGTATCCGGTGGTGGCTGCCCTGTTGCTCGCGTGCTTCGCGGGCTTCCTCGGGACCATGTGGATGCTGCGCGAGCTGCTGGTGCCCATCGACCTCACGGCCGAGACGCTTCGCGACTACATCGACACGCGCAAGGTGCCGGATCTTCCGGTGCACTTTCCGGACCGCGCGGGGCGCCTCATGGAGGGCACGCAGTACACGCTTTCGCAGCTGCACGAGACAATCAACCGCCTGGAACGCGTCTCCGACACGGACGACCTCACCGGCATCTACAACCGCCGCGCCGGCGAGAAGCGCCTCGCCGAAGAAGTCGCGCGGGCCGAGCGCGACCTGCAGTCGTTCCAGCTCGCCTTCTTCGACATCAACCGCTTCAAGGAAATCAACGACGAGCAGGGTCACAGCGCGGGAGACGCCGTCATCTCGCACGTGGCGGCGCTGCTCCAGCTGAACACGCGCCGCGGCGACTGGGTCGCCCGCTGGGGCGGAGACGAATTCGTCGTGGGCCTGCACCGCAACCGCGCCCTCAAGATGGTGATGGAGCGCATCGTGAAGGCGATCGAGAGCTCGCCCTGTGAGATCGCGCCGGGATTGGAGATGCGCGTGTCCATCAGCTGCGGCGTAGCCGAATACCGCTTCGGCGACGGGCCGGCCGGGCTCCTCGCCGACGCCGACAAGGCGATGTACGCGGCCAAGGAACTATCCCGCGCGGACAGCAAGTCGCACGTCTCCTATCGCAACGAGCTGGAGCTGACCCGGAGCACCGTGAGCGCCTAGGCCGCAGCGCGACCTCGAGGAGGGCGAGCCCATGAAGCGCGGATCAATCGTTTTCTTCGCACTCTGGATCGCCACGAGCGCTGCCAGCGCATCGGCCCAGAGCCCGTTCGCAGGCACGTGGACCGGCACGCAGTCCGTGACGGGCTCGCAAACGTGTTCCTGCAGCGGTACCAGTTGCAGTGGCGGTTCGACGACCGTGACCTGCAGCTTCTCGCAGCCCTGGACCGGCACGGTCGACTCGCAGGGCAATCTCTCGGTGAACCTGGGCGCGGGCACCGAGACCTGCAACCCCGGAAGCGTCTCCCTCCCGATCGACCCCTCCGGACCCATTGCCGAAGGCCTGGTCCCGGCAAACGGCACCCTCTCGGTCGCGCCACAAAACACCTCGAATGGCGGGATCACCATCAATTGCGGTGGCTACGCGGAGCAGTTCTCGTCGTCGGGCGTGACGGGCAATTACTCGTGCACCATCAGTTCGACGAGCTCGGGTCCGGGCATCACGACCACGTGCACGGGCTCCGACCAGTACGTGCTCAACGCGTCGCCGGGCTCCGGCAACAGCGTGCTCGTTCCCCCGAAGGTCGTATTCCCGATCACGGTGAACAGCGCAATCACCTCGACCAACGCCAGCGCGACGGCCCAGGTCTCGCCGCCCGCCCAGCAGGTGGGGACGCAGGGAAGCGTGTTTGTTTTCGCGCACGCGCGCCTGAGCGCCCTGACTCCCCATGCGGACAAGCGCTTCCTGGCGCCGCCCTCACAGAAGGACGGAGGATCGCCGGATCCCTGCGTCCTCGCGCAACTCAATTCCAGCGGGCAGCTCACGGCCTCGTCGGCATCCTCGTTGCAGGCCTACACCTCGGGCGTGCTCGCGTCCCAGTCCCAATCGGTGACGATCCTGAACAACGTGCCCACGCCCAATGTCGCGGGCGCTACGTTCCTCGTGGGCTACGGCGCGAACTCGGGCTCGATGTTGACCAGCGGCAACTACGAAGGAGCCGTGAGCGTGAACGGCAGTTCGCCCTGCTCCGCCGCGCTGCTCGCAGGTGCCGCGCCCAGCTCGCCAAGCGCGCTGACGGGACTCTGGTGGAACCCCAACGAGAACGGATGGGGCATCAGCTTCACGCAGCGGCGCAACGTCGTGTTCGGCGCCTGGTACACGTACGACAGCGGCGGCAATCCAAAGTGGTACGTCGCTCCCGACTGCGAGATGCCCGCGGGAATCACCGGAACGAACGGCACGTGCACCGGGGCACTCTACCAGGTGACGGGGCCCACGTTCTTCGGGACCGCGTTCAACGCGAGCCTCGACAACGTCGTGAGCGTTGGCAACCTGTCCGTCGCATTCCAGGACGCGAACACGGCCACGATGACCTATTCGGTGAACGGGCAAGGCCGCACCGTATCGATCATCCGGCAGGTCTTCCAGCCGGCAAGCACGCCGCCGGCGATCGACTATTCGGACCTCTGGTGGAATCCGAACGAGTCGGGATGGGGAATGACGATCACGCAGCAGTACGGCGTGATGTTCCTCGCATGGTACGTGTACAACGGCAGCGGCAATCCAGTGTGGTACGTGGCGCCCGATTGCGTGGTCGTCGGCAGCGCCTGCTCCGGCAGCGTCTACAGCACCACGGGTCCGCCCCTCGGGCCGTCGTTCAATCCGGGCTCGGTGGTCGTGTCGACGGCGGGAACGATCACGGCGACCTTCCTCGACGCGAACAACGCGACGATCTCCTACACCGTGAACGGCGTGAGCTCCACCAAGCAGATCACGCGCCAGAACTTCTAGGCGACGAGCGCCAGCACTCCCAGGATCGCGAAGAACGCCGCCGCGATCCTTCTCACGATCGCGAGCGGTATCTTCTTGGCGATCGCATCGCCGAAGAACACGACCGGCACGTCGGCGATCAGCATTCCCAGCGTGGTCCCCGCGACGACGGCGACAAGCGAGGGGTAGCGCGCCGCGAGCGCCATCGTCGCGAGCTGCGTCTTGTCGCCCATCTCCGCCATGAAGAAGAGCACGACGGTGGTCCAGAAGACACCCCCTCGCACCTCCTTCATGACCTCGCCTTCGTCGATCCTGTCGGGCACCAGCGCCCAGAGCGCCATGGCGAGGAAGGACGCGCCCACGACCTTCGTCATGGTCTCGATGCCGACGGTATCCGTGATCCACGCGCCGATGCCGCCGGCAACCGAGTGATTGGCCAGCGTCGCCGCGAAGATGCCTGCAACGATCGGCCACGGACGCCGGAAGCGCGCGGCAAGCACGAGCGAGAGGAGCTGTGTCTTGTCGCCGATCTCCCCGATCGCGACCAGCCCCGTGGAGACGAGAAAGGCTTCGAGCAAGAGCGGCGCTAGAGGAGCGCTTCCTCCATCGCGAGCACGCTATCGGCGCCGCGTGCCACCGCAGACGCGAGCCCGGGAGCCTGCGCCATCACGTGGTCGGCGAAGAAGCGCGCCGTGAGCACCTTGGCCCTGAGGAAGCTGGGATCGCCCTCGCCTTTTCCGAGCTGGCGCGACGCGATGTCGGCCGAGCGCGCGAGCATCCAGCCGCCCAGGCCGATGCCCATGAGCTTCAGCACATACACGGAACCTGCCGCGACGGCCGCGGGATTCGTCGCAAACGACTTCGACACCCACTGCACGGTCCCGCGAAGCTTTCCCGAGGTCGTGCCCAGCGCGTCGCCGATCGCCTTCAGGTTCGCATCGCTCGAGGCCGCGAGCTGGGGCACGAGCTTGTCGATCTCCGCGATGATCGCGAGCGCGGTGCGCCCTTCCTCCCGCCCGATCTTTCGCCCGACGAGGTCGTTCGCCTGGATGCCCGTGGTGCCCTCGTAGATCGTCGTGATGCGCGCATCGCGAAGGTGCTGCGCGGCGCCGGTCTCCTCGATGAAGCCCATGCCGCCGTGGACCTGGATGCCGAGCGAGGCGATCTCGATGCCCATCTCGGTGGACCAGCCCTTCACGACCGGAATGAGGAAATCCACCAACGCCTGCGCGCGGCGGCGCTCGCTCTCGTCGGGGTGCTTGCGGGCGCGGTCGAGCATCGCGGAGGTCCAGTACGCCAATGCGCGCATGGCCTCCGTCGTCGACTTCATGGTGAGGAGCATCCGCTTCACGTCGGGGTGCTGGATGATGGGCGAAGTCTTCGCGCCCTGCACGCCCACGGGCTTGCCCTGCATGCGTTCGCGCGACCACGCAAGCGCGCGCTGGTAGGAGCGCTCCGCCACCGCCACGCCCTCGAGGCCTACCGAGAGGCGCGCCGCATTCATCATGATGAACATGTACTCCAGGCCGCGATGGGCTTCGCCCACGAGATAGCCCACGGCGCCGTCCTTCTCGCCATAGGCCATCACGGCCGTCGGGCTCGCGTGGATGCCGAGCTTGTGTTCGATGGAGACGCATTTCACGTCGTTGCGGCTGACGAGTGCGCCATCGTCGTTCACGTTGAACTTCGGCACCGCGAAGAGCGAGATGCCCTTCACGCCCTCGGGCGCGCCATCGATGCGCGCGAGGACCAGGTGGATGATGTTCTCCGTGTAGTCGTGCTCGCCGTAGGTGATGAAGATCTTCTGGCCCTTGATGCGGAAGGTCCCGTCGGGTTGCGGCGAAGCCTTCGTGCGCACGAGCGAGAGGTCGCTGCCGGCTTGCGGCTCCGTCAGGTTCATGGTCCCGGTCCACTTGCCAGAGACCATGTTGGGCAGGAACTTATTCCGCAGCGCGTCGGGCCCGACATAGGCGATGGCCTCGATCGCGCCGTGCGTGAGCATCGGGCAGAGCTTGAACGCGAGGTTGGCCGCGCCCCACATCTCTTCCACCGGCGTGGCGATGAGGTGCGGCAAACCCTGGCCGCCGTATTTCGTGGGCGAGAGGATGTTGTTCCATCCGGCGTTCACGTACTGCCAGTAGGCCTCCTTGAATCCGGCCGGCGTCGTGACGACGCCGTCCTTCCACACCGCACCCTGGCGATCGCCCGAGGCGTTGAGCGGCGAAAGCACCTCGGCCGCGAGCTTGCCGGCTTCCTCGAGGATCGCGTCAACGACGTCCTCGGTCACCTCTTCCCAGCCCGGCAGCGTGTTGACCTGGTCGAGGCCGACCACGTGCTTCAGCACGAACTGCATGTCCTTCAGCGGTGCGGCGTACTCGGCCATCGTTTCCCTCCGTCTACAGGCGCGACGTGAGCTCCGGGACGATCTGGAACAGGTCGCCCACCAATCCATAGTCGGCGACCTGGAAGATCGGCGCCTCGGGATCCTTGTTGATCGCGACGATCACCTTGCTGTCCTTCATCCCGGCCAGGTGCTGGATCGCACCGGAAATGCCGACGGCAACGTAGAGCTCCGGCGCCACGATCTTGCCGGTCTGCCCGACCTGGTAATCGTTGGGGCAATAGCCCGAGTCCACCGCGGCGCGCGAGGCCCCGATCGCGGCGCCCAGCTTGTCGGCAAGCGCGTCGAGCATCTTGAAGTTCTCGCCGCTCGCGAGCCCACGCCCGCCCGAGACGATGCGGCGCGCGCCGGCAAGCTCGGGCCGCGACGACTTCGTGAGCTCCTGCGAGATGAGTTTCGATTGCGCCTTGTCGGGTGCGGCGGCGGCGGCTTCCACCGGAGCGGAGCCCGTCGCGGCGGCCGCGTCGAATCCGGTCGCGCGCACCGTGATGGCCTTCACCTTGTCGCTCGATTGCACAGTCGCGAATGCGTTGCCCGCATAGATGGGCCGCACGAACGTATCGGGCGATTCCACGCTGGTGATCTCGGAGATCTGCGCGACGTCGAGGAGCGCCGCGACGCGCGGCATGAAGTTCTTGCCGAAGGCCGTCGCGCTCGTGACGATGTGGGAGTAGCCTCCCGCGAGCGAGACCACCAGCGCCGCGACATTCTCGGGCAGCCCGCCTGCGTACTGCGCGCCCTCGGCGTGCAGGACTTTCGCCACACCCGCGAGTTTCGCCGCATCCGCCGCAGCGCCAGCGGCGCCCTGCCCGGCGACGAGGACGTGGACATCGCCCCCCATCTTCGTGGCGGCGGTGACGGCATTGGCCGCGCCGCCGCGAACGTGCGCGTTGTCGTGCTCCGCAATGACCAGGGTAGCCATCAAATCACCTTCGCTTCGTTCTTGAGCTTGTCGACGAGCTCGGCGACGTCCTTCACCATGACACCCGCCTTGCGCTTGCCGGGTTCGGCGACCTTCAGGGTCTTCAGCCGGGGCGCCACGTCGACGCCCAATTGGTCGGGCTTCACCACGTCGAGGGGCTTCTTCTTCGCCTTCATGATGTTGGGCAGCGTCGCATAGCGCGGCGTGTTGAGGCGCAGGTCCGTCGTGATGATCGCGGGGAGCTTCACCTCGACAGTCTCGAGTCCGCCGTCGATCTCGCGAGTGACCGTGGCCGAACCGGCGCCGATCTCGACCTTGCTCGCGAAAGTCGCCTGGGGCCAATCGAGGAGCGCGGCGAGCATCTGCCCGGTCTGGTTCGCGTCGTCGTCGATCGCCTGCTTGCCGAGGATCACGAGCCCCGCCGACTCCCTGGCGACGATGGCCTTGAGGAGCTTCGCGACCGCGAGCGGCTGGAGCTCCACATCGGCCTCGACGAGGATCGCGCGGTCCGCGCCCATCGCGAGCGCCGTGCGCAGCGTTTCCTGGCACGCGGCCCCGCCGGCCGACACGGCGATCACTTCGGTCGCCTTGCCGCTTTCCCTGATCTTCAGGGCCTCCTCGACGGCGATCTCGTCGAAGGGATTCATCGACATCTTGACGTTGGCGAGCTCGACGCCGGTCTGGTCCGCCTTGACGCGAACCTTCACGTTGAAGTCGACCACGCGCTTCACGGGCACCAGGATTTTCATGGGGACGATGCGGGAAATTTCAAACGGGTGTTTGAAATTGTATCCGATCCGGGCTGCGGGTGCGTGACCGGCCCGGCTACCGCGGCTGCTGAACCGCTACAGGCCGGCGCGCACCTTGGCGAGCGCGGCCGTGAGCACCTGGCCGGCGAGCGTCATGGAGAAGAACACCGTCATGAGCAGGTCCAGTCGCTGCAACCCGAGGCTGTAGGCGGCGAACGTGGAAGCGATTCCGGCCGACCCGATCTCGATTGTGAGCAGGATCTCTCCGGGGTTGATCGTCATGGGGATCATCGCACGTTCCCTCGCTGATGTTGTGGCCTCACTGTCTTCGCCGGGGGCGAAACGCGCTGTGCGGCACGTCACAAACGAGCGCCGCACTCCGCTACATCCGGAACAATCGATCGGTCAGAGGGTCCTCGCACGCCCGCGCAGCACGAATTTCTGGATCTTCCCGGTGGACGTCTTCGGCAGGTCGCCGAAAACAACGGTTCGCGGCACCTTGAACCGGGCCAGGTGCTCCCTGCACCACCCGATGATTTCGTCGGCCGAAACCACGCCGGCGCCGGGCTTCAGCGTCACGAAAGCGCATGGCGTCTCGCCCCACTTGTCGTCGGGGCGCGCCACCACGGCCGCCTCCATCACCTGGGGATGGCGGTACAGGCACTCCTCGACCTCGAGCGAGGAAATGTTTTCCCCTCCCGAGATGATGATGTCCTTGGAACGGTCCTTCACCTCGATGTAGCCATCGGGGTGCCATACGGCGAGGTCTCCCGTGTGATACCAGCCCTCGCGAAAGGCCTCGCGCGTGGCCGCCTCGTTCTTGAGGTATCCCTTCATGATCGTGTTGCCGCGAAGCATCACCTCGCCCATCGTCAGGCCATCGAGCGGAACCGGGGCGCTCGTCGCGGGATCGCCCACCTGCATGCCCGCGAGCGTCGGATAGCGCACGCCCTGGCGCGCCATGAGCTTCGCGCGCGCCGTGAGATCGAGGCCATCCCACTCTTCCTGCCACGCGCACAGCGTCGCGGGCCCATAGCTTTCGGTAAGGCCGTAGAGGTGCGTCACCCGGAAACCCATCGCTTCCATCGCCTCGATGATGGCCGACGGCGGCGCGGCGCCACCCGTGGCCACCTCGATCGGGTGGCCGAAGCGCTTCTTCACGGCGGCCGGCGCGTGAACGAGGAGGTTCAGCACGATCGGGGCTCCGCAAAGATGCGTCACGCGGTGCTTCTCGATCGCGGGAAAGATGAGCGCGGGATCGACCTTTCGAAGGCACACGTGCGTGGCGCCCGCGGCGGTCACGGCCCACGTATACGTCCATCCGCTGCAGTGGAACATCGGCAGCGTCCACAGGTACACGGAGCGCGGCGTAAGGCCGAAAGCGAGCGCATTGCCCAGCGCATTGAGGTACGCGCCGCGATGGTGATAGACCACGCCCTTCGGATTGCCCGTGGTGCCCGAGGTATACAGCAGTGCCAGCGAATCCCATTCATCGGGCGGATCCGCGAGCTCGAATGCGGGATCGCCGGCGGCGATCCAGGACTCGTAGTCGATCCCACCCAGCGCGCGGCCGCCGGGACCCAGACCGTCGTCGATATCCACCACGAAGATCTCGCGCTCGACTCGCGAGAGCGCTTCGCCCACGACCGGTGCGAACTCCCGGTCGGTGATGAGCACCTTCGCCTCGCCGTGCTCGAGGCAGAACGCGATCGATGCCGCATCGAGCCGATAGTTGAGCGCGTTGAGGACGGCACCCAGTCCGGGGACCGCGTAGTGGCATTCCAGGAGCGCCGGGACGTTGGGCGCCATGACCGCGACGGTGTCGCCCCGCACCACGCCGCGAGACGCGAGGGCCGACGCGAGGCGCCGGCAACGCTCGTGGAATTCGCGGTATGTGTACGCGCGATCGCCGTGGATCACGGCGGCCTTGTCCGGGTACACGTCGGCGGAGCGCCGCAGGAACGCGACCGGCGTGAGCGGCGCGTAGTTCGCCGCGTTGCGATCGAGGCCCGCGCCTAGCGGGCCGCCCTGCGCCTGAGCCACGCCTCGATCTCGCCCACGATCCCGCGGCGGAACGCGAGCACGCAGAAGACGAAGATCATGCCCTGCGCGATCGTCACCCACGATCCGAGCTCCGCGAGGTAAAGCTGCATGGAGATGATCACGACCGCGCCCACGACGGGGCCGAAGACAGTCCCCATTCCACCCAGCAGCGTCATCAGCACGACCTCGCCCGATGTCGCCCAGTAGACGTCTGTGAGCGAGGCGTTCTGGACCACCATGGCCTTGGTCGCGCCCGCCACGCCCGCGAGCGTCGCCGACAGCACGAACGCCGCGAGCTTGTAGCGTTCCGTGCGATAGCCGAGCGAGATGGCGCGCGGCTCGTTCTCGCGGATCGCCTTGAGCACCTGGCCGAACGGCGAGTGGATGATGCGGTGGATGAGCGCGAATCCCGCGAGGAAAATCGCGAGCACGAAGTAATACATCGCCAGCGCCTGGTCCAGGTCCACCACGCCCAGCAGGTGCGTGCGCGGTACCGAGTTGATGCCGTTCTCCCCGCCCGTGAACGGCGCGCGCAGGCAGACGAAATACACCATCTGCGCGAGGGCGAGCGTGATCATGGCGAAGTAGATGCCCTGGCGGCGGATCGCGATGATTCCCGAAAGCCCGCCCAGGACCGCGGAGGTCGCCGCGCCCGTGAGGATCGCGAGCTCGACCGGGAAGCCCCAGGCGAGCGCCGCGTAGGCGCACAGATAGCTTCCCATGCCGAAGAACATCGCGTGGCCGAACGAAAGCAGCCCGGCGAACCCGATGAGCAGGTTGAACGCGCACGCGAAGAGCGCGAAGCACAGCAGTTGCATCCCGAAGTTCGGATAGATCACGAACGGCGCCGCGGCGAAGGCGACGAACATGACCGCGAACGCCGTGCGCTCGTAGCGCTGCTCGTTCATCGCTGCCCGAACAGGCCCTGCGGCCGGATCATCAGGACGATCGCCATGATCACGAAGATCACGGTGCTCGAGGCCTCGGCATAGAAGTACTTGGTGAGCCCCTCGATGATCCCCAGGCCGAACCCCGTGAGGATCGACCCCATGATGGAACCCATGCCGCCGATCACGACCACCGCGAACACGACGATGATGAGCGACGAGCCCATCTGCGGGCTCACCTGGTAGATGGGTGCCGCGAAGACGCCCGCGAGCGCCGCGAGGCCCACGCCCGCGCCATAGGTGAGCGTGATCATGCGCGGAACGTTGATGCCGAAAGACTGCACGAGCGTGGGATTCTCCGTGGCCGCGCGCAGGTACGAGCCCAGCTTGGTGCGCTCGATCACGAACCACGTCGCAATGCAGATCGCGAGCGAAGCGAAGATCACCCACCCGCGGTAGTTGGGGAGGTACATGAACCCGAGGTTCTGGACGCCTTGCAGGCTCTCGGGAATCGAATACGGCATTCCGGCCGAGCCGAACTGTTGCTGGAACACCCCTTCGAAGATGAGCGCGATGCCGAACGTGAGCAGCAGGCCATAGAGGTGGTCGAGCTTGTACAGGCGCGAGAGCATGAGACGCTCGATCGCGACGCCGAGAGCGCCGACCACGAATGGCGTGATGAGCAGCGCCCACCAGTAGCCCAGCCCCGCCTTGTTCAGCAGGAAGTACGCCACGAACGCGCCCAGCATGTACTGCGCGCCGTGCGCGAAGTTGATGATATTGAGGAGCCCGAAGATCACCGCGAGCCCCAGCGAAAGCAACGCGTAGAACGAGCCGTTGATGAGCCCGATCAGGAGTTGGCCGAACAGCGCCTGTGTGCTCATGATTTCACGTCATTCCCGCGAAGGCGGGAATCCAGCCGCAACGCTCGCGCGCCTTGGCTGGATCCCCGTCTGCACGGGGATGACCTCACTTCACCAGCGGGCAGCCGCCTTCGTTCAACGGCCGGAACGCCTCGGCCGCGGGGATGGTGGCGCGCAGCTTGTAATAGTCGTACGGACCCTTCGACTCGGACGGCTTCTTCACTTCGAAGAGATACGCGTTGTGGATCTTGCGTCCGTCGGCGCGGATCGTCCCCTTGCCGAAGAGCGGATCGTCCGTCGGGAGCTTCTTCATCTCCTCGACCACCTTCACGCCGTCCGCGTCGCTCTTCAACGCCGACACGGCTTTCAGGTAGTGCAGCACGCCGGCATAGACGCCCGCCTGGACCATCGTGGGTTCCTTGCCGCCATTGAGCGCCGCGAAGCGCTTGCTCCAGGCGCGCGTCTGGTCGTTCAAATCCCAGTAGAAGGTCTCGGTGAGGATCAGGCCCTGCGCCTTGTCGAGGCCGATGCCGTGCACGTCGGAAAGGAACACGAGCAGGCCCGCGAGGCTCTGGCCGCCCTTGGTGATGCCGAACTCCGAGGCCTGCTTGATGGAGTTGATCGTGTCCCCGCCGGCGTTGGCGAGGCCGATGATCTTCGCCTTGGACGCCTGCGCCTGCAGCAGGAAGGACGAGAAATCCTGCGTGGCGAGCGGCACTTTCACGTCGCCCAGCACCTTGCCGCCGTTCTTGACGACCACGGCCGAAGTGTCGCGCTCGAGCGCGGCGCCGAAGGCGTAGTCCGCCGTGATGAAGAACCACGTGTCGCCGCCCGTCTTCACGATGGCCTTGCCGGTGCCATTGGCGAGCATCCAAGTGTCGTAGGTCCAGTGCACCGTGTTCGGCGAGCATTTGGCGCCCGTGAGGTCGGAGGTGGCCGCGCCCGAATCGATGAAGACCTTGTTCTTCTGGCGCACCAGCTCGTTCACCGCGAGTGCCACGCTCGAGGTCGGCACGTCCACGATCGCGTCGACGCCCTCGGCATCGATCCACCTGCCCGCGATCTGCGTGCCGACATCGGGCTTGTTCTGGTGGTCGGCGGAAACGACTTCGACCTTGAGGCTCTTGTCCTTGGCCGTGAAATCCTCGACGGCCATCTTCGCGGCGATCACCGAGCCGGCACCGCCGAGGTCGGCGTAGAGGCCAGACTGGTCGTTGAGCACTCCGATCTTGACCACGCCGCCCGAGATCTGCGCGTGCGCCGCGCCCGCTCCGAGCGCCAATGCGGCCGCGGCCGCCAATGCCTTCAGTTTGAATCTCATTTTCCTTCTCCTCTCCGGTTGTGTGACTAGACTCCCAGGTACTCGTGGAGCATCCCGGTCTTCTGCTCGAGCTCGGACGCAGGAAACGACTCGGCGATCTTGCCGTGCTCCATCACGTAGTGCCGGTCCGCGAGCGGCGCGGCGAACCGGAAATTCTGCTCCACCAGGACGATCGTGAAACCGCGCTCCTTCAACTTTACGATGACGCGCCCGAGCGCCTGGACGATGACCGGCGCGAGTCCCTCGGTGATCTCGTCGAGCAGCAGCAGGTTCGCTCCGGTGCGAAGGATGCGTGCCATGGCGAGCATCTGCTGCTCGCCGCCGGAAAGCTTCGTGCCCTGCGCGGTCTCGCGGCGCTCGCGGAGGTTCGGGAACATGCCGTAGATCTCCTCCACGCTCATGCCGCCCTTGGCGATCTCCGGCGGCAACGTGAGGTTCTCCTCGACCGTGAGGCTCGAGAAGATCCCGCGCTCCTCGGGACAATAGCCGATTCCAAGGTGCGCGATCCTGTACGTGGGCAGGTTGATCGTCTCGGTGCCGTTCACCAGGATCGACCCCGTGCGCCGCCCCACGAGGCCGAGGATCGACTTGAGCGTCGACGTTCGCCCCGCCCCGTTCCTCCCGAGCAGCGTCACCACTTCCCCCTTGCGCACCGAGAGATCCACGCCGTGCAGCACGTGCGACTCCCCGTACCACGCCTGGAGGTTCGAGATGCGCAGCACCTCGCCTGCCCCGGATCGATCTTGCCCGGGGTCAGCCATGCGCGGTCCCCATGTAGGCCTCCACGACCTGCGGATTCGTGCTCACGTCGGCGTAGGTGCCCTCGGCGAGGACCGCCCCGCGCTGCAGCACCGAGATCGTGTCGCAGATTCCCGAGACGACACTCATGTTGTGCTCGACCATCAGCACCGTGCGTCCCGCCGCGACTTCCTTGATGAGGTCCTTCACGCGATGCACGTCCTCGTGGCCCATGCCCGCCGTGGGCTCGTCGAGCAGCATGAGCTCGGGTTCCATGGCGAGCGTCGTCGCGATTTCGAGGGTGCGCTTGCGTCCGTAGGCGAGCTCTCCGGCATTCTTGCGCGCGAATCCCACGAGGTCCACGCGCTCGAGCAGCGCCATGGCACGGTCATTCAACTTGTCGAGCGTGGCTTCCCGCTTCCAGAAGTGGAAGCTCGTGCCGAGATTGCGCTGCAGCGCGATCCGGACATTCTCGAGGACCGTCAGGTTTGGAAACACAGCCGAGATCTGGAAAGAACGGATCACGCCGCGGCGGGCAACGCCGGCCGGGCGCTCGCGCGTGATGTCCTCGCCCTTGAAAAGGATCGTGCCCGAGGTGGGCTGCAGGAATTTCGTGAGCAGGTTGAACGTCGTGGTCTTGCCCGCCCCGTTGGGCCCGATCAGGGCGTGGATCGTGCCGCGGCGCACCTTGAGCGTCACGTTGTCGACGGCAACGAACCCCTTGAACTCCTTGGTGAGGCTGCGCGTTTCGAGGATGTTATCGCCGGTCATCGAGAGTGCAGATGCTACCGCCCGCAATGGGTCGCGGGCAAGGCTCGAACGGGGGCGCCGGCACGCGCCCGCGGGGAATTCGCGCTACCGGATCAACCGCCGGGGCCGCGTCCGAAGGCGACGGCGCCCTGGTTGCCTCCCAGGTTGTACATCATTCCCGCCCGCTGGCCGTTCGCGCCCGCGAAGAAGCCGTCGAAGCTGCCCGCGGCCCCCGCGCCGCAGCTGGGCGTGCACCCGATGTTGAGCGGGGCCGGGTTGGGCGCGCCGGGAATCGGGTTGCCCGAGTAGGCAGAAAAGTACTGGTCGCGGTAGATCGGCATCCCGTTCGCCGTGCCCGTCCACGTCTGGCCCGCGATCTGGATGTTCACGGCCGCGTCGACGGTGCGGTTCGTGAAGTTCGCATTGAGGCTGGCACTCGTGAGCGACCCGACCGCGCCCGCCCCGTTGGTGGGCGACGTGGATCCGATGACCGTATAGACCGCCGTGCCCGTGAGCGGAAGCGCCACGGGACCGCTCTGCGAGCCGGCGAAGATGTAGTGCAGGCTCGCGTGGGTGAGGTCGAGGTTCTGGGTGCTCGATCCGTTGGCGACCGTGGCCACTCCGCCCGACCAGCGGCCCCAGGTGAGGCCGGTGTCCGGATCGAATCCCGACTCGACCACCGTCGCCGACCCGAGCGCGTACGTCGAGTGCGCCCCGCCCGTCGGCCCGAAGGGCGCCGAGAACTGGATCACCTTGTTGGCCGCGTCGAACGTCACCTCGTCGGGGCGGTCCGTGGTCGCGTAGTCGCGGATGAAGGTCTGCAGCGTGCTCGCCGGATCGGAGACGCGCCCTTCGCGATAAGCGGCCGCATTGTTCTGGCGCGGGCCCGTGAGCGCGGCAACACCACTCACGTTGTTCCAGTTGGACGGGTTGGTCGATGTCTGGTCATTGATTCCGTATCCGAGGATCGCCGCCGTGAGTCCGTTGCCGACGAAGCTGCCCTGGAAGCCGCCCGTGAGCGCGGAGTTGGTGGCCGAGCTCGTGGTGCCGTTGGTGATCGTGAGGTGGTCGGAAGTGGACGCCGCGAACGTGTTGAACGAGAACGGGACCTGGGACGCATTCATGTTCCAGGTGCCGCCGTTGTTGCTGCCGTTCGACGGAATCGACACGTTCGCGTTGAAGGAGAGCAGGCGGCTGGAGAAGTTCACGTCGAGCGTCGCGGTGTTGAGCGTGCCCGCCGTATTGTTCTGGTTCGTGGGCGTGGTCGCCGCGGCCAGCGAATAGGTCGCGGTGCCGGTGAGCACGTCCGACAGATAGGTCGGATAGCCCGAGCTCGTGTAGATCCAGTGCGTGCTTCCCGGGATCGGAGTCGTCTCGCCCTGCGGGCCGTCGAAACCGAGGGACGCGTTCACATTGCGCCCCATGTAGATGCTCACCCCGTCGCCCACCACCTGGTGCGTATCGGTGATCGTGCCGCCGATGATCGCGGGGTTCACGCCGCTTTGCGAGCCCGGATACGACGTGTAGCCCGTGAGGTTGTTGCCCGAGAGCTGCAGGTCGGTCTGCGTGGCCTGGCCGAAGAAGGGCGACCCCGCGACGATGATCACGTCCTGGAGGTTGATCGGGTCGGTGAGCAAGTTGCGCGTCGCGTCGACCGGGCTCACGAATCCCACCGGATTGCCGGTGACGACCTGCGTGTTCGGCTGCTGCGAAGGCGGCAGCGCCGGCGAGTCGCTCGGCGAGTAGTTGCGCGTGTCCGCATTGGCTTGCGTCGTCGCGGGCTCCGCGGGCTTGTTGGTCATCGTCACCGCGACGTTCGTGATGAATTTCGGCGTCGGGATGTAGCGCGGCGCCGTGAAGCCCTGGACCAGCACCGTTTGTCCCGGGCCCGTCACGAGCGTCGCGACGTCCGTGTGGGCGGCATCGGTGTTGTTGGTCACCGTGTGGCTGCCCTCGATCGTGTGGTTCACCGTGACGGGCTCGGTGTTGGGCTTGCCGTTGGTCACGCTCTCGTCGCACTCGCCCGGATCGCACGCGTAGAGGATGTTGCCGGAGCCGCGAATGCCCACCGTCGCCACGCGCGTCTTCATCACGAACTTGTCGCGGTTGGTCGAGGCGAGCAAGCCCGTGAAGGTGCGCAACGTTCCGCGCAGCAGGTTCAGCACCGCGCCGCCGCCCGAGTCGGCCTTCTCGGGATAGGCCTCGATCTGGAATGTCGTGCTGGGCCGGAGCGATAGACGCGCCTGGTCGACCATCGTGAGCTGCGCCATGCCGCTCGCCCCGGTGATGATCCGGTCGCCCGCGTCGACCGCGGTCCCTCGCGTGGGCGCGGACTTCTGGCCGCCGCCCTTCTGGAGCGTCACGTCGCCCGTGACGAAGGTGAACTCCCCGGCCGCGGCTCCCGCCAGCAGCGGCAGCGTGGCAAACGCACAAGCGATCAATCGTTTCATCAGGTTGCGGGCGGGCTGTGTCATGGCGGAGCTCTCCGGCTAGTTCAGGTCGCAACGCACAGCCGAGGAAACCTCGCTGCGGTTGTAATCGTAGATATCGATGTTCGAGTTGTTGTTGGAGTAGAAGTACTGCACTCGCAACGTGCATTTGTCGCGGAACTGCCAGGCCACGCCGCCGCCGATCTCGCCCCAGAGGTCGTGCCCGTTCTGGATCACGGTCGATCGCGCGTAGTCGTCCTTGTCCTTGCGGTAGATGAGGCTCACGCTTCCGAAGTACTGCAGCTTCGGATTGGCGGAGTACGCGAAGAAGCCGCGCCCGCCCAGCAGGTTCTTGCTCTTGGTCGCCGTCTCCCCGTTCACGCCGTTGTCGAATCGATGGTTCGCATCGTCGTTGGTGATGAACGCGGTGAGGTACATGAGCGGCGAGCCCTTGGCCTCGAAGGTCTCGAGATAGGAACCCGCGAGGTACACCTGCTTGAAATTCTCGACGGTGTCCGTCGGGAATCGCACGTCGTTGTATTGCAGCCCGAGGCCCAGCTGCCGGCGGGTGTCGAGCGAATGGCGCCAGTCGAAGCTCACGCCGCCGATCCGCCGGTCGTTCGTGGGTTGCGGGTCGCCGGGGGCCGCGCCCTTCTGGTTGTACGGCGCATAGGCGGCCGTGAACCGGTACTGGTCGTCGCCCGCGTTGAGCGCCGCACCGCCGTGGACTTCGCCCGACGCGATGTTGAAGTCGGTCTCGCGAAAGTAATAGCGCCCGCGCGCTTCGCCGCCCCCGAACCAGCTCCAGCCGCGGCTGATGGGGTAGTGATATTCGCCGCCGATCGCGCCCTGGGTATAGGCCGACGCGCGCTCGACGGCGTTGCCCGTTGCGACGATCCCAATGATGTTGAACGACTGCGCCGCGGCGGCACCGAAGTTGCCCGGCACGCCCGTGATGTTCGAGTCATATCCGAGGGACAGCTCGCCCCAGCCGCTCCATCCGGCCGAGGTAAGCAGGCGCCGCGCCCGCAGCGTCTCGAGGTAGCGATTGATGGCGATCTGGGCCGCCGGGGGCGGATTGGAGGCCTGCAGCTTGAGGAACGCCGCCTCGGCGAGATCGAACGATCCTGCCGCGTAGTAGGCGCGCGCCAGGTCCATCTGCGCGCCCGCGTGGCCCGGGACGATCGCCAGTACGCGCTCGAAGGCGATGATGGCATCTTCGATGTGGCCGCTGTCGAGGGCCGCCACGCCCAGCAGGTAGTCGAACTCCGGCATCCCCGACATCCTGGACTGGACGGCCGACAGCTCCTGGAAAGCTTGCTTGGGATTGCCCGCGGCAAGCAACCGCCGGGCATTGTCTATGACGGAGTCATCACCCTGCGCCAGGGCTCCCACGGATGCAAAAGCAGCCAAAATGGCCACAAGCGCCATCCCGCAGTATCGCGCGCGCCAATTCATATCGATTTTCCTTGTTCTGGTGGCCCACCGAACCGCTCCCTCCCACGGACGAGGCCGCTAAGGAGTGGCACAAATCCATGTTATTCCTGTTGATTCCCTCTGGCAACGCAGGTTTTTCCGCATTCCGGAGTGAGATAATTCGGCTTGACCGCGTTTTTCGGGACTTTCGATGAACGACCGCCCTCGCGAAAACGACATCCATGCCGGTCCGGTGCTGCTCCGCGCCGACCTGAACGGCGTGACCACGCTCACCCTCAATCGGGCCCGGCAGTACAACGCCCTCTCCCGCGCGGTCCTCGAGTCGCTGCACGCCGAGCTCGACGCGATCGCCGCAGACGACGCGGTGCGCGTTGTGGTCATCACGGGTGCGGGACGCGCTTTTTGCGCCGGGCACGATCTGAAGGAGCTTCGAGCGCTCGCCACCGAGTCGGAGGTTGCGGAGCTCTTTGCCCTCTGCAGCGCCATGATGCAGAAGCTGATCGCACTGCCCCAGCCCGTGATCGCCGCCGTGAATGGCGTGGCCACCGCGGCCGGATGCCAGCTCGTGGCCCAGTGCGACCTCGCGGTCGCCTCCGAGAATGCACGCTTCGCCGTGTCCGGCGTGAACCTCGGTCTCTTCTGCTCGACGCCCGCGGTGGCCCTGTCGCGAAACATTTCGCGCAAGCGCGCCGCGGAGATGCTCTTCACCGGAGAATTCATCGAAGCCCCTGTCGCGCTCGAATGGGGATTGGTCAACCGCCTCGCACCGGCCGATCGCCTCATGGAGACGGTCCAGGAGCTCGCGAACAATCTCATCGCCAAGCCCCGCGAGGTGCTCGCTCTGGGCAAGTCGCTCTTCTACCGGCAGCTCGAGGCGGGGCTCGCCGCGGCCTATGCGGACGCGAGTTGCACGATCACGGGCAACATGGAACGCGACGTGGCGCGCGAGGGCGTCGATGCGTTCCTCGCCAAGGTGCCGCCCAAGTGGAGCTCGTGAGATAACCGAACTCGTGAGATAAACCGGGGACAGACCCCGGTTTACCTGCGGCGCCCCAGGTCGCGCAGGATTTCGCGCGCCGCGTTGTGCCCCGGCGCGCCGGTGACGCCGCCGCCCGGATGCGCCCCCGCCCCGCAGAGATACAACCCTTGCACCGGCATTCGGTAGTCGGCATACCCCAGGACGGGACGCGCGCTGAAGAGCTGGTTCAACGTGAGCTTGCCGTGGAAGATGTCGCCGCGAACGAGCCCGAATTCCCGCTCCAGGTCCCAGGGTGACAATGCGCGTCGCCCGATGACCGACGCGCGAAAATTGGGCGCGAACCGGTTCACATGGTCGATCACCGCATCGGCGGCGCGATCGCGTTCTGCCTCCCACGTGCGGCCGTCCGGCAATTCATAGCGGAAGTGCTGGCAGAAGAGGCTCGCGACGTGCGCGCCCTTCGGGGCGAGCGTGTCGTCCACGGTGCTCGGGATCAGCATCTCCACGATGGGTTCGCGCGACCACCCGGCCTCGCGAGCACTCGAATACGCGCGGTCCATGAAAGCGAGCGACGGCGCGAGGATGATCCCCGAGCCGTGATGCGGTTGCGCCGCCTTCCCGGGCAGCGCCGTGAAATCCGGGAGCTCCGAAAGGGCCACGTTCATGCGGAAGGTCGCGCTCTCCGATTGATGGTGCCCGAAGGCTTCGCGCCATTCGCCGCCGTCGTCCTCCAGCAATGCGAGCAGCGCGCGGGGATGCGCGTTCGACACGACGCAACGCGCGGCCAGCTCGCTTCCATCCTCGAGAATCACTCCCGCGGCACGTCCCGCATGCACGCGGATCCGCGCAACGCCGCTGCCGGTGCGAAGCTCCACGCCACGAGAACGCGCTTCCGTCGCCATCGCCTGCGTGATCGCGCCCATGCCGCCGATCGCATGTCCCCAGCTGCCGCGCTTGCCGTTCACCTCGCCGAACACGTGATGCAGCAACACGTAGGCGGAGCCCGCCGAATAAGGGCTCGCGAAATGACCCACGACGCTGTCGAAGCCGAAGCACGCCTTGATCGGATCGGACTCGAACCAGCGGTCGAGCCATTCGGCCGCCGAGAGCGTGAAAAGGTCGAGCACGTCCCGCTTGGCATCGAGCGGCAGCGCGTTCACCGTCCGCGCCGATTTCCACGCCGCGAAGAAATCGCGGATTCCCCCGCCGACATTCGGCGGCGTCTCGAGCAGGAGGCCCCGCAGGACATCGGCCACGATCTCGAGCCGCTCGTAGTAGCGCGGCAACTGCCCGGCGTCGCGCTTCGAGAAGCGCGCCACTTCGCGTTGCGTCGCCTCCAGTCCCCCGCCCACCTTGAGATAGCCTCCCTCGGGCAGCGGAAGGAAATTGGCGAAGGGGCGCTCGACGACGCGCAGGCCGTGCTCGGCGAGCCTCAGGTCGCGGATCACCCGCGGATTGAGCAGGCTCACCGTGTAGCTCGCGGTCGAGTTGCGAAATCCGGGATGGAACTCCTCGGTAACCGCCGCGCCGCCCAGTGCCGCGCGACGTTCGACGACACACACGCGCAGCCCCGCCGCCGCGAGATAGCAGGCGCACGTGAGCCCGTTGTGGCCGCCGCCGACGATGAGCGCGTCGTAGGCCCCTGGCGATCGAGCCATCGCCCTTAGGTGAGCAGGAAGTGCCGCACCGCGCCCGCCTGGTGGTCGTCCATCAGCATCGGCGCATGCCCCGTGTCGGGCACGAGGAGCCGTTCCGTGTGGGGACGCTTGCACATCTCGTCCACCGTCTCGGCGAGCAGCAGGTCGGACTGCGCCCCGCGGATCACGAGCGCGGGACCGTGGAAGGCACTCCAGTAGCGGCGCAGGTCCACGTCGCCGGGCGGCGCGGCGTGGAAATTCTTCGCGATGGCCGGGTCATACCGGAACCGCCAGCGTCCATCGTCGTCGTGCCGCGCGACGTGCAGGGACAAGTGGCGCCATTGCTCGGCGGAGAGATTGCCGAACGGGCTCACTTCCCGCATCGCGGCCTCCAGCGCGTCGATCGAGTCGAACGACAGGTCGCGTCCCAGGTATTGGCCGATGCGCTCGATGGCGGCCCTGGGAATGAAACAACCTATGTCGTTGAGAACCATCTTGCGGATGGGCGATCCCGGCGGGGCCGCGAGGAACATGCCGATGATGCCGCCCATGGAGGTGCCGACCCAGTCGACGGTCTCCGCGTGCAGGCTCGCGATCAACGTGGCCATGTCGGTGCAATACACCGGGTAGTTGTAGTCGGCCGGGTCGCGCAGCCAGTCGCTGCGTCCCCGCCCCGCGATGTCGGGACATACGACTCGATAAGCATCGTCGAGACTCTCGGCGAGGTAGTCGAAGTCGCGGGCGTTGCGCGTAAGGCCGTGCGCGCAAACCAGCACGCGCTTGTTGCCGGGATCGCCCCACTCCGTGTACCGGATGAAATGGAAACCGTGGGGATCGAGGCACCTCACCTGCCCTTCACGCATTGCGCTCATGGATTTTCCCGGGTGGACGTGTTCATTCGATGGCCGATGTGCTTCGCGCCTTCTCGCGCAGCAGGAACTTCTGGATCTTTCCGGTCGATGTCCTGGGCAGCGGACCGAAGACCACGTTCCTCGGAGCCTTGAAGCGCGCCATGCGCGCGCGGCAGAACTCGATGATCTCCTCGGCGCTGGCCGAGGCGCCCTCCTTCAGCTCGATGAACGCGCAGGGCGTCTCGCCCCACTTGGGATCGGGCTGCGCGACGACCGCCGCGAGCATGACCGCGGGATGGCCGTGCAGCACGTCCTCCACTTCCTGCGACGAGATGTTCTCCCCGCCGGAGATGATCACGTCTTTGGAACGGTCCTTGATCTTCGCGTATCCGTCGGCGTGCATGACCGCGAGGTCGCCCGTGTGGAACCATCCGCCGCGGAATGCCTCGGCGTTCGCCGTGGGATTCTTGAGGTATCCCTTCATCGTGATGTTGCCGCGGAACATGATCTCTCCCAGCGTCTCGCCATCCCACGGCACCGGGCGCATGGACTCCGGATCCATCACGTCCATGCCTTCCTGGAGGAGATAGGCCACTCCCTGCCGGGCGTTCCGGCGCGCCTGCTCTTCGATCGGAAGCTCGCTCCACTCGGGATGCTTGGCGCACACGGCCGCCGGCCCATAGGTCTCGGTCAATCCATAGACGTGAGCGATGTCGAACCCGATGCTCCCCATGCCCTCGATCACGGCAGCCGGTGGCGGCGCGGCGGCCACCAGGCAATGCACCTCGTGATCGATCCCCTTGCGCCACTCCGCCGGAGCGTTGAGCAGCATGGAGTGGACGATCGGCGCGCCGCAGTAGTGCGTGACGCGATGCTCGCGGATGAGATCGAGGATCGCCTTCGCCTCGACCTTGCGCAGGCACACGTTCGTGCCGGCGGCCGCGGCGATCGTCCAGTTGAAGCACCAGCCGTTGCAATGGAACATGGGAAGCGTCCAGAGATACACCGGGTGCTTCGGCATCGACCAGTCGAGGATGTTGTTGATCGCATTCAGGTACGCGCCGCGATAGTGGTACACGACGCCCTTGGGATTGCCGGTGGTGCCCGAGGTGTAGTTGAGCGCGATCGCGTCCCACTCGTCGGGCGGCGCGATCCACGCGAATTCCGGATCGCCCTCCGCGAGGAGGGATTCGTATTCGATCTCGCCTACGCGTTCGCCGCCTTCGAAGAGCGCGTCGTCCACGTCGATCACGAGCGGACGGCGCTTCGCGAGCGTGAGGGCCTTGGCGATCACGCCGGAGAACTCGCGGTCCGTGAAGAGCGCTTTCGCCTCGCCGTGGTCGATCATGAAGGCGATCGCCTCGGCATCGAGGCGTACGTTCAACGCGTTGAGTACCGCGCCGAGCATCGCCGGGCCGAAATGCAACTCGACCATCGCGGGAACGTTGGGAAGCATTGCCGCCACGGTATCGCCTCGCCCGATGCCGCGTCGCGCAAGCGCCGAAGCCAGGCGCCGGGAACGAGCGTAGACCTCGCTCCACGTGCGCCGCACCGTTCCGTGGACCACCGCCAGGCGTTCCGGATACACGTACGCCGCCTTCGCGAGGAATGACACCGGCGTGAGCGCGGCATAGTTCGCGGCGTTTCGCTCGAGACCCTGCTCGTAAGGATTCATGGCGCCTGCCTCACGCGATTCGCGTTTCCCCTCGGGCGGCGAGGCCGGCGACGCGCTCGGCCGACTTCACCGTGTTGCCGAGCAGCATCGCGATCGTCATGGGCCCCACTCCGCCCGGCACGGGCGTGATGCGCGATGCCACTTCCCGGACCGCGTCGAAATCCACGTCGCCCACGAGCCTGCCGTCCGGCATGCGATTGATGCCTACGTCGATCACGACGGCGCCGGGCTTGACCATGTCCGCCTTGATCAGGCGCGCCCTGCCCACGGCGGCCACGAGGATGTCGGCCTGCCGCGTCATCGCGGCGAGGTCGCGTGTCTTCGAGTGGCAGATCGTCACCGTGGCGCCGGCGTTGAGCAGCAGCATCGACATGGGCTTGCCCACGATGGTGGAGCGGCCCACCACGACCGCGTGGGACCCCTCGACCGCGACGCCCTCGTGCTCGAGCATCTTCATCACACCCCACGGCGTGCAGGGATAGAACGCGGGCTCGCCGACCACGAGCGATCCTACGTTGAAGTAGTGGAACCCATCCACGTCCTTCTCGGGGAGGATCGCCTCGATCACCGCGCGCGCGTCGAGCGGCCTGGGCAGCGGCAGCTGCACGAGGATGCCGTGGATCGCGGAATCGGCATCGAGCCGCCGCACGAACGAGATGAGCTGGGCCTGCGACGTGTTCGCGGAAAGGTTGTGCACCTCGGAGTGGATCCCGGTCGCCGCACACGCGAGCGCCTTGTTGCGCACGTAGACCTGGCTCGCCGGATCCTCGCCCACGAGGACCACCGCGAGACCCGGCACGACTCCACGATCGCGCAGTCGCGCGACTCGCACGGCGAGCTCCTGGCGATACATCGCCGCGATGGCCTTGCCGTCGATGAGGGCCGCCGTCATGGCGATGCTTCCGAGATCGCCGCATCGAGCGGCACGTCGTGCGCCTCGCGAGGCAGCGCCTCCACGTGGAACTGCGCGGGCAACGCGGCGACGCAGAAGGGACGCCTTCCGCGGCCTGCGAGGAGCCCGTCGAAATATCCCGCGCCATATCCGAGGCGATAGTGCGCGCGATCCACGGCGAGCGCGGGTATCCACGCGAAGTCCACGTCGGCGAGTTCCACGGGAGCGCAACGCGCGGGATCGGGCTCGGGAATGTCCCACACGCCGGCAACGAGATCGGCCGCGAGGTCGCGCACGGCGCGAATCTCGAGGCGGCGAGGCGGCGGCGTGACCCTCGGCAGCACGATCGTCTTGCCGTCGGCCACCGCGCGATCGATGAAGGGCCGCGTGTCGAGCTCGCTGCCGATGCTCATCGTGGCGAGAATCGTGCGCGCGTCGCGATATTGCGGCATTGCGGCGAGCGATTCGGCGAAATGCCCGGCGAGCCTGGCGCGTTCCCGCGGCGCGATGGCGTCGCGCCTGGCGATCATCGCGCGCCTGAGTTCTGCCTTGTCCATCCCTCTATTCTATAGGTGGCCCCGCGTGCTGGAATTCGGTATCCTCGCGCTTCCATTCAGCGGAGGATTTCACTGATGAGAACCACCCGGATCGCGACCCTCGCGTGCTTCGCCGTCGCCGCCTCGCACCTCGCAATGGCGGACGACCTCTCCTTCTTCAAGAGCAAGGCGAAGCCCGGGCTCTATGAATACAAGATGCAGATGGATCTTTCCCAGATGCCGGGCATGCCGCCGGGAATGGGGCAGCAGACCCATACGATGCAGCATTGCCTCACCCAGGAAGACATCGATCGCGGCGCGATGAGCAAGAACCGCGACGGCACCAACAACGATTGCCAGATCAAGAACCTCAGCACCACGGGTGGCGCCGCGAGCTATTCGATGGCGTGCACGAAGCCGCGCCCGATGAACGCCGACGTGAAGATCGCCTTCGTGTCCGACGGATTCCACATGGACATGAAGATGAACATGGCGGACCCGAAGGGCGGCACGGGCACGATGAGCATGACCCAGCACATGGACGCGAAGCTCCTGGGCGCCTGCACCAAGTAGCCGATGTCCACTTCGCCGGGGGGCGGGAACCCCTTCGCCCCGCCCAAGGCCGCGGTCCTCGAGCCCGCGGTCTCGGAAAGCGGGCTGCTCAACGAGGGCCGCAAGGTTCCCGCATCACGCGGCGCAGGCTGGTACTCCGAAGGCTGGCGCCTCTTCGCGCGCTCGCCCGGGACGTGGGTGGTGATGTTCATCGTCTTCGCGCTGATGTGGCTGGTACTCGTCATCGTGCCGGGAGGGTCGCTCCTCGCGAGCCTCCTCTATCCCGTGTTCGCGGGCGGCATCATGCTCGGGTGCCGCAAGGTCGAGGAAGGCGGCAGCCTTGCGCTTTCGGATCTTTTCTCCGGATTCAGCAAGAATGCCGGCAGCCTGCTGCTCGTGGGACTGCTCTACCTCGCCTCCACGTTCATGATCGGCATCCTCGTGGGGATCGGTGTCGCGGTGATGATTCCCGCGATGAAGGGCGTCTCGGCGGCCAACAGCGCGGCGGGATTCATGGCGATGGCGCCGATGTTCGCCCTCGTCGTCCTCGTCGCCCTGGCGCTCATGGTGCCGGTGTTCATGGCGATCTGGTTCGCGCCCGCGTTGGTGGTATTCCATGACGCGCAGCCCATGGCGTCGCTGCGCGCGAGCTTCTCGGGGTGCCTGCGCAACCTCGGGCCGTTCCTCCTGTACGGCATCGTCGGATTGGTTCTCGCGATCCTCGCGGCAGTTCCCGTAGGCCTGGGGTTCGTCGTCCTCGGGCCGGTCGTGTGGGGCACGATGTACGCGGCGTACCGCGACATCTTCCTGCAGCGCGACTAGAACTCGCTGCCGCCTGCGGTGATCGATACCTTGAGGCCCGTCTCGCTTCCCGAGGGCGTGGAGATCACGCTTCACCTCGCCGGGCCGCTCGCCCGCGCGAGGGCGTGGCTCATCGACTTCATGTGCAAGATGTTGCTCACGACGCTCATTCCACCCTTCCTCACCTGGATGGGAAAGTCGGGCACGGGGCTGGTGCTGATCGTGTTCTTCGTGATCTGGATCCTCTATCCCATTCCGTTCGAGGCGCTCTGGGGCGGAGCCACTCCCGGAAAACGGATCTGCGGGCTCGCGGTCGTGAACGGTGACGGAACGCCGATCGGATGGTCGGCGGCGTTCCTGCGCAACGTGATGCGCCTGGCCGACATGCTGCCCATCGGATATGCGGTCGGACTCGCCTCGATGATGCTCGACCGGCAGTTCCGGCGCCTCGGGGACCTCGCCGCGGGCACGATCGTGATCTACCGTGATCCGCCCCGGACTGCCTCGAAGGCTCGCCGCGCGAATCTTCCTGCCGCCCGCGCACCCGCGATCGCGCTCACGGCACTGGAGCAGCGCGCCGTGCTCGATTTCGCCGAGCGGCGCGTGGGCTGGTCGGATGAACGCGCCGCGGAAATCGCGGAGCTCGCCGCGCCGCTGGTCAATGGACTCGCGGGTGCGGACGCCGTGGCGCGACTGGATGCCGTGGCGGCGGCACTCGTGGAGCGCGCATGAACCAGATCGAATTCGAATCGCGGCACGAGGCCGAGTGGAGCCGCCTCGCGCGGGCGCTCGATCCGCCGAAGAAATCCGCCATCGAGCCCGCGTCGAGCGCGGCCGGAGTGCCGGCGCTCTTTCGACGCGTCGCCGCCGAGCTCGCGATCGCTCGCGACCGGCAGTACCGCACCTCGCTCCTCGATCGCCTGCACGCCCTGGTGGTCGCGGCGCACTTCGCGGTGCACGGCGCGCGGATCCGCCGGCGTGGCGGGATGATCGCGGACGTGCTGGGATTCTTCCTTCGCGAATTTCCGGCCGAGGTCCGGCGCCAATGGCCGTTCGTCGCGGTGGCCGGCGCCGCCTTCTTCGTTCCCTTCGTGGGCGGCGTCATCGCGCTGCAGTGGTTCCCCGACTTCGCCTACTACCTCGTCTCGCCCGAGCAGCTCTCGCGCGTCCAGGCGATGTACTCCGACGATGCGATGCGCTTCGGCGCGGAACGTGGCGCCGATTCGGACATCATGATGTTCGGCTACTACATCTTCAACAACGTCCGCATCGACCTGCAATGCCTCGCCGGCGGCGCCTTCTTCGGGCTGGGCACGCTCGCCGTATTGCTCTCGAATGGTGTCTTCCTCGGCGCGATCGCCGGCCACCTCACGCATGCCGGGCTCGGCCGCAACTTCTGGGGGTTCGTCGTGGGGCACAGCGCGCCCGAGCTCCTCGGCATGACGCTTGCGAGCGCCGCGGGCCTGATGATCGGATACGCGCTCGTGGCACCTGGACACAAGACGCGCGTTGCGGCGTTGAAGGAGCGCGGACACTCCGCGGCCGTCATGCTCTACGGGGCGGCGCTGATGACGGCATGCGCCGCGGTGATCGAGGCGTTCTGGTCGTCGCGCGTGGACCTGCCCTTCGAGCTGAAGCTCCTCGTCGGCGCCGGCGTGGGTGGTCTCACGATCGCTTTCCTCGCGCTGGGAGGCCGCGAGCGTGGATCTTGAACGCATGACGCTGCGGCTGCGGCCGCGAAACGCCTGGGAGGCGCTCGACCTCGGGCTTCTCCTCATCCGCGACCATGGAAAGAGCGCCTACCTCGCATGGATCGCGATCTACGTTCCCGTCGCGGCCGCCGCACTCGCGTTCTTTTGGGACTCACCGTTCTTCGCGTGGGTCACGCTTTGGTGGTTGAAGCCTCTCTTCGACCGCGTCGTGCTCGAAGTGCTCTCCATCGAGCTCTTCGGCGGCGAGGTTCGCATCGCGCAGGCTCTCAGGCACCTGCCCGCGATCCTGTGGCGAAGCGGCATCCTGGGTGCGCTCACCTGGCGCCGCTTCGACCTGGCCCGCTCGCTCCACCTGCCCGTCTACCAACTGGAGCGCCTGTCCGGCAAGGCCTCGCGGCAACGCATTCGCCTGCTCGACCGCGAGTCCCGCGGCGCGGCAGTGTGGCTCACGTTCCTGCTCGTCAACGTCGAGGGCATCTTCAGCCTGGCGATCTCGCTGGCAGTTGCGATCCTGCTTCCGGTGCAGGTCCCCATGGACGTGCTGATGGAGACCTGGCTGCGCGGAACGTTCGGACCGGGTGCGAACGTCACGAGCGGCGTGATCGTCGCCGCGGTGGCGATGACGGTCATCGAGCCGCTCTACGTCGCGTGCGGGTTCACGCTCTACCTCCAGAGACGCACGGCGCTCGAAGGCTGGGACATCGAGCTTCGCTTCCGCCAGCTCGCCTCGCGCATCGAGGGCCTCGCCCGCGCCGCCGGGACGCCGGGTCTTGTCGCGGCGCTCATCCTCGCCGCCACGCTCGCGATCGCGCCGGTGATCGACGCGCGGGCCGCGGAACCGGAACGCGCGGGCAAGGAAGTCCGCGAGATCCTCAAGGATCCCGAGTTCGGCCACGAGGAGCAGCACTGGCACCTGGTCTATGTCGGCCCGAACATGCCCGACAGTCCGAAGATGAAGCCGATCAACTGGGATTGGCTGGAGAAGGTGCTGGGCCTGGGTGCGAAGGCCGCACGCGTCGCGGCCTGGGCCGCATTCGCGGTCGCCGCGGCCTTCCTTCTCTACCACCTCGCGAAGTTCCTGCGCCTTCGCGCGGGCGCGAGATCGCGCGCGGCGCGCCCCGATTTCCTCTTCGGCCTCGACGTGCGTCCCGAGTCGCTTCCCGATGACGTCGCGCAAACCGCCGAATCCCTCGCGCGCGAAGGCCGCGTGCGAGAGGCGCTCTCGCTCCTGTATCGCGCATCGCTCGTTCGCCTGATGGACGAGGGGCTCGAATTCACGCAAGGCGATACCGAAGGCGAGTGCCTCCGCCGGGTGCAGTCCTCCGCGCCGCAGCGCCACGGATATTTCGCGCATCTCGTGGACGCATGGCAGCTTCTCGCCTACGGGCACCGTCCCGTGGCCGCGGCGGCCGTGGAGCAGTTCGCCCGCGAGTGGCGATCGCAATTCCCGCAGGCGGAACTCCGGCAGGCACTCGCGAGACCCGCATGAATCGCAAGCTCCTGCTTCGTGCCCTGCTCATCGCCACGCCGCTCGCCGCGGCGCTGCTGTACGTCGCGCTCAACTGGTATCGCGTGGAATACGAACCCTACTGGGTCGCTTCGGGAAAAGCCGCGCTGGAGGACCGGTTCCTCGCGTACAAGCGGCTGCTGGAGCGCCTGGGCGCGAGGACGATCGTCCTCCATGCGCCCTCGGAGCTCTCGAAGCTGCAGCATCGCGCCACCCTGGTCCTCGCCGCGCCGCGCCTCGCATACATGACGCCCGATCACGTGCGCGAGATCGTCGATTGGGTCGGGCGCGGCGGGCACCTCGTCGTCGAGGCCGAACGCTGGGATGTCTCCGATCCGCTCCTCGAAGCGTTGGGCGTGAAGAACGTGCGTCCCCCGGGGCTGCGCCAGGGCGCCGGGAGCGAATTGCAGCCGCAGGATCCGAAGCCCGTTCCTTCAAGCGAAACGATCTTCGATTGGCCCGGCGCCGGACGCAAGCTCAGGGTGAACTTCATGGCGGCTGGCGTGGACCTGCGCGATGAGCGAAAGCGCGAGATCCTCGCGTCCGTCGCGGCCGGCAAGCGCACGGTGGCCCTCGCTTTCGACGAGGGCGAGGGCCACGTGACGATTCTTCCCATGTTCCGCTTCTTCACCAACCCGAGCGTGGGCCGGCTCGACCATGCGCAATTCGCCTGGCTCGTCACCGGCGCACCCAGGCCCGCCGAGCCGGTGATGCTCTTCCTCAAGATGGATTCGCCGCCGTTGGGCGAATGGCTCTGGCGGGAAGCATGGACCGTGGTGATCGCCGCGCCCCTTCTCGCCCTGCTGTGGCTTGCGCGAATCATCCCGCGCTTTGGTCCCCTCGCGCCGGATCCGCCACCGCAACGGCGCAGCCTCGCCGAGCACATCGTGGCGAGCGGACGCTTCCTCTGGTCCCGCGCCGAAAGCTCCTACCTGCTCGATGCGCTGCGCGAGCGCGTGATGCGCGCCGCGCGCCGCCGCGGCGTTGCCGCATCCGCTTCGCCCTCGCAGGCCGCGGCATCGATCGCGCAGCTCACGGGATCTTCCGAAGGCGCGATCCGCGCGGCACTCGGAAGCGTGGCCCCGGGCGACGAACCCTTCACTTCCACCGTGGCGGCGCTTCGCGACCTCGAGTCGCGGCTCGACCGCCGCACACTGCCACCCCATCGGCCCCGGAGGGCCAGGACATGAGCCAACCCCAGGAGATCAACCCCGTCGAGCTGGAGGCCGCGGCATCCGCCATCGCCTCCGTCATCGCGGAGGTGCGCAAGGTCGTCGTCGGTCAGCAGGCGATCATCGAGGACGCGCTCACCGGCCTCGTCTCCGGAGGCCACGTGCTCGTCGAAGGCGTGCCGGGGCTCGGCAAGACGCTCCTCGTGAAGGCGCTCGCGCGCACCATCGGGGGACAGTTCGCGCGCATCCAGTTCACGCCCGACCTGATGCCCTCGGACGTCACGGGCCACACGCTCTACGATCCCTCGTCGGGCAAGTTCGCCACGCGCAAGGGGCCGGTGTTCGCGCACTTCGTGATCGCCGACGAGATCAACCGCGCGCCCGCCAAGACGCAGGCGGCGCTCCTCGAGGTGATGCAGGAAGCGCAGGTGACAATCGAAGGCGAGGCCCACGTGTTGCCGCAACCCTTCATGGTGTTCGCCACGCAGAACCCCGTCGAGCACGAGGGCACGTATCCCCTGCCCGATGCGCAGCTCGACCGCTTCCTCCTGAATGCGTACATCGACTATCCCTCGGAAGAAGAGGAGCGGCAGCTCACCCGCCAGGTCACGAGCGCGACCGTGGGCGATCGCCTGAGCGTGGACGTCGTCGCCGCCGTGCTCGAGCCCGCGCAGGTCTCGCGCCTGCAGTCGCTCGCCGCGCGCCTCGTCGTGGACGATCGAGTCCTCGACTACGCGGTGCGCCTTGCCCGCGGCACTCGCGACAACGCGGCGCTGTCGCGCGGCGCCGGACCCCGGGCTTCAATCGCGCTCGTGCGCGCGGCGCGCGCTCGCGCCCTCTTCGGAGGACGCCCCTTCGCGAC
>JBAQKF010000032.1:0-77003 GCA_049300695.1 Usitatibacter sp.
GCGAACGCGCGCGCCTCATGCCGTGAACGAGAGCCGCGGTGCGCACCGCGCCCGTCGCTCCGAGCGGGTGCCCGAGGGCGATCGCGCCGCCCTGGGGGTTCACTTTCGACGGATCGAGGCCGAGGTCCCGGATCACGGCGAGCGATTGCGCCGCGAAAGCCTCGTTCAATTCGATCCAGTCGAGATCGTGAACTTTGATTCCGCTCTGCGAAAGGACCTTCGGGATCGCCTTGATGGGACCGATGCCCATGATCTCGGGCGGAACGCCCGCCACCGCGAAACTCACGAATCGCGCGAGCGGCTTCACGTTGTATTTCTTCAGCGCCGCCTCGCTCATGAGGATCACGGCACCCGCGCCATCGGACATCTGCGAGCTGTTGCCCGCGGTAACGCTACCACGCGCCGCGAACACGGTTTTCAGCTTGGCGAGCGTCTCCATGCTGGTGTCGGGGCGCGGGCCTTCGTCCGTGTCGGCCACCTTGCTGCGCTGCGCGATCGTTCGGCTCGCGAGATCCGGCGTGGCCGAGTCGATCTCGTAGGGCAGGATCTCCTCCTTGAAGGCGCCGGCGGCGATCGCCCTGGCGGCCTTCTGGTGGCTCGCGACGGCGAACGCATCCTGCTCTTCGCGCGTCACCTTCCATTGGTTCGCGACCTTTTCCGCGGTGATCCCCATGCCGTAGGCGATCGCGACATTCTCGCCGTGCTGGAACACCGCGTCGTTCAAAGCGATCTTGTTGCCCATCATCGGCACCATCGACATCGATTCGGTGCCCGCCGCGATCACGACGTCGTCGTCGCCCGTGCGGATGCGATCCGCGGCGAGCGCGACCGCTTGAACGCCGGATGAGCAGAAGCGATTGATCGTCATCGCGGGGACGCTGTCGGGCAGCCCCGCGAGCAGCACGCCGATGCGCGCCACGTTCATGCCCTGCTCGGCTTCCGGCATCGCGCAGCCGACGATCACGTCGGCGATGTCGTGAGGATCGAGCCCCGGCACCTGCGCGATCACGCCCTTCAGCACGTGCGCGAGCATGTCGTCGGGACGGACGTGGCGGAACATTCCGCGCGGCGCCTTGCCGACGGGCGTGCGAACCGCGGCGACGATGTAGGCATCCTGGATCTGCTTGGTCATGGTCGTATCCTCAGAAAGTGCACTTGCCACCAGGCACCGCGGGTGCGAGATCTTCGGGGCGCACGGTGCGGCCGAGAAGTTGCGAATACTCGACCGCAAGCTCACGATATTCCCCGATGAAATCTATGCTGCGATGGGCGGGACAACCGGTCGCGGTGACCTGCCGCCATTGAGGATTCGCCGCCGAGAACTCCGCCAAACGAAGTTCGGCAAGCTTCACGGCGTACTCGCGGGGAAGGCCGGCTCGGGAATGCCCGTGAAAGAACATCACGCTCTCCAGGCGCCCACGCCATTGGTCCAGCACGCCCGGCGGATTGCCCTGCTCAACGATAAAGCCATGCACCACCACGTCCAGTTTGCGGGCCTCGCGGGCCATCATGCGGGCCTGCTCGGACTTGGAGTCTTCGTGGCGAAAGAGGACATCCGAGGCCGGCATCGTCACCATCATCTCGCCCGCGACGCGACTGCCGGCGCTAAAGCCCCATTTCGCTCCGAGGTAGAAGACAAACGCCAGCGATAGCAGCGCGAAAGCGAGCGGCGCCCAGGGATGCCAGCGCAGCGTCGGCGACGGTTGCAGGTAACGGCGTAAGACAGCGGTATCCATGTTGGTCCTTTCGGCTTGGGCTGGGTCCCCGCCTCCGCGGGGACGACAGTCAATTCCTCAGGGGTTTCCCGTTCTTCAGCATGTATTCGATGCGCTCCTGCGTCTTCGGCGTCTTCGCGAGCTCCACGAAGTTGCGCCGCTCGAGGTCGAGGAGCCACTTCTCGTCGACGATACTGCCGGGCGTGACCTCGCCGCCACAAACAACCTCCGCGATCCGCGAGGAGATTTCGTAGTCGTGGTCGGAGATGAAGCCGCCCTCCTTCATGTTGACGAGCAGCATCTTCAGCGTGGCGATGCCCGTGTCACCGGCCACCGGGATCTGCGCGGGCGCCAGCGCCGGTCGCACACCGGTCTCGGCCATCGCGTGCGCCTGCTCCTTTGCGACGTACAGGAGCTCGGCCGGATTGAAGATCACGACATCGCTCGCCTTGAGATATCCCATCTCGCGCGCGTTCTCGGCGCTCTTGGAGACTTCGCCCATGGCGGCCTGCTTGAAGAATCGCTGCAGCTGCGGCATCGCGTCGCCGCCATTCGCCCAGGCGACGCTGCGCTCGGCGAACTCCTTGAGGCCACCGCCCGCGGGAAGCAATCCCACGCCCGCTTCGACCAGGCCGATGTAGCTTTCGAGCGCCACCACCGCGCGCTGCGAATGCATCACGAACTCGCAACCGCCGCCGAGCGCCATGCCTTCCACCGCGGCCACCGTCGGCACGAGGCTGTATTTCAGGCGCTGCGACGTCTGCTGGAAGAGTGCCACCATCTTCTCGAAGTCGTCGAAGCGGCCGGCCTTGAGCGACTCGATGGCGGCCTTCAGGTTCGCGCCGACGGCGAACGGCGCCTCGTGCCAGATCACGAGCGCATCGAAGTTCTTCTCGGCCTCGTCGAGGGCGCGATTCAATCCCTGCAGCACCTCGACGCCGAGCGCGTGCATCTTGCTCTTGAAGGAAACGATCGCGATGCGATCGCCCTGGTGCCACATGCGAACGCCCTCGTCCTCGAAAACGACGGTCCCGCGATTGCCGAGCTTCTCGCCGACGACAGTCTCGGGGAAGAGCTGGCGCGCGTACACGGGCAGCTTCGAGCGCGGCACCATCTTGCCGGTCTCGGCGGAGTAGGAGCCTTCGGTCGAGTGAACGCCGCTACGTCCGTCGGTGACCCATTTCGGAAGCGGCGCCTTCGTCATCGTCTTGCCGGCGGCGATGTCCTCGGCGATCCAGCCCGCGACCTGTTGCCATCCCGCCGCCTGCCACAGCTCGAAGGGACCGCGCTGCCAGCCGAAGCCCCAGCGGATCGCGAAGTCCACGTCGCGAGCGCAATGCGCGATGTCCGCGAGGTGCACCGCCACGTAGTGGAAGAGGTCGCGGAAGATCGCCCACAGGAATTGCCCCTGCGGGTTGGTGGAAGCGCGCAGCTTCGCGAGCTGCTCGCCCGGGTTCTTCTCCTTGAGGATCGCCTGCACGTCGGGATAGACGTCGCCCGCGCTCACGCGGTAGTCCAATTTTTCGATCCTGTCCCCGAGGGGGCCGCCCCCGGCCACGTCGAGGACGAGGATGTCTTTGCCCTTCTTGGTGAAGATGCCGGCCTTGGTCTTCTGTCCCAGCGCGCCCTTCGCCACGAGCGCGGAGAGCCAATCGGGCGCCTTGTAGTACGCGGCCCAAGGATCGCCGGGCAGCGTATCGGCCATCGTCTTGATCACGTGCGCCATCGTGTCCAGGCCCACCACGTCGGCCGTGCGATAGGTGGCGCTCTTCGCGCGGCCGATCGCCGGACCCGTGAGCGCATCGACTTCGTCGAAGCCCAGCTTGAACGCGAGCGTGTGATGCATCGTCGCGAGCATGGAGAAGACACCGACGCGGTTGGCGACGAAGTTCGGCGTGTCCTTGGCGCGGACGACACCCTTGCCGAGCGTGGTCGTGAGGAAGGTCTCCAGGCGATCCATCACGGCATCGTCGGTATCGGGCGTGGGAACCAGCTCCACCAATCGCATGTAGCGCGGCGGATTGAAGAAATGGATGCCGCAGAAACGCCTGCGAAGCTCGGGCGGCAGCGTCTTGCCGAGCTCCGTGATCGACAGGCCCGACGTGTTCGACGCGAAGATCGCGTTCGCCCCGATGTACGGCGCGACTTTCTGGAAGAGATCCTTCTTCCAGTCCATGCGTTCGCTGATGGCCTCGATCACGAGGTCGCAGTCGCGCAGCATCTCCAGGTGCTCGTCGTAATTCGCGGCGACGATCTGCTTCGCGGCCCCTGCGGTCGCGATCGGGCTGGGATTGAGCTTCGCGAGTCCGTCGATCGCCTTGTTCGCGATGGCCGACTTGTCCTTGCCCTCTTTGGCCGGAAGGTCGAAGAGGATCGGCTTCACGTTGGCGTTGGCGAGGTGCGCGGCGATCTGCGCGCCCATCACGCCGGCACCGAGGACCGCGGCCTTGCGGATGAGGACGCGCTGCCCGACCCGTGCGATGGACTGGCGGATCGCAAGCGCCTCGCGGCGACCGATCTCGATGGTGTCTTCGGTCATGACGGCCTCCGGGTGGATTCAAACGAGCGTTTGAATTCTACTCTGGTTTGGCGGCGGCGGTGTGACCGCGGTGGAGTAGCGGCCAACCTATGCGCTATTCTTTTGCTTCAACAAAAGTCAGCTCCGTGATCGCCCTCAACGCACTCCTGCTCACTCTTGCCGCCGCGGTCAGCGCCTCTGGACCCGCGCCGTCGGCGCCGCTCGCGACCAAGGCGCTCACGCAAGGCCGGGTTGCGTGGGCGGTTCCAGAGAACGACGTGGGCGAAGTTGACGGGGATGTGCAACTCGCTCACCTTACGGTCCTGCTAAAGCGATCACCGGAGCGGCAACAGGCTTTCGAGGAGCTCCTTCGCCAGCAACAGGACCCGGGATCACCCAACTTCCATCAGTGGCTGAGCCCCGTGGAAGTCGGCGAGCGGTTTGGCGCAACACCCGACCGCATCGAGGCCGTCTCGACGTGGCTGAAGTCGAATGGCCTCGGCGTGGACGGTGTCTCCAACGGCCGCACCCGCATCACGTTCAGCGGAACGGCGGCGAACGTAGGGGCGGCATTCGGCTCGCGAATGCATGCGTATGCGGTGAAAAGCGAACAGAAGATCGCGATCGTGGGCACTCCGCGCATTCCGTCGGACCTTGCCGCTGACGTGCAAGCGGTAGTGGGCCTTGAAGCCGTCGACGAAAAGCCGCAGGGGCATTGGGGGAAAGCCCAGGTCGCAGCGCCGCCCGGCGGTCGTCCCAAGTCCACCTTCTGTTCCTCTGGAACCTGCATCAACTACATCTGGCCGTCCGACTTCGGCGTGATCTACGACATCCAGCCGGAGTACCAAGTCAGCATCAACGGCGCGGGGCAAACCGTGGCGATCCTGGGACGATCCAACGTCTACCTGCCGGATATCGAGAATTTCCAGACGAGGTCCAGCCTGCTGGCGAAGGACCCGATCACGATCGTTCCGCCCGACGGGCTCGATCCCGGGCCGCCCCAATCCGCGCCTGTCACCGATACGACGACGATCGCTGAGCAGCTCGAGGTGACACTCGACGTGACGCGCGTCTCGGGCGTCGCTCCGGCGGCAAACATCAAGCTCGTGATCAGCTCCAACACCAAGACCTCGAGCGGGGTCGGCATCGCGGGGCAATACGTGGTCGACACGAATCCGGTGCCCGCGCAGATCATGAGCATCAGCTTCGCGGCCTGCGAGCAGGTCGCGGGGCAAGCGGCGGTCCAATTCTGGGACGACATCTTCAGCCAGGGCGCGGCCGAAGGCATTTCCGCGTTCGTAGGTTCCGGCGATTCGGGAGCCGCCGGCTGCGACGCGCACCACACCGCGCCGCCGCCGAACCAGGCCGCGAGCCCGAACTACATCTGCTCTTCCAGTTATGCGACCTGCGTGGGCGGCACCCAATTCTCCGACGTGGGTCGTGCAGGATCGTTCTGGAGCAGCGGGAACACTTCGACCTTCGGGTCGGCCAAGGGATATATTCCCGAGGGTGGATGGAACGAGCCAACCGACGACTCGGGCAACCTCCAGGTCGCGGCCTCCGGCGGAGGATTCAGCATCTACATCGCCACGCCATCCTGGCAAATGGGCCCCGGTGTACCCGGCAAGCAAGGCCGGTACACGCCTGACGTGTCTTTCAGCGCGTCGGACCACGACAGCTACGTCCAGTGCATGGCGGCCGCGAGCGGACCCTGCACTATCGAGAACGGCGGCTCGTTTCATTTCTTGACGGGCTCCGGCACCTCGGCGGCAGCGCCTAGCATGGCGGGGATCGCCGCCCTGCTGAATCAATCGATGAGCCGTCCGCAGGGCAACCTGAACCCGACGCTCTACAAGATCGCCGCGACGCCCGGCAACGGCGCGTTCCATGACGTGACCGTCGCGACGAGTGCGGTGGACGGTTGCGACGTGGGCACTCCGAGCACGTGCAACAACAGCACGCCGGGACAGGCGGCGCTCCAGGGCGGCCTCGCCGGATACCTGGTCGGTCCCGGATACGACCTGGTGACAGGCCTCGGCTCGATCGATGTCGCGAATCTCTTCTCACAATGGTCGATGGCATCGACGCAGAGCACGAACTACCAGGGCCTCTGGTGGGCCGCTCCCGCCGGAAGCGAATCCGGCTGGGGCATCAACTTCGCGCACCAGGGCGACACGATCTTCGCAACGTGGTTCACCTACGACACCACCGGCACCGGCAATTGGCTCGTGATGACTGCACCGAAGACCTCCGGCAATACGTATTCGGGCACGCTCTACTCGACCACGGGCCCGGCGTTCAATTCCGTGCCGTTCAGCCCGGCTTCGGTCACCGCCAAGGCCGAGGGCACCGGCACGCTCACGTTCACCGATGCCAACGGCGGAACCTTTTCGTACATGATAGGCGCGACGACACAGACGAAGACAATCACGCGCGAAGTGTTCGGGACAATGCCGACATGCGCCCCCGCGACCGGAGCGCTGACAGCGGCGACCAACTATACGGACCTCTGGTGGGCCTCTCCCGCCGCCTCGGAATCGGGCTGGGGCATCAACCTCACGCACGAGGGCACGACGATCTTCGGAAGCTGGTTCACCTACGACTCGACGGGCAAGCCGATGTGGCTCGTCGTCACGGCGCCGCAATCCGCGCCCAACACGTACTCGGGCACGCTCTATCGAACGACGGGGCCAGCCTTCAATTCGGTGCCCTTCAATCCGGCAAACGTCGCAGCTACGTCAGTCGGATCCGCGACGTTCACCTTCGCGAACGGGAACTCCGCTCAGTTCGCCTACACGGTGGGTAGCGTCTCGCAGACGAAAACGATCACCAGGGAAGTGTTCGCGACGACGGGCACGGTCTGCCAATAGGCTTAGGTAAACGCCGGGTGGAACAGCAATGCTCCATGGCGTATCCTTCCGCGGCAACAGATGCTAATTCCGAAAAGCCGTGGCTGGGAGGCCGCTATGAGCGAGGTTGCTCGAATTGTCGCGAGAGTCGCGCTGTCCTTCGCCGCGATCAGTGCGAGCTACGCGGCACAAGAATCCACCTTCGCGGGTCCGCCCGCGCTGATGACGCTCCCACAGGGCCGGGCCGCGTGGGCTAGAGCCGAAAACGACGTTGGCGAGGTCGAGGGCAACTTGCGCCTTACTCACCTCACCGTACTCCTAAAGCGATCGCCGGAGCGCCAAGGAGCTTTCGATGAACTCCTTCGCCAGCAACAGGACCCGAGCTCGCCCAACTTTCATAAGTGGCTGACTGCCACGCAAGTAGGTGAGCAATTCGGAGCGGCACCGCAAGACATCGATGCCGTCACTACCTGGCTTCACTCGCACGAGTTGGAAGTGGCACGGGTCTCGAATAGCGGGACACGCATCGAGTTCAGCGGGACGGCAGACCAAGTCGGTGCTGCGCTAGGGTCACGCTTTCACCGCTATATCGTCGACGGCGAAAAGCGCATCTCACTTGAAGCCGCAGCGACCATTCCGTCCGTACTGTCTAGGATCATTCAGGCGGTGCACGGCCTCGAAACACCGCTCGAACGGACTCATCACCGGGCGGGACCCGTGCAAGCTGAGTCCGCTCACGCAGACCAACCCGACTTCTCGAGTTGCTCAGGGACTAACTGCACGCACTTCCTTGCTCCGGCTGATTTCGCAACCATCTACGACATCAATCCCGTATACCAGCAGGGAATTACGGGATCGGGCCAGACGATTGCCATCATTGGGCGCGCCAACGTCTACCTGCCCGACATCGAAAATTTCGAAACGAAGATGGGGTTAACCATAAAGGACCCCGTCACTATCATTCCCCCGAACGGAATCGATCCAGGTCCAGCGCAATCGACTCCTCCGACCGACACGACAACGATCAAAGACCAGGGTGAGGCAACGCTCGACGTCCAGCGAGCCACAAGCGTTGCGCCGGGCGCGACCATAAAGCTTGTCATCAGCGCGAATTCGTCGACTGCTGGTGGAATTCTCATCGCCAGCGAGTACGTGGTGGATTCAATACCTGTTGCTGCACAGGTGATGAGTATTAGCTTCGGTGGCTGCGAACTGAATTCCGGTTCCACGGTTCCCATGTGGGATTCCGTCTTTAGCCAAGGTGCGGCTGAAGGGATTTCATCTTTCGTCAGTTCAGGCGACTCCGGTGCGGCAGCGTGCGACAAGTCCTTTGCGACACCTCCCGCAACCCAATCCGCAAGCCCGAACGAAATCTGCGCATCGAGCTATGCAACCTGCGTCGGCGGAACGCAGTTCGCCGATGCCGCGAATCCCAGCTTGTATTGGAGCACGACCAATTCTTCGACACGAGGATCTGCGCTCGGCTACATTCCCGAAGGCGCTTGGAATGAACCCCTAAATGGCACAGGGAATATTCAGGTCGCCGCTTCGGGAGGGGGGATCAGCTCTTATATTGGTACGCCGACATGGCAAACCAGCATTGGAACTCAAGGGCGTTACACACCGGACGTTTCGTTCAGCGCCTCAGCGCACGATGACTACTACACCTGCTTCGCGGCATCGAACGCGGCGTGCGTTGCCGATAGCACTGGCGTCTCTCACTTTCAAGGCTTTCAGGGAACCTCGGCCGCGACACCGAGCATGGCGGGGATCGCTGCACTACTGAACCAGAAGATGGGTGCAGCTCAGGGCAATCTGAATCCCCGTCTTTATTTGCTGGCATCGACGTCGGCGAATGGGGTCTTTCACGATGTGACGGTTGCGACCAGCGGCGTGGGTCAATGCGACCCATCAGTTCCGAGCATGTGCAACAACAGCACCCCAAGCGCGACGGCACTAACCGGTGGCCTGGCGGGCTACTCCGTGATGCCGGGTTACGACCTAGTAACCGGATTGGGATCGATTGATGTGGCCAATCTGCTGGTCCACTGGACCAGCGCAACGGCGCCTGGGCAATTGCAAATGCCCGCCCCACTATCCTTCCAGCCGCAGGCGGTAGGAACTCAAAGCGCGCAAATCGTCGCGACCATTGCAAACATCGGTGGAACTGCCGTCAACGTGTCGAACGTGACGAGCACCAACCTTACTGAATTTCCGGGAACGACGACGTGCATCACGACCATTCCTTCTGGCGGCCAATGCCAAGTCACGGCTGCCTTTCTTCCTAGCGCTGCTGGCCCCCGCAGCGCAACGATCGCGATCACAAGCGATGGCGTCGGTAGCCCGCAGACCTTCACGATGTTTGGCACAGGCACCACATCGGCCAACTACCAGGGACTTTGGTGGGCCTCGCCGGCGAACTCCGAATCGGGATGGGGCCTCAATTTCGCTCATCAAGGAGATACGATCTTTGCCACTTGGTTCACCTACGATCTCGGCGGAAATGGCAACTGGCTCGTGATGACTGCAACAAAGACAGGAGCCGCAACCTACAGCGGAACGCTGTACTCGACTTCGGGCCCGCCATTCAACTCGGTTCCATTTAACGCATCACAAGTGACGGCGATCTCTGTTGGAACCGGCACCTTGACGTTCTCCGATGCGAGCAACGGTAACTTCGCGTACACCGTCGGATCAACATCACAGGTGAAAGCCATTACTCGACAGATATTTGGAACGCTTCCTGTCTGCGCCACAGCGAATTCGCTTGCGAGCCTCAGTACCGCATCGAACTATACGGACCTCTGGTGGGCCTCGCCAGCAAACTCGGAGTCAGGGTGGGGAATTAACTTGAACCATGAAGGTTCGACCATATTCGCCACATGGTTTACATACAGCGCGACGGGCAAGGCAATGTGGCTCGTTTCAACAGCACCTCAGACAGCGGCCCAGGTCTTCACCGGGCCCGTCTACCAAACGAGCGGACCGCCCTTCAATTCGGTGCCTTTCGATTCGACACGTGTAGGCGTTACTCAAGTTGGCTCGGCAACCTTCACGTTCATCAACGGAAACGCAGCAACATTCGCCTACACGGTGAATGGCATATCACAGTCGAAAGTTCTGACTCGCGAACTCTTCAGCGCTACGGGAACGGTGTGCCAGTAGTAGTGCGTTCGGGAGTCATGGTTTACTTCTCCCGCTCCTGCAGCAGCCGCCACTGGATCTTTCCCGTCGCGGATTTCGGCAGGGACTCCTCGAACGAGATGATGGTGGGCACCTTGTATGCGGCCATCTTCGTGCGCGCCCATGCCGTGATCTCTTCCGCGGTGACCTGGCCCCGCCGCGCGGATTTCAGCACGATGAACACCTTCACGGTCTCGCCGCGGCGCGGATCCTTCGCCGCCACGACGCACGCCTCCTGCACGTCCGGGTGCCCGTAGAAGGTCGCTTCGACTTCCGCCGGCCACACCTTGAGCCCCGACGCGTTGATCATCCGCTTCAGGCGATCGACGATGAAGTAGTAGCCCTCGTCGTCGCGGCGCCCGAGGTCGCCGGTGCGGAACCACTTCCGGCCGTCCTTCTCGAAGAAGACTTCCTGCGTGGCCTTCTCCTTGCCCCAATAGCCGAGGAAGATCTGCGGCCCGCTCACGACGATCTCGCCTACTTCGCCGTTCGGCAGCGTCTCCAGGGTGGAAGGATCCACGACCATCGACTCGGTGTCGCAGATCGGGATGCCGAGGCACTGCTTCTTCGGACGCTCGGGCGGATTCACGTGCGTGGGCGCCATCGTCTCGCTCAATCCGTAGCCTTCGACGAACGTGAGGCCGCAGAGCTCCTGCAGCTTCGTCGCCACCGCTTCCGGCATCGCCGCGCCGCCGCCTGTCATTCGCTGCACGCTCGACAGGTCGAACTTGGCCGCGTTCGGGCTCGCGAGGAGGTCGACCACCATCGTCGGGATCAGCGTCCACGCCTGGATCTTGTAGCGCGAGATGAGCATCCCCGCGGCCTCGCGATCCCAGCGCGGCAACAGCACGACCGTGCTGCCCATGTAGATCGGCGAGTTCATCGCGTTCTGCATGCCCGTCACGTGGAAAAACGGCAGCACGCCGAGATAGATTGTCTCCGCCAGCCCCCGGAACCATGCCATTCCCGCAACGGCCGTGTGCATCACCGAGCGGTGCGTGTGCATGCAGCCCTTGGGCTCGCCCGTCGTGCCCGACGTGTACGGCATGCAGCAAAGGTCGTCGGGACGCGCGGTGTGCTCGCCCGGAACGAGGTTCGCGGCCATCGCATCGGCCCAGGTCACGACCCCTTTTCCCGTGATCGGCTGGCGCGCGAGCTTGAACGCGTCGGGCACCGTGAGGTCCGTGGGCTTCTTCAGGTAATCGCTGTACGCCGCGACGATCGAGTGCGCCAACGTTCCGTCCTCGGTGAGCGGGGCGGCCTGGGGCCAGAGCTCCTGCGCGATGAACGCGGTCCTGGCCCCGCAGTCGGCGACGATGCGGCGCAGCTCCGCCGTGAGGTTCATCGGGTTGATCGGCACCACGACCGCGTCGGCACGCAGGATCGCGTAGTAGGCGATGACGAACTGGAAGCTGTTCTGGGCGAAGACGAGGACGCGATCGCCCTTCGCGACGCCGCAGCGCTTCTGCAGGAATCCCGCGAGCTTTTCCGCCTCCGTCTTCAATGCCGCGAACGTGATCTCGTTGTCGTAGCAGATGAACGCGGTCTTGCTCGCCTGGCGCTTCGACGAGACCTCGAGGTTGTACCAGAGGCTGGTCTGCGGGGCCGAGAGGTTGTGCGGAACGTACTGCGGCCAGAAGGTGCCGCGCTCAGCCATGGGCGCGAAGCTCCAGCTTCCCGATCTGGTTGCGATGGACCTCGTCGGGGCCGTCGGCGAGCCGCAGCGTGCGCGCGCCGGCGTACATCCCGGCGAGTTCGACGTCGTCGGAAACTCCCGCCGCGCCGTACGCCTGGATCGCCCAGTCGATCACCTGGACCGCCATGTTGGGCGCGGCGACCTTGATCATCGCGATCTCCTTGCGCGCGGCCTTGTTGCCGGCGACGTCCATCTTCCACGCGGCGTTCAGCACCAGCAGGCGCGCCTGGTCGATCATGATCCGGGCGTTGGCGATGCGCTCGAGCGTCACCGTGCGCTCCGAGACGGGCTTGCCGAACGTCACGCGCGATTGCGTGCGCCGGCACATCATCTCGAGCGCGCGCTCGGCCACGCCGATCACGCGCATGCAGTGGTGGATGCGCCCGGGGCCGAGGCGGCCTTGCGCGATCTCGAACCCGCGCCCCTCGCCCAGGAGGAGGTTCGCCGCGGGAACGCGCACATCCTTGAACTCGAATTCCCCGTGGCCGTGCGGAGCGTCGTCGTCGCCGAAGACGGTGAGCGCGCGAAGCAGCTTCACGCCGGGCGCATCGACGGGCACGAGGATCATCGACTGGGACTTGTGCTTGTCCACGGCCTCGCCGGGCTGGGCATTTCGCCCCATGAAGATGAGGATCTTGCAGCGCGGGTCCGGCGCGCCGGTCGTCCACCACTTCTTGCCGTTGACGACGTAGTCGTTGCCGTCGCGCACGATGCTCGCGCGGATGTTGGTGGCATCGGACGAGGCGACGTCGGGCTCGGTCATCGCGAATGCGGAGCGGATCTCGCCGGCGAGAAGGGGCTCCAGCCACTTCTTCTTCTGCTCGGGCGTGCCGTAGCGCACCAGCACTTCCATGTTGCCGGTGTCGGGTGCGCTGCAGTTGAACGACTCGGGACCGATCGGCGAGCGGCCCATGATCTCGCAGAGCGGCGCGTATTCGAGATTGCTGAGCCCCGCGCCGTATTCCGACTCAGGGAGGAAGAGGTTCCACAGTCCCTCGCCGCGCGCCTTCTGCTTGAGCGACTCCATGACGCGCGTGGCCTTCCATGGATTGCCCGCCTTCCGGTTGGCCGCGACCTCGTCGCTGAACGGGCGCTCGGCCGGATAGACGTGGGCTTTCATGAACGCGGCGATCCGTTCCTGGAGCTCCTGTGTCTTCTTCGAATAGGCGAAATCCATTTGCTTCTCCCTGTTTCTACGCTGCGCTGTCGCTAGAGAGTTGATCCGCAGATAAACGCAGATGAACGCAGATAACCCCGGAAAACTTATATGAGTTTCGTGCCATTGCAAGCGCCATCACGAAGCATATGTAGCTGTTGACCTTATCTGCGTTCATCTGCGTTCATCTGCGGATCCAAAGCCTTTTGCCAGGATCCGTTCGGCCTGCTTCCAGCCCTCGTCGGCGATGGCGCGAGTGCGGCTGCCGGCGGAGAGCGCCTCGGCGCTGGCGGCGTTGCCCTGCAGCGCGCGGGCCTTCACGCCCTGCAGGATCGCGGCAAGGCGGAACATGTTGTAGGCGAGGTAGTACTCGAAGTGCGGAATCGATTCGCGCCCCGTGAGGCGGCAGTACCGGGCGATGTATTCGCGCTCGCCGGGGATGCCGAGTGCCGCGAGGTCCACGCCCGCGAGGCCGCGGCCGTGCGCGCCTTCGGGCATGCGCCACGTCATGCAGTGATAGGCGAAGTCGGCGAGCGGATGCCCCAGCGTCGAGAGCTCCCAGTCGAGCACCGCGAGGATGCGCGGCTCGGCCGGATGGAAGATCACGTTGTCGATGCGATAGTCGCCGTGCACGATCGAGGTCTCTTCGCCCGGCGGCACGTTCTCCGGCAGCCACTCGATCAAATTATCCATCGCGTTGATGGTCTCGGTCTGCGAGGCGCGATACTGGCGCGTCCAGCGGTCGATCTGGCGCGCGAGGTAATTGCCGGGCTTTCCGTAGTCGCCGAGCCCGACTGCTTGAATGTCCACCTTGTGCAGCGCCGCGATCACGCGATTCAACTCGTTGTAGTGCTCCGAGCGCTGCTCGTTCGTGAGTCCCGGCAACGTGGGATCCCAGAGCACGCGGCCTTCCACGTAGTCGGCGAGGAAGAACGGCGTGCCGATCACTTCCGGATCCTCGCAGAGCACGTACGTCTTCGGCACGGGAACATCGGTCTTCGCGAGCGCCGTCATCACGCGGTATTCGCGCTCGACGGCGTGGGCGGAAGGCAGCAACTTTCCCGGCGGCTTGCGGCGCAGCGCGTAACGCCGCGTGCCCGACTCGATGAGGTACGTGGGATTCGACTGCCCGCCCTTGAACTGCGATACGGCGAGCGTGCCCGTCGACTCCTCGACGTTCACCCGCATCCACGCGGCGAGACGCTCCGCGTCGAAGGCGAGCGCGGGCGCGACGGGCCGCGTGCCGGTGAATTTCTCGAAGTTCACGAGGAGCTCTGGCCCCCGTCCACGGCGATGCACTGCCCGGTGATGTGGCGCGCCGCATTGGACGCAAGGAATACAGCCACGCCCTTCAGGTCCTCGTCGCCGCCCAGCCGGCGCAGCGGCGTCCCCTTGATCACGCGCTCGCCGATGCGTTCGAGGATTCCGCTCGCCATCTTCGTCGGGAAGAATCCCGGGCAGATCGCATTCACGTTGATGCCGTGCGGGCCCCACTCGGAAGCGAGTGCCCGCGTGAAGTTCACCGCGGCGCCCTTCGAGGTGTTGTAGGCGATCGTATGCATGTCCGACGGTCCGCCGCGCAATCCCGCGATCGAAGCGACGTTCACGATCTTGCCGCCCTTGTTGGGAATGAAGCACCGCTTCCCGACCTCGCGCGACAGGTGGAACATCGCGTCGATGTTGAGCGTCATGACCTTGCGCCACGCATCGTCGGGATATTCCTCGGCCTTCGCGCCCCACGTGGCGCCCGCGTTGTTCACCAGGATGTCGATGGTGCCGAAGTGCTTGACCACTTGATCGACCATCGCCGGGATCTGGTCCAGCTTCGAAAGATCGTTGGCCACCGTGAAGTTCTCGATGCCCTTGGACGAGAGCTCCTTCGACGCTTCGGCGAGTTCGTCGGCCTTGCGCGCCGTGATCGCGACCTTGCATCCCATCTCGCCCAGCCCCGTGGCGATCTGCAGGCCCAGGCCGCGCGACCCCCCCGTGATGAGCGCCACCTTGCCCTTCAAATCGAACAGCTCGCGCGTATTCATCAGATCACCTCGAAGAGTCCGGCCGCGCCCATGCCGCCGCCGATGCACATCGTCGCGACGACGTACTTCGCGCCGCGGCGCTTGCCTTCGATCAGCACGTGTCCCGCGAGGCGCGATCCCGAAACGCCGTACGGATGTCCCACGGCGATCGCGCCGCCGTTCACGTTCAGGCGATCGTCGGGAATGCCCAGGCGGTCGCGGCAGTAGATCACCTGCACCGCGAAGGCTTCGTTGAGCTCCCACAGGTCGATGTCCTTCACCTTGAGGCCCGTCCGCTCGAGCAGGCGCGGCACCGCGAAGACGGGACCGATGCCCATCTCGTCGGGCTCGCATCCGGCGATGGCGAAGCCGCGGAAGATGCCGAGGGGCTGGAGCCCGCGCTTCTCGGCGAGCTTGCGCTCCATGACGACGCAAGCCGACGCGCCATCGGAAAACTGGCTCGCATTGCCCGCGGCGACGACACCACCGGGCATCGCCGGACGAATCTTCGATACGCCCTCGTAGGTCGTGTCGGCGCGGATGCCTTCGTCGGCGGCGATCGTGACTTCCTTCGACATGAGGCGGCTCGTGTCCTTGTCGGCCACGCCCATCACCGTCGTCATCGGCACGATCTCGTCCTTGAACTTGCCCGCGGCCTGCGCGGCGGCCGCGCGTTGCTGGCTCCGCGCGCCGTACTCGTCCTGCTTGTCGCGCGGGATGTTGTAGCGCTTCGCGACAGTCTCGGCGGTCTCGAGCATCGACCAGTAGAGCTCGGGCTTGTGCTCCGTGATCCAGTGCTCGGCGCGCATGTGCTTGTTCGTCTCCTGCTGCACGCACGAGATGGATTCCACGCCGCCGGCCACGAGCACGGGCGCCCCCTCGGTGATGACCCGCTGCGCCGCCATCGCGATCGCCTGCAATCCCGACGAGCAGAAGCGGTTCACGGTGACGCCGCCCGCGGTCACGGGAAGTCCCGCGCGAATCGCGATCTGGCGCGCGATGTTGCCCCCGGTCGCGCCCTCGGGCAGCGCGCAGCCCATGATGACGTCTTCCACCTCGGCGGGATCGATCTTCGCGCGCTCGACGGCCGCCTTCACGACGTGGCCTCCGAGCGTCGCGCCGTGGGTCATGTTGAATGCGCCGCGCCAGCTCTTCGCCAGGCCCGTGCGCGCGGTGGAAACGATGACGGCTTCAGTCATGGCGTGCTCCGTTCAATTGAATGTCTTGCCTTCGGCGGCGAGCTTCGCGAGCAAACCCGCGGGCTCCCAGAAGGCATTGCCGGTCTGGGCGCGATAGCGCTTCATGGCGCGCTCGATGGCGATGAGGCCTGTCATGTCGGCGTAGAGCATGGGGCCGCCGCGGAAGACCGGGAATCCGTAGCCCGTGAGGTAGACCATGTCGATGTCGGAAGCGCGCTGGGCGATCTTCTCCTCGAGGATCCTCGCCCCTTCGTTGATGAGCGCATAGACGCAGCGCTCGACGATTTCCTGCTCGCCGATCTTGCGCGGCGTGATGCCGAGCGTCTTCCGCCCGGCCTCGATGATCTTGTCCACGGCGGGATCCGGGATCGGGTCGCGCTTGCCGGGCTCGTAGCGATACCAGCCCGCGCCCGTCTTCTGCCCGAAGCGCCCCGCCTCGCACAGCGCGTCGGCGATGACCAGTTTTTTGAAGCTGGGATCTTCTGCGTAATGGCGCTTGCGGATCGACCAGCTGATGTCGTTGCCGGCGAGGTCTCCCACGCGAAACGGCCCCATGGCCATGCCGAACTTCTCCATCGCCTTGTCCACCTGCTGTGGGGACGCGCCCTCCTCCAGCAGCGCGTTGGCCTCGCCCGCGTAGTACTTGAGCATCCGGTTGCCGATGAATCCGTCGCACACGCCCGACACCACCGCCGTCTTCTTGATCTTCTTGGCGATGTCCATGACCGTGGCGAGCACGTCCTTCCGGGTCTTCTCGCCGCGCACGACTTCCAGGAGCTTCATCACGTTCGCGGGGCTGAAGAAGTGCATGCCGAGGACATCCTGCGGACGCTTGGTGATCGCGGCGATGTGGTTCACGTCGAGCGTGGAGGTGTTCGTGGCGAGGATCGCGCCCGCCTTCGCCGTGGCGTCGATCTGCTTGAACACAGTCTCCTTCACGCCCATCTCCTCGAACACCGCCTCGATCACCAGATCCGCGTCGCCGATGTCCTTGTAGTCGAGCGTGGGCTTGAGGAGCGCCAGGCGCTCGGCCATCTTGTCCTCGGTGAGGCGGCCCTTCTTCACCGTGCCCTCGTAGTTCTTCCGGATCGTGGCGAGGCCGCGGTCGAGCGCGTCCTGCCTGGTCTCGAGGATGGTGACAGGGAGCCCTGCGTTGAGGAAATTCATCGCGATGCCGCCACCCATGGTGCCCGCGCCGATCACTGCGACCTTCGCGACCTTGCGGCGCGGCGTGTCCTCGGGCACGTCGGGAATCTTGCTCGCGGCCCGCTCGCCGAAGAACGCATGGCGAAGCGCGCGCGACTCGGGCCCCATGAGGAGATCCGTGAAGCCTTCGCGCTCGATGCGAAGGCCTTCCTCGAAGGGCTTGTCGACCGAGGCCGCGACGCAATCGATGCACTTCAACGGCGCGGGGAAATTCTTCGACATCGCGCTCACGGTCTTGCGCGCGAACTGCAGGAACGCTTCGGGATTGTCGTGCTTCACCTTCTTGTTGCGCAGCTGCTCGAGGGGGCGCTTTTCGGCCACGACTTTTTTCGCGAACGCGACGGCGCCTTCGACCAAATCGCCCTGGATGATCTCGGCGAACAATCCCAGCGCCGCCAGCTGCTCGGACGGCACGCTTGCTCCCGACACGATCATGTTGAGCGCGGCTTCCAGGCCGATCGCGCGCGGCAGGCGTTGAGTTCCACCGGCACCGGGGAGCAACCCGAGCTTCACTTCCGGCAGCGCCACCTGCGTCCCCGGGGCGGCCACGCGGAAGTGGCAGCCCAGCGGAAGCTCGAGGCCGCCGCCCATGGCGACCGTGTGCATCGCCGCGATGACGGGCTTCGGGCTTTGCTCGAATGCGGTGATAAGCGTGCGAAGCGTGGGCTCCGCGAGCATCGCAGGGGTATTGAACTCGCGGATGTCGGCGCCGCCCGAGAAGGCCTTGCCGGCCCCGGTGAGCACGATGGCCTTCACCTTGTCGTCGGCGAGCGCGCGATCGAGGCCTTCCAGCGCGGCCGAGCGCACGCTGTAGCTCATGCCGTTCACCGGCGGATTATCCAGCGTCATGAGGGCGACTTCCCCCCGGGTCTCGTATCGGGCCGTGCCCGTTGCCTTGTCCACGACGGCGTCTCCTTGGTTTCGATTCAGACTTCCAGCCATTCCTTGCGCACCGCGCCGGCGGCGCGAAGCTCGGCGGGCGTTCCCTCGAACACCACGCGCCCATGGCCGAGAACGTAGACCCGCGCCGAGATGTCCAGCGCGATCGCGAGCTTCTGCTCCACGAGCAGGATCGGGATGCCGCGGCTGCGGACCTTCTCGAGGAAATGCGCCACGAGATCGACGATCATCGGCGCGAGTCCCTCCGTGGGCTCGTCGATCATCACGAGCCTGGGATTGCCCATGAGCGTACGGCAAAGGGTGAGCATCTGCTGCTCGCCGCCCGAGAGCACGCCCGCGGGCGTGTCGGCGCGCACTTTCAGCTGCGGAAAAAGCGAATACGTATCGTCGACCGTGAAGGGATTGGCTTCGCCGTTGCCCTTGCGGCCGAGCTCCAGGTTCTCCCGCACCGTGAGGTCCGCGAAGACCGCGCGGTCTTCGGGGACGTACCCCAGGCCGCGGCGGGCGACCTGGTGCGGCTTCAGCCCCGCGATGTCCTGCCCGCGGAAGCGCACGGCGCCCTTCGCGGCCACCTGGCCCATGATCGCCTTCACGGTCGTGGAACGGCCGACGCCATTGCGGCCGAGGAGGCTCACGATCTCGCCTTCGCGCACGTCGAGCGTCACGCCGTGCAGCACGTGGCTCTTGCCGTAGTAGGCGTGCAGGTCGCGGACTTCAAGCATGGGCGGCAGGGCTCTTATTGTCAGCCTCTCCGAGGTAGGCCTCGCGCACCTTGGCGTTACCGCGGATCTCCTCGGGCGTGCCGGTGGCGACGATCTTTCCGTAGACGAGCACCGAGATGCGATCGGCCAATCCGAAGACGACGCTCATGTCGTGCTCGACGATGAGCAGCGTGCGGCCCTCGGTGACGCGCCGGATCAACGCGACCGCGGCTTCCGTTTCCGTCCGGCTCATCCCCGCCGTGGGCTCGTCGAGGAGGATCACGCTGGCGCCGCCCGCGATCGTGATGCCGATCTCCAGCGCGCGCTGCTCGGCATAGGAAAGGATTCCCGCCGGCACGCCCGCGCGGGATGTTAGCCCGATGCGCTCGAGGATCTCCGCGGCGCGCGCGTTCGCGTCGGCAAGCTTCTCCACTCGGCGCCAGAACGAATACTTGTACCCCAGCGACCAGAAGACGGCGCAGCGCACGTTCTCGAACACCGTGAGCCGATGGAAGAGGTTCGTCACCTGGAAGCTTCGCGAGAGTCCGCGGCGATTGATCTGGTACGGCTTCTTCCCGATGATGGACTCGCCGTTCAGCTCGATCCGGCCCGAGCTCACCGGATAGCGCGCACTGATCAAGTGGAAGAGCACCGACTTGCCCGCGCCGTTGGGACCGATCAACGCGTGGCGCTCGCCCTGCTCCACGCGAAGGTCCACGCCCTGCACGATCTCGGTCGCGCCGAAACGCTTCTGCACGCCGGCGAGCTCGAGTGCCGCGGTCATGTCCTGCGGTCCCCGGCGAGCGTCGCCCCCAGCTCGGCCCAGCGAGGTGCGGCGAGGCGCCATGTGAAACGCCACGCGGCGAAGGCGGCGACGGTGAGCGCGAGCACGCCGATCCACGCCCCCGTCGCGGTGGTGTCGAGCACCACGCCCAGCACCTTGAAGGGCGAGCGCGATTCGTCGGACGCGTTGTAGGCCATCTCCACCAGCAGCACGGCAAAGCCCACTGCCAGCGCCGAGGGAATCGCCATGATCGCGTACACGACCGCCGCGCTCTTCATGAGCTTCGCATCCCAGAGGCGCTTGTGCAGCATCGCCACGCTCGCGAGACCGCCGGGCACGAAGAGCACCGTGGCGAGGAACATCGCACCGAAGTAGAAGGGCCATGCCTTGGTGACCGAGCCCAGCGCCGTCTGCATGAGCGTGACGACGATGGCGCCCGCCACGGGGCCCGCGAAGAACCCGATGCCGCCGAGATAGGTCGCGAGCAGCACCATGCCCGAGGTCGACGCCGAAAGCGATTCCGCCGTCACGATCTCGTAGTTGAGCGCCGCGAGCCCGCCCGCGACGCCGGCGAAGAATCCGGAGAGCGCCACCATCATGAAGCGCACGTGCTGCGGGTCGTAGCCCACGAACTGCGCGCGCTCAGGATTGTCGCGCACAGCGTTGGCCATGCGCCCCAGCGGCGTTCGCGAGAGCGCGTACATCGCCGCGGTCGCGAGCAGCAGCCACGCCGCGACGAGGTAATACATCTGGATCTGCGGCCCATAGGTGATGCCGAGGATCGCGCCACCGGCGGTGCGATTGCCCGAGACGCCCGCCTCGCCGCCGAAGAAAGCGGGAAACATGAGCGAGAGCGCCGCGACCATCTCGCCGATCCCGAGCGAGATCATGGAGAACGTGGTCCCCGCGCGGCGCGTCGTGACGTAACCGAAGATCACGCCGAAGACGAGTCCCGCGACGCCGCCCACCAGCGGCATCAGCGTCACGGGGAACTTCCAGCCGGCCTGCACGAGGTTCAGCGCGTGGATGCTGAAAAGCGCGCCCAGGCCGTAGTACACCGCGTGCCCGAACGAAAGCAGGCCCGTCTGCCCGAGCAGCATGTTGTACGAGAGCGCGAAGATGATGAGGATGCCCATCTGGCAGAGCAGCGAAAGCGAGAACCCCTTGTTGAAGACGAGCGGCGCCACGGCGAGCAGCGCGGCGAAGCCGCCCCAGATGATCCATCGTCGGCGCGCGGCCGGACTCACGTCTCGCGCGTCCCCATCAGGCCGCGCGGCCGAACGATCAGCATCGCGACCATGATGAGGTACGGCAGCACCGGCGCCACGCGGGAAATGCTCATGCCGTGCCACGAGTAGTCCACGGCGACCGCGAACGTCTGCACGATGCCGATGAAAAGTGACGCGACGAAGGCACCCGTGAGCGACCCCAGGCCGCCCACGACGACCACGACGAAGACGATCGTTCCCAGCGACTCCGCCATGCCGGGATCGGTCACGAAGGCATTGCCGCCGATCACGCCCGCCAGGCCCGCGAGCGCCGTGCCGCCGCCGAACACCAGCATGAACACGCGGGGCACGTTGTGGCCCAGGGCCTCCGCCATGTCCGGACGGGTCAGCGCCGCGCGGATCACGAGCCCCACGCGCGTCTTCGTGAGCCCCGCATAAAGCGCCACGAGCATGCCCACCGACACCAGCATCATGAAAGCCTTGTAGGTGGGAAAGGTCGCGTTGTAGAGCGTGAAGAGCGGGCCGTCGAGCGACGCCGGCACTTTGTACGGTACCGGCGTCGATCCCCACACGAGGCGCACCGCCTCGGCGATCACGAACGCGAGGCCGAACGTGAAGAGCAGCTCCGACACGTGCCCCGTCGCATGGGCCCGGCGGAGGCCATAGCGCTCCACCGCGGCGCCGATCGATCCCACCACGAGCGGCGAGAGGACCAGCGCCGGATAGAACCCGACCTTCGTGCTGATGGCGTAGCCGAAAAACGCGCCCAGCATGTAGAAGCTCGCGTGGGCGAAATTCAGCACGCCCATCATGCTGAAGATGAGCGTGAGCCCCGACGAGAGCATGAAGAGCAGCAGCCCGTAGGTCACTCCGTTCAGGAGTGATGAGACGAAAACTTCCAAAGGCCGCCTACGCTGGGCGCTGCATCTTGCAGGTCGTGGGCCGCGCGGTGGCGGGTCCTTCGAACCGGACCTCCTGCTTGAAGGTGTAGTCGGCGGTGCCCTCGGCCGTGTAGCGCGCCTTGCCGTCGTTCTTCACGAAAGTCATCACGAAGAGCGGCTGGATCAGCTGGTGGTCCGTGGCGCGCATCTCCACGGGGCCGAAGGGATCGTCCCACTTCGCGCCCTCCATCGCCTTGGCGACCTTCACCGGATCCGTGGAGTTGGCCTTCGTCATCGACCGCGTGAGCAGGTCCACGGCGTTACGCATCGATCCCGTGTACGGATCGGCCGTCGCGCCGTATTTCTTCTTGTACGCGTCGATGTAGCCGGTCTTGCCCGGCGGGAGCGCGTTGGGGTTCCAATAGGTCACGACCTTCACGCGATCCACGCCCGAGTCCCCAAGCGCCGGCGGGGTGCCGACCACGCCTGCGTAATACGTGTAGAAGTCCGCCTTGAGGTTGGCGTCCTTCGCCGCCTTCACGAGCAGCTGCAGGTCGCTGCCCCAGTTGCCCGTGATCACCGTGTCGGCGCCCGAGGCCTGGATCTTCGCCACGTAGGGCGCGAAATCCTTCACCTTCGCCAGCGGATGCAGCTCGTCGCCCACGATCTTCACGTCGGGACGCTTGGCGGCAAGCATTTCACGCGCCGCGCGGGCCACCTGGTGGCCGAACGAGTAGTCCTGGTTGAGCAGGTACACCTTCTGGATCTTTTTCTCGTCCTTCATGTACGAGGTGAGCGCCTCCATCTTCATGTCGCTGTTGGCGTCGAAGCGGAAGTGCCAGAAGCTGCACTTGTCGTTGGTGAAGTCGGGATCGACCGCGGCGTAGTTCAGGAACACGACGGTCTTGTCGGGATTGCGCTCGTTGTTCTTGTTGATGGCGTCGATGAGCACGCCGGCCACGCTCGAGCCGTTGCCCTGGACGATGTAGCGCACGCCCTGGTCGATGGCCGCCTGGAGCTGGATCTGGCTTTCCTGGGTGGAGAGCTTGTTGTCGAGCGGCACCACGACCAGCTTCTGCCCGAGGACCCCGCCCCTCGCGTTCACCTGCTCGGCGGCGAATTCGAGCTCATGCAGCCCGTGCTCGCCGGTCGCGGCCATGAGGCCCGAGAGCGGATCGATGTAGGCAATCTTGATGTCGGCCGATGCGGCCGCTGCGAATAACGTGACGAGCGCGCAGCAAGCCGCGCGCATGGGGCTGCGAATGATCATGGTCTCCTCCGGTTATGTTGGCCCAGTGATGCTTGCGATCCGGTTGCGCGAGTGTATCGCCGGATAATATGCTCCGCAATTGTGTGCAGAATGTCGTTCCGCCTCGCGAAATTCCGGAGAACTCCTTGAACCTAGACTACTCTGTCGACGAACTCGCATTCCGCGAAGGCGTCCGCGCCTTCATCGCCGCCTCGCTTCCGAAGGCGCTCGCCGCCAAGGTCCACGAAGGCAAGCGCCTCACCCGCGAGGACTTCGTCACCTGGCACCGGATCCTCGCGAAGAAGGGCTGGGTGGCGCCCGGCTGGCCCGTGGAGTTCGGCGGACCCGGGTGGAGCGCGGTCCAGCAGCACATCTTCGACGAGGAATGCTCGGCCGCGGGTGCTCCTGTCGTGCTGCCTTTTGGCGTTCGCATGGTCGCCCCGGTCATCCAGCGCTTCGGCAACGAGGAGCAGAAGCGCCACTTCCTGCCGCGCATCCTCTCGGGCGAGGACTGGTGGTGCCAGGGCTATTCGGAACCGGGAGCGGGATCGGATCTCGCATCGTTGAAGACCCGGGCCGAGCGCCAGGGCGACCACTACGTCGTCAACGGACAGAAGACGTGGAACACGCTCGGCCAGTGGGCCGACTGGATCTTCTGCCTCGTGCGCACCGCGACCGAGGGCCGGCCCCAGGAAGGCATCTCGTTCCTCCTCATCGACATGAAATCGCCGGGCGTCACCGTGCGGCCCATCAGGATGCTCGACGGCGAAGCCGAGATCAACGAGATCTGGTTCGAGGACGTGAAAGTGCCCGTCGCCAATCGCGTGGGCGAAGAGAACAAGGGCTGGACCTACGCCAAGTTCCTGCTGGGCCACGAGCGCACCGGCATCGCGGGCGTGGGACGCAGCAAGCGCGAGCTGAAGAAGCTGAAGGAGATCGCGCGCCGCGAGCGTTCCGGGGGCCGCCCGCTCATCGAGGATGCGCGCTTCCGCGACCGCATCGCCCAGGCGGAGATCGAACTCATCGCGCTCGAGGTCACGAACCTTCGCGTGCTGGCCGAGGAGGACACGCGCCGCGCGCCCGGACCCGAGGCCTCGATCCTCAAGGTCCGCGGCAGCGAGATCCAGCAATCGCTCTCGGAGCTGATGATGCAGGCCGTGGGCTCGTACGGATTGCCCTATGTCCCCGAAGAGCTCGATGCGGGATGGAGCGGAGAGGCCGCCGGCCCCGAATATGCCGCGCCGCTCGCGGGCCTGTACTTCAACATGCGCAAGACCTCGATCTACAGCGGCTCGAACGAGATCCAGAAAAACATCATCTCCCAGATGATCCTGGGACTCTAGGAAAAGACAATGGACTTCAGCCTCGCCGAAGAGCGCCGCCTCCTGCAGGACACCGTGCGGCGTTTCCTCGCCAACGAATACAAGTTCGAGAAGCGCCGCGCGATCGTCTCGAGCCCCGAAGGGTTCTCGCGCGACATCTGGAAGCAGCTCGCGGACCTGGGCCTGCTCGGTCTCACGATGCGCGACGAGGACGGCGGCCTCGCCGGCGACGCCTTCGACACGTCGATCGTGATGGAGGCGTTCGGGCGCGCACTCGTGGTCGAACCGTACGTCGCGACAGTCGTGCTCGGTGCCGGGATCATTTCCGACGCGGGCAACGCGGCGCAACGCGAGGCCTGGCTCGGCCCCATCGCCGCGGGCGAGAAGCTGCTCGCGTTCGCGCACACCGAGCCGGCCGCGCGCTACGCGCCGAGTTTCGTGGAAACCAAGGCCAGGCGCGAAGGCGCCGGGTGGAAGATCGACGGCTTCAAGTCGGTGGTACTGAACGCCGCGAACGCCGACGCGATCATCGTGAGCGCGCGCGCTTCAGGCAACGCCTCGGACCGCGACGGCATCTCGCTCTTCCTCGTCGATCGCGATGCGCCGGGTGTTTCGCTTCGCGCGTATGCGACGCAGGATGGCGGGCACGCGGCCGACGTGAAGCTTTCGGGCGTCCCGGTTGCGGACGATCGCCGAATCGGCGACGCGGGAGCCGCGATCGCCACGATCGAGCGCGCGCTCGACCGCGCCAACGCCGCGCTCTGCGCCGAGGCGCTCGGCATCATCGACGCGCTGAACGAAGCCACCCTCGAATACCTGAAGACGCGCAAGCAGTTCGGCCAGCCCATCGGCCGTTTCCAGGCGCTGCAGCATCGAATGGCCGACATGACGATCAAGGCCGTCGAGGCGCGTTCGATGGCCGTGGTCGCCGCCGCGGGCATGGGCGAGAAGGACGCGACCCAGCGTTCGCGCCGCGTGAGCGCCGCGAAGGCCTTCATCGGCCAGGCGTCGCGCTTCGTCGGCCAGCAGGCGATCCAGCTCCACGGCGCCATCGGCGTGACCGACGAGCTCATCGTGAGCCACTGGTTCAAGCGCCTGACGACGATCAACGCAACGTTCGGCGACGCGGATTTCCACCTCGCGCGATTCAGCGACCTGATGCTCGGCGAGAAATGAGGGCCGTCATCTGCTCGCGCCTCGACGGCCCCGAGGCGCTCACGGTGGGCGACATGGTGGCGCCGAAACCCGTGCAAGGCCAGGTGCTGGTGGAAGTGCGCGCGGCCTCGCTCAACTTCCCCGACGTATTGATGGTGCGCGGCCTGTACCAGGTGAAGCCGCCGCTGCCCTTCTCGCCCGGCGCGGAGCTCTCCGGCGTCGTTCGCGAAATCGGCCCCGGGGTCGATCGAATCAAGGTGGGCGACTCGGTGATCGGTTTTTCGGGGCATGGAGCCTTTGCGGAGTACTGCGTCGTGGACGCGGCGCGCGTGATGCCGATGCCGCCGGGACTTCCGTTCGACGTCGCCGCGGCCGTGGGACTCACGTACGGCACGGCGCTCCATGCGCTTCGCGATTGCGGAGTGCTCAAGTCCGGCGAGACGCTCGCGGTGTTGGGCGCCGCGGGTGGAACCGGCATCGCGGCGATCGAATGCGGAAAAGCCCTGGGCGCGCGAGTGATCGCGTGCGCGTCGAGCGAATCGAGGCTCGAGCTTTGCCGCAAGCATGGCGCCGACGAAACGGTGAATTACGCGACGGAGGACCTGCGGGGGCGCCTCGATGCGCTCACGGACAAACGCGGCGTCGATGTCGTATTCGACGCAGTGGGCGGGGCGTACACGGAGCCCGCGTTCCGCGCGACGGCGTGGAAAGGTCGCCTGCTCGTCGTGGGCTTCGCCGCCGGCGAGATCCCGAAGATGCCGATCAATCTCGCGCTGCTTCGCGAGCGCTCCATCGTCGGCGTGTATTGGGGCGACTGGACGCGGCGCGATCCCGCGGGCAACGCGCGCAACATGATGGACATCGCGAAATGGCTGGGCGACGCCACCGTGAAACCGGCGATCACCGAACGCATCGGCCTCGACGCGACGCCCGATGCGATCGCGCGCATGGCGAGGCGTGAGATCACGGGCAAGGTCGTCGTCCTCCCGGGGGGGGCGTCGTGAGCCGCGTCGGCATCGTTCGCGGAAGTCCCGCAGGCCGTGAAGACCGCCAGTTCGTCACGGCGCTCGCGCGCGGCCTCGATATCCTCAGGTGCTTCTCGCGCAAGGACCGCGAGCTCGGCAATCGCGAGATCGCCGCGCGGACGGGGCTGCCCAAGCCCACGGTGAGCCGCCTCACCTTCACGCTGATGCAGATGGGCTATCTCACGTGCGCTCCCGACACCAAGCGTTATTCGCTGTCCGTCGGCGTGCTCGCGTTCAGCAACGCGTACCTCGGCACGCTCGATGTGCGCAACATTGCCCGGCCGCTCATGCAGGGGCTCGCCGACGACTTGCACGCCACGGTGTCGCTCGGGGCGCCGGACCCGTCGAGCCTGCACATGGTGTACCTGGAGATCACACAGGGCACGGGCCAGATGTTCCGGATGAGCATGGACGTGGGCTCGCGCGTGCCGCACGGATGGACCGCGATGGGCCGCGCGTACCTCGCGGCGCTCACGCCCGAGCAGCGCGAGGAGCGATTGAGCCTGTACAAGAAGGACACGCCGCGCGCGCGCTGGAACGAGATCGGCATGGGCATCGACCGTGCCGTCCGCGACTACGAACGCTTCGGCTTCTGCCTGTCGGTGGGCGAATGGAACAAGGACGTGTGGGCCGTTGGCGCGCCGATGGTTTCGCGCGAAGGCGGCCGCATCCTCGCCTTCAACTGCAGCGGCCCCATCTTCGACATCACGCGACAGAAGATCATCCAGAACATCGGGCCGCGCCTGCTCGAGCTGCGCGACCAGGTGGCCGCCTCGACCGGCGGAGTGTTCTAGGGTCAGACCCCGGTTATCGCTGGCGCGTGAGGGCCTCCCGCTCGAAAACCGGGGTCTGACCCTGGTTTATTTTTTTCCCGGAGGCACCGGCCGCGGTTGCCGATCCTCGCCGACCGCGACGTACGTAAGCTGCGCTTCCGTCACCCTCACGACCTCGCCACCGCCGCTGCGGCCTCGGTGCGCGAACACCTCCACATCGACTGTGATCGAGGTCTTGCCTACTCGGAGCACTCGCGCGTAGAAACTCACGACGTCGCCGACATGCACGGGTTCCTTGAAGACGAAGGAGTTCACGGCCACTGTCACCACGGGGCCGTCCGCGCGCTGCCACGCGGGAATGCTGCCTGCGATGTCGACCTGCGACATCACCCAGCCACCGAAGATCGTGCCTTGCTGGTTGGTGTCCGCCGGCATGGGCACGACGCGGAGCACCGGTTGTTCGTTTTCGGGAAGTGTTGTCGTCATGGTCGCGAGGATGGATTCAAACGAGCTTTTCGGCAAGTTCCTCGAGGGACTTGACCGCGAAGTCCACGGGAATGAGTGGGGCCGATTCCCCGGTGCCGGGGCCGCGCTCGCCGGGTCGCGCGACGTGCGCGGTCCTGAGCCCGCACGCCGCCGCCGCCTTGAGATCGTTGCTGTGCGCCGCCACCATCACGCACTCGTCGGGATGGAGCGCGAGCGCTTCGGCCGCGGCGAGATACACGCGCGGCTTGGGCTTGTAGTCGTTGGCGATTTCCGCGCCGAGGATCGCGTCCCACGGGAAACCGTTGCGGCGCGCGAGATCGACAATCAGCAGGATGTTGCCGTTGGAGACCGGCGCGAGGATGTGCCTTGACTTCAGCCGATCGAGACCCGGACGCACGTCCTTCCAGGCGTCGAGCTTGTGCCAGGCGAGCGTGAGCTCCGCGCGCACGGCTTCGGGCACCTTCTCCAGCTTGAACTTCGGCACGATGCGCTCGAGCATCCGCCGGTGGATCACGTCGAGCCGAACGAACGGAGTGCGTCCCGACCGCACCTCCTCCATCGCGGGTTGATACTCGTCGCGCCATGCCGCCGAGAACGCGAGCCAATCGAGCGAATACCCGAGCGGCTCCAGCAGCGCCTCGGATTCACGCGCGACACCGCCATGCCAATCGACCAGCGTCCCGAAGACGTCGAAGAAGAGGGCTTTCATCGTTGGTCATCCCCGCGGAGGCGGGGGCCCAGCCAATAAAGCGTGAGCGTTCCGGCCGGATTCCCGCCTCCGCGGGAATGACATCACGAGTTCGAGACGAACGGTTGCCCGTCCTTCAGCCTGAAAATGATCGTGTACTCGCCGATGAAAGCGATCGGCCGGCCGGCCTTGATCTCGGGCTTGAACTTCCACCTGGAGAACTTCGCGACGGCCTCCTCGGTGAAGAGCGGGCCGGGCGATTCCCTGACCTCCACCCGGGTGACGTTGCCCTTCGCGTCCACGTGCAGCCACGCGGTGAGCTTGCCTTCCAGGCCGTTCCTGCGCGCCTCTTCGGGATAGGCGGGACGCTCGCCGAAGACTTTCTCGGGATCGACGTTCTCCATCTGCTGGTTGGACGTCGCAGGCGCGGCATTCACGTGCGGAACCGTGACGAATGACGCTGCGGCGAGCATGGCCGCGAGGATTTTCCTGTTCATCGCGCGGGCACCGGGTGGGCGGGATCCTTCGTGTAGCGCACGGTGATGAGATAGGTCGTGCCGTCCACGGCGACGGTGATCCGGCTCTTCGCCGGGTCGCTCAACTTCAGGTCCCCGGAGCGCCCCGGGGAACCCGGATGGAAGAACAGGCCGAGGTTGTGCATCGTCTTGTCGGTGTACGCGACGGTCTGCGCCTCGTCGACCTTCTTCATGACCTCTTCGTAGTGCCGGGGATTGTCGCGCTGGAGCGCATCGAGCGCGCCCGGCTTGTCGAGGTCGATGGCGTCGGATGCGGCGGGGAAGCTTGCGATCGTCTCCGCCTGGGCGAAGAGCGCCATGCTGCAGAGCACAACGGGAACCAGGCGACGCATGATGCCTCCTCGGGGCAGGTGGCCTATTCTGCCCGATTAGAGTCCGGGGAGGCCGCCAGGTTCCGTGCCGATGCCTTTCGAAGCGCCGCCCGCGCGAGAAGGCGCGTGGAGTCGAGCGTGGGAAGCGCGGAGATCGCATCGTTCACGATAAGCGGCAATTCCGTGCACCCGAGGATCACCGCGTCGCAGCCCTCGCCTTTCATGCGCTCGATCGTCTTCTGCATGAATGCCACTGCCTCGGGGCGGAACACGCCGTAAACCAGCTCGGCCATGATGATGCGATCGATCTCGATCCGCTCGGCGGCGGTCGGCCGGACGCACTCGATCGAGCGCGCCGCGAGTTTCCCCGGATACACGTCGCTGTCGACGAGCCAGCGCGTGCCGGTCAATCCCAGGCGCTCGAAGCCACGCTCCCTCGCCTCGTCGCCCACGACTTCCGCGATGTGGAGCCAGGGTAACGGCGAGCGTGGCACGACGCGCGCCATCGCCTGGTGGATCGTGTTGTCGGGACAAATGAGGAAGTCCGCGCCCGCCTTCGCGAGCTTCCCGGCCGACGAGAGCATGAGCGCCGCCACGCCTTCCACGTCCTTGCGATCGAGCGCCACCACGTACTCGGCGAGGGCGTGCGTATGCATCGATACTTCCGGATGATCGTGCGGGCCGTAGATCGCCGCGCCCTCGATGCAGATCGTGCGATAGCAGAGCGCCGCGCCTTCCGCGGAGCACGCGACGATGCCGATGTGCAGCCCGCGCCGGCTCAAGGCACCAGCGCGCTGGCGGGAGCGACCTTGGCGAAGGCGCCGTTCAGCGCGGCGAGATAGGCGGCCTGGACGCTCTCGGCCGGGACCTGCACGCCGTTGAAGGTGAGCGAGCGCGTTGCGCACGCGTCCTGCGCAAGCGAGCACGCGAAGCCCTGGTCGGCCGCGGCGCGCGTCGAAGTGTCCACGCACATGTGCGTCATCATCCCGGCGATCACGAGGTTGGTGATGCCCGCGCCGCGCAGGTGCTCGAGGAGCGGCGTCTGCCGGAACGCGTTGGGGAAATTCTTCTGGAAGATCGTCTCGCCGTCGATGGGTCGCACCGATCCGTGGATCTGCATGCCCTTCGTTCCCGGCAGGAAGAACGTGGCGCCCGCACGGATCGACACGTGCTGGATATGGATCACGGGCAGCGATTTCTCGCGAAACGCGTGGAGCAGCTTGCCCGCCTGCGCGCCGGCCTCATCGGCGCCGGCGAGCTCCATCGCGCCGCCGGGAAAATAGTCGTCCTGGATGTCGATGATGAGCAGCGCGGTCGAGCTCATTTGGCCTCGTTCAGCACCTTGTTCATCGCGTCCTCGTGGGCTTTCTCGGCGTCCTTGCGCGTGGTGTAGTGCAACTTGTCGGGATCGCCCTGTGGCGCGGCGGCCGTGGGAGTGGGCTCGACCGGTTCGACATTGCGCGGCGGCGGCGGTGGCTCGACGAACTGCTTTTCCACGCCCGTCCCCTTGGCGAGCTCGATGCGCCGCGAGGCAAGCGCGAACGCAGAGCCCTCGCCGGCCGGGTGCGGTACCGCGATGATGCCCACGAACCTGCCATAGGGATCGAACAGCACCGAGCCGTTCGGCAGGGTCGCGGCGGCCTTCACCTCGAACGCGGGACCTTGCGCGTCCTGCACGGCGTGGGCGCCGGTCACCTGGCGCGCCTCGGGGCGTCCGTTGGAATTCACGAAGACCGCCTGGAGCTTGTCCGCCGGGTTGGGAAGGTCGCCCCGGAACTTGAGGCCCGGCGTGGCGCCTTTCGACTTGAACACGCACACGTCCAATTGATCGTTGGTGTGGGTGAGCTCGGCCGTGTCGGAGAAGTCCCCGGATTTCGCCGTGATCACCATGCCGGCGGCGAGGCCCTGGCACGTCGAGACGAGTTTGCCGTCCTGGATTGCGATGGCGGTGCCGAGCGGGCGCACCTCGCCCGACATGAGCGCCCCCTCGAGGTGCCAGAGCTGCGGCGCGACCGCCGCCAGCAACGCATCGGGCGTCAGGGGCTTGGGCCTTGCTTCCTCTTCGAGCTGGCGCGAGTGCCATACGGCGTAACCGGTCCAAAGCGCGGTGGCGACCACGACGACCGCCAATGCGATCTTGATGGGCTTGTGTTTCTCGTTCTTTCCCATGAGCGCTCGCCGGCGAAGCAGCGCGTCGTATTCGTCGCGCTTGTCCGGATTCGAGAGGGTCTCGAAGGCGACCTTCGCCTGCGCCATCAGCCGCGGATTCGGCGCCGCGTCTTCCTTCTGCTGCTCGGCCTGGAGCCGGTTATAGGCGCGGGTAATCTCGGTCATCTTCGCGCTCGCCTTCACGCCCAGGGCGTCGTACAGCGTCCTTTCGCTTTCAGCCATTGTCGTCTGCCCTGTTTTCGAAACCCGGGGATTATCGCAGCTTGCGGATGAACACGTGGTTGGCACGCTCGCCCACCACGGACCTCTCGGCCTCGTAGCCCAGCACCGGCAAATCGATGTCGCGGAAGAGGTTCTCGCCGCTGCCGAGCAAGACGGGCCGCACGACAAGATGCATCTCGTCGATGAGGCGCTCGCGAAGGTACTCGCGAACGGTCGCGACTCCGCCGCCGACGCGCACATCCTTCGTGCCTGCCGCGGCCTTCGCCTTCTCGAGCGCGGACTCGATGCCGTCGGTCACGAAGTGGAACGTCGTCCCGCCCTTCATCTCGATCGGCTTACGCGCATGATGCGTGAGCACGAACACGGGCACGTGGTACGGCGGCTCGTCGCCCCACCAGCCTTTCCAGTTCTCGTCGGGCCACGGGCCGCGAATGGGCCCGAACATGTTGCGCCCGAGGATCCACGCGCCGATGTTTTCGAAGCCCTTCTCGGCCATCTCGTTGTCGATGCCCTTCTCTCCGTCGCCTTCGATGTTTTGCTTGATCTTCCACAGGTGCGTGGCGAAGAACCACTCGAAGAGCTTGGGGCCGCCGACTCCGAGGGGGTTCTGCAGGTCCTGGTTGGGACCGGCGCCATAGCCGTCGAGCGATACGGCGAACGATTGGACCCGGAGCCTCGCCATCGTCAGGGAGCCTTCTTCTCTACGAAGAACTTGCCCCTTTCCTTGGGATTCGCCTCGAGCAGCCCGACGATGAGCTCTTTCAGGTCGCCTTGCGCCGCCATGGGATCGAGGGAAGGCGCCGTGTACAGGAGCTTCACGATCTTGTTCTTGAACCCGGTGACCAGGACCCATGTGGCCATCGGGCCCTTGGTGCCGTCGGGCGCCGCGTAGGTCCAGGAGTAGAGGCCGACCCGCAGCTTCGCCACGCGCCCTTCGTTCTGGATCACCGGCGTCGATTCGGCGAACTTCTTCCCGGCGGACGCCGGTGGCATGGCGAGGAGCCGCTCTATCCCGGCTTCCGATTGCGCGAAGGCATCGCTCACTGCCTCGGAATCCACGCCCGTCGGGATTTCGGCAAGGCCCAGGTCGTAGACGAACACCTCGCCGCGTCCCGGCCCCTCGTAGCGCACGGCCACGCCCTGCCGCGGATCGGGAAACGTGGTCGATCCGGTCCTCTGGAACCTCCCGACCTGCGCGGGAAACGTGAGACCCGTCGCGCTCTCGACGAAGGGATCGTTCGTCTGCGCGAGCGCCGCTGCCGGGAGCAGCCCGCCCAGGAAAAGACATGCCAATCCGACTCTCATCACTCCACCTTGATGTTGAGCGCCTTTGCGACGCGTGAGTATGTCGCGATCTCGGTTGCAAGCTGATTGCCGAACGCCGCGCCGCACGTGAGGACAGGCTCGATGCCCGCCGCGACCAGGCGATCGCGCGCACTGGCGTCCTTCGCGAAGGCTTCGGCCTGCGCAATTAGCGACCGCACCACCGGTTCGGGAGTTCCCGCGGGCGCGAAGAACCCGTACCAGACCTCCGCGCTGAATCCCTTCACGCCACCCTCCGTGAAGGTGGGCACGTCGGGCAGCAGGCGCGAGCGTTCTTCGGCCGCGACGGCGATCGCGATCAGCTTGCCCGCCTTCACCTGCGTGATTACCGAGCCCACCGTCGCCAAGTACGCGTCGACTTCACCCGCGAGCAACGCCGTGGCCGCGGGTGGCGCGCCCTTGTACGGCACGTGCGTCATCGAAAGCCCCGTGATGTTGAGGAAATTCTCCGTCGCGAGATGGACTGCGCTGCCGATGCCCACCGACGCGTAGGTGTACTTGCCCGGTTGCTCGCGGATCTTCTGCATGAATTCCGGAAGCGTCGTCACGCCGAGCCTGTGCGAGACGACAAGCACTGTCGGGCTCTTCGCGACGATGCAGATGGGCGCGAAGGACTTCGCCACATCGAACTTCACGCGATCCGAGTAGAGCGCGGGAATCATCGCGTGGTTCTGCGCGGCGGCGAGCAGCGTGTAGCCGTCGGGCTTCGATGTCGCCACCGCATCCGTGGCGATGATCGAATTGGCGCCCGGCCGGTTTTCCACGATGAAAGGCTGCTTGAGGTCGGCGCCCGCGTGCTCGGCGAACATGCGCGCCACGATGTCGGTCGGCCCGCCCGCGGGGAAACCCACGACGATCTTCACGGGCTTGTCGGGATAGGACTGGGCGAACGCGAGGGCGCTTGCGAGCAGCAATCCGGGAAAGGCGGCGATCCTCATTTGCGTCGCGCCTTGTCCACGCGCTCGATCAAATCGTCGGCGATCGTGTTCCTCGCGAACGGATTGAGCGTGACAGGCCTCACCGGCGAGAAGCTCACCTCCTTGCCGAACCTGGAAGGATTCACGAGGCGCAGCGTCACGCGGGGCGGATTCACCATCAGGGTCGCGCTCACGTTCATGATGTTCGAGAGGGCAATGCGATCCTCCTTGTCGCCCTTCTTCACCAGGAGGTAGTCGCCTCCGTCGTACACCTCGTCCATCAGGTCCCACACGAACTTGCGCAGGACCAGGAAGAGGATGGGGATCATGACGAGCGGCATGAAGAAGATCGCGACCGGCGGCGGGTTGCGCGGCACCGTGAGCCCGATCCCGATGGGGACCAGCATGACGACGAGGAAGAGGACCGGAAAGATCCACTTCAGGAAGTAGACTTGCTTGGATGAAATCCGGGTCATGGCCGTGTCTCGTTCGCAGGTGGCGCGCCCAATTTAGTGGTCTAATGGCCCAATAGCAAACAAGAATCCTGGGGGGCTATGGGCGCACAGCCCGGGCACCATGTGCTCGCCGCACGGGACCTCGAGCCGATCCTGGCGGTTGCGGCCAAGCTTGCCGCACCCTTCGACCTCTCCACCATGTTGCGCGAGGTGGTGAACGCCGCCAAGCTGGTGCTCGGGGCCGAGCGGGGTTCGGTATGGCTCTACGACGAGGGCCGTGACGAGCTCGTCCTCGAGATCGCCACCGGCATCGATCCGGTGCGCGTCAAGTCGGGCACGGGGCTCGCCGGCAGTTGCGCCCGCACGCGCACCCTCATCAACGTCCCCGACTGCTACTCGGACCCGCGCTTCGACCCCGAGCTCGATCGCCGCTCGGGCTATCGCACGCGCTGCATGCTCACGATGCCGCTGGTGGACCACCGCGGCAAGCTCGTGGGCGTGATGCAGGTGCTCAACAAGTCCGAAGGCACGTTCGAGTCCGAGGATGAAGCGCTCGCCACCGTGCTCGCGGCGCAATGCGCCATCGCGTTGCAGCGCGTGCGCATGACCGAGGCGCTCATCGAGGGCGAGAAGCTGCGCCAGCAGCTCGAGATGGCGCGCATCGTGCAGATGAGCACGCTGCCCGGCACGATGCCGGCGATCGCGGGCTACGACGTGTACGGCACCTTCAAGCCCGCGGATCTCACCGGCGGCGACACATTCGACCTTTCGCTCCTCGATGCGGGCCTGCTCATCGTGCTGGCCGACGCGACCGGGCACGGCATCGCGCCGGCGCTGTCGGTCACGCAGATGCAGGCCATGCTCCGGATGGCCTTCCGCCTCGGCGCCGACCTGGAAACCGCCTTCAAGACGGTGAACAACCAGCTCGCCGACACGCTTCCCGAGGATCGGTTCATCACCGCGTTCATCGGGCTGCTCGATCCGAAGACGCATCGCGTCCGGTTCCAGAGTGGAGGCCAGGGGCCGATCCTGCACTTCCATGCGGCCGACGGGCAATCCACGCACCACAAGCCCACCAGCTTCCCGCTCGCGGCGATGCCGATCACGACGCTGCGCCCGTCGATCGAGATCGTGTTCGAGCCCGGCGACATTCTCGCGCTCGTCTCCGACGGCATCTTCGAATACAACGGCCCCGCCGGCGAGGAGTTCGGCGAGGATCGCGTGAAGAAGCTGCTCGCGGCCCATCGCGGAAAACCAGTCGCGGAAATCTGCGCCCTGCTCTTCGCGGCGGTGCAGGAATTCGCCGGAGCCGCGCCCCAGGAGGACGACATGACCGTGGTGCTCGTGAAACGCGAGCCGGCGCCGTGACTACCGACCGCCTGTTCGGACGCAGCTACGACTCCATCGGGGCGCTGGCCGACTTCACGCGCGAGGTCTTCACCCGCGACCAGATGGACCTTCGCATCCTGCCGCCGGTGGACTTCGTGATCGAGGAGCTCTTCACCAATATGGTCAAATACGCGACCGGCAGCGACGCGGCCGTGCGCGTGAGCCTCACCAAGGTTGCCGGGGGCGTGGAGGTGAGCCTCACCGACTTCGGCGTGGAGCGTTTCGACCCCACGCAGGGGCCCGAGGTGGATATCAACGCGCCGATCGAACAGCGGCGGCCCGGAGGCCTCGGCCTTCACCTCATCCGCAAGATGGTGGATTCCATCCACTACGACTACGAGCAGGAAAGCCGGCAGGGCCGGATCACGTTCCGCAAGACCATCCCCGACCGCAGGGGAAGCAAGACGGGAGGCGAGATGCTTCAAATCGATTTCGGCACGGACTCCGGCACGGTGGCGATCGCAGGCCGCCTGGACGCCGCGCAGTGCCCTGCCGCCCAGGCCTTCCTCGACAAGGTGCAGGGAACGGTCACCCTCGACTGCCGCAAGCTCGAGTACATCTCGAGCGCGGGCCTGGGCGTCCTGCTGAAGACCCAGAAGCGCCTCATGACCGGAGGCGGCAAGCTGAAGCTCGCGGGCGTGAACGCGCACCTGCGCGACATCTTCGCCTACTCGGGCTTCGACCAGATCTTCGAGATCGAGCCGGCGGCCTAGGCTTCATCCAACTTTTCCCGCCGACCGGTGTAATTGTGATCAGGGACCCCGACGAAACGCTGGTGGAACGCTGCCGAGGCGGCGACCGCCAGGCCCTCGCGGCCCTGATGGAGCGCTACCAGCGCGCCATCTACAACGCGGCATACCGGGTGCTTGGCAACGGGGACGATGCGGCCGACGTGACCCAGACCACGTTCCTCAAGGTGGCGGAAAGGCTGGACGAGTATGACTCGCAATACAAGTTCTTCAGCTGGATCTACCGCATCGCGATCAACGAGTCGCTCAACACGGTGCGCCGCGATTCGCGCGACGAGCCCCTCGAGAACGAGGACGAGCTGCCGGGCGCCAACGCCGCCGACCCGGAACGCAAGGCTTACGAATCGGAGCTCGCAGGCCGCGTGCAACTGGCGCTCATGGCGATGCGCTTCGATCATCGCATCGTGATCACGCTGCGCCACTTTTCCGACTGCAGCTACGGGGAGATCGCGTGGATCCTCGACCTGCAGGAAAAAACCGTGAAATCCCGGCTCTTCGAGGCCCGCCAGAAGCTCCGGGAGCTCCTCAAGGACTTCCAGCCCGCATGAACAAGAACGACGATATCCTGCAGCTGATGCACGCGGTCCTGGACCGGGAAGCGTCTGCCGAGCAGCAGCGGGAGCTCGAGCAGCTCCTCGCCTCCGATCCGCAGGCGCGCGAACGATTCACCGAGATCGAACAGTTCTTCGCCCGGCTGGAGCGGCTGCCGGAGGAGGAGCCTCCCCCGGGCCTGGTCGAGGGCACCTTCGCCCGACTGGCGGAGAAAGCGGGGCGATTTTCCCAACCTTTGGGCGCTTCGCGTGTAAGTGATTTACATGCGGGCGACGTAGGGGCAGCATCGGCCGTCAACATCCATAAGACAACTTCTCCAAGGGATACGAACATGAACAAACGCAATCTTTGGATCGGACTGGGAGTAGGCGCGGTGGCCGTCGTGGCCGTCACGCAATACGTGTCCGAGTATCCCCCGAGCGGGGAGCAGACGACTGGCACGGTGGCGCCCGCCCAGCGCTACCGCGCCGAGCAGATCCAGTCGAGCGACGTGAAGCTGGGCGACCAGCAGGTCGCGCAGCTCATGCAAAGCGAGGCCTTCGAGAAGATCATGAAGGACCCGCAGCTGCGCGCGCTCGCCGCCGACGCGAGCTTCCAGGCGCTCGCCAAGTCCGAAGGGTTCGCCGCCCTCGCGCAGAACGCCAACGCGTTCACCGCGCTCGCCTCGCAACCCGCAGCCTTCCAGGCGATGGCGAACAACGCGCAGTCGTTCCAGGCGCTCGCGTCCAATGCCCATTCGTTCCAGGCCGCGGCCACGCACGCCGATGCCTTCGCGGTGCTGGGACAACATGCGAGCGCATTCCAGGCGCTTGCGAGCGATGCGAAAGCCTTCCAGGCGCTCGCCAGCAACGCACAGGCGATGCAGGCCCTCGGCCAGCATGCGAGCGCGTTCCAGGCGATGGCGTCGCAGCCCCTCGCCTTCCAGGCGATGTCGCAGCATCCGGACGCGTTCGCGCTGCTCGCGCATTATCCCGAGGCCTTCCAGGCGATGGCGGCCAACCCGAGCGCCTTCGCGGCGCTGGCGGCCAATCCTTCGGCGTTCATCGCCGCGGCGCAGAACGCCAAGTCGAACGCAGCCATGTCGTCGCACGCCGATGCGTTCATCGCGCTCTCGCAAGCCAAGGGCTTCCAGGCGCTCGCCAACAACGCCCAGGCCTTCCAGGCGATGGCGAACAACGCGCAGGCCTTCCAGGCCCTCGCGAGCAATGCGCAGGCCTTCCAGGCGCTCGGCCAGCACGCCGATGCCTTCGTCGCCATGGCGAGCAACCCGAAAGCCTTCCAGGCGCTCGCGCTGAACGCCTACGGCTTCCAGGCACTCGCGAACAACGCGCAGGCGATGCAGGCCCTCGGGCAACATGCGAGTGCCTTCCAGGCACTCGCGAACGATGCCAAGGGCTTCCAGGCGCTCAGCCAGGCGCAGGCCTTCTCGGCGCTGGGCCAACATGCTGCTGCGTTCCAGGCGCTCGGACAACACGCCGCCGCGTTCCAGGCGCTCGCCAACAATGCGCAGGCGATGCAGGCGCTCGCGAACAACGCGCAGGCGTTCCAGGCGCTCGGACAACACGCCGCCGCGTTCCAGGCGCTCGCGAACAACGCGCAGGCGATGCAACTCCTCTCGCACAACGCCGCCGCATTCCAGGCGATGGCCAACACGCAGGGCTTCGCCGCGATGGCCGCCAATCCCGCCTTCGCGCAGGCGCTCGCGCAAGCCTCGGTGGCGCAGGGTGCGGTCGCAAGCGGCGCGGTGACCAATTCCGCGATCCAGAAGTAAAGCGCAGCAACTCCCGAAGCCGCCGGCCCTGAAAGCCGGCGGCTTTTGTTTGTTTGCTATCCTTCGTCGTTGCTGCAGTCTTGGGGAGAAGTCTGCATGCGGTCCCGCCTTGCCTGCCTGTTGCTCGCGATCGCCTCGTTCGCCCACGCCGCCGACGAGCCCGATGCGAGCCCGCTGGCTTTGTCGTACGTCCTCACGAAGGACATGTGCCTCGTGTACCTGGACCCGACGCTCTCCTACCTCGAGCCGCACGCCGTTCGCACCTTCGCCAACTCCATGGCGTGGCAGAAGCGCACGTGGGGATGGATTCCCTATGAGCCCGTCACGGTCCTGCTGAAGGACTTCTCGGACTACGGCAACGCGAGCGCGGGAGCCTCGCCGCGCAACGCGCTCACCTTCGACATCTCGCCGCTTTCGCACGTCTTCGAGACGTACCCGGCGAGCGAGCGCATGTATTCGCTCATGAACCACGAGCTCACCCACGTGGCGACCATGGACATGTACTCGAGCCAGGACCTCTTCTGGCGCCACCTGTTCACGGGCAAGGTCTATCCCGACGCGCAGAACCCCGAGAGCATGATCTACGGCTACCTCACGACGCCGCGCTTCATGGTGCCGCGCTGGTACCTCGAGGGCAGCGCCGTCTTCATGGAGACGTGGATGGGCGGCGGACTCGGGCGCGCCCAGGGCGGCTACGACGAGATGGTGTTCCGCGCGATGGTGCGCGACAACGCGCGATTCTTCGATCCGCTGGGGCTCGTCTCCAAGGGCACGCGCATCGACTTCCAGGTGGGCGTGAACGCGTATCTCTACGGCACGCGCTTCATGACCTACATGGCCTATGCCCACTCGCCGGAGAAGCTGGTCGCGTGGTTGAAGCGCGACGAAGGCAGCAAGCGCTACTACTCCGACAACTTCGAGCACGTGTACGGCATGCCCCTCGAGAAAGCGTGGGACGAGTGGATCGCCTTCGAGCACGAATTCCAGCAGAAGAACCTCGCGGAGGTTCGCAAGTTCCCGGTGACGAAGCATCGCGACCTCGTGCCCAGGGCGCTGGGCTCGGTCTCGCGCGCCTACTACGACCCGTCCACCAACACGCTCTATGGCGCGTACCGGTATCCGGGCACGGTCGAGCACGTCGGCGCGTTGAGCCTCAAGGACGGCACCATCGAGCACCTGGCCGACGTGAAGGGCGCGATGCTCTACAAGGTGACCTCGCTCGCCTTCGACCCGGACACGAAGACGCTCTTCTACACGAGCGACAACTACGCGCTTCGCGACATCCGCTCCATCGACGTGAAGACGGGCGTGGAACGCATGCTCCTCGAGGACCAGCGCATCGGCGACATCGTGTTCGACCGCCAGGACCGGTCGCTCTGGGGCGTGCGCCACTCCAACGGACTGGCGACACTCGTGCACATTCCCTACCCGTACGACGACTGGAAGCAGGTCCACACCTTCCCGTACGGCGTGGAAGCGTACGACCTCGACGTCTCGCCCGACGGCAAGCTCCTGTCCGCCTCGATGAGCGAGGTGAACGGCGACCAATTCCTCCGCGTCTTCGACATCGACAAGGTGCTGGCGGGCGACTTGAAGCCGCGCAGCGAATACAAGTTCGGCGGCTCGGTGCCCGAGGGGTTCAACTTCACGCGCGACGGCAAGTATCTCTACGGCTCGAGCTACTACACGGGTGTCTCGAACATCTTCCGCTACGAGGTCGCGACCGGAGAGGTCGAGGCCGTGTCGAACGCCGAGTCCGGATACTTCCGCCCGGTGGAGCTGGGCGACGGCACGCTCATGGTCTTCCACTACACCGGCCAGGGATTCACGCCGGTCGCGATCGATCCGAAGGTCGTGAAGGACGTGAGCGCGATCACGTTCCTCGGCACCGCGCTCGTGGACAAATACCCGGTGCTCAAGACGTGGCAGGTGCCGCCGCCTTCGACGGTGGACGACGAGAAGCTCGTCATCGCGAAGGGCCCGTACGTGCCGCTCCGCACGCTGGGACTCGAGAGCTCGTATCCCGTGCTCCAGGGCTACAAGGACTCCGTGGGCGTGGGATACCACGTGAACTTCACCGATCCGCTTCGCCTCGGGAAGATCGATCTCACGGCCGCCTACACGCCGAGCGACAGCCTGCCGCAGACCGAGAAGGGACACTTCGAGGCGAAGTACCACTACCTCGACTGGACCGGATCGGTTTCCTACAACCGCTCGGACTTCTACGACATCTTCGGTCCCACCAAGTTGAGCCGCAAGGGCTATGCCGCGGTCCTCGACTACGACCACTTCCTGATATTCGACGAGCCGCGCAGGCTCCAGTTGAAATCCGAGATCGCGTACTACTACAAGCTCGACGCGCTTCCCTCGTTCCAGAACGTTCCCACGACGGCGGACCGTCTCGCGAGCGGCGAGATCGGCCTGTACTACACGTTCGTGCGCAAGTCGTTGGGCGCCGTGGACGACGAGAAGGGATTGCTCTGGAACGTCGTGGCGGGCGTGAACGACGCGCAGGGCACCGCGTATCCGCAACTGCGCGGCCAGCTCGACTTCGGCTTCGCCCTTCCATTTGCGAACTCGTCCCTCTGGATCCGCAACGCCGCGGGCGCCTCGCATGGCGACCGCAGCTCGCCCTTCGCGAATTTCTTCCTGGGCGCCTTCGGCAACAACTACGTCGACAGCCGCTCCATCAAGCGTTATCGCGAGTGGTACGCTTTCCCGGGCTTCGACATCGACGAGATCAACGGGAAATCGTTCGCGCGCAGCATGGTCGAGGTGAACGGGCCGCCCTACGTATTCGAATCCGCGGGCACGCCCAGTTTCTACCTCAACTACCTGCGTCCCGCGGTGTTCGCCTCCGAGCTCGTGACCGATCCCAATGACAGCCGGTACCGCATCCGGTACAACAACATCGGCACGCAGGTCGACATGCGCTTCAGCGTGCTTCACTGGTTCGAGATGACGCTCTCGGCGGGATATGCCGTGGGATACAAGGAAAGCAAGCGCTCCGGCGACGAATGGATGCTCTCCCTCAAGATCATGTAGGACGCCCTTGGCTCCGATCGTCGTAGGGCTGGCGCCCGTCATCACATTCCTCGTGGCGCTGGTCCTGCTGGACAGCTACAAGCTCGTGAAACTCTGGCTCGTGGTCCTGGCGGTGGCCTGCGGCATCGTCGCGGCTTTCATCGCCTACGGCGCCAATGGCCTGGTGCTCGAGCACGCGCAGGTCGGATTCCTCAATCACACGCGATACGTGGCGCCCCTCATCGAGGAATTCCTGAAGGGCGTGGTGATCGTGGCGCTGATCCGCACGCATCGCATCGGATTCCTCGTGGACGCGGCGATCTTCGGGTTCGCGGTGGGCGCCGGATTCGCTATGGTCGAGAACCTGGTCTACCTCCAGCAATTTCCCGACGCGACCATGGGCACGTGGAACGTCCGCGGCTTTGGCACCGCGATCATGCACGGCGGCGCCACGGCGATCTTCGCGATGGTGGGACTCACGATGATGGATCGCTCGGGCAAGGCGGCGCTCCGCGCCTTCCTGCCCGGATATGCGATGGCGGTGGTCCTGCACTCGGCGTTCAACCACTTCTTCCTGTCGCCGAAGCTCTCGACTTTCGGCGTCGCGATCGTCGTCCCCGCGTTGCTCTACCTGGTGTATGAGCGCTCCGAGAAGGCGCTGGGCCAATGGCTGGGCACCGGATTCGATGCGGACACGGAGATGCTGCACCTCATCAACTCGGGTTCGCTCTCGGATTCGCCGGTGGGCCGCTACCTGCACGAGCTGAAGGACCGCTTCGAAGGACCGATCGTCGCCGACATCCTCTGCTACCTGCGCCTGTACACGGAGCTCGCGTTGCGCGCCAAGGGCGTGCTGATGATGCGCGAAAACGGATTCAACACGCCCATCGACGAGGCGACGCGCGCGAAGTTCGTCGAGATGCGCTACCTGGAAGGCAGCATCGGCAAGACCGCGCTCTTGGCGATCCAGCCGATGCTGCACATGAGCCACAAGGACCTGTGGCAGCTCTACATGCTCGGGAAGTAGCTATTTCTCCCGCAGCATCGCGTGGATTTTCTCGAGGGTTGCCCAGTTGCGCGTCGTGCCCGAGTCCGCGAGCTTCGTAAGGAGGGCCACGCCCGCCTTGCTCTTGAGCGTCCCCTCGGGACACCACGCATAGAGCGCATGCTTACCGAGGTGCACGACGCCGGCCATTCCCGGAGCGGCCGCGAGCGACTCGAGCACCTTCCATCCCTTGTCATCGTTGGTCAACGCGACCAGGAGGAGCGACGGATTGGTGGCGACCCTGCCGAGCTTGTTTCCCGCGATCACGGCGGCGACATCCTTCGCCGATTTCACGACGACCAGGGCATCGACCCCGAGCTTCTTCTGCACCGCCTCGCGAATGCGCTGCGCGTGCTTCGCCTCGGGCTCGATCGCTCCGTCGAAGACCGCATTGCCGCTGTTGAGCAGCGTCTCGACCTCCTTGTAGCCCAGCGACTCCAGGACCTTGCGCAGGTCGGTCATGGCGATGCGCTTGGCATTGCCGACGTTGATGCCGCGGAATAGCGCGACGTAGCGCGGCATCAGAACGGATAGGTGATGAGCACGATCGCCACGGCAAGCAGGCCGAATCCGGCGAATTGCGGTGTCGTGAAGTGCTCGTTCAGGACGAATCGCGAGACCAGCGCCACGCACATCACGCCGAACGCCAGGTGGAACGACGCCATCTGGGCGCCGTTGTAGGTCCCGTAGCCGTAGCGGGTAGCCCCGACGTTGAGGACGTATTCGGGAAGCACCAGGAGCCAGCTCGCGGCGAGCGCCGTCCAGAAGCCGATCTCGTTCCGGTAGCGCAGATGGCCGAGCCACGCCAGCGCCATCAGCACGCTCGACATCAGCATGAAAACCGGGACGAGCACGAGCTTCATGCGAGTTATCCTATCGAGAGGAATTTCGTTCGCGCCGATGCGCCGGCCTTGATGCTGACGTCCGCCTTGCGGCAGCCGAAGCGCTTCGCGACGAGCGCGATCAATTCTTCATTCGCCTTGCCGTCGACCGGCGGCGACTTCAACTGCGCGATCCAGGTTCCATCGGCCGCCTGCTCGAGCACGCTCGCCCGCGCGTTCGGCTTCACCTTCACCTGGATCACCATCGACTCACGGCGATTACTTCAGCGCCCAGTTGCGGGCCCGCGCGGCGATCTTCCAGACGTTGTTGTCGAGGCGGAAGCAGAGGTACTCGCCGAAGGAGCGCTTCGAATCGGACTGGGAGACGCTCGCGAGATAGACGATCGCCTCGGTCTTCGCCGGATTGAATCCCACGCGCGAGAAATCGAGGAGCAGGTACGGGCGACCGGAGTCGTCCTTCGCGGGCGGCTCGCCGATGATCTGCTTCACCTCGATGGGAAGCGGCTTCGCCACGCGCGCCGAGTACTCCGCCTTGCTCCGGAAGTCCGCGAGGGTCTCCGGGCTCACCACCGCGGCGAATTCCTTGGAGAGCCATCCGATGACCTCGTCGGCCCCGACCTTCTCGGTCCTCATGGCGCCCGTGCAGCCGCCCAGCTTCACGCCGGAGTCGCCCGTGCACCGGAAGTTGGCCGTCTCCGCGGGGAGGATCACCGTCTTTTCGATCCCGCCCATGCGGGTGAGCGAATAGGCCTTCACGATGACGGCGACCTCGTCGTCCCCGAGCGCGGCGGATTGGCCGTGCGCGGCCGTGACCCCGAGCGCCAGGATGACGGCTGCGATGCGCAGGAAGAGGGTCATAGCGCCAGCACCAGCTTGCCGAAATTCTCTCCCCTGAAAAGCTTCAGCAGCGTTTCGGGGAACGCGTCGATCCCGCCGCCCACCACGTCTTCCTTGTGGACGAGCTTGCCGGAAGCGATCCAGCCCGCCATCTCCTGCGCGGCTTCGCCATATCGGGCCGCGTAGTCGAAGACGACCATGCCGGTCATGCTCGCGCGGTTCACGAGCAGCGAGAGGTAGTTGGCGGGACCCTTCGGGGCTGTCGTGTTGTTGTATTGCGAGATCGCGCCGCAGACGATGATGCGCGCGTGCAGCGCGAGACGGGCCAGGCACGCATCGAGGATCTCGCCACCGACGTTGTCGAAGTAGACGTGGATGCCGTCCGGGCAATTTTTCTTGAGGCCGGCCTTCACGTCCTCGTTCTTGTAGTCGATCGCCGCATCGCAGCGCAGCGTGTCGATGAGGTACTTGCACTTGTCGGCGCCGCCCGCGATGCCGATCACGCGGCAGCCCTTGATCTTCGCGATCTGGCAAACGGCGGCTCCGACCGCGCCCGCCGCACCCGATACGACCACGGTCTCGCCCGCCTGGGGCTTGCCGATGTCGAGCAATCCGAAATACGCCGTCATCCCCGGCATGCCGAGCACGCCGAGGTACGTCGTGAGCGGCGCGAATTTCGTGTCCAGCTTGCGCACGCCCTTGCTGTCCGAGATCGCGTACAGCTGCACGCCGAAATTCCCGCCGACGGCATCGCCCACCGCGAATCCCGGATGCTTCGACGCGATGACCTCGCCGACGCCGCCCGCGCGCATGACCTCGCCGATATCGACGGGGCGGATGTAGGACTTGCCTTCGTTCATCCAGCCCCGCATCGCCGGGTCGAGCGAGATGTGCGAGATCTTCACGAGCACCTGGCCGTCGGCCGGCTCGCCCACGGCCTCCTCGGTGAAGTTCCAGTCACTGCGCTTCGGCAATCCCATCGGGCGCGCCGCAAGGCGCACCTGGCGATTCGTGGTCATGTTCCTCTCACTTTCTTGTCGCGGGCGAGCCCGAGTTTACCGAAATTCTAGGGCACCACGCGCAGCGCCTGCCGCAGCTCGATTGACGTTCCCGTCGACGGCCGGCGCAAGGTGGCAAGCACCTTGTATTCGCCGAGCGCGTCCTGGGGCTCGATGTTCAACTGCGTCATCGCGTGAGACAGGATTACGGTGCCTTCCTTGTCGATCTTCGCGGCGAACGCAATGCGGTCCTTGAACTCGCCGTAGGTCGAGCCGTCGGGCGCGATCACCTTGAAGTCGGCGCTGAGATCGCAGCGCGCGCCCGCCTTCGCGCAGCCCGAGAAGAAGATGAGGATCGTGGCCTCGCCGCCGCGCTTCAATTCCTTGACCGGGTTGAGCGACGGCGCATGACCCTCGCCGGAGCCGGTCCATTCCTTGATGAAGGCGTTGTAATCGCCGGCCACGAGGAGCATCGCGCCCAGGCCGTCCGCGGTCTTGCGCCACTCGGTGTCGGCGAGGGGCTTGCCCGAGCCGTCCGTCCATTGCGCCCAGCTCGTGGCGCACGAAAGGGCCAACACGACGGCAAAAATGAATGTCTTCATCGGGAGCCTGCCTGGGCCGCGGGCACCGGCCGCGACACGTCGGTCGGGGAGCGCCCGTCGAGGATGTCGCGCATCCGCGTCTCGATCGCGGCTTTGATTTTCTCGTGCGTGATGATGTAGAACGTTCCCGACTTCACCGCGTCGATCGTGGCTTTGGCGACATCGGCGGCGGTGAGCTTGCCGTGCAGCAGGGCCTGGCGCACGGCCTCCTCGTAGGGAGCCGCACCGGGATTGGTTGCGGAAAGGTCCGTCGGACGGTTGCGCTGCGAGTTGCCGATGCCTGTGTTCACGTACGCGGGGCACAGCACCGAGACGCCGATGCTGGACTTCGCCACGCGCAGGTCGTGATACAGGCACTCGGAGAGCGACACGACGCCGTGCTTGCTTACGCAATAGACCGAGCTTCCGGCGATGTCGACCAGGCCCGCGACGGACGCGGTATTCACGACATGCCCCTCGTGGCCGTCGGCGAGCATTCGCGGCACGAACGAGCGCACGCCGTAGATGACGCCCATCAGGTTGATGTCGAGGGTCCACTTCCAGTCCTCGAGCGTCGCGGTCCATATCGGGCCCGCTACCGCCACGCCCGCGTTGTTGAAGAGCAGGTGCACCGCGCCGAATTTCTCCCAGGCCTTGGCGGCGAGCCCATCGAGGTCGCCGTGCTTCGAGACGTCGCAGCGCATGCATTCCGCGCGAACGCCCATCTGCGCGATCGCCATCAGCGTCTCGCGCATGCCCTTCTCGTCGATGTCGGCGAGGACCACGTTCGCGCCCTCGCGGGCGCAGCCGATCACGAGCTCGCGCCCGATGCCGCTGCCGGCGCCGGTGACGACGGCCGTCTTGCCTTTCAATTCACGCATTGCTTCTCCGAGAGTTAAATCGTGTCCCAACCCGTATCGGCTTCGAATCTGAGCCCGTGAGCCTTCTTCAGCTCTTCCATGATGCGCAGCCACTCCTGCTTGCCGCGCGCGCGGATGGTGGCGATGGGGCCGCCGCGATGCGGCGCGAAGCCGGTGCCGAAGATCACGCCCGCGTCGCAGAGGTCTGCGTCGGCGACGATCTTCTCGCGCACGCACGCCACCGCCTCGTTCAGCGCCGGAAGCACCATGCGGTCGGCGAGCGCCTTGAGATCGACCGTACCCGGGCCGATGGAGCTCTTCTGCGCCTTGCCCTGGGTCCATGTGTAGAAGCCCTGGCCCGTCTTCTTGCCGAATTTCTTCGCCTCGACGAGGGCCTGCAGTTTCTTCGGGATCGGCGAGCCGGGCTTCGCGAGCTCCTGCCCCACGGCCCAACCGATGTCGAGGCCCACCATGTCGGCGAGCTCAATCGGTCCCATGGGCATGCCGAAATCCTTCGCGGCCGCATCGATCGTCTCGGGCGGGATGCCCTCGTCGACCATGAGCATCGCCTCGAGGAGATACGGCGAGAGCACGCGGTTCACGAGGAAGCCCGGCGCCGACTTGCAAGGCAACGGGAGCTTGTCGATCTGGCGCGTGAAGGCCTGGCCGATCTGCATCACGGTGGGCGAGGTCTGCGGGCCCTCGACGATCTCCACGAGCATCATCTGCGCGACGGGGTTGAAGAAGTGCAGCCCCACGAGCCGCTCGGGGCGCTGGAGGATCGACGAGAGCTGCTGCAATGGAATGCTCGACGTGTTCGTGGCGAGGACCGCGCCTTGCTTCATGCGCGGCTCGACCTGCGCATAGACCTTGCGCTTCACGTCGGCGTTCTCGACGATGGCCTCGATGATGATGTCGGCCCGGGCCACGCCATTGCCGGCGACGTCGGGAATCAATCGGTCGAGCGCCGCCTGGACGAGGTGCGGCTGCTTGAGGCGTTTCTTGTAGAGCTCGGCCGCGCGCTTGATGGCCGGCGCGATGCGATCGGGCGCGAGATCCTGCAGCGTCACCGTGACGCCGCGCAGCGCCGCCCACGCGGCGATGTCGCCGCCCATGGCACCCGCGCCGATGACGTGGAGATGAGCAACTAACCCGGGGTCAGACCCCGAAGCAGACCGCGCTTCGGGGTCTGACCCCAATTTCTTCAGCCGCTCCTGCAGCTTGAAGATGCGAATGAGGTTCTTCGCCGTCGGATGGAAGAAGAGGCTCGCGGTCGAGGCGGGATGGTCGCGGGGAATCTTGCGCGGGTCACCGTCGAAGTCCTTCCACAAATCGATGATCGCGTAGGGCGCAGGGTACTGGTCGCGCCGCACGCGCCTGGCGACCTGCCTGGCCGACATCTTCGCCACGATGTCGCGAATGCCCGGCCAATCGCCCGCCGCCTGCGTGAACGTCGGATGGTGAAGCGCCGGCGGATTGTTGAGGATCATGCGCCCGGCGTTGTCGAAATGCCGCCTGGGAGTGACCGCGTCGACGAGGCCCATCTTCTTCGCGCGCCGGCCGTCCACGCCACGGCCCGTGAGCATGAGATCGAGCGCCGCCGCGGAACCGATCAGCTTCGGCATGCGCTTGGCCGCACCCCATCCGGGGACGATGCCCAGCATCACTTCCGGCAGCGCCATGCGCGTCTTCGGGCCATCGTCCATCACACGGTACTTGCAGGCGAGGGCGAGCTCGGTGCCGCCACCCATGCAGAAGCCGTGGATCAGCGCGAGCGTGGGGAAAGGCAGCGCGGCGATCTTGTCGAAGACCTCGTTGCCGAGCGCCACGAACGCCATCGCTTCATCGGCATCGCGCAGCGTCGTGAACTCGTCGATGTCGGCGCCGGCGACGAAGCCATTCTCCTTCGCCGAGAGGATCGCGAGGCCCTTGGGGGGCATCGAGGCCAGGTGATCGGCGATCTGCCCCAGCTCGCGCAGCACTTCGCTCGAGAGCGTGTTGGTCGAGGCGCCCGCGCGATCGAACGCGAGCCACGCGAGATGATCCGCATCGACGTTGAGCTTCCAGTGCTTGAGTTCCATGTTCTTGTTCTTTCTCCTCGAGCCGGGCGCCTTTAACCGGTTTCGGTCGGCAGGTCTTTGCCCACCCAGCCGGTGATGCCGGCCGACATGACCTTCACGTTCTCGTAACCCATCTGCCTGGCGCGCTTCGCGGCGATTGGCGCCTTGCGGCACATCGGATTGGAGCAGTAGAAGACCAGGCTCGAGGCCAAGTCCGGCGGAAGATCGCCGGCGACGAAATTCGCCGGGTCGAGGTTCTTCGCGCCTGGAACGTGCGCCTTCTGCCAGCTCTGCGCGGAATTCACGTCGAATACGCTCACCTGCTTCGCCTGCACCTGCTTGTCCAGGTCCGCGGGCGAGATCGACTTCAGTCCCATCAGCAACGCCATCATGTCTTTTCTCTCTTCCTGCGAATGTAGAGGACTTTCTCGACGTCGGCCACCGTGACGCCCTCGCTATCGACGATGTCCACCTTGAACGAGGGCTCGAACTTCTCACCCGACTGGGTGGCCGCCTTCACCTCGGCGATGCGCTCCTCCGGAAGGACGATGCGCGCGGTGACCGTGCCCTTCGCGGGCTTGAGGAATCGTACCGTGCCCTGCTTGTCCCATACGATGTAGTCGCGCCCGAGGTTACGCATCATCAGCACCATGAAGAACGGATCGGTCATCGCGAAGAGCGAGCCGCCGAAGTGCGTGCCGACGTAGTTGCGGTTCATCATGCGGATGCGAAGCTCGATGGTAGCCGAACGGAAATCCGAGCCGATCTCGCGAACCCGGATGCCCGCACCCCGGAACGGCGGCCAGATGTTGAACATCCAGCGCATGCCGCCGGGCGTCGCGCTCAGCCGCGAGAGGAATTTCATCCACATGATTGCTACACCCGCTCTACGAGCATCGCGCCGCCCTGCCCCCCGCCGATGCACAGCGACGCGACTCCGCGCTTGGCCCCGGTGCGCTCGAGCACCTTGAGGACGTGCAGCACGACGCGTGCGCCGGATGCGCCGATGGGGTGGCCGATGGCGATGGCGCCGCCATCCACGTTGAGCTTCTCGCGGTCGGGCGCGCCGAACGGGCGGTCGAGGCCCAGGAACTGCTTGCAGTACGAATCGCTCTCCCACGCGGCGAGGCAGCCCAGCACCTGCGCGGCGAACGCCTCGTTGATCTCGACCGTGTCGATGTCGTCGAAGGTCAGGCCATTCCGCATCAGCATCGGAGTGATCGCGTGGACGGGGCCCAGGCCCATCTCGGCCGGATCGAGCGCGCCCCAGTTCGCGTCGACGACGCGTCCAAGCGGCTTGAGGTGGTATTCGTTCACCACGTCCTCGGACGCAAGGATCAGCATCGCGGCGCCATCGGTGATCTGGGACGAATTGCCGGCGGTGACATTGCCGTAGGTCTTGTCGAAGAAGGGCTTCAACTTCGCGAGCCTTTCCACGCTGGAGTCGCGACGAACGCCGTCGTCCAGCGAATACACGGTGCCGTCGGGCCCGTACATCGGCTCGACCTCCGTGAGGCGACCGTTGTCCTGCGCGAAGGCCACGCGCCGATGCGATTCCACCGCGAACTCGTCCATCATCTGGCGCGTGATGCCGAAGCGCTGCGCGACGATCTCCGCGGTCGATCCCATGGAGAGCTTCACGACGGGATCGGTGAGGCCATGCAGCAAGGCGATCACGGGCGCGAACAGGGTTCCCGGACGCAGCTTCGCCATGACCGCGACCTTCTGCGCCGTGTTCCTCGCCGAATTCAACGCCGCGAACCATTTCACCATGGCCCGTCCGTAGAGCAGCGGCGCGTGGCTCATGGCGTCGGTGCCGCCCGCGAGCCCGAGCGAAGAGCGGCCCGCGACGATGTTCAACGCCGCCGTATCGAGCGCCTGCAGGCCCGAGGCGCAATTGCGCATCACGGTCCACGCGGGCACCTTGTCGCCGCAACCGAGTCGCAGCGAGATCACGCGGCCGATGTTGGCTTCGTCGGCCGACGGCATCGCCGCCCCGATGATCACTTCGTCGAAGGCACTCGCCTCGAACGGCTGGCGCAGGAGCAGCGCCCGCCCCGCGTTCACCGCGAGGTCGCTGCCCGTGAAGGGCCCGGGGCCCTCCGGTCTTGCCTTGAGGAAGGGAGTGCGCGCGCCGTCTACGACATAGACGCGGCGGCCACCCTTTTCTTCGAATCCGCTTGCCATGAATCCTCCTGGGCCTTCGCTCCGCGCGAAAGGTCGTGCTCGTGGTCGTCGACCATGATCACTTCACGGCGCAGGCGATCGGTGTAGTCGAGGTGGTTGGCTTCGTCCTGCGTGATGATGCCCTGGGCCACGGCGGCCGCGCGGCGCTCGCCCAACTGGCGCTGCTTCAACTTGCCCTCCTTCGTCGCGGCGCGGATCTTCGCCTCGATGGGATCGGCCTTGATCGTCGCTTCCATCGCGAATTCCAGGCGCCCCAGGACGTCGTTCTCGTCGCGCGGGATGTACGCACCCCGGGTCAGGCGATCGCGCGCCGCGCCGGGCGTGAGCAGGATCGTGGCCACCTTGCCGCCCACCTTGTCGAACGGCGCGTTCAGCGTGAGGCCCTTCGGGAACGCCAGCATGCGAAGCCATGCGGCCACGAAGCGGTTCGGGAAGTTGTCGAGCACGCCGTCGATGGCGACCTGCAGGCGGAAGAACGTGTCGTACATGGACCAGTCGAGGAGCGCCCGGTCTTCCTTCTGGCGGCCCTCGTCGTGGTAGCGCTTGATTGTCGCCGAGCCGATGTAGAGCAGCGACAGGATGTCGCCCAGGCGCGCGGAGATCTTCTCGCGGCGCTTGAGGCTGCCGCCGATCACGAACATCGAGACGTCCGCGAGCAGCGCGAAGGCCGCCGAGAAGCGCGTCATCATCTGCAGGTAGCGGCGCGTCTCGGGCGAGCCCGGCACTGAAACCGTCTCGCCGCCCGTGAGGCCGAGGTAGAGGGCGCGCGCCCCGTTCGAGATCGTGAACGCGATGTGGCCGAAGAGCGCCTTGTCGAACGCGACGAGATCGTTCGCGCCCGCCGCATTGATCTCCTTCAGCACGAAGGGGTGGCAGCGGATCGCACCTTGCCCGAAGATGATCATCGAGCGCGTGAGGATGTTCGCCCCTTCCACGGTGATCGCTATGGGCACCGCCCCATAGCCGTGGCCGAGGTAATTGTTCGGCCCCATCATGATGCCCTTGCCGCCGTGGATATCCATGGCGTCGTTGATGATGGTGCGCATGCGCTCGGTCATGTGGTATTTGCAGATGGCCGAGATGACCGACGGCTTCTCGCCGAGATCCAGCGCGGACATCGTCATGCGGCGCGTGGCGTCCATCATGTAGGTGTTGCCGCCGATGCGCGCGAGCGGTTCCTCGACGCCTTCGAACTTTCCGATGGGCGTGCGGAACTGCGCGCGAACGCGCGAATACGCGCCCGTGGCCCGCGAGGCGAGCTTGCCCGCCGCCATCGACATCGAAGGCAGCGAGATCGACCGTCCCGCGGCGAGGCACTCGACCAGCATCCGCCAGCCCTTGCCCACCTGCTTCTCGCCGCCGATGATCCACGACATCGGGATGAAGACGTCCTTGCCCGAGTTGGGCCCGTTCATGAAAGCCGCGGACAGCGGGATGTGGCGGCGCCCGATATTCACGCCCTTGTGCGACGTGGGAATGAGCGCGAGGGTGATGCCGACGTCCTCTTCGCCGCCCAGCAGCTTCTCCGGATCGAACAGCTTGAACGCGAGGCCGAGGATCGTCGCGACCGGGCCCAGCGTGATGTAACGCTTCTCCCACGTGAGGCGAACGCCCACCACCTCCTTGCCCTCGTGCATGCCCTTGCAGACGATGCCGAAGTCGGGAATGGCGCCCGCATCGGAGCCGGCCTCCGGATTCGTGAGGGCAAAACAGGGAATCTCGAGTCCCTTCGCCAGGCGCGGCAGGTAGTAGTTCTTCTGTTCTTCCGTGCCGTAGTGGATGAGCAGCTCGGCCGGCCCCAGGGAGTTGGGCACCATGACCGTCACCGCGCACGTGCCGCTGCGCGTGGAGATCTTCGTCACGATCTCCGAGTGCGCCATGGCCGAGAAGCCGAGCCCGCCGTAGGACTTCGGAATGATGATGCCGAGGAAGCCCTTCTCGCGGATGAACTTCCACACTTCCGGAGGAAGGTCCATGCGGTTATGCGTGATGTCCCACTCGTCGAGCATGCCGCAGAGCTCTTCCACCGTACCGTCGACGAAGGCCTGCTCTTCGGCCGAGAGCTTCGCCTCGGGGTAGTTGAACATCTTCTGCCAGTCGGGCCGGCCCGTGAACAGGTCCGCGTCCCACCAGATGCTTCCGGCATCCAGCGCTTCCTGCTCCGTCTGCGAGATCTGCGGGAGGATCTTCTTGTAGAGGCCGAAGACCGGGCCCGTCACGATCAACCGCCGGACGGGCTTCACGATCGAGACCACCGCGAAGGCCGCGACGGCGATCCAGAGGATCGACAGCGCCCAGGCCGGCGTGCCCGTGAAGTATTCGAGGAAAGCGACGCCCGCCGCGAGCGCGATGGACCACGCGAGGCCGTTGGCCTTGTGGTACGCGAGCAGCAGCGCGACGCCCAGCACACCCAGGATCGTGGCGACCACCTTGGCTACGATCAGCGTGACGGTGAGGAACATGGAATTCTCCTTGTCAGCTCGCGGTGACGAGCTCGAGCTTGCGGGATTCTGCGAGGGGCGGTGCTTTCAGTCCTGCGACCAGGAAGGGGGCGAGGCGCTGCAGGAGCATCTCGTCGTCGTATTTGTCCACGGCGGTCACCTGCGCGAAGAGCTTGAGCGCGTCGGTGCCGGCGAGCGTATAGGAAAGCGCGCCCATCACGAAGTGCAGGCGCCACGTGAGCTCGTGCCGCGTGAGGTGCGGCAGCGCCTTCAGGAACGCCTCCTTGTACAGCGCGATCATCTCGACGTATTGCTGGTGCAGGAATTGCCGGATGAAGGGCGCGGGATCGGCGTAGGCACGGCCGAGGAGCTTCAAGAAATTCTTGCCGCCGCGCTTCTCGTCGCGGGCGAGCTTGAGCGCGGGGATCAGCATCGCGAAGAGGATCTTCTCGCAGGAAAGGGCCTTGCCGCCCGCCTCGCGCTCGAGGCTTTCGAGCAGCTCGATGCGCTCCTGGTTCATGGGGTCGAGGCGCCGCCGCAAGGCGGCCTGAAACAGCTCTTCCTTGCCGCCGAAGTGGTAATTGACCGCGGCGAGGTTCACGCCCGCGGCGCTCGTGAGGCTGCGAAGGCTCGTCGCCTCGAAGCCGTGTTCCATGAACAGGCTCTCGGCCGTATCGAGGATCCGGGTCTTGGTGTCCGCGGAAGTGGCGTCGATGGCGACGCTCTTGCGCACGGGACGGGAGGCGGCCATGTGGGGGAAATCCCGAAATTCAAACGCTCGTTTGAATTCTACTCGGATAAACTCGCGGCGTGCAACTGACCCGATTCATCGCGCTTGTTACCGCCTTCACGGCTACCGCCGGCCAGGCGCTCGTGATCCGCCCCGACCGCGACGACGCCGAATATGTCGAAATGGCGACGAAGTACGTATCGGCGGTCGCCATCGATATTCCCGGCGGTGGTGAAGGCGTGCTCATCAACGCGCAGTGGATCCTCACGTCGGCCCGCGTGGGCGCCACGCTGAAGGCAATGAAATCCCCGCCCTCGATCAAGGTCGGCACTCGCGAGTACAAGGTGAAGGGCGTGTACGTGCATCCCGCGTGGCGCGCGGGGGCGAACTCCGGCGACATCGCGCTCGTGTACCTCGCCGGCACCGCGAAGGTCGATCCGACTCCGCTTTATCGCGGCGACGACGAGGCCGGCAAGAGCGTGGTCATCGTCGGAAGCGGCGACACGGGAAAGCTCGGCGACAAGGCGCTACGCCAGGACCACAAGGTGCGCGCCGGCATCAACACGATCGATCGCCTGTCGCCGAAGGTCTTCGCCATGACCGTCAAGACGGGCGACGATGCGGCAGACCTGCAAGCGGCTTTCACTGCCAGCGAATCCGGCGCGCCCGCCTACTTCGAGACGGAATCCCACGAGCTCTTCGTGATGGGTCTCGCGTCCTCGACCAAGGACGAGAATTCCGACGGGCTCGTCGACGCCGGCGACTCGCAGGTCTTCGTCCGCGTCTCGGCCTACGTCCCGTGGATCGAGGGGACGATGGAGAAAGTCTCCAAGGACGAGGTCAACCAGCTGCTCGACTCACGCGGCAGCTAGCTCGCGGGCGCGACGATCACGTGGGCCTGGATGCGGCCCTCGATCGCGCCTTCGCCGAATCGAAGGGCGAGGGCTTTCTCGACGAGAGAGGTCGCGGCCGGGAGGGCGGACGCGTCGCGGGACTCGATCTCGTTGCGAAGCGGCGTTCCCTGGCAATACGCAACAGCCACATCGCGTGGCGACCCGGCGCGGCTCGTCGCCTTCACTGTCACGATTTCAGGCGGCGAAGGATAGCCGCCGCGCGCGAGGTCCTCTCGAATCCGGCCCACGTCGAAGTAGCCGTGCGGCGTGCGTCGCATGAAGAGCGGCGGGTCCGCGGGAAACATTTCGGCCAACGCCGCCGTGGCGACCTCCGCATATTCGTTCTCTTCGATGCGATCCCAGACATTGAAGAGGAACGCGCCTGCGGGCCGCAGCACGCGGCGCGCTTCGGAAAAGGCCTTCGCCCTGTCGGGAAAGAACATCGCCCCGAACTGGCAGGCCACGACATCGAACGACGCGTCCGGGAACGGGAGGTTCATGGCATCGGCGGGCCGCCAATCGACAGGCCGGGTGGTGCCGACGGCGCGTGCCCGCTCGATCATCGGAGGATTGAGGTCCGTCGCCACGATCGCGACTCCCGCGGGCAGCAAGCCCGACATGGCACGGGTCACCACGCCCGTCCCCGCCGCGATCTCCAGCACGTCGCGCGGGTTACGGGCGGCAACGCGGTTTGCAAGATCCAGCGCGTACGGCTGGAATATCAGCGGCACGAGCAGTTCGTCGTAGATCTGCGGGATCGAGCCGGCAAAGACTTTGTCCGAGGACGCGCTCATCCCAGCGCCTTCTCGATATCCCACAGGATGTCCTCGATGCTCTCGAGGCCGATCGAGAGCCGGATCATGTCCGGCCTGACACCCGCCCTGGCCTGCTGCTCTTCGTTCAACTGGCGATGCGTGGTCGAGGCCGGGTGGATCACCAGGGACTTCGCGTCGCCGATGTTGGCGAGGTGCGAGATGAAGGTGAGCGACTCGATGAACTTCACGCCGGCCTCGAAGCTTCCCACTCCGAACGCAAGCAGCGAACCCGCGCCCTTGGGCATGTAGCGCTTCGCGAGCTCGTGGTACGGACTGTCGGGCAACCCGGGATAGCTCACCCACGTGACTTTCGGATGCGCGTGCAGGAACTTCGCGACGGCCATCGCATTGGCGCAGTGGCGGTCCATGCGCACGGGCAGCGTCTCGATCCCCTGCAGGAGTTGCCACGCGTTGAACGGCGAGAGCGTCGGCCCGAACACGCGCAGGATTTCCATCCGCGCCTTCATCGTGAAGCCGAAGTCGCCGAACGTCTCGTAGAAACGCACGCCGTGATAGCCCTCGGAGGGGTCCGTCATCGAGGGGAACTTGCCGTTATCCCAGGGGAACCTGCCGCTTTCCACCACGACGCCGCCCATGGTCGTGCCGTGGCCTCCGAGGAATTTCGTCGCCGAGTGCACCACGATGTCGGCACCGTGCTTGATCGGCTGGCAGAGGTAGGGCGATGCGGCCGTATTGTCCACGATGAGCGGAACGCCCACCTCGTGCGCCACGTCGGCGATGGCCACGATGTCGATCAAGTTGATCGCGGGATTGCCCAGTGTCTCCGAGAAGATCGCCTTGGTGTTGGGCTTGACCGCGCGGCGGAAATTCTCGGGATCGTCGGGATCGACGAACGAGGCGGTGATTCCAAGCTTCGGCAGATTGACTCCCAGCATGGTGAGCGTGCCGCCGTAGAGCTTCGACGAAGACACGATGTGGTCGCCGCTTTGCATGAGATTGAGGAATGCGACCATCGCCGCAGCCTGGCCCGTAGCGGTCGCGACCGCGGCGCGCCCTCCCTCGATCGCGGCCACGCGCTCCTCGAACACCGCCGTCGTCGGATTCGAAAGTCGCGTGTAGACGTTGCCGAACGTCTGGAGGTTGAAGAGGCTCGCGGCGTGGTCTGCGCTGTCGAACACGTACGACGTCGTCTGATAGAGTGGAACCGCTCGCGATCCGGTCTGCGTATCCGGGATCTGGCCGGCGTGTAGGCACAGCGTCTCGAAACCGAATTCCCTGTCCGCCATGTGGAGCCTCGCAACGTGAGAGCCGCTATGGTAATCGCCGTGGCCCTCGCGGTCACGGGATGCGCGAGCCTGCCGGCGCTCGAGGGGCGCATCGAGACGCGCGCGCTCGCGAATACGGGCGAGACGCGCCTCGCCAAGTCCGTGGCGCCGCTCGTCGCGGCCCACCCGGGCAAGACGGGAATCCACGCGCTGGCCAATCCGCTCGATGCCTTCGCCGCGCGCGTCCTGCTCGCTTCCACCGCCGAGAAATCGCTCGACGTGCAGTACTACATCTGGCGCGACGACCAGACGGGTTATCTCCTGTTCGACGCGCTGTGGCGGGCCGCCGAGCGTGGCGTCCGCGTGAGATTACTGCTCGATGACAACAACACGAAGGGCCTCGACGAAGTGATCGGCGTGCTGGACGATCATCCGAACATCGAGGTGCGGCTCTACAATCCCGTCGCCTATCGCGGCGCGCGGATGCTCAACTTCCTCACGGATTTCGAGCGGGTGAACCGGCGCATGCATAACAAGTCGTTCACTGCCGACAATCGCGTGACAATCGTCGGCGGACGCAACGTCGGCAACGAATACTTCGGCGCCGGCGAGGACGTGCTCTTTGCGGACCTGGACGTGATGGCGGTCGGCCCCGCCGTCCAGGAGGTTTCCAATGCGTTCGACCTCTTCTGGAACAGTGCCTCTGCATATCCCGCATCGCTGCTCGTGCCGAAGGCGGCGGCCGACGCGCGCGAACGGCTGGAGGCGAAATTCGTCGAGGTGGGCGCCGAGCCCGAATCCCGGAAATACGAAGACGCGGTCCGCCGCACGCCGCTCGTGACCAACCTCCTCGATGGCAAGCTCGACCTCGAATGGGACGATGCGCGAGTCGTACGCGACGATCCCGCGAAAACACTGGACACGGCCGAGCGGCACGACGTCCTTCTCCTCACGGACCTGCTGCAGAATTTCGGGCGCCCGGAGGAATCGTTCGATCTCGTGTCACCCTACTTCGTGCCCGGCAAGAATGGAACGAAGGCGATCTCTTCCCTCGCGCAGCGCGGAGTGTCCACCCGCGTGCTCACCAACTCGCTTTCGGCCACGGACGTGAGCGCCGTGCATGCGGGCTACTCCAAGTGGAGAAAGCCCCTGCTCGAGGCCGGCGTGAAGCTCTACGAGCTCAAGTCCACGTCGAGCGTCCTCGAGGGCGACGAGAAAAAGGAACGCAAGGAAAAGAAGGGCAGCTCGCCCGAGAGCCTGCACGCGAAGACTTTCGCGCTCGACCGCAAGCGGATCTTCGTCGGCTCGTTCAACTTCGATCCGCGTTCGGCGCTGCTCAACACCGAGATGGGCCTCGTGATCGATAGCCCCGCGCTCGCCACGCGCCTATCCGACGCCATGGATTCGGGCCTCGCGAAGAACGCCTATGAGCTCGGCCTCACGCGCGAAGGCGAGATCGAGTGGATCGAGCACGATCCCGCGGGCGACAAGCGATACGACACCGAACCGCAGACCACCGCGTTCAAGCGCGCGGCGGTCTGGTTCCTGTCGCTCCTGCCGATCGACTGGCTGCTTTAAAGTGCTTCAAAAGGGGTCAGAGCCCTTTTTCCGCGAAAAGGGCTCTGACCCCTACTTCGCAGCCGCCTGGCCGGCCCGGGTCCGGTCGAGCACCGTCATGGCGCTCGCGACGAGCCCCGCCACGTCGGAGACGTTCGCCGGGATGATGAGCGTGTTGCTCTGCTTGGCGAGGTTGGCGAAGGCTTCGATGTACTGGCCCGCGACCTTCAGGTTCGCGGCTTCCATGCCGCCGGGTGCGGCAATCGCGGCGGCCACGACGCGCACCGCGTTCGCCGTGGCGTCGGCCACGAGCTGGATGGCGCCCGCTTCGCCGGCCGCCTTGTTGATCTGTGCAGCCTTCTGGCCCTCGGACTCGAGGACTGCGGCCTGGCGCGCGCCGTCGGCCACGTTGATCTCCTGCTGGCGCTTGCCCTCGGAGGTCGCGATCACCGCGCGCTTCTCGCGCTCGGCGGTGATCTGCGCCTGCATCGAGCGCAGGATCGATTCGGGCGGCGTGAGGCTCTTGATCTCGTAGCGCAGCACCTTGATGCCCCACGTGCGGCCCGCTTCGTCGAGCACCTGCACCACGATGTGGTTGATCTCGTCGCGGCTCTCGAAGGTCTTGTCGAGCTCCATCTTGCCGATCGCCGAGCGAAGCGCCGTTTGCGCGAGCTGCGTGATCGCCTGGACGTAGTCGGACGAGCCGTAGGAGGCAAGCCGCGGATCGATCACCTGGTAGTAGAGGATGCCGTCGACGGAGAGCTGTGTGTTGTCCTTCGTGATGCAGATCTGCTCGGGCACGTCCATCGGCACTTCCTTCAGCGAGTGGCGGTAGGCCACCCGGTCGAAGAACGGGACGATGAGGTTCAGGCCCGGCTCGAGCACGCGGAAGAACTTGCCGAAGCGCTCGACCACCCACGCGTTCTGCTGCGGCACGATGCGAACGCCCTCGGCGACGAGGACGATGAACATCGCGACGATGAAGGTGGCCAAGCCAAGCAGCGGACTGTGCGTGACCGAGCCCACGGCAACAGTCACGATGAGCGCAACGATCATCTTCCAGAACATGGTGTCTCCCTATTGGTCTTGGTGGACTGGGCGGCTCTAGCGGGCCGGTGGAGTGGCCGCGATGACGAGCGTGTTTCCATCCTGCCCTTCGATGTAGAGCGTGGAACCCGGAGCGGGCCGCTCCCCGGCAAGCGAGAGCCGCGCGTCCCACGTGGTGCCGCGATACTTCACGCGGGCGATGTTCGCCGTCTCGTTGGCCCAGCCTTCGAGCACGACGGGCTGCCCCCGGTCGAGGAAGTTCGATCCTTCCGGCTCGTTGGGCTGCTTTGAGTGCCATAGGTGGACGAAGTACGCGCCAGCCACTGCGACGAGGCCGCTCGCGATCGACTGCGCGACGAAACCGCCCTCGAACCACGCGACGGCCGCGCCCGCGAAGGCGCCCAGGCCGATGACCAGGAGATAAAACGTTCCGGTGACCAACTCCGCGATCACGAGCGCCAGCCCCGCGACTACCCAGATGATCCAAAGATCCATGTCGTCCTCCATACGCGTGCCCCGGGTTGACGATTCCCGGGGTGACAGCTCCGCTTTAGGGAGAGCGTCGCGCCGAAATCACTTTCGTGTTGACGCCCGCCCAGCCCAGACCGCCGAAGAAGCGCCCATGCTCGATCTTCATGCAGCGGTTCTCGACCACCTCGAGCCCCGCGGCCTCCGCCTTGGCTCGCGCCTCGGCGTTTTCCACGCCCAGCTGCATCCACAGCACCTTGGCGCCGATCGCGATCGCTTCGTCGGCGATCGCCGGAATCTCGCTACTCTTGCGGAAGCAGTCCACCACGTCCACCCTGTCGGGAACGTCCGACAGACGTTTGTAGCACTTCTCGCCCAGGATGGTGTCGTAGGTGGGGTTGACTGGTATTACCCGATAGCCGTGCTCCTGCAGGTACTTGGCGGCGAAATAGCTCGGGCGGTGCCATTGAGCCGACAGGCCGACCACGGCAATCACGCGATAGCGCATGAGAATGCGCCGGGTCTTTTCACTATCATCCATGTTTTATTCTACCTTGATGCGAATGACCGAATTTCGGGCGCGTTGGACGGCGATCTTGGCTGCGCTGCTGCCGCTGGTTGCGCACGCGTTCAACCACACGGACACGGTGAGCCCCGTCGCGCCGGGGAAATTCAACGTCGCATGCTCCAACATCGAGCAGAATGCCTCGCTCATCGCCGCGGGCGCCTCGGCGTCGGACTACTGGGAAGGCCGTAACGGCCACTACATCACCGACCTTCTGGTCAATCCCCAACCGGTCACCGATTTCTTTGTCGCGGTGCCGGAAAATCGCGCGCTGTACGTGAATCACCATGGCAACAGCGTCCCGTACGTGGCGATCATCTGTTATCCGACGCCCGCGAACAATACGGATCCGGACTACGCGCTGCCTGGAAGCGGGGACGTGATCCCGCACATGCAGCTTCCGGGACAGGCGCCCAAGTTCGTGACGATCGGCGAGTACTACCAGACCCTGGGCGAAACGGGCATCGATTTCCAGGAGGTCTCGGGCTTTCCCATGAAGCTGCCGACGATCGTCTTCTCGCACGGCCTCACCGGGAGCCCGATCAGTTCGGGATATGTGACCGTGCTGGTGCAGCTGGCGCAGCAGGGCTTCGTCGTCGCAGGGGTATTCCACGGCGACCCGCGTTTCTCAATCGTAAGGATCGAGACCCTGAGCGATGCGCTCTATCTCATCGCGAATTTCGGCGAGGTGGTCGAGCTCGAGCTGCTGCGGCCGCTCTCGCTCAAGGTGATGCTCGACAATCTCCTTGCCGATCCCGGGTTCTCGAGCGGCATCGACCCCGCGCGCATCGGCGGTTTCGGCGCCTCGATGGGAGGCGCGGCGATGACGTATCTCGCGGGCGGCTGGGCGAGCACCACGATCGGCGCGCATTGCGACGAGCCTGTGCACGATCCCCGCATCCGCGCCTTCGCGGGCTACGTGCCGTGGGCCGGCTATTCGTTCCTCCCGGCCTATTGCAGCGACCAGAGCGGCGCGGCATTCGTGAACAAGCCGTATCTCGCGATGTCGGGAACCGCGGATACAACGGCGCCGCTCACGCAGATGAAGGAGGCCCTCAACAATTTCACCAACACCCGCTACATGGTCGAGATGCAGGACGGCCAGCACGAGCTGCGGCCACAGGATGCGCCGATGGTCATGACATGGCTCGTCGCGTATTTCAACGCGTATCTCGGCGGCCCGTTCGGGAACTTCGCGAAGATGGACAACGTGTCGGGGCCGGGCCGCGTCGACAACGTGACGGTCGACGTGCACATCCCGTTTCCCAACGCGGGGAGCGAGTTCACGGTATTCGAACTCTACAACCCGGTGCTCAATCACTTCTACTACACCGACAATGCGACCGAAGCCAACGCGCTCACGACTTCGCCCTACATGAGCTGGATGTTGACGGGCAATGGATTCAAGGCGTGGCCGTCCGCCTACCAGACCGATGCTCCCGTGGTCACATCGCCGGTCTGCCGCTTCGACCTCGCGGGCCGCCCCGGCGCGGGCTTCTCGTTCTTCAGCGCGGAGCCGAACGATTGCGACATGCTCAAGGCGAATCGCGGATGGAACTATTTTGGGACTGTGTTCTACGTGGATCGCGTCGATGCGAACCTGCGATGCCCCGACGGCTTCCTCGGCGTGAACCGCGCCTACAACAACGGCGCCGCGCGCTTCGACACGAACCACCGTTACAGCACGAGCGACTCGATCATGCGCGACATGCAGCACAGCGGCTGGTCGTATGAGGCGACGGTGATGTGCTCGCGGCCTTAGGGATTCACGACCGCTTCACAAGCTCCGCGAGGATCTCATCGGTCCCCGCCATCTCGCCGAAGCGCGGGAAGACCTTCTCCACGCTGTGGCGATGGTTCTCGGCGCTCATGTCGGTCATGGCATCGGCCGCGAAGACCACGTTGTATCCGTGATCGTAGGCGTTGCGCGCGGTCGACTCCACGCCCACGCTGGTCGAGATGCCGCACATGAAGACCTGCGTCACGGCACGGCGCCTGAGGATCATCTCGAGCGCCGTGCCGTAGAACGCCCCGACCTGCATCTTCGTCACCGTGTAGTCGGAAACCTGGCGATCGAGCTCGGGGATGAGCTCGGCCCAATCGGGCGGTGGCGAGAAGTTCCGCTTCACGTCCGTGCGCCCGGGCGCGGCGCCCGCGACGTTCACGAGGACGACCGGGAGCTTCTTCTCGCGAAAGCCGCGCGCGAGCCTTGCCACGCGAGCCGCGACCTCCGCGGCCGGATGCGCGAGCGGCAGCGCGACGATGCCCTTCTGCATGTCGATCACGACGAGGGCGGCGACGGCATCGATCTGGGTGAGTGCCATGGTTCAGTAGACGGTCTCGACGTTCACGCTGAAGACGTAGCCGTTGCCGCGCTCCGTGCGGATGTACTTCGGCGTGGACGGATCGGGCTCGATCTTGCGCCGAAGCCGCATGATCTGGATATCGACCGCGCGGTTGTAGACTTCGTCGTTGTGCAGGCGGGAAAGATCCAGGAGCTGGTCCCGGTTGAGGATGCGATGCGGCGCGCCGAGAAACACGACGAGAAGGCTGAACTCGCCCTTGCTGAGCACTGCGACGTTGCCGTCCGGTGCGGTGAGCCGATGCGTGTTGAGGTTGAGCTCCCAGCCGTCGAACCGGTAGGCACGTATGCCCTCGGGGCGGCCCTGGCGCACCTCGGCATTGCGGCGGCGCAGCACCGTGCGGATGCGCGCGAGGAGCTCCCGCGGGCTGAAGGGCTTCGTCACGTAGTCATCGGCCCCAAGCTCGAGGCCCATCACGCGATCGGCCTCGTCGCTGCGCCCGGTCAGCATGATGATGGGGATCGCCGATTCGTCGCGAAGCTTCCGGGCGAGGCTCATGCCGTCCTCGGATCTCAGCTTGAGGTCGAGCACGATGAGATCCACCACTTCGCCGGCGAGTACCTCCTGCATGGCGCGCCCGTCGGCCACGGCGGTCACCCGAATGTCGTGCTTCGCGAGGTAGTCCGAGATCATCGCCCGGATGATGGGATCGTCGTCCACTGCCAGGACGTGCGGATCCGCGGCCTGGGGCTCGGGGGCTTGCGCAATCACGTCGATGTCCGCCTTCATATCTCCGAGGATATCCATGGCCCGGCACCACGGTTTCAGCTGAAACGATGACGCTTCCTGCGCGCTCATCATACGAGCATGGACGACGCCCGGCGAATCCTCGTCATCGAGGACGATCCCATCCTCCGCGAGCTGATGGCCGACTGGCTGCTCGCGGCGGGCTATCGCGTCGCTGTTGCCCCGGAGGGCGCATCGGGGATCGCGGATGCGAAAGCCTGCCGCCCCGACCTCGTGGTGACGGACATCAACATGCCGGGGACGGGCGGCGCGGCCGTGATCGCGGAGCTTGGGCGAATCTACCCGGGCCTTCCGATCATCGCGATCTCGGCGCACTTCAAGTGCGACCGCGGCCTCGCGCCCGGCCAGGCCCTCCTGCTGGGTGCGGCGCGAACGCTGGCGAAGCCCTTTCGGCGCATGGAGATGATCGGCGCCGTGAGGGAGCTCGTCGGGACGCCGGCCGCGTGAGCTGATGCCGATCGCTTCGCGGGGCCTCTCGGGCTTGACGCTGAGGCGGATGCTGTTCGCGCTGGGCGCCGTGCTCCTCGGCATCAACGTCCTGTCGGCGCTGTGGGACGTGCGCAACGACCGCGAGCTGGTCGAGCGGAACGCGCGGCGCGATTTCAACAACCTCACGGCGTTGCTGGCCGACCAGACCGCGCGCTCCGTCGAATCGGTCGGCGTGTTGCTGAGTGCCGCGGCAAGCGACATCGCGTCCACCGGCGTGGGGGAGCCCTCGGCACGCGCCCTTCGCCTGAAGGATCGCATTTCCGGAATCCCCCAGATCCGCGCGGTGCTGGCACTCGACCGCGACGGACACGTCATCGTGAGCACCGACGAGAGATCCGAGATCGGGGCCGATTACTCCGAACGAGCCTATTTCAGGATGCAGCGCGACGCGACGGGGTCGGGCCGGTACGTGAGCGATCCGTTCCTCGGCAGGGTCACCGGCACCTGGGTGTTCGCGGTCTCCCAGCGGATCACCGATGCGGATGGACGATTCGCGGGCGTGCTCGCCGCGATCATCGACGTCAACTACTTCAACCGCCTCTACCGGTCGCTCGATCTCGGGGAGCACGGCTTCGTGACGCTCCTCACCCGGGAAGGGACGGTCGTTACGCGCGTACCGCCCCGCGAGGAATTGTTCGGCAAGAAACTCACCGACCGCGGCGAGGTGCTGGACGCCCTCAATCGGGAGGGCCGCTATTCGGGTTGGTCACCCAGCATGGTCGCGGGCCAGTCATGGCAGGTGCTGATATCCGCCGCTCCCGTTCCGCAGACGCCGCTCGTCGTCATGGTCGGCAAGCCCGATAGCAGCGTGCTCGAGCCGTGGTACACCGAATCCCTGCGGGTCGTCGTACGCACGCTGCTCACCTCGGCCGTGATGATTGCGCTCGTGTGGCTCGCGGCGCGGGAGCTCGCGCGGCGCGCGCGCGCCGACGCGCGGATGCAGGAAGATCGAAGGCTCGCGCAACTCGAGCAGGACCACCTGCAGTCGAAGCTTCGCCAGGCGGAAAAGATGGAGGCCGTCGGACGCCTGGCCGGCGGGATCGCCCACGACTTCAACAATGACCTGGGCGGGATCATCGGGTACGGCGAGATGCTGCTCGAAGGCGCGGCGGAAGGATCGCAGGAGCAGCGCTACGCACGCAACCTCTTGATCGCAGCCAATCGGGCGCGCGACCTGGTCGACCGGATCCTCATCTACAGCCGCAGCCAGAAAGTCGCCCGCGTGCCGGTGGACTTCGGCCGCGTCGTTCGCGACACGCTCGAAGTGATTCGCGGCACGCTCCCGGCCACGATCTCGCTCGAGCCGTCGGTGCCCGAGGCGCCCCTCGCGGTGACCGGCGATCCCACGCAGCTGCACCAGGTCGTGATGAACCTCTGCACCAACGCGATTCAGGCGATGGGCGGCACCGGGACGCTCGCGGTTTCCCTCGAAGCGATCGACCTGGAGCAGGAGCGCGCGTTCGCGCAGGGCGCACTCGCGCCCGGGCGCTACGCGAGCCTCGTGGTGAAGGACACAGGCGCGGGCATGGACGCCGCCACGCTGGCGCGCATCTTCGAGCCCTTCTTCACGACCAAGGACGTGGGCCGCGGCACGGGGCTGGGCCTTTCCCTGGTCTACGGCATCGTCACGGACTCCGGCGGCGCGATCCACGTCACGAGCGAACCCGGGCGGGGAAGTGCCTTCGAAATCGTCCTCCCCCGCGCGGATGCCGAGGGCGCCGCTGCGGAGGCGCCTTCGGGACCCATCGAGCGCGGTCACGGCGAACGCGTGCTGCTCGTAGACGACGAGAAGCCGCTACTCATCATGACGGCCGAGTTGCTCACGCGCCTCGGCTACGAGCCCGTGACTTTCTCCGATCCCCATTCGGCGCTCGCATCGCTCGAGGCGATGCCCAGCGCCTACGACGTCGTGCTCACCGACGAGATGATGCCCGGGATCACGGGCACCGAGCTCACGCGCGCCGCCCTGCGCGCGCGTCGCGACCTGCCCGTCATCCTGTTCAGTGGACAGGTCGATCCGCTGCTCACGCAGCTCGCGGTCGATGCCGGCGCGAGGGAAGTCCTGAGGAAACCTGTCCAGTCGCGCGAGCTTGCGGCCGCGCTTGCGCGCGCCTTGGTCGCCTAGCCGGGTCGGCCTCGCCGGATTCGAGCACCGGCGAGGTCCCAACATCCGCACGCCGTCATTCGCCGGCGTCACCCGCGACTGCCGCGGTCGCCACGGCCCGGTTCGCGGCCGGATGAACGGTGTCCATCAGGATGTAGCCGTCGCCCTCAGCCATCTGCCGCGCGAACACCTTGTCCCGCTGCAGCTGGAGCGCCGTCTCCGGAGCGACCGGTCCTCGCGTCACCGTGAACAGCGGGTAGAAGCCATCGGTGACCGACATCTGCCGCAGGACCTCCTGGTCGCGTTGCAACTCGCGCGCAGTCTCCGGCTTCACCGGCTTTTGCGGCGACCGGTCCGGGTATTGCGAATAGTAGCCGTCGCCCTCCGCCATCTGCTGCTCGACGGAGAAGCTGTTGTCCGCGGCCTGGGAGCTCAGGGTGGAAGCGGCCGCAACCAGCGCACTGGCGATAAGAAATGTCTTGCGGGTATTCATGATCTTTCCTTTGCAGGGTGTTCGTCGGATTGACGTGAGTGCATTTGGAACTCCGCGCGTCTCGACTTCGTTTCTCGCTCGCCGCATCGCGTTTCACGCGAAACAAAGGGTGCCACGCGTCGCCTCGGTTTCGTCTGAAACCGCCGCCTGCCGGCTCGAAACCGATTCGCGATGCGCCGCCGCGAAACTGGCTGCGAACTTCAAGGAGAAATGAATCCATGGAAACACTTCGCATCGGAACCTCCGGGATCACCGCCTCGCGCATCGGGCTGGGAACCTGGGCCATCGGCGGCTGGATGTGGGGCGGCAGCACCGACCTCGACGAATCGGTCCAGACCATCCGCACCGCCGTCGAACGCGGTATCACGCTGGTCGACACCGCGCCCGTCTACGGCTTCGGCCGCTCCGAAGAAATCGTCGGCGCGGCGCTCTCGGCGGGCCTGCGGCACAAGGCGGTCATCGCAACGAAGGTGGGGCTTGAGTGGCATGGCGGCAACGTGCGGCGCAACTCCTCGCCGGCACGCATCCGCAAGGAGGCCGACGAATCGTTGCGGCGCCTGCGCACCGACTACATAGACCTCTACCAGGTGCACTGGCCCGATCCGCTGGTTCCCATCCAGGAAACCGCCGGCGCGGTCGCGAGCCTCCTGAAAGAAGGAAAAATTCGCGCCATCGGCGTCTCCAATTACTCGGCGGCGCAGATGGACGAGTTTCGCGAGGCCGCTCCGATCCACTCGGTGCAGCCCCCGTTCAACCTCTTCGAGCGCGAAGCGCAAGAGGAAGTCCTTCCCTACGCGTCGCGACACGACATGGCGGTCCTGTGCTACGGCGCGCTGTGCCGCGGATTGCTGACCGGAAAGATCACCGCCACCACCCTCTTCAAGGGCGACGACCTGCGGCGCAGCGATCCCAAGTTCCGCCAGCCGCGCCTGTCGCAGTACCTCGAGGCGGTCGCGGCCTTGAACCGCTATGCAAGCGAGCGCTACGGGCAGGACGTGCTCGCCCTCGCGGTGCGATGGGTGCTCGACCAGGGCGACACCATTGCACTCTGGGGCGCGCGGCATCCGTCGCAGCTCGACCCCGGAGCGAACGCGATGGGATGGGAGCTCGACTCGCTCGCAATGGAGCGCATCGACGCGATTCTCGCTCAGGCCGTGAAAGATCCCATCGGCCCCGAATTCATGGCACCGCCGTCGCGTGACCACGCGGCCGTGGCGGCCTAAGGAGACCCACATGAAGATTGGAATCGCTGGAACCGGACGCATGGGCACGGCGATCGTGCGGCGCCTGATCAAGTGCGGACATGAAGTCAGGGTCTGGAACCGTACCGGCGACAACGCTAGCGAAGCGCGAGCCGCGGGCGCCGTGTGGGCGCCGATGCTCGCCGAACTGGTGAACGATTCGCAGGTAGTGATCTCATTCCTGCTCGACAACGCCGCGGTCGAACACGTGTACCTCGGTACCGACGGGATGCTCGCCGGCCAGGTTGAAGGGCGCCTCTTCATCGACATGAGCACCGTGAGCCCGGAAACGCACGGCCGGATCGCCCCGGTGATGGCATTGCGCGAAGCCGGCTTCATCGAGTGTCCCGTGAGCGGATCGACAAACGCCGCGCAAGCGGGAAATCTGGTTGGCTTCGCCGGCGGAGCCGAGAGCGACTTCGCCCGCGCTCAGCCATTGCTCGCGCAGCTTTGCCGGCGTGTCGAGCATGTCGGGCGGATCGGCGCCGGCGCGCGGATGAAGCTTGCGGCCAACCTGCTTCTCGTCGTTTTCTGGCAAGCGCTGGGCGAGGCTCTGCTCCTTGCCGATTCTCCGGCAACGGAGGCCTCACGCGCGATCGACCTCCTGGCCGATTCGAACATCGGAGCGGCGATCCTGCGGGCGAGGGGTTCGCAAATCGTTGCGGCCATGAATGGCGCCGCGCTGGGCATACCCGCATTCGACGTCGACACGATGTGCAAGGACCTGAGGTACATGGCCCGGGAAGCGACGGCTGTCGGGATCTCGCTTCCGCTGGTGGAGCGCGCGCTGGAATGTTTCGACCGCGCGTCGCACGAAGGAATGGGCGGCCTCGATAGCGTGGCCTATCCGGCGTACCTCATCAACCAGCAAAGGAGAGCCGCGAGGCCCCTTGGCGGTGGCAGGGCGACTCAATGAGAGTTCAATGCTTCCAACGCTGATCGGCTTGATCCAGGCGGGCCCGGTGATAACGGCCACCTTCGTCGCATACGCCCTTGAAGCCTTAGAAGCGGCGATGGTTGTGCTCGGTGCCCACAAGCGGGAACTGGCCGTCGCCGCTTTGATCCTGCTCACGGTTTCCGCGGCCGGATGCGGCGAAGGGAACGCGGCCTCTCATTCCCCCGCTCCGGTCCCGGAAGTCTCGGTGGTCACCGTCCACAAGACGAGTGTTCCCGTGACGATGGAGCTTCCCGGCCGCACGACGCCGGTGGTCGTTGCGCAGGTTCGCGGACGCGTGGACGGCATCGTCCTCGCTCGTGACTTTCGCGAAGGCGCCGACGTGAACGCGCACCAGCGGCTTTTCCAGATCGATCCCGCGCCGTATCGCGCGGCGCTCGACAGCGCCGAGGCCGCGCTCGCGCGCGCGCAGGCCAATCTCGCCGCGGCCACGGTGCTCGCCGAGCGCTACAAGATCCTTCTCGGGGGCAACGGCGTGGCCAAGCAGGACTACGACAATGCCGTCGCAGCGCAGGGCCAATCCGCCGCCGACGTGGCCTCGGGGAAAGCCGCGGTGCAGATCGCGCGCATCAACCTCGGCTACACGGACGTGACCTCGCCGATCAAGGGACGCATCGGTCCGTCGACGGTGACCCCGGGCGCCTACGTGCAGGCGAGCGCCGCCACGCTGATGGCCACCGTCCAGCAGCTTGATCCGATCTACGTGGACCTCAACCAGTCGAGCGTGCAGGGCCTGCAACTGCGCCGCAATGTGGCGAACGGCAAGCTCAAGCTGAATGGCCCCGGCCAGGCGCGGGTCACGCTCCTGCTCGAGGATGGCACTAAGTATCCGCTACCCGGCACGCTCCAGTTCACCGACGTGACGGTCGATCCGGGCACCGGCTCGGTCACCGTGCGCGCGTTGTTCCCCAATCCCCAGGGCGTGCTCCTGCCCGGAATGTTCGTCCGGGCGCGCATCGAGGAAGGCGTGAACGACAACGTCGTGCTCGTCCCCCAGGTCGGCGTCACCCATGACGCGACGGGCAAGGCCACGGCGCTGGTGGTAGGCGCCGACAGCAAGGTAACGCTACGCGCCATCCAGGCCACGCGGACATCGGGCAGCGACTGGGTCGTCGAGGGCGGATTGAACGACGGCGAGAAGATCATCGTGGCGGGCGTGCAGAAAGTGCAGCCCGGAGCGACGGTTCGCGCCGTCGAAGCCGCCGCCTCCCCCGCTTCCCTCGCATCGAACTGAGAGCGACATGGCCAGGTTCTTCATTAATCGCCCCATCTTCGCGATCGTCATCGCGATCATCATCATGCTGGCGGGCGCGCTCTCGATCTCGAAGCTCCCGGTCGAGCAGTACCCGCCCATCGCGCCGCCCAGCGTGCAGATCGCGACGAGCTACCCGGGTGCTTCCGCCGTCACCGTAAATGACGTCGTCGTCCAGGTGATCGAGCAGCAGATGAGCGGCATCGACAACTTGATCTACATGTCCTCCGTGAGCGACGACAGCGGCCAGTCCACGACGACCCTCACCTTCGCGCCGGGCACCAATCCCGACATCGCGCAGGTGCAGGTGCAGAACAAGCTCCAGCTCGCCGTCCCGCTGCTTCCGCAGCAGGTGCAGCAAACCGGCGTTCGCGTGACCAAGTCGACCAACGCGTTCTTGATGTTCGTGGGCTTCATCTCCACGGACCACAGCATGTCGAAGTACGACATCGCCAACTATGTCGTGTCGCACGTCCAGGATCCCATCAGCCGCGTGAACGGAGTGGGGAACTTCAACGTGCTGGGAACCCAGTACGCGATGCGCGTGTGGCTCGACCTCGACAAGCTGAACGCCTACGCGCTCACGCCGATCGACGTGAGCAACGCGCTCATCGCCCAGAACGTGCAGATCTCCAGCGGCCAGCTTGGCGGCACGCCCGCGGTGCCCAACCAGCAGCTCACGGCGACGATCACCGAGGCGACGCTGCTGAGGACCCCGGAGCAATTCGGCGCCGTGGTCCTGAAGGCGCTGCCCGACGGCTCGCAGGTGCGGCTTCGCGACGTGGCCCGCATCGGCCTGGGCGCCGAGAACTTCATAATCGACAACAAGTACAACGGGCAGCCCGCGTCCGGGATGGGCATCCAGCTAGCGACCGGCGCCAACGCGCTCGCGACGGCGCAGGCCGTGCGCGCCAAGATCGAGGAGCTGAAGCCCTACTTTCCCCCGGGGCTCGCGGTCGTCTACCCCAACGACACGACGCCGTTCATCAGGATCTCGATCCAGGAAGTGGTGAAGACGCTGCTCATCGGCATCGTGCTGGTGGTGCTCGTGATGTACCTCTTCCTGCAGAGCATCCGCGCGACGCTCATCCCGGCGATCGCGGTGCCCGTGGTGCTGCTGGGCACGTTCGGCCTCATGGCCGCGGCCGGCTTCACGATCAACATCCTCTCGATGTTCGGCCTGGTGCTCGCGATCGGCCTGCTGGTCGACGATGCCATCGTGGTGGTGGAAAACGTCGAGCGCGTGATGGTCGAGGACAAGCTCTCCGCGAAGGAGGCGACCACCAAAGCGATGAGCCAGATCACCGGCGCGCTCATCGGCGTGGCGATGGTGCTCTCCGCGGTCTTCGTCCCGGTCGCGATGTCCACGGGATCCGTGGGCGGGATCTACCGGGAGTTCTCGCTCACGATCGTTGCCGCGATGCTGCTCTCGGTATTCGTGGCGCTGACGCTCACGCCCGCCCTGTGCGCGACCCTCCTCAAACCGGCGTCCGCGGAGCCCGTGCATCGTGGGTTCTTCGGCTGGTTCAACCGCCGCTTCGAGACGGCGCGCAACGGTTTCACGAGTGGGGTGCGCGGCGTGACCGCGCGTGCGGGACGCTGGATTGCGATCTATCTCGTGGTCGTCGCGGCCGTAGGCCTGCTCTTCGTGAAACTGCCGACCGCGTTCGTGCCGAACGAGGACCAGGGCTTCTTCCTGGTCCAGGTGCAGTTGCCGCCTGGCGCGACCCAACAACGCGCCGGCGTCGTGCTCGACGATGTCGCCGAGTACCTGCTCAAGCAGGAAGCGGCCACCGTGCGCGACGCTTTCATCATCAACGGCCTGAACTTCGCCGGGCGCGGACAGAACATGGGCATGATCTACGTCCACCTGAAAGACTGGAGCGAGCGAACCTCTCGCAGCGAGTCCGTGCAGGCGTTGATCTCGCGCGTCTCGCGGCAATTCGCGTCTTACAAGGATGCCACGATCACTCCCGTGAATCCGCCTCCAATCCAGGGCCTGGGCACGTCCGCGGGATTCGACTTCGAGCTCGAGGACCGCGGCGGCATGGGCCACGACGCGCTCATGAAGGCGCGCGACCAGCTCCTTCAGATGGCGCGCAAGGACCCGAACATCGCCCTGGTGCGGGCCAACGGTTTGGACGACAGCCCTTCCTTCCGCATCGACGTGGACCGCGAGAAGGCGTCCGTCCTCGGCGTGGCACTGAGCGACGTCGACCAGACATTCTCGATCGCCTGGGGCTCGCGCTACGTGAACAACTTCCTCGACACCGACAATCGCATCAAGAAGGTCTACGTGCAGGCCGATGCCGCGTTCCGGATGAACCCGGAAGACCTGGACGCGCTCTATGTGCGCAATTCGAAAGGCACGATGGTGCCGTTCTCCTCGTTCGCCACGGGCCGGTGGACTTTCGGTGCACCCCAGTTACAGCGGTACAACGGAGTGCCCGCGATGGAAATCCAGGGGCAGGCCGCGCCGGGCAGGAGCACGGGACAGGCGATGCTCGCGATGGAAGCGCTGGCGAAGCAGCTGCCGCCGGGATTCGGCCTCGAATGGACGGGCCTGTCATTGCAGGAGCAGCAGGCCGGATCGCAGGCGCCATTCTTCTACGCGCTCTCGGTGCTCGTGGTGTTCCTCAGCCTCGCGGCGCTCTATGAGAGCTGGTCGATCCCGCTCTCGGTGATCCTCGTCGTTCCCATCGGCGTGCTCGGCGCGCTCGGCGCCACGATGCTCTCCGGAATGCCCGACGGGGTGTACTTCCAGGTGGCGCTGCTCACCACGATCGGGCTGAGCGCCAAGAACGCCATCCTCATCGTGGAGTTCGCACGCGAGCTGCATGAAGCCGGCCGCTCCGCGCTCGAGGCCGCGGTCGAGGCCGCGCGCCTGAGGATGCGTCCGATCGTGATGACGTCGATGGCGTTCCTGCTCGGTGTCCTGCCGCTTGCGATCGCCAATGGCGCAGGCTCCGTGAGCCAGAACCAGATCGGCATCGCCGTGATCGGCGGGATGCTGACCGCGACCTTCCTGGGGCCATTCCTCGTGCCGATGTTCTTCGACGTGATCAGCCGCAGGCTCGGCCGCTCGAATCGTGAGCCGGCACCCGTCCTTTCGCCGGGAGACTGACATGAGGGGATTTCGCTTCGCACTCGCAGGGCTCTCGTTCGCACTTGTCTCGGCCTGTTCGCTGCAACCGACCTACGAGCGGCCGGGCCTGCCCGTCGAGGACCACTTTCCTTCCGGGCCCGCCTACAAGCCCGCTCCGGCGGAGGCAACGCCTTCGGCCACCGACATTGACTGGCGCGACTTCCTGCGCGATGCGCGCCTGCGAAGGCTGGTGGAGATCGCGCTCGCCAACAACCGCGACCTGCGCGTCGCGATGCTCAACGTCGAGCAGGTTCGCGCGCAATACCGGATCCAGCGCGCCGCGCTGTTTCCCCAGGCGGGAGCGTTCGCCGACGCATCGCGCGTTCACACGCCGGCGGGCGTCGCCTCCAACGGCCAGGCCAGCACGGTGCAGGCCTACGAGGTAGGAGCGTCCGTCTCATGGGAGATCGATTTCTTCGGCCGCCTGGGGAGCCTGAACGACGCCGCGTTGCAGCAGTACTTCGCCTCGCAGTACGCCCGGCAAGCCGCGCAGATCCTGCTCGTCTCGCAAGTGGCCGACCAGTACCTCACGCTGCTCGCTTTCGATGAGGACCTGCAGGTGACGCAGCAGACCGAGAAGTCCGCGCAAGCGTCCTACGACATCGTCAAGCTGCAATTCGATACCGGCACGGGCAGCGAGCTTGCATTGCGCGAGGCCGAGACCGTGGTCGAGCTGGCGCAGGCGAAGTACGCGGCAGAGGTGCGCGGCCGGGCGCAGGCGGAGAACGCACTCGTGCTGTTGATCGGCGAGAAACTGCCTGCGGATCTTCCGCCGCCGGTGCACCTGGGAGCGCAATCGATCGTGGCCGACATTCCGGCGGGCCTGCCCTCAGACCTGCTCGCGCGCCGGCCCGACATCCTCCAGGCAGAAGCGACCCTGCGAGGCGAGAATGCCGACATCGGCGCCGCACGCGCCGCGTTCTTCCCGAGAATCGACCTCACGGGCACTCTCGGCGTTGCCAGTGCATCGCTCGGCGGACTCCTCGGCGCCGGCACGTCAGCCTGGTCGGTGGCGCCGTCGCTCGTGCTCCCGATCTTCAACGCGGGCGCGCTGAAGGCAAACCTCGAGGTCGCGGAGGTCCAGAAAGACATCGGCATCGCGCAGTACGAGAAGGCGATCCAGGGCGCCTTCCGTGAAGTCTCCGACGGGCTCGCCGCAAGGGGCACCTACGATGATGAGGTTGCGGCGGACGAGCGCTACACGGCCGCGCAGCAGCGCGCGCTCGAGCTTTCCGATTTCCGCTATCGAAACGGAGTGGACAGCTACCTCACGGTGCTCACGGCGCAGACCGGCTACTACGACGCGCAGCTCACGTTGATCGCCGCGCACCTGCAGCGTCTCACGAGCCTTGTCGACCTATACCGTGCGTTGGGCGGCGGGTGGGAGGAGCGCGAAGGAAGGGTGGGCCCGCCTGGATTCGAACCAGGGACCAAGGGATTATGAGTCCCCTGCTCTAACCACCTGAGCTACAGGCCCACGATTTTGAGACAATAGCCGCATGTCCGATTTCGACTTCACCAAGCCGCAGGCGCCGAAGCCCGCGTCCCCCGACGGATTCGATTTCACAAAACCGCCACCGCCCGTCGAATCGTCGGCGCCCTTCAAGCCGGCGAACAGCCAATTTTACAGCCCGGCGGTCGCGAAGAAGCTTTTCCAGTCCTCGGGCAAGGAGGAGGAGTTCGCCGCGGGGCAGAAGATCTTCGAGGAAGCCGAGAAGGGCGGCGGGTTGTTCTCGTTGAAGGGCGCCTCCCGCATGTACTACATCGCCGAGGGCGAGGTGCAGCTTTCGGTCGGCGGCAAGCCGCTCGACACGATCAAGGCGGGCGAGATCTTCGGCGAGATGGCGGTGATCAGCGAGCGTCCCCGCAGCGCCAGCGCCACCGCGAAGACCTCGTGCCGCCTCTTCGGGATGAATGCGTCGGAACTGCAGACCGCCCTGGGCCAGAATCCGGAATTCGCCCTGATGCTGATGAGCGTGATGTTCGACCGCATCCGCTTCGTGGTCGCGCGCCTCACGGCGCGCAAGGTGACGATCCCGCCCCGCGAAGCCGCGGTATTCGATCCGGTGCTGCTCCAGCAATTCGAGGCCGCACTCGCGCGCCCCAACATCATCCGCTACCAGCCGGCCCAATGGATCATGCGCGTGGGCCAGGTGGGGATCTACATGTACGTCGTGAAATCGGGGCAGGTCGCGATCGGAATCCGCGACAAGCTGGTCGAGGTCGTGAATCCCGGGGGAACCTTCGGCGAGATGGCGCTCGTGGACCAGTCACCGCGCGTGGCCGATGCGCAGGCCCACATCTACAGCGAGCTGCTCGCGGTCGATCGCCCGTCGCTGCTCGCCGCCGTCAAGGCGCAACCCGCGTTCGCCATGGTGATGCTGAAGGCGGTGGTGGAGCGCCTTCGGCACATGAACTCGCTGACTCAATAGCGTCACCCCGCGAAGGCGGGGGGCCCAGCCAAGGCGCTCACGCGGTTCTGGCTGGATACCCGTCTTCACGGGTATGACTAGGATTCGCCTTCGAGGAAGCTGCGAAGCTTCTCCGAGCGCGACGGGTGGCGAAGCTTGCGAAGCGCCTTGGCTTCTATCTGGCGGATGCGCTCCCGCGTCACGTCGAACTGCTTGCCGACCTCTTCGAGCGTGTGGTCCGTGTTCATCTCGATGCCGAAGCGCATGCGAAGCACCTTCGCCTCGCGCGGCGTGAGCGAATCGAGCACGTCCTTGGTGGCTTCGCGCAGGCTCGCGTAGAGCGCGGAGTCCGACGGCGCGAGGCCCGTCTGGTCCTCGATGAAATCCCCGAGATGGGAGTCGTCGTCGTCGCCGATCGGCGTCTCCATGGAGATCGGTTCCTTCGAGATCTTCAGGATCTTGCGGATCTTCTCTTCCGGCATCTCCATCTTCACGGCGAGCGT
>JBAQKF010000033.1:0-34587 GCA_049300695.1 Usitatibacter sp.
AGTGCGTCCCTGCACCGGCGCTCACAGCCGTCGTGTTCGAGGTGCCGGTGATCGCCGCGTTCACCGAATCGGTCGCCGTGATCGTCTGGCTGCCCGCCGTCTTCAGCGTCGCGCTGAACGTGCCCACTCCGTTGGTGAGCGTGGAGTTCGCCGGCAGCATGGAAGCACCATCGCTCGAGGTGAAGTGCACAGTGCCGATGTATCCCGTCGCGGTATTGTTGAACTGATCGAGCGCGGTCACGGTGAAGTTGAACGCGCTGCCCGCCGTCGCCGTCCCAGGGTCGCTCACCGTGAAGTGCGTTGCCGCCACGGCACTCACCGCGGTCGTGTTGGACGTGCCGGTGATGGAAGACGCCGCTGAATCCGTCACCGTGATCGTCTGATTGCCCGTTGTCGTCAACGTCGAGCTGAAGGTGCCGACTCCGTTGGTGAGCGTGGAATTCGCCGGCAGCACGGCTGCGCCGTCGCTCGAGGTGAAGTGAACCGTGCCCACGTATCCGGTCGCGGTATTGTTGAACTGATCGAGCGCCGTGACGGTGATGTTGAACGCGCTGCCTGCCGTCGCAGTCGCGGGCGCGCTCACCGAGAAATGCGTGGCAGCGGCGGCGCTCACGGCGATCGCGTTCGACGTGCCGGTGATCGCCGCGTTCACCGAATCGGCCGCCGTGATCGTCTGGCTTCCGAGAGTCTTCAGTGTCGCGCTGAATGTCCCGACGCCGTTGGTGAGCGTGGAATTCGCCGGCAACACGGACGTCGCGTCGCTCGAGGTGAAGTGCACCGTCCCTCCGTAGCCAGTCGCAATGTTGTTGAACACGTCGAACGCGGTCACGACGAAATTGAACGCGTTGCCTGCCGTCGCATTCGCGGGCGCGGTGACGGAAAGGTACGTCGCGGGCCCGGGCGCCAGCGTTTCGATGTGGGAGAAGGCCACCGTCCCGGCGTTGCCAAACGTTGCGCTTCCCTGGAATCCGCCCGCCGTGCCTGTCGACGTGAGTGTGGGACTCGTCAATCCCGTCGTGCTGATGGCGAGCGTGTCGCCCGGCACCGTGGGAGGCGTTGGCGCGCCGCCATCGACCGAAATGGCCACTGCCGGTCCCGGAGTCACGTTGAACGAGTCGCTTCCGGAGCCGCCGGTCACGGCGACGGACGTGCAACTGCTGCACAGGATGAATCCATTCGAGTCCTGCTGGACCTGCACTCCCGAGATCGTCCAGCTGTGTCCCGCGGCCGAGGCATCCGTGACGCCGAGGCTCGTCGCACCACTCACCGGACCTCCGACGAAGGGTCCGGCATTCACCAGCGACACCGTGGGAGCCGGTGAAGTGAAACCGCCGCCGACCGCGATGCCGCCGGTGCTGGAAAGACTCCCCGCCACCAGGGTGCCCGCGGTGATCTGGCTCCACTCGGGTGTTGTCAGGTAAGACCCGAGGTTGAGGTTCGCGCCGGTTGTATACGCCTGCAGCGTGAGCGAATTGGCGCTGGCATTGATGGCCCCGGACACCAGGCTCAGCACGTCGGCAATCAGGGAAATCGAGCCGCTGCCGGTCGTGACGACATTGCCAGCGCTGATGATCCCTGTCCCGCCCGTGCCGCCGGTCGCGTTGCCGCTGATCTGGATCGAGGCGTTGGTGGCCTGGACAGTCGTATTACCAAAGAGCTCCACGCCCATGGCGCCATTCCCCAGCCCGGTTCCCGTGATCGCAATCGTCGCGGAACCCGTGGCAAGGACTTGGGGACTAAAGACACTACCCATGAGTTGCACACCCACCGGGGCACTGCTCACCCCCGTTCCGTTGATCGATATCGCGCCGTCGATGCTCGAAATCGTCGATCCCGCGGGCACGATCGGGAATAGAACCACACCGACGGCATTGATCGGGCTTGCGCTTGAGCCCGTGATCGTGATTGTCGCTGCGCCAGCTCCCGACCCAGTCGATTGGATCTGCGAGGCGATGGTGACCCCATCGCCGCCGTTCGTGCCGCCGACACCCTGCAGCTGGATCGCCCCCGTGCTCGACGAGATCGTGCCCGAGCTCTGCATGATTCCGTCGAATAGTCCCGCGGTAGGTGGGCTCTGGGTATTGGCGGCAAGCGTGATGGGACCGGAGGTCGAGGTGATCGAGCCCTGCAGACTGATGTTCTTGCTCACGATGGCGGTGAAGGGCGACGACCCGACGTCGTAGGCGGCGAGGTAGGACAGGGTCTCCACGCCATTCACGGTCACGCCGTTGGGGAGCGAGAGTGTCCCGCTGAATGTCACTGATTCAGTCTGCCCCAAACTGCCGTTGACGCTGATCGACAGAATGCTGCCGGACGGCGCCGTATTCACGATCGCGTTGGTGCTGTCACGCACCTCGATTGTCGACCCGTTGACGTCGACGTTGGCGGTATCAGTCCCAGTTATCGTGATCTGGAACTGCTGGCCGACAACGATCGCGTTTACGGTCGCGACGGATGGAGTCGACAGCGCCAGCAGCGTGACCGCAAGTCCGACGAAGGCTTTCGTGCGTCGCATGCAATTTTCTCCCGGCGCTTCTTGGCGAGCCCCGGAGATAGGAGCACTTCGTTGCGACGTTGTCGAACACTTTTACAACTTGCATTCGACGGGCTTCCCGCCCCTGAGGACTCGATACTCCAGGTGTTGCGCGGCAGTCGCGCACGCATGATTCGGCAGCACGCGCAGGAGCGAGCAGATCGGATATTTACCCACTTTCGTCGGATCACGGTGTAAGGAGATACCGTTACGGATGGCCCCTCTTTGACCCTACAAAAGTACTCGGCGCACGACTCGTTCCGACGCGCGCGGGGCTCCGGATCCCACCATCGCATCTGCCAGAGCTCGTTCGGCTCCGGCTTCACCGTGCCCCCGCCTTTTTCCACGCCGCATATCGAAAAATAATCGCGCTGATAGTCGGAGACGGCGACGCAAGAACTCCCAAGCCCACCCTCGGAGATGTAATTGAACTTCTGGCTCTGGATTTTCTGGAATCGCCGGCGGCAACTCCGTCTTGGAATCACCGCAGCTATAGTACTTAAAGCTAGCCGGCTTTTTCTTGGAGGGTTTGGTGGGCATCGTGCGCTAACCCTTGCTGAAGTTTGCGGTACACGGCGGGACGGGGTTGCAATGGAGTAGCAATGAAAAAGGGCTGATTTTTCGACCAGCCCTCAATTCATTGATTGTGTGGCGCGCCCGGCAGGATTTGAACCCACGACCCCCTGGTTCGTAGGGGGAACCGGTATTCATTAGCGTCAATCACTTACAGCGCTTGCCACCAATCGTTCCCAATCACAGCCAATGTCAGCAAACGACGGAAGACGCTGGGGGCGGATAAGTGACTACCGTACCGTGCACCTTGGCAAAGGGCGTCAGCTTGTGTTCCTGGAGGCGAGTCGCATTGATGATTTCCTCGGCGCGGACGCCGTGGGCCACCAGTGCATCGGCGATCAGAGAGCGATGACAACGCCACGGCACCGCCTCGGCGCACATGAGCGCGACCCGTTCGTGCGCCGCCTGCCCGATGAGGCCGGCCAGGTTCTGCGCGAATTCGGGAGTCTGCATGTAGTCGGCGTAACCGCGGAAGGAAGCATTTCGCCAGCCCATGTTCACGGACCCCGGATGGGAATGGCGAAAGCCCCCGAGGCCGGCAGCATGCTCATAGCGGATGCCGGCGGCTTCCAGCGCGGCTGGGAGCGTGTCCTGGTTGAACTGCGGGTTGTGGCGGGAGCGCGGCACCGTGCGCACGTCGATGAGCAGCCTTACCGAGTGACCCGCGAGCAGGGCAATGAACGCGTCGAGTGGCCGCGTCGAGTGGCCAACGGTCAGCACCACGAGCGGCGTGTCCTGCTTCATCATCATTTTGCGCGCACGCCGATGTAACCCTTGATCGCCGCGATCGCCAGCGGCACGGCGCCAAAGACGATGAATACCAGGTCGCCGGGCATGCGCATCCATTCGATCATCCGTGCGGTTCCGGTCCCCGTGTAGGCGGGGCTCCGGGCGTGCCAGTATCCGTGCTGGACAACATCCCATACCTGCAGCACGCCGCCGGGGAAAAGGCTCATCCCGACCATCATCAACAAGCCGATGTTGGTGCCCCAGAACCCGACCTTGATGTATTTCTCCATGCTCGCCCAGCGCATCTCGCCGGATGTCTGGCGTAGCACGAACACCATCATCGCGAGGGCCAGCATGCCGAACACGCCCATCAGCGCGGCATGGCCGTGGTTGGGCGTGAGAATGGTGCCGATTTCGAAGTAGCTCACGATCGGCAGGTTGATCAAGAAGCCGAACATGCCGGCACCGACGAAGTTCCAGAAGCCCACCGACATCAGGAAATAGAACGTCCACTTGTGCGGAATGGCGACCGACTTGCCGCCCGCGTCGAACTGGCCGCGGGTCGTGCGCACGAAGTCCCAGGCATCGAGCGTGATCAGCGTGAGGGGCACTACTTCCAGCACCGAAAACATCGCCGACATCGCCATGTTGAAGTGGGTATGTCCGGTGAAATACCAGTGATGACCGGTGCCGACGAGGCCACCGAAGAAGTACAGGATGGCATCCAGGTAAATCACCCGCAGCGCGGTATTGCGCCGGGTGAGGCCCAGCTGGAAAAACAGCAGCGCAACGATGGTGGTGGCAAAGAATTCGAAGAAACCCTCCACCCAGAGATGGATGATCCAGAAGCGCCAGGTGTCCACGACGGTGAAATTCGTCTTGGCGCCGAAAAATAGCGCCGGCAGGTAGAACACCGGGATCGCGAGCGACGCAAACAGGAACATGCGGGCGAGCGGCCGCGCTTGCGGATCGGCGACCGCGCGTGGTCGGGCCAGCCACCAGAGAATCGCGAACCAGGCCAGCAAACCGATTACGAGCAGGTATTGCCAGAAGCGGCCGATCTCCAGGTATTCCCAGCCCTGGTTGCCGAACCAGAACCACCAGTCGCCGAGCAAGCCGGACATGCCTAGCCACTCTCCGAGCAGGCTCGCGCCGATGACCACCGCGAATGCCGCGAACAGCAGGTGCACCGCGGTCGCGAACCAGCGCGGCTCGTCGGAGCGCAGCGAGCGCGCCAGGTACAGGGCAGCCGCCACATAAGCCGTGGCGATCCAGAAGATCGCGGTCTGCAAATGCCACGTGCGCAGCAGGTTGCTGGGAAAGATTGTTTCGAGCTGGAAGCCGTAGAAACTTCTCGGGTCGGCGCGGTAGTGAGCGACCCCGGCACCGACCAGGGTCTGCGCGAGGAACAACAGGGCAACCACCACGAAGAATTTCACCAGCGCGCGCTGTCCAGGGCTCGCCTGTCCTGGAATCACCAGCGGGTGGATATGATGGCCGCGCGTGATCCAGCCGAGATAGTCGAACCTCCCGAACGCCAACAGGACAACCGCAATGCCGGCGAGCAATGCCAACAAGCTCAGGGCGCTCCATAGCAACGCACCGGGAGTCGGCCGATTGCCGACGTCGGGGTCGTACGGAAAGTTGTTGGTATAGGAGAAGTCGTCGCCCGGCCGATTGGCGACCGACGCCCACGCCGCCCAGGTGATGAACGCGCTGAGTTGCTGCAACTCCGCGGCATCGGTGATCAGGTCGGGCTTGAGGCCGCCGTTGCCGACCGGGTCGTGGAAGTAGTGGGCCCAGTGGTCGATCTGTTTGCGATAGGCCTGGGCTTCCGGCGCGGTCAGGTGCAGCGTGTCGCTGGCCGCGTCATAGCGGTTGGTCTTGAGCGTGAGCGCGACTTCGCCGCGTATCGCCGCGGTTTGCGTCGGCGTCAGATGCGTTAGCGGCTGGCCGTATTGGCGCTGCGCCATCGATTCGGCGGTGTCCTCGCCGATGCGGTGCAACGCTTCGGCGGAATAGTCCGGCCCAAGATAGGCGCCATGGCCCCAGATGGTGCCGTTGCTCATCAGGCCATAGCGCAGGAACAGGGCTTGCCCGTTCCTGATGTCGTCGCCGCTGAAGACAGTGACTCCGTCGGCATCCACGATTCGCGAAGGCACCGGCGGAGCATTGCGATAGGCGAGCAAGGTGATAGCGATCAGTCCCGCGAAACCGACTACCATCACGACCACTATCGAGCGTATCCACCATGGCGACAGCGGAGATTCTTCCGGTTCGCGCTTCGGCTGCGCAGCATCGGTCATGGGATGAGTCACTTTCTCGCGCCGGCCATCATCAGCCGGATCTTCTCTATCGCCCGCGACGGCGCGAGGCCGCGCGGACAAACCTCGGTGCAGTTCATGATCGTGCGGCAGCGGAACAATCGATAAGCATCATCCAGGTCGTCGAGCCGCTCGCGGGTGGCGCGATCGCGGCTGTCGATGATGAACCGGTAGGCCTGCAGCAGCCCTGCCGGTCCCACGAATCGGTCCGGGTTCCACCAGAACGACGGGCATTGCGTCGTGCAGCACGCGCATAGGATGCATTCGTAGAGTCCGTCGAGCTTGGCGCGATCCTCGGGTGATTGCAGGCGCTCTTTCTGCGGAGCGGGCTCGTTGTTCATCAGGTAGGGCTTGATGGAGTAGTACTGCTCGTAGAACTGGGTCAGGTCCACGACGAGATCGCGAATCACCGGCATTCCAGGCAACGGCCGCAAGACCACGGGTTCCTTCAATCCATTGATGGACGTGACGCACGCGAGCCCGTTGCGGCCGTTGATGTTCATCGCGTCGGACCCGCACACTCCTTCGCGGCACGACTTGCGCAACGTGATCGAATCGTCCTGCTCATTTCTCACTCGCAGGATCACGTCCAGCAGCATCCGGTCGGTGGGGCCCGGCGCCACCTCGAAGTCCTGCATATACGGCTTCGAATCACGCTCCGGGTCGTAGCGAAAGATTGATAGTCGCATCGGATCAGCCGCGGCTGTGCAGGAGGATCTGCGTGAACCATGTCGCGATCGCGACAAGGCCAACAGCAAGGAGCGCGAGAGCCGGCACCCGGGCAGTCACGGGCCGCACGTAGTCCATGATGACATCGCGCACGCCGACCCAGGCGTGGGCCAGCAATGCGCAGAAGAAAGCGCCCATGGCAAAGCTCACGACGGGGCTTGCGACCCAGCCGCGCCACGAGCCGAACGACTCGGGCGGGTCGAAGGTGAAATGGGCAAGCAGGTACACGATGAACAAGAGCATGTAGACGGCGCTCGCACGCTGCACAAGCCACGCCGGCAGTCCTGCGCCGCGCACCTTCACAGCATTGCTCCTGCTGCAAGCGCGGCGATCGCAAGCCCCGACACGTTCACGATCCAGGCGCTACGCCGCGCGGCGGATAGCCTGGAGCCGACGTCGATGTCGCTCAGGAGATGACGGATGCCCGCGAGCAGATGATGGGAGAGCGCCCAGGCCAGCACCACCGCCGCGATCCTCGAGGGTGTCGCACCGAACAGCATCACCACGCGCGCATAGCTCTCGGGGCCGCGAAGCGACATGTCAAAAAGGTATGCGCCGAGCGGAATTCCTAACGCCAGGATGAGGCCCGTGACCCGGTGCGTGATCGAGGTCAGCGCCCCGACAGGCAGCTGAATCCGAAGCAAGTCGAAGAATACCGGTCGGCGCCTGGGCACGTCGATTGCCTTTCTGATCTGGCGGCTCATGCCCGCGGTTGGCCCTTCAACGACCGGGCAGCAAAAAGTATGCGCAGTGAGTATCTGTCGATCTGTGCGATGTCGCACATTGCGTTGATGGGAACGCCGCGACTCCCTGCGACATCTAATGTGTCGAAGTCTTCCGTTCACCCGCGTGAGGAGACAAGCAATGAAGACACCCGCAAGCATCGCCGGTCATCCCATCCACCCCATGCTGGTTCCGATCGCGATCGGATGCTTCGTCTTCTCGTTCGCCTCGGACCTCATCTTCCTCGGCACGAGCACCGGCCAGCCGTGGAACGAGCTGGCGTACTACACGATGATCGGCGGCATCCTCGGAGCGCTCGCGGCGGCGATACCGGGACTCATCGATCTCCTGTCGCTGCCGGCCGGCTACACGAGGAAGATCGCCCTCACCCACATGGGCATCAATCTCGCAGTGGTCGCGATCTACGTGGTGAACGCCTACCTGCGTCACAACAACTCGCAGGACCTCAAGTTGCCCATGCTGCTCTCGCTCATCACAATAGGCATGCTGCTCGTTTCCGGCTGGCTGGGGGGCAAGATGGTGTTCGAGGCCGGTGTCGGCGTGAACTCCGGCACGTAGTAAGCGCCGGTGGATTCAGATGTGGCGGCGGAATAAGAAAAGGCCCAGGTTTCCCTGAGCCTTTTCTAATCGCATCTTGGCGCGCCCGGCAGGATTTGAACCCACGACCCCCTGGTTCGTAGCCAGGTACTCTATCCAACTGAGCTACGGGCGCGAAGAACCGTAATTATAGCGGAAACCCGTTCAGATTCCGAGTGTTCCGGAGTCACCAGCCCCCGAAACGCTCCCATGTCTCGGAGGGCTTTCCGCCCCTGAGGACCCGGTACTGCGTGTGCTGCGCCGCCGTGGCGCAGGCGTGATTCGGCAGCACGCGAACGAGCGATCCGATCGGATATTTCGCGAAGTCGACGGCCCCGCCGTCGCGCCGCGCGACGATGCCGTGCTCCTGGTTCGCGTCGATGACGATGAGGTCGTCGATCGGGTGCCCGCTCGCATCGCAGGCGACGCCGTAACCCTGGTCGATCTTCTGCTTCTGCGTGCCGCGATCGCGCGACATCGCCATCCAGCCCGCGTCGGTGATGATCCAGTTCTTCTCGCGCTGGTGCCCGATCACGGACGCGAGCACGGAGATCGCGATGTCGTCGATGGCGCAGACGCCGAGGCCGGCCATCACGAGGTCCTGGAACATGTACACGCCGGTGCGCACTTCAGTGACGCCGCTGAAGGATTCGGCGAACGTCGCGGTGGGCGTCGAGCCCACGCTCACGACGGGACATGCGTGGCCGCGTGAACGAAGCGTCATCGCGGCGCTCACGGTCGCGTTGCGCTCGCGCTCGGCCACCTCGCGAATGCCTTCGGGTCCTTCGCAGTTGTACGAGTCGCCCGCGTGCGTCATGAGGCCCGCGAGCGTCGGTCCCAGCACGTTCGCCACATCGAGGAGGCGCTTGTCGCCCGGCGCGATGCCCGCGCGATGCCCGTCGCTGTCGATTTCGATGAGCGTCGGAATGCGAATGCCGGCTTTCGCGCTCGCGTCGACCAATCCCCGCGCGGCCTCGACGCTATCGACGATCACGCCCACCTTCGCGCCGCGCTTTTCCAGCTCCGCCACGCGCGCCACTTTCGAAGGCACCATGCCGACTGCGTAAAGGATGTCGTTGAAGCCCATCTCGAAGAACTCGTCGGCCTCGCGAAGCGTGGAGACGGTGATCGGGCCCGACGAAGCGCCCAGGGCGATGCGCGTGACCTCGATGCACTTGGCGGTCTTCACGTGCGGGCGGAGCGTCGTTCCCATGCCTCGCACGCGATCGCGCATCCGTTCGCAGTTGCGCTCGAGCTTCTCCGCTTCGAGCAACAGGGCCGGCGTGTCGATTCCTTCGAGCATCCGTCGACTATAGACGAGGCACGACGAGGCGGCGGAACTGCTCGCGGAAGAGCGTCTCGCCGCCCTGGGCCGGGTGGCGGATGCAGCCCGCGCACTCGATGCCGCCCCATCGCTCGAGCCCGTTCTCCGCGACCTTGCCGATGGCGAAGATCTCCAGTTCTCGCGTGAAGCATCGAAGGATCGCTTCGAAAGCCGCCCTGCCCTGCATGACCTCGGCCGGGCGCGGCTTGCGATTGGTCGATGCGTTCAGGGGTCTGTCCCCTAAGTAGGGGTGCCAGGGGAAGGTGTTCCAGAGCACGACCTCGAAGGGCTTGCCGGCGCGGTCGATCTCGCCCCAGATGACCGCGGCGCTTCGCTCGCGTTGCGGCTTCACGTTCGCACCCACGCTCGTGAGCGCAAGGGGCCGGCGCGCGACGAGACCGCCCTTCGTGACGAGCTCAGTCTCGGAGCAGAACGAGATGCCCGTGAAGCGGCAGCCGCGATGGCTCGGCGCTTCGCCCAGCAGCAGCACTCGCGCGGAATCGCGCCGCGCCTCGAGATAGGCCGCCATGTTCTCGCGCCGCTTCGCGGGCATGTCGCGCCGCGGCGAAGCGTCGCGATCATCCGTGTCGCGCCACGGGTTGAACACCCACTCGTTCGGGGACGGACCCCGGGAGAGGATCCCGATGAAATCATCGATCGCGGCCACACCCGAGGATACCTCAAGCCCTGTAGTCCCCGTCCTACGAATGATCGGCAGGAATTGAGATTTTCAAGCCGGGACCTTTGCGGCAACCTTTTGAGTAGCGCGCCGCTGGCGCCTCAATGACTGGAGACTGCCATGAACGAACAACATCCCAAACTTCGCGTTACTACGGCTGCGCTCGCGTTGGCGCTGGCTTCCATCGGACTGCCCGCCTGCACGACGACCGGCCCGCACGAGACGGAGCACTACTCGTCCAGCAGGTCGTCGATCGATTCCAACGTCGATGCGACGCTGAACCGCCTGTACGACGCCGCGCCCCAATCCCGCGAGCTCGTCTCGCGCGCCGCCGGCGTCCTCGTGTTCCCGTCGGTACTCAACGTGGGACTCGTGGTGGGCGGTGAGCACGGCGACGGTGCGTTGCGCGTGAACGGCGTCACTGTCGACTACTACAGCACGAGCGGCGGCTCCATCGGGCTGCAGGCCGGCGCGCAGACCAAGGCCGAGGTCGTCATCTTCATGACGCAGGAGTCCCTCGACAAATTCCGCAATAGCCACGGCTGGACGGCGGGCGCCGACGCGACGATCGCGATCGCGAAGATCGGCGCCAACGGCAGCCTGGACACGGAAACGGTCCACCGCCCGATCGTGGGCTTCGTGCTCACGAACGCGGGGCTGATGGCGGGCGTGTCGCTGGAAGGCGCGAAGTTCTCGAAGCTGTAGCGCCTTTAGGGAACGAGTCGGTCGCGCTTTGCGAGCGCCGGGAAAAGGCGTATCCAGAGCGCGACCACCAGCAGCGTCCCCACTCCGCCGAGCATGGCGGAGTTCACCGCTCCGAGCCACGCGGCCATGGAGCCCGCGCGAAACTCGCCCAGCTGGTTGCTCGTGCTGATGAATGTGGCGTTCACGGCGCTCACGCGTCCGCGCATCTCGTCGGGAGTCTCGAGTTGGACCAGCGTCTGGCGAATCACGACACTCACCACGTCGGCCGCCCCGCTCACGGCGAGCGCCACGAGCGACACCGCGAACGACGTCGAATACGCGAATACCAGGATCGAAATTCCGAAGATGGCCACGGCCGTGAAGAGCTTGCGGCCGACGTTGACCCGGATGGGATTCCGCGCGACGAATGCCCCGAGTGCGAGCGCTCCTACCGCCGGCGCCGAGCGCAGCAAGCCGAGTCCCTCGGGTCCCGTGTGCAGGATGTCCTTCGCGTAAATCGGCAAGAGTGAGGTCGCGCCGCCCAGCACCACGGCGAAAAGATCGAGCGAGATGGCGCCCAGCACCACGGGCTGCTTCAGCATGTAGTCGAAGCCCGCGAACATCGTGGAAAGCGAGGCGCCCTCCTTGCTCTTGATGATCGGCACCTTGTCGATGCCCATCGCGGAGAAGATCCCCGCCACGAGCAGCACGATGCACAGGCCGTAGGCCCACGCGGCACCCAGCGCATAGATGAATCCGCCGATCGCCGGCGCGGCCACGATCGACACCTGCATCGCCGAAGTGCTCATCGCGAGCGCGCGCGGCAACTGCATTCGGGTCACGAGCTTCGGAAGGATCGCCTGTTGCGCCGGCATCTGGAGCGCGCGGGCGATGCCGATCAGCACGCTCAACCCCAGGATCAGTTCGCGATCCACCCAGTGTCCGACGGTTCCGAGAGTCAATACCGCCGCCGCCACGAGCTGGCATGAGATGGCGGCCGCGATGAGCCGCCTTCGATCGAGCCGGTCGGCCAGGTGTCCCGAGGGAATCGTGAGCAGGATCGTCGGCACGAACTGCGCGAGCCCCACGAGCCCCAGGTTCCACGCGCTCGACGTGAGGTCGTACATCTGCCATGCGAGCGCGAGAAGGAGGATCTGGTTCGCGGCGTTGGCGACGAACCGCGTCAACAGGAAAAAGTAGAAGCCGCGGGAGAGCGACGGCGCGCTGTCCATCCGCGCCCCTGACGTCACTTCTTGCGGCGCTCGTTTGCCTTGCGCAGGCGATCCGTGATTACCTTCATGATCTGGAGCGAGAAATAGGGCGTCTGCTGCACCATGAAGAGGAACCGCTTCTCGGGAATGGGAAGGACCACGCAATCGGTCTTGGCCGTGGCGGTCGCCGTGCGCGGCGCCTGGTCGATGAGGGCCATTTCGCCGAAGGGCTCCCCGGGGCCCAGGGTCTCGATCACCTCGCCGTTGATGCTGAGCTCGATCTCGCCGCTGATGACGACGTACATCTCGAATCCCATCTCGTGCTCCGAGAAGACCTTCTCCCCGGCGGCGAGGGGCCTGCCCTCGGCTTCGTTATGGAACACATCCAGCTTGATGCCCATTGCCCCTCTCCCTATGATGCGTTTCCGCCGCCATTCTAGACTGGGAGCCGTCCGATGACGAAACTGTTACTTCCGCTCCTCCTCCTCGTCGCCGCGCCCGGCGCCCAGGCCGCCTGGACCACGACCTACGAGGGCGAAAACGCGATCTCCCTGGTCGAGCAGCCGAATTCCACGGGGTCGAGCCTCAGGCGCGGAAAGCTCGACGTGCGCCGGCTACCCGAGGGCTCGTACACGCAGACGCTCGCGCCCCTCCTGGACAAGGGGCTCCAGGGCTGCGCCGTGGACGACGTGCGCAAGATCGTGATGAAGGCGCATGGGATGTCCGACCTGATCGGCAACACGACGGCGCGCCTGACGGGCCCCGGGATCTACCTGAACCTGCCGTCGGCCGATCACGTCGGCGGCATCGGCAACTGGTACTTCGCGCCGTTCTACTCGATCGAGGTCTCGCTCCTGGGCGAGAACGGCCCGTTGGAATCCTTCATGCTCTTCGAGTTCGAGCGGATCGTCGTCCCGAACGAATCCTTGACGCAGGAAGCCCTTCTCAAGTTGAAGGACGAGGACCTGGAGGTCACGGTCACGGACTTCGCGAAGCGTACGATGCCCGCGGCCGTTAGGAAGGCGTTGCCGAAGCGCTGCAAGTAGTAGGCTATCGGACGAATGAACTTCGTCCCGGATTCCCTGCAGCACGACGTCTTCGAGATGCTCGGCGTCGAGACAAGCGACGGCCTTCCCGTCTGGCTCGCCGAGCGCCTGCGGGTGCGCTATCCCGAGGCGGCCGTGAGGCTGCTTCGTGTTTTTCCCGGCGGAGCGGCGCGGATGAAAGGAGCCCGCCAGGAGGAGTTCTCGCTCAGCGACTCCGACGACGATGACAAGGGCGTCCAGCCGCTGCGCGACGATCCGTTCCTGTCCGGTGTCCTGCACGATCGCGCTTGCCGCGAGGAGCGCCTCGAGCGCGGCTCCCGCTACGTGGTGACGCTGGCCGCCGGCGGCGAGGTCCGATATGCGATCGAGATCCGCTCGACGTCGCACGGAATGTTCGGCCCCCGCATCGCGGAGATCGCGGCCCTGAGCCAGGCCTACTTCGAGCGCCTCGCGCACCTCGAGACCGATCCGCTCACGCGCTTGAGGACGCGCCGCGTGTTCCAGGCGCACATCGAGGCGAGCCTTCGCACCTGGTCGCGATCGGATCGACGCTATTACCTCTCGGTGCTCGACATCGATCGCTTCAAGTCCATCAACGACGAGTTCGGCCATCTCTACGGCGACGAGATCCTCGTTCACTTCGCCAACGTGATGCGCAAGTCGTTTCGCGCGAGCGACCTGCTCTATCGATTCGGCGGCGAGGAATTCGTGTTGATCCACGGCGCGGCGCGGGGACAGGCGGGCGAGATCGCGCTCGAACGCTTCCGCAAGGCGGTCGAGTCGTACGAATTCCCCGGCGTCGGGCGCGTGACCGTGAGCATCGGCTACACGCAGATTACGGAAGTCTCCACGCCCGCCGCGGTCCTCGTCGATCGCGCGGACCAGGCGGTGTACTACGCGAAGGACCACGGCCGCAACCAGGTGCGCTGCTGGGAGACGCTCGTCGCGCAGGGCGCCATCAAGCCCAAGGTCGCCGATTCGAAGGACGTCACGCTCTTCTAAGGGTCGCGGACGCTACAATTGCGCCTGGAGGGAAATCCATCGATGGTGCGGTTCGCGGTCGCATTCTGCCTCATGCTCGGGGTGCTGTTCGCATTCGAATTGAGCCCGCCGGGACAGGCGCTCGTGAGGCCGTGGACGACGCTCGTCGCGAAGACCGGGGCGGAAGTGATCCAGGAGTTCGACGGACGCGCGACCTCGGTCGGCAACGTGCTGCTCGACTCGAAGACGGGGTTCGCCGTGAGCATCGAGGCCGGCTGCAACGGCGTCGAGGCGATGCTGGTGCTCCTCGCGGCGGTGCTCGCGTTCCCCGCGCCGTGGCAGTTCAAGGTCCCCGGCGTCGTGCTCGGCATACTCGCCGTGCAGGTCCTCAACCTCGTGCGCATCGTGAGCCTCTTCTATCTGGGGCAGTGGAGCCAGGCGGTATTCGAGTGGGCGCACCTGTACCTCTGGCAGGTACTCATCATGCTCGACGTGCTGATCGTGTGGCTCGTGTGGATGCGATGGGTGAACCGGGCGAAGCCGCAGTAGGCCGCTCCGCGATCTGGGCTTTCGTGCTGCGCGTCCTCGCGTGGCTGCCGGCGTGCTTCGCGCTGTGGTACGTGGCTGCCGGTTGGCAAGGGCGGCTCGTCGCATGGATCGCCCGCTTCTTCATCTCGCTCGACGGCCAGGGACTCGTCACGGGACTGGAGTTCGGCAACCGGGTGATCACCTTCGTGACGAGGATCGAGATCCACGAGGCCGGGCGAGTGGCGGTGGTCACGCCCGAGGTGAGCGCGCTCATCTACACGTTCGGCCTTCCGCTATTTCTTGCGCTGATGCTCGCCGCGAAGGCGAGCTGGCAACGAATCGTGGTGGGCGCGATCGTGCTGCTGCCCTTCGAGGCGTGGGGCGTGGCCTTCGACGCCTTGAGCCAGATCGCGATCCGCTCGGGCTACGAGGCGGCGGTGCGCAGCGGCTACTCGGCTACAGGGCGCGAGGTGATCGCGCTGGGATACCAGCTGGGGGCGTTGATCTTCCCCACGGTGACGCCGATCCTCGCGTGGGGATTCTTCGAGCGGCGGTTCGTGGCGGAAAAACTGATGCAGTGAATTGGCGGAGGGGGACTTAGCCGAGATTCTCGGCGGCAAAACCCCAATTGATCAGCTTGTCGAGCACGGCGTCCACGTAGTCCGCGCGGCGATTCTGATAATCCAGATAGTAGGCGTGTTCCCACACGTCGATTGTCAGCAGCGGCTTCATGCCCTTGGTCAGCGGCGTTTCCGCATTCGCCGTCTTGACCACTTTGAGCTTGCCGTCGTCCAGCACGAGCCAAGCCCAGCCGCTGCCGAACTGGGTCGTCGCGGCCGTCGCCAGTTCCTTCTTGCATGCATCCAGAGTACCGAATGAAGCCTCGATCCTATGCTTCAACGCCGCGGGGGGCTCACCGCCGCCCTTCGGTCGCACGCTGCGCCAGTAGAAGGTGTGATTCCACGTTTGCGCCGCATCGTTAAATATCGCGATCTGGTCGGCCTTGCCGGTAGTTTCGCTGATGAGCTTCTCCAACGAGAGATCAGCGAGCGGTGTACCGGTGATCAACTTGTTCAAGTTATCGACGTACCCCTTGTGGTGCTTGCCATAGTGGACCCCGATGGTATTGGCGGTGACGACGGGGTCCAGGGCATTTTCCGCATAGGGCAGGGGCGGCAGAACGTGGAGAGTTGCTCTTTCAACCGTAGCAGCGTCGGCCATTCGATTTCCTTTCTGGATCTGTCAGCTCATGCCCGTTGTTCACTGCTCCTCAGGGAACGAGCTGCGCCCGAATCTCTCCCGCCTTGTAATTGGCGCTATGCACGTTGACGTAGAGCTTGCCGGCTTTGTACGCGGCATATTGCTCATCGTTCAACCGGGCTCCTGCGGGAACCGAAAAGGTATTCTCATACTTGGTCAAAGGGATGATGACCGGACCATTGGATCCTGCGGCTGCCATGTGAATATGCGCGGCGGTCGGGACGATACCGGTCGTGGTGATGGACCCGCTCACGGACTTGTCGGCACTCACCTTGAAGTTGCCGGTGGCCGATGCCGAGGTGGCGACAGGCGGCACCTCTTGGCTGCCCGACAGCGTCAGGTGGCTGGGACCGGGCGGTACCGCCTCCATTCGGGCACATCCGGCGAGGATTGCCCCGACCAGCGCAACCAAGGCAAGCAGGGATCTTTGTGGAACTCGGGAAATCGCGTCCATGGAATGTCCTTCCTACGATTTGTCTTTGAGATCGTTACGCGCGTCTCCAACCGCCTTCTGCATTTTCCCCGCGATTTCCTTCGCGATTCCTTTCGCCTCCGCCTTCGGACTATCGACGGCGCGGCCCACGATCTTCTCCACCTTGCCGGCCACCTCTTTCACACGGCCCTTCACTTGGTCACGATTCATTTCAATCTCCTTGATGGTTGGCTAGAACCACGACGGCCGGAGGCGCAAGTTTGCGAACGCCAATGGCACGATGCGAGATTAGGTCGAAAGCCACCGACGATCTGTGCGGTGGCGCACAAACCGCCCTGCGCGAACGCGACCGGGCGCCGTTAAATGCGGACATGCATGGGAACAGGGGAATTGGAGCCTATTTCCCCTCTGGAATCTGGCGGAGAGAGAGGGATTCGAACCCTCGATACAGGTTTAAGCCCATATAACGCCTTAGCAGGGCGCCCCCTTCGGCCACTCGGGCATCTCTCCGGCGAGGCGAAATTATAACCTGACGGGCCCGTCGGCTGGATTCCCGCCTTCGCGGGAATGACAGTGAGCCGCGGGAATGACTCTATTTCAGCTCGTTCACCAGGAACGTGTACGTCAACGCCCACATGTAAGCCTGCTGCGCCGGCGTAGTTCCCGCCGCGTGGCCGCCTTCGGTGTTCTCGTAGTAGAGGACGTCGTGCCCCTGCGCTTCCATCTTCGCGACCATCTTGCGCGCGTGGCCGGGATGCACGCGGTCGTCGCGGGTCGAGGTGTAGAAGAAGATGCGCGGATATTTCCTGTCCTTGTAGACGTTCTGATACGGCGAATACTTCGAGATGAACTCCCAGTCGGCCGGAACGTCCGGGTTGCCGTACTCGCCCATCCACGAGGCGCCCGCGAGCAGCTTGTTGAAGCGGTACATGTCGAGCAGCGGGACCTGGCACACGACGGCCTTGTAGAGATCGGGGCGCTGCGTGAACGCGGCGCCCACGAGCAATCCGCCCTGGCTTCCGCCCATGATGGCGAGGTGCTTCGGCGACGTGAGGCCGCGCTTCTCGATGTCCTCGGCGACCGCGATGAAATCGTCGTGCACGCGATGGCGGTTCTCGCGCAGCGCCTGCGTGTGCCACTCGGGCCCGAACTCGCCGCCGCCGCGAATGTTCGACAGCACCCACACGCCGCCCCCCTCAAGCCACGCGGCGCCGATCGTGCCGCTGTAGTTGGGCAGCATGGAGATCTCGTAGCCGCCGTAGCCGTAGAGGATGGTCGGATTCGAGCCGTCCATCTTCGTGCCCTCGCGCATCACGACGAAGTACGGAATCTTCGTGCCGTCCTTCGAGGTCGCCTCGCCCTGCGTGGTGACGAGACCCTTCGCATCGAAGAAGGCGGGCAGCGACTTCAGCTTCTCGCGCGTGCCCTTCGCGGGATCGGCGAGGTAGAGCGTCGTGGGCTCGGTGAACGAGGTGACCGTCATCCAGTACTCGTCGCTCTCGTCCTTGTCGTAGGCCCCGGTGCCGACGTGGGAGGCCTTCGGCACAGTCACGTCGGTGCTCACCCACTTGCCGTCACGGTGGCGCATTTCGACGACGCGGCTATTCACGTTGTCCAGGACGTCGAGGACCACCATGTCCTTCGTGACTGAATAATCGGAAAGCGCCACGCGCGGCGACGGAGCGAAGACCACGTCGAAGTCGCGCCCGCCTGCCATGAACTTGTCCAGGTTCGCCGTCACGAGCGAGCCCGCCGCGAACTCGACGTTCCCCGGCTTCCACGCCGTCTTCACACTCACGAAGAGCCAGCCGTTCGCCGTCTCGATGCGCGCATCGCGCGGCACATCGACCTTCACCCACTTGTCGCCCACGCGCAGGTAGTCCTCGCCCTCCCAGAACGTGACGGCGCGGCGGAGCAGGTCGTACTGCCGCCCTTTCTCGTGCACCGCGAAGCCGCTCGAGGACACGTCGGTCTCCTGGCCCTCGAAGATCACCTTCGCCTCCGCGAGCGGCGTGCCGCGCTTCCATTCCTTCACGATGCGCGGGTAGCCCGACTTGGTGAGCGTGCCGGGGCCAAAGTCCCTCGCGATGTAGAGTGCATCGCGATGGCGCCACGACACGCTGCCCTTCGATTCGGGCAGCAGGAAGCCGCCCTTCACGAATTCCTTCTTCACCGAATCGAACTCGCGGATCTCGACGGCATCCGCACCGCCATGCGAGAGCGACACGAGGCAGCGCTCGTAGCCCGGGTACAGGCACTGCGCGCCCTTGAAGACCCAGTTTGTGTTCTCGGCGACGTTCAGCTTGTCTATGTCGAGCACGACTTCCCACGCGGGCTCGGCCTTACGGTACTCGGCGAGCGTCGTGCGGCGCCAGAGGCCGCGCGGGTTGGCCGCGTCCTGCCAGAAGTTGTAGAGCCACGGCCCGCGCTTCACCACGTCGGGGATGCGTTCGTGGGAGTTGTAGATGCCGAGCAAGCGCTCGTGGATGGCCTTGAACTCGGGCCGCGCCTCGAGCTCGGCCTTGCTCCTGGCGTCCTGCTCCTTCACCCACGCGAGCGGCTTCTCGCCGGTCACGTCCTCGAGCCAGAGATAGGGGTCCGTCGTATCGACGGCGTGCTGGGATTGGGCGAGGGTCATGATTGGAAACGTCAGGGAAAGAACGAAGAACGATAGAGAGGGCATCTTCACCGTGTCATCTTTTCTTCGGGGGAAATGTATCTTAGTCTGCTACTGCAAAGGCAGGATCGACGCGCTTCACCCAACCGGCTTTCGTGTCAATCGTGACCCGGTCGCCGTCCCGCAGCATCTGCGTGGCGCGCTGGGTCCCGACGATGCAGGGAATGCCCATCTCCCGCGCGAGAATTGCCGCGTGGGAAAGCATGCCCCCCTCGTCGGTGATGAGCCCACCGGCGCGTTGCACGAGGTCCATGACGTTGAACTGGATCATCTCGGAGACCAGCACGTCGCCGTCGAGCATCTGCGCCCGGACCCGGTTCGCCTTATCCACGTCGTTGCAGCTCAGGATGTGTACGCGACCGGAGATCTTTCCGTGATTGGCTACGGTGCCGCGGATCTCGTCATTGGCGTTTGTGTCGTCGGCATGGTCGAACAAGACGGAACGATGCCGCCAGAACTCCCCGGCGTGTTCCGCACTGACGAAGGCGACTTTGCCGTCATGGAGATGGGCAAGCGCGGGCGCATCTGCCGTCGGCGACGCTTCGTTGCCAAGCAACGCGATCATGCTGGAAATGGGATGGCAGTCGCGGAGTTCTCGTATGGGCACCCGCGTGTGGCGGGATATCGCCTCGTACAGGTCGACGAAGAAGAAATCGAAGCTCGCCCATGCCATTTTCAGCCGCAGGCGCAAGTCCGAGAGACCTCGCAATATGAAAAGGATGTCCCGTACGGAGTCGGGAAGGTCCATCTCGTCGGTTTCCGCGGAGTCCGGTGCAGGACGGTCGTACAGGTCCTGTGATACGCGGTGCTTTTCGCGCAGTGTGGTCAGGATTGCATCTCTGGTGAACAGATTCGGGACGAGCCAGGGATAGGTCCTGACGTGTTTCCACGCCGCAGCCTCATCGAAGTCCTGCTCGACCAGGGCTCTCCAATCCCGGCTTTCCCGCTCGCGGATCTCATTGGGTTGCGCGACCAGCGCGAACAGCTTTTCCACCGGGATGAATCTGGAAGCCGCAGCAAAAATGGCATTCGTTGCATAAGGATCGCACGTGCGGTACAGAGCGGAGCAACGTCGGTAGGCGTCCTCGATCGCCTGGAGGTGCAGGCAGATTTGCGCCGGACCGAGTTGTTTGATCTCCGTCTCGCCGAGCGCCCGCCGGACGTCTTCGGCACGGTTCAAGCTTTGAATGCTTTCAGCCCGGAAGCGTTGAAAGTGGGTCATCGATCGAAGTTCGACGCCGACTTCGCTGAGGCGCATCGTATCGTCGGCAGAGATCAAGCAGCGAGTGGAGCCGTCCTCCCGGACATAGATCACGTCGGTCAATCGGTTCGCGCTTACATCCCTGTCTGTTTCAAGAGAGAGTATCCCGAGTTCGAATTGCCACCTGGCATCGTGGTCGAGCCACCAGAATCGATAGGACTGTGGTGCCTTGGCCGCAACGTCGCGGAAAGGTCGCGAGGTCGTGATGGGGCGCGCCTGCAGCGGCACGAAAACGCCGTTGTCGATGGTCCATTCCACGTCGATGGCACAGCCAAAAGCCTGCTCCAGGCGCGTGATCTGGCTGGCGACGTCGATGACGGTGGCCCTGGACACCGCATACCCCCGCGACTGCCCGGGACGGGCATCGAGGATTCGCCCATTCGCTTTCTCAATCACGTAGCGATCCGGAACAATGCTTCCTTCAGTGAGCTTCTCCGCCGGTCCTTCCGCTACCTCGAGAACCACTGCATTCTCATAGTGGTTCACCGGATCGATCGAAAAGCCAACTCCGGAAACCTGCCCATCGACGTATTCCTGCAGGATTATCGCGATCTTCAGATCCTGGGCGCAGACCGACCGGCTCATTGCGTATTTCAATGAGGCTGGTGAATAGAGCGACGAGATGACCTCGCGGATCGAATCTTCGACCTCGTCAAAGCCGATATCGACGCAGCTCTTGAGGACGCCCGCCCACGCCTGGTCGTCGCTGTCTTCATGAACCGAACTGGAGCGCACGCAATAGCGGCGCCATGTCCGGGTCTTTTGCGCGATTTCGTCAGTGAGATCGCGCGGGATGTCGAGTCTCTCGGGATTCTGCGCAGCCGACACAATCCCGCTCACGACCTCGGCGCTGATCACCAGCGTGGATGGCACGGGATAGCCGATCTCCATGAGGCGCGCCAGCGAGACGGCCTTTCCACCCAGCTGCAGCCGATCCCGGACGGTGGTTCTTTCCAGGTCAGTGAGCCAGCTCATACAGCCAGGACCTCGGAGTCCTCAACAGTCAACTCTTCACCAACGACTATCCCGAGGCTCTGGGCAAATGCGCGAAGTTCCTTGCGGGCGCTGATGAGCCGGTCAAACGGAAGATCAGGCATGAATGCCGCCGCGTAATCACGCATCGACTCCTCCGGCGGGACGACGTCGCACCCGCGCCACCGTTTTGCCACGGATTCAAGCAACGGAGCGTCCGCCAGGGTGAGATTCAGTCGCTCGGCGGCCATTGCCGCCAGCTCAGGCGACGTGAGGTACTTGAAATCGCGGCTGCCGGGTTCCGGCGAGAGGACTTCGATATCGACGGCGCTGATCACATCCCGCCCTTCACTCAGCAGCGCCTTGATGATCTGGAGGTTTTCGTCGAGGATCGCCGGAGTCATGCCGATATGGCCGAGCACAAAACCACCGCGCACCAACAGGCCGGTGTCCCGGGCCACGCGCAGCGCAGTGAAGTTCTGCGCTGTGAGCTGCTCCCCCTGGTGCGATCGGAGAGGTTTGTTCAAAGCCGCCAGCGAGACAGCCGAGCCGGCATCCATGCCGATCATCAGTTGACGAATCCCGAGCTGCCGCAACAGGGAGGCTTTCCGGGGATCGGAGAGGCCGTCCGCCCGTGCATACCCGACAATGAGGGGACGTTCGTCGTCAGCCAGGTCGCGCCACCACGGCGGCTGCTCCGCAAGCATCGCCTTCAACAGTCCCAGGAAGGTCAGAGGAAGTTCGTCGGCTGTCAGATAGAGGTAGTCATGCCCGCTGCGCCAGGCGTTTTCGATCACAGCCCAGGCGGCATGAGGCTCCAGTGCGTTTCGCCAGAGACCACCGTATTGAATGGAGCAGAAGCTGCACGCATCGTCCATCGCGAATTTTACGCAGCCGCGCCCGATATCCACGGGGACGCCTGCGGACACGTGCTGGCCAAGCAATTCTGCAATCCGCGGAGAGATGCGTGCACGAAAGGCCCGCCGGTACAGACTGGTGTGGTCGAAGAGTTCGTCCACCTGTGCGTGGTCGTAGTCGGCGAACACCGGCTCCGGCGCCTGCGGCGTGATGTGAATTCCCCCTCGCTCGTCGCGAGCGGCCAGTGACGGATGGTCGCCCGGCGAGATCGGTGCGCCGTCGTACAGACGTGAAATGAGCGCACAGGCGGATGCGATGATTTCATTGCCGGTGAATCCGTAATCGATCCACGGGGATCGATCGAGACATTCAAACGGCAGTGCGGTGAAGTGATCGTTTCCGACGATCGTCCGAATCGACGGATCGGCCAGTTTTGCGTGTCTCATCACGGCGAGCGCCGATTCGTAGTTGGCAGTGAGGACGCTCATGCCAACAGCGAGGATGCGGTCGTGGTGGTGCGAGATGTAATCCAGGAGCGGCTGCAGGCCGATCACGGTGCAGTCGACATACAGCGGCCGCAAGCTTGCATTCCTGCCAAGCGATGAGACGAGACTGAGAGCGCCGAGGGACAGGAGGTTCGACCAGTCGCTGTGCTCTTCGGGTTCGGTGACCGTACACAATCGCCCGGGTAGTGCGACATTGGAGTTGGGCGGCACCACCACCAGCACTTCGTTTCTACGGCGGGCGGTCATCGGTCACCTTTCGGCCAAACGACGGGACAAAACGTCGGATCGGTGTAGTCGGGGAAACCCTCGGCGGTCTTTCTTACTTTCGAGTCGTGTTGATATGCCGCGACGCTACCGTCAGGCTGAACGTGATGACGCCAGCAATTCGTTTCATCCTGATAATGAGTGATCAGGTGCCGGCGCATCGAGGACGTTCGGTTTTCCCCGCTGCCGTGAAGGAGCAGGCAGTGATGGAACGTCACCTGGCCACTGCTGAGGGGCAATTCGACGATATCCAAATCAGAGCGGTACTTGGACAGCGCAGGGCCGGCGGGTTGCGGGCCGCGGAACCCCTGGATCCGACGCAACTCGTCCGCGGAATTCCCGACCCAGCGATGCGAGCCATCCACCACTTTCAGCGGACCCATGTCCAGGGACGTATCTTGAAGGGCAATGCCCGCCGTGATCATCCTCTCCGAGCTGCAACTCATCCAATATGCCCTGTCGGCATGCCAGCCCACGTGGGACTCCTTGTGCGGACCGACTTTCTCGACAAGATTCGTGTTCCAGATTCTGAGCTCGCCGGCCCCAACGAGCTTTGCCGCCATGGCCGCAATGACGGAACTGTGCGCGAGGGCGCGACAACTCGGGCTGATGAGACTCGCGTAGTTGTAGTGGCGCAAATCCCTGGCATCAGCCGCGGTGTTCGATCGCGTCAGTTCATCCATGATCTTCTGAACCTGGTGGTCGTCGATTTCAAACAGCCGGGGGGCTACCCACCAACCGTGACGATCGAAAAACTCGACGTCGGTCTGTGTCACGACAGCGTCGATCGGGACAGGGCTCATGCAGTGAGGTGCGCACCGGAGAGCTCCAGGATCTCGTCGTTGCTGTGCGCGAGTCTCCCGGCCAGGACACCGATGATGAAGCGATTGAACTTGAGGGCCAGCGCCGGGCGCTCCGCGTGCATGCGTGTCAGCGCTTCCTTGTCCAGCACCAGTATGCACCCGTCGGTGGTCGCCCGGACACTGGCCGTGCGCTGGGCGCCCAGAAGATAGATGCCCATCTCTCCGAGAATCGAGCCCGCAACGACCTTTCTCAGCCGGATGCCGTTGCCGTCCGGTGTGTCCAGGTAAATCTCGAATTCGCCGGAATCCACGATCAGCATCGACTCCGCTTTCTCGCCCTGGCGGAACACCACCTCGGCCGCGGCTACGTTCTGCCGCTCGAAATAGCTCATGACGTCCTTGATGTCGGCAGCATCGATGCCGGACTCCGACAGCGCGTCCGAAGCGTTATGCGGAGGTGCATCGGAGCGGTGAAGATCCAGGATGAAGTTCTCCCGTACTTCAAGCGCCGCATCCTGGCCGGCGAAGACTCTCACCCCCGCCATCACCTCAGGCCCGAGGGAACGTCGCAGGATGGCTTCGATGCCGCTGCTCAGGTGGATGAGCATGATGCTTGCGCCGCGGGCTCTTGCCGCGTCGAATATCTTCGCGAAAGCCATCGTGGCCGAGGAATCGATCCCCACGACCGACTGGAAATCGAGGATGACGGTCAGGGGAACATCCGGGACAGGCCGGTGCCCCTTGATCTCTCTCTTGACGGTCTCCCCGACCGTCTCGGCGCTGCCGAAGAAGAGATAGCCCTGCAGACGGAACAGCCGGAGCTGGTCGTCGTGGCGGGCGAGAACCTCCTCCTGCATCGCCGGTCTCTCCACCTTGCTCCGCAGGCTCTGCCCGGTCTGTCGCAGGTAGATACACCGGAGCCGGGTGTAGGTGATGGTGAACAGCAGCATCGCCACCGCGATGCCGAGGAGAACGCCCGTGATCACGCCCCAGACGACGATCGTGCAGGCGATGGCCACCAGCAGGCAATGTTCGACGGCGGTCATTCGCTTGCGGCTGTCGAACAACCAGCTGTGCACGAAGTCCAGGCCTACATAGAGCACCAACCCGGATAGCAGCGCGATCGGCAGATACTGGATTGCAACGGCGCCCCAGCCGAACGCCAGAAACACGAGCGCGACCAACCCGGTCAGGATCGGCACGAGGCGAGATCGTCCGCCCAGCCTGTGGTTCATCGTCGAAGCGGAGACGGACTGGAAGCTGATCGCACCGCCCAGCAGGCCTGAGGCAATGTTGGCCAGGCCGGCGTCCTTGAGCTCCCGCTCGAACTTCATCTCCTGCTTGGCGGACAGCTCCAGGCCGGTGAGCGTGATCAGCACTGAAAGCAGGCTGACGCCGATGATGGTCACGAAGATGTCGAGGTACGCATGCGCAAGCAATGTCTTCGGCGCCGCCGTGTTCCAGATCGACGCCACGTAGAACTGGAAGGGCAGATTGCCTTGTACCGGTGCGGCAGACCAGCCGTTCGCATGGGCGACGGCAATCGGCGTGTCCGTCAGGGCCAGAATCGTCAGGAAGATGCCGATCGCCAGGCCGATCGCGATCTGGGGGAAGAACTTGGTGCGGATGATTCGTCCCCCGAACATCATGAAAAGCGCGAACGCCACACCGGGAGTCCAGTGCAGGATCGCATCCCTGTCGAGCAGCCGCGGCGCGGAATCCCACGTGAGGCTGACCCGGGCGAGGGACCCGAGGCTCTGAATGACGATCAGCAGTCCTATTCCCGCCATGAAGCCCGCGACGACGGGATACGGAACGAAGCGCGCGAGGTTGCTGAGCTTGAAGTGTCCGACGAGGAAGAACACCAGTCCGGTGGCAATGGAGCTCGCGGCGATGAACAGGACGAGGGTGGCAAGGAACTGCGAAGCAGGCAGTTCGGAGAACAGCGTTGCGGCCACCACGCTGAACAGGAAAATGGGGGGGTAGTCCGTGGAGTAGGTGACGTAGGGGATCTTGTTTCTGATGCCACCGACCAGGTTGGCGGCAACGACCGTGACGACCCCGATCGAAACACCCGTCAGGAAGAACTCGGAAAGTCTTCCCGGGAACAACAATGTCGCGATTGAGACTGCGCCGAGTACGCGCATCACGCCCGAGAGCAAGCCGGCACTCGCGTCGACCAGCACCTGTTTGACGGAGGCCGACGCCCAATGCTTCACGGCGTCATCTTCTCCTCGACCGGTGACTTGTCGAGCTCGAACTCGCGGTGCAGCACGCGCACGGCGAGCTCCATGTATTTCTCGTCGACGACGACTGAAGTCTTGATCTCGGAAGTCGAGATCATCTGGATGTTGATGCCTTCATGGGCGAGCGCGCCGAACATCTTCGAGGCGATGCCCGCGTGGGTACGCATGCCGATGCCCACGAGCGAGACCTTCGCGATGCGGTCGTCGCCTACGATGCCGCGCGCGCCGATCGCGGGCTTCACGGCCGTCTCCAGGAGCTGCATCGCGCGCTTGAATTCGTTGCGGTGCACGGTGAACGAGAAGTCCGTGATGCCGTCGTGCGACACGTTCTGGATGATCACGTCCACGTCGATGTTGGCATCGGCGATGGGGCCCAGGATGCTGAACGCGATGCCGGGCTTGTCGGGCACGCCCAGCACCGTGATCTTGGCCTCATCGCGGTTGAACGCGATGCCGGAAATGATGGCTTGTTCCATGTCGTCTTCCTCGAACGTGATGAGCGTGCCCATGTCGGTGGACTCCACGTCGGTGAACGACGAGAGCACGCGAACCTTGACCTTGTACTTGCCGGCGAATTCGACCGACCGGATCTGCAGGACCTTGGAGCCGAGCGAGGCGAGCTCGAGCATCTCCTCGAAGGTCACCTTGTCCAGGCGCCGCGCCTCCGGGACGATGCGCGGGTCCGTCGTATAGACGCCATCGACATCGGTGTAGATCTGGCATTCGTCGGCCTTGAGCGCCGCGGCGAGCGCGACACCCGTCGTGTCCGATCCGCCGCGTCCCAGGGTCGTGATGTTGTCGTGGCCGTCGATACCCTGGAAGCCTGCGACGATGACCACGTGACCGGCGTCCAGGTCGGCGCGAATCTTCTTGTCTTCGATTGAAAGGATCCGCGCCTTGCTGTGGGCGGCATCCGTGACGATCGGCACTTGCCAGCCGGTATAGCTCTTGGCCTTGAGGCCGAGCGCCTGCAGTGCCAGGGCAAGCAACCCGATCGTGACCTGCTCGCCCGTCGAGGCGATCACGTCGAGCTCGCGCGGGCTCGCATCGGGATTGAGCTCCTTGGCGAGGCCGATCAGCCGGTTGGTCTCGCCGGCCATGGCCGACGGCACGATGACGAGGCGGTGGCCCTCCCGGGCGAAGCGAGCCACGCGCTTCGCGACTTCGCGGATGCGCTCGGGGCTGCCCATCGAAGTGCCGCCGTACTTCTGGACGATCAGGGACACGAGGGGAGATTTCGCGGAAAAGCCGCTATTCTATCGTGGCGCCCACACTAACAACGAATGACCAGGCCCCTGCGTCCGCACATCGTCGCACTTGCCGCCCTCGCCCTGGGCGTGGCGGCGACCCTGCTCGCGTGGTTCATGGCCGGGCGCCAGGCCGACCGCGAGTCGCAAGTCGAATTCAATAACCACGCCAACCTCGCCGCGAACCTGCTGGACCGGCGCATCCAGCGCTACGTGGACGTGCTCTACGGCCTGGAGGCCCTCGCCTACCACGAGCCCAATCTTTCGCGCGCCGAGTTCTCGCGCTACGCCTCCGCGCTCGAGATCCATCGCCGCTTCGCGGGCCTCACCGCCGTCGAATTCATCCGCCGCGTGAAGGCGGAAGGCCGCGACGATTTCGTCGCGAGCGTGCGCGCCGACCGCTCCATGCCCATCGCTGACCTGCGCACCTTCGAGATCCGCCCTGCCGGCGCGCGTCCCGAGTACTGGGTCGTGGACTACGTGGAGCCCTACGCCGGCAACGAATCGGTCCTCGGGCTCGACATCCGCTCGCGCGACGGTGCCCGCATCGCCGCCGAGCTTGCGCGAGACTCGGGCGAGGCCACGTCGACGGGACGCTACCGCCTCGCGCAGGAGCGCTATACCAGCTACGGCCTCGTCCTCTACCTTCCGGTGTACGGACCCGGCCCGTTCCTCACGCGCGCCGAGCGCCGCGAGGCCCTGCGGGGCTTCGTGAACGTGATCCTGCGGGTGGACGACATCTTCGCCGACATGCTGAACGAGCCGCTGCTGCGTGGCATCCGCATGCGCATCCACGACGTGGGCAGCATCAACGAGCGGGCGCTCGAGCCCAGCGCCGGGACGCTCTTCTTCCAGACTGTCGTCCCGGTGGGAACGGAGGCGAGCGGCCTCGTCCACTCGCGCAACACAATCGACAAGCCGCTCGCCGTCGCTGGACGCCAATGGCTGGTGCAGTTCGACGACGAGCCGAGGCTGAGCCCCTGGCTGCAGCCCTTCCCGTTGCTCGTCCTCACCGCGGGCCTCGCGATGTCGACGCTGCTTTTCGGGATCTTCTTCGCGGTGGCGAGGACGCGCAGCGACGCGGTCGCGCTCGCCACGCGGGCCACGCGCGAGCTTCGCTCGCAGCTTTCCTTCACCCAACAGCTCGTGGAGATGCTGCCCAACCCCGTGTTCTACAAGGATCGCGAGGGACGCTACCTGGGCTGCAACCGCGCGTTCGAGGAGTACGTGGGCCACTCCCGGGAATTCCTCATCGGCAAGCACTACAGCGACATCGCGCCGGCGGAGATGGCCGGGCAGGCCGACGATGCGGATACGCGCCTGCTCGCCACGCCGGGCACGGCGAGCTACGAGGCCACGGCACTCTATTCGGGCGACGGGACGAAGCGCGAAGTGCTCGTGAACAAGGCGACCTTCCTCGATCCCAACGGCGACATCGCGGGTCTCGTGGCTTCGCTCGTGGACATCACCCAGAGGAAGACCCTCGAGAAGGAAACCCGGGAGAGCATCCAGCTCTTGCGCGCCGTGATCCAGGCCGCGCCCGTGGCGATCGTGGCGCGCGATCTCGATCGCGTGATCTCCATGTGGAACCCGGCCGCGGAGCGCATGTTCGGGTGGAAGGAGTCCGAGGTCATCAACACCGCGACATCCATCGTGCCGCCGGACCTGGTCGAGGAAGCGTCGCACTATCGCGACCTCGCGCAGAAAGGCGAGACGCACCTGGAGATCGAGACGCGCCGCCTGCACCGCGACGGCCGCTCGATCGAGGTGTCGCTCTCGGCCGCCCCGATCTTCGGCGCCGACGGCAAGGTTGTCGGCACCATGGTGACGATTGCCGACCTCACGCAACGCAAGCTCACGGAAGCGGCGCTGCGCGAAAGCGAATCGCAACTGCGCCTTGCAATGGACGCCGCGCAGCTCGGCATGTGGTACTGGGAAACCGAAAGCGACCGCTTCACGTACTCCGAAGGGCTCAACGTGCTCTTCGGCCGCCCCGCCGAGAGCTCGCTCGCGAACTACCGCGACCTGCGCGAGCGCGTGCATCCCGACGACCGGGAGCTGGTGGACGCGACGCTGCGCCACGCCATCAAGCAGGGCGAGGACTTCACGGCCGACTTCCGCGTGGTCTGGCCCGACGGCTCCGTGCATTGGATCGCCAATCGCGGCCAGGTCCATCGCGGCACCGACGGGCGCGCGCAGCGCCTGATCGGCGTGGCGATGAACATCACCGAGCGCAAGATCGCCGAGCAGCGCGTGGCCCACATGGCGCACCACGACGCGCTCACCGGGTTGCCCAACCGCGTGCTGCTGCGCGACCGCATCCAGCAGGCCATCGCCCAGGCGCACCGCAACGGCACGCAGCTCGCCGTCCTCTTCCTCGACCTGGACCGTTTCAAGACGATCAACGACTCGCTCGGCCACCAGCTGGGCGACCGGCTGCTGCAATCGGTGGCGAGCCGCATCCTCGTGTGCGTGCGCGAGGGCGATACGGTCTCGCGCGTGGGCGGCGACGAGTTCGTGATCGTGATTCCGGGGATCGGCTCCTCGTCGGACGCATCGGGCGTGTCCGGCAAGATCCTCGAGGTGCTTGCAAGCGCGTTCCACCTGCACGGCAACGACCTGCACGTGGCGGCCTCGATCGGCATCAGCCTCTACCCCGCCGACGGGTCGGATGCGGAAACACTCATGCGCAACGCCGACACGGCCATGTACCACGCGAAGGACTCGGGGCGCGGCAACTTCCAGTTCTTCACGCAGCACATGAACGTCGCCGCGCAACAACGGCTGAATCTCGAAAATGCGCTGCGCCGCGCGCTCGAGGCGCGGGAATTCGAGCTGCACTACCAGCCGCTATACGACCTGCGCGACCGCAGCGTCACGGGATTCGAGGCGCTGCTTCGCTGGAACCCGCCGGGCGGCGGGGGCACGGTCGCGCCGGGCGATTTCATCACCGTGGCCGAGGACTCCGGCCTCATCGTTCCAATCGGCGAATGGGTGCTGCGCGAGGCGCTGCGCCACGCGAAGTCGTGGCAGTCGCCGGGGCGCCCGCTCACGATCTCGATCAACGTGTCGGCCACGCAGCTTTCGCGCACCGTGTTCGTGGAGCGCCTGCGCCGGCTCGTGAACGAGTTCGGCATCGACCCGGATCTGATCGAGCTGGAGGTGACCGAGCGCGTGATCATCGAGGGCGCGGGAGACGCGCGCGAGGCGCTGGACGAACTGGCGGCGTTGGGCGTGGGCATCGCCATCGACGACTTCGGCACCGGCTATTCGGGGCTCGCGTACCTGAAGCGCCTGCCCATCGACACGGTGAAGATCGATCAATCGTTCGTGCGCGACCTCACAATCGATCCCGACGACAAGGCGATCGTCACCGCGATCGTCGCCATGGCCGCGAGCCTCGACGTGGAGGTCGTGGCCGAGGGCATCGAGACCGAGGAGCAGCTGGAGGAATTGAAGCGCCTGGGTTGCCAGCGCGGGCAAGGCTACCTGCTGGCGCGCCCGATGACCGCGGCGCAGGTCGTCCGTTTCCTCGCGGTCACCCCCGTGAAGACGGGGGCCCAGCCAAAGCGCGCGAGCGTTCCGGCTGGATTCCCGCCTTCGCGGGAATGACAATCAATTCGAGGCGATCGCCTTCAAGTCTTCCGCGAAGACACTCTTCGCCTGCGTCAGGCGAAGGGTGTTCACGAACTTGGCCTTCACGGCGTCATTGCCGGGCCAGACGGTCTCGAGCCAGTTCATGCCCGCGGCGCCGTGGCCGGTGTACGTGTAGCGGTTGATCTCGGCGGAGACGGCCGACAGCACGCCATTTTCGAAGTAGTCCTCCCACTTGAGCTCGGCAGCCGAGCGGGTGGCCTTGATCGCCGAGAGGCGCTGCTTGATGTCCGCGGTGCGGGCCTGGCGGCGCGCCGTCATGTACTCGGCGCAACGCTCCTTCAGCCAGGGATTGGAGCTCGCGAACGGCTGCTGGCACACGGGCGGCGGCATGCCGGGCAGGCGCGACTGCATCATGTCCTGCGCGAACTGCAGGCGCCCCTTCGGGCCCACCTCGAGGATCACGAGCGGGAAATACGAGTTGGCGTACGGCGCGAATGCGTTCGCCGACGAGTCGTCGGCGGACACCATCACCGGTGCCTTGCGTCCCGGCACCTCGATGAAATCGCCGCCGCCCATGCTGCCCGCCGAGTAGATCGCCAGGCGCTTCACCTGGGGCTTGAGCGAATAGATGTAGTGCGTCGTGCAGCAGTTGGCGCCGCCGGTGTTCGTCGAGAAATGCACGTCGGGCTGGCCCTTGCCTTCGAGGTCGCGCCCGATGGACACGATGGTCCACTTGGAACCCGGGTCCGTTTCCTTCGGGTTCGATTGCCACGCGGGCTTGCCCTTCACGAGGATCGCGGCGCGCTGCTCGCCGCCCGCCTGGGGTGTAGCCACCACCGCCTCGAATTCCGCGAACGCCTTCGCGTCCACGGCGACAAGGTTTTCCTTCTCGAGCCAGGCCTTCGCATCCTGCCCGTAGGCGGGAATCGCGGCGGCGGCGGCGACTACCAGGGCCACGGTCCAACGCATGGTGGTTCTCTCCTTGATGCAGTGGGGCCTGATTCTACTTGATCGCCTCCACGCGGTCGTAGAGCTCCCTGGGCCACGGCGCGTCGGGCGCCGTCACCGCGGATTGCACCGCCTTGATGAACGGTCGGCGATCGACCTTCACCACGATCTTGCCGCGCTTCTCGAAGTCCGCCGCGAGCTTGCTTTCCTGGTCGACGATGTCCTTGGTGGCGCGGGTCGATGCTTCCCAGAGCACGTCGGAGAAGATCTTGCGGTCGGCCTCGGAAAGCTTGCCCCAGGCGCTGCCCGAGACGACAGTCACCAGCGACTCGGTGATGTGGCCGGTGAGGATGATGTACTTCTGCACCTCGTAGAACTTCTTCGCCTCGATGGTGGGCAGCGGGTTCTCCTGCGCATCCACGGTGCCGTTCTGCAACGCGAGGTACACCTCGGCGAACGCGATCGGCGTGGGATTCGCGCCCACGGCACGCGGGAACATCATGAAGAGCGGCGCATCGGGCACGCGAAGCTTGAGGCCCTTCATGTCCTCGGGCTTTGTGATGAGCTTGTTGGCCGTGAGGTGGCGCTGCCCGTAGTAGGTGTAGCCCACGATGTGGTTGCCGCTCTTCTTGTCGTACCCCTGGGCGAGCTCCCTGAAGATCGGGCCGTTGCGGAATTTCGTCCAGTGGTCGTAGTCGCGGAAGATGAACGGCCCCGACGCGATCGACATGGGCGGATATTCGCGGCCCGCGAACGCCATGCCGGTGTAGATGATGTCGATGGTGCCGAGCGACAGCGCCTGGTTGATGTCGGTCTCCTTGCCGAGCGTGGAGGCCGGGAAGACGTCGATCTGGTAGCGGCCGTTGGTGCGCTTGCGGATTTCCTCCGCGGCCCACAGCGCCTGCAGGTGGTAGGGCTCGGAGCTTTCATACACGTGCGCCCACTTGAGCTTCGTCTGGGCGGATGCGAGCGGCGCCGCGATCGCAAGAATGCTAGCGGCGACCATCGCGGCGAAGATTCGAATGTTCATCGTTGTCTGCCTCCTTGGTACTATCGTGCCATGGATGAACCGGTCGCGTATGGACGCTTGTTGCTCACCGGCGCGGCAGGCGCCCTGGGCCGCGTGCTGCGCCCGGCGATGCGCGAATGGGCCCCGAAGCTGCGCGTGTCCGACATCGCTGCGCTCGACGCCGCGGAGCGAAACGAAGAAGCCGTGCCGTGCGACCTGGGCGACGAGCGCGCGATGCGAAAGCTCCTCGAGGGCGTCGATGCCGTGGTGCACATGGGCGGGGTCTCTACCGACAAGCCGTGGTCGCCGATCCTCAACGCGAACATCGTGGGCGTGTACAACCTCTACGAGTCGGCGCGCATCGCGGGCACGAAGCGCATCATCTTCGCGAGCTCCAACCACGCGATCGGCTTCTACCCGCGCTCGCAACGCATCGACGCCGACGATCCGGTCCGCCCCGACAGCCTCTACGGCGTGAGCAAGACTTTCGGCGAGAACCTCTCGCGCTTCTACTTCGACCGCTACGGCATCGAAAGCGTTTGCATGCGGATCGGCAGCGCGTTCCCCGAGCCCAGGGATCGCCGCATGCTGGTTACCTGGCTTTCCTATGCGGACTTGACCGAGCTCGTGCGTGCCGCGCTCTTCACCCCGCGCGCGGGCCACACCATCGTCTTCGGCGCGTCGTCGAATCGCGACAGCTGGTGGGACAACGCGAAAGCTTCGCACCTGGAATGGCAACCGAAGGACAACACGGAGTCCTTTCGCGCCTCGCGCGAAGGCGCTCCGCCCGTCGATGAATCGTCGCCCGTGGAGAAGTACCAGGGCGGCGCCTATGTGATCTCCGGACCCTATGAGTGACTGGCAACCCTCCCTTCGCTATCCCGATCCCGCCATCGAGCAGCTGGACGACCGCTTCCGCAAGCTTCGCATCGGGAGCGCCAGCGTGGAGCGCATCGCCACGGGGTTTCGCTGGGCCGAGGGGCCGGTGTGGTTCGGCGACCTGCGAACGTTGCTCTGGAGCGACATCCCGAACAACCGGATCATGCGCTGGGACGAGGAGACCGGCGCCACTTCCGTGTTCCGTGCCCCATCGAATTTCGCCAACGGCCACACGCGCGATCGCCAGGGGCGCCTCGTCACCTGCGAGCACGGCACGCGCCGCGTGACGCGCACCGAGATCGACGGCACGATCACGGTGCTGGCCGACAGCTACCAGGGCAAGCGCCTCAACTCGCCCAACGACATCGTCGTGAAGTCCGACGGATCCATCTGGTTCACCGACCCCTCCTTCGGGATCATGTCCGACTACGAAGGGCATCGCTCCGATCCGGAGCTCGGCACGAACGTCTATCGCATCGATCCCACGACGCGCGCCGTGACCCTCGTGATCGACTCGCTCACGCTGCCCAACGGCCTCGCGTTCTCGGCCGACGAGAAGCTGCTCTACGTGGTCGAGTGCTGCGCGCCGCCGCGCAAGATCCACGCGTTCGACGTGCTCGATGGCGGCAAGCTGGGCAAATCGCGCATCGCGATCGACGCGGGCGAAGGCACGCCCGACGGCTTCCGCATCGACGAGCACGGCAACCTCTGGTGCGGCTGGGGCATGGGCAAGGGCGGGCTGGACGGCGTGCGCGTCTTCAGCCCGCAGGGCGAGGCCCTGGGACACATCCATCTTCCCGAGCGCTGCGCCAACGTCTGCTTCGGCGGCGTGAAGCGCAACCGCCTCTTCATGGCGGCCAGCCACTCGGTCTACGCCCTCTACGTAAACACCCGAGGCCTGTAGAGGGGCGCCTAGTTCGGGGACAGACCCCTAACAGCGGCTTCGTTAGGGGTCTGTCCCCGAAC
>JBAQKF010000034.1:0-34443 GCA_049300695.1 Usitatibacter sp.
GTCCCCGAAGCACCCGAAGCAGTTGCCACGCCTGCGCGAGCGTCGTGGAGCGAAGCGAGAGTCCCGGATCAACCATCGGCGGACTCCGACGAGACGAGTTCCGCGAAGCGGCCCTCGCGCGCCTTGAGCTCCTCGTAGGTGCCGCGCTCGGCGACGCGTCCTGCATCGAGCACGACGATCTCGTCGGCGTCACGCACGGTGGAAAGCCGATGCGCCACGACGAGGCAGGTCACGCCACGGCGACGCAGGTTCGCTTCCACGATCGCCTCGGTCGCGGGATCGAGCGCGCTCGTGGCCTCGTCGAGGATGAGCAGCGAGGGATTCTTCACCAGCGCCCGCGCGATCTCGAGGCGCTGCCGCTGCCCGCCCGAAAGATTGCGCGCGCCTTCCTGCAGCTCGCCATCGAGGCCGCCTTCGCGCGACAGGATCTCGGCATCGATCGCCGCATCGGCGATCGCGGCGCGCAAGGCGTCGTCAGGCGCTTCGCCCCACATCGTGAGGTTCTCGCGCACGGTGCCTTCGAAGAGCGTCACGTCCTGGTCGACGAAGGCGACCGAATTCGCGAGCTGCGCGCGGTCGAAGGCGCCGCGCGGGGCTCCGTCGAAGAGGATCTCTCCGCTCCACGGCTTGTAGAGTCCCGCGGCAAGCCGCGCCACCGTCGATTTCCCCGAACCCGAAGCGCCGACCAACGCCACGCGGCCTCCGGGCTTAACGACGAGCGAGAGCGCATCCACGAGGGGAGGTTCGCCGCGGCTGTAGCCGAACGTGACGTCGCGAAGCTCGAGCGTCCTGGCGATTCGCGTGGCGCTCGCCGTGCCCCGGGCCTCGACGTCGACGCCTTCCTCGCGCGCGTGGTTGCGAACGTCGTCGAGCCGCGCCAGGTCGCCGCGCAACGTCTGCAGCCTCTGCGTGTGCGAGAAGAGCGCGTGCACGGGCGCCGTGAATCCGGCGAGCAACACCTGGAACGCCACGAGGTCGCCCACGGTGAACGTGCCCTTCATGATCAGCGCGGCCCCCAGCCCCAGCACCGACAGGTACGCGACGAGTCCCAGCACCGCCGGCACTTGTCCCAGGGTGACGAGGTAGCGCTGCGCCTTGATCGAGGCGTTCATGAATTGGACCTGCAGCCCGATCCACTTGAGGAAGAGCGCCGTTTCCTGGCCGCCCGCCTTGATGCTTTCGATATTGGCGAGGCCGCCCGTGGCGGCGCCCGCGAGCTTGCCCGCCTGCACCGAGAGCTCCTGCGAGACTTCCGCCGTGCGAATCGCGAGCGCCCGCCAGGCGACGAGCTCGACCGCGAGACATGCGACCACGACCAGCGCGAGTCCCCAGTCCATGCGCGCCATGAGCACGAGGAAGAAGCTCGCGGTAAGGAAGTCGAGCGCGAGGCGCGCGAGGTCCGACGAGATGGTCTCGGCCACCCGCTCGTTCAGGTTCACGCGCGCGGCGATCTCGCCCGCCGAGCGTTGCGAGTAGAACGTCATCGGCAGTGCCAGCGCATGCGCGAAGAATGCCCGCGCCGATCCGCGCGCCGCGCGCCCGAACGTGCTCATGAGCAGCCGTGCCTGCAGCGACAGCAGCAGCGAGCGCAGGAGCGCGGCAATGATGAATCCCGTGAGCAGCGGGATCGCGACGCCGTCCGCCTTGGCGACGAGCACCTCGTCGACGAATCGGCCGAGCAACCACGGCATCACGAGGCCGGGGATCACAAGGAAGAGGCCGATCGCGAAGGCCGCGGCGATCGCGGTGCGGAAGCCGTCGAGGTATTGCCTGAGCGATCGCATCACCGAGGGCGGATTGCCGCCGGGAACGAATTCCACGCCCGGCTCGAACGTGAGCACCACGCCGGTGAAGGCCTGGTCGAACTCGTCCTGGTCCACGCTGCGGCGCCCGCGCGCCGGATCGTTCAGCCACGCGCGGCCCTCGTGGAAACCCTCGAAGACCACGAAGTGGTTGAAGTTCCAGAACACGATCGAGGGAAGCGGAAGCTCGGCCAGGTCGCGCGGCTCCTTCTTGAAGCCGCGCGCCGTCATGCCGTGGGCGCGCGCGGCGCGAAGGAGCCCCCCGGCCTTGCTGCCGTCGCGCGAGACGCCGCAATCGACGCGCATCTGCTCGAGCGGCACGTACCGGCCGTGGTACGCGAGCACCATGGAAAGCGCCGCCGCTCCGCATTCGACGCTCTCCAGCTGCAGGATCGTGGGGGTGCGCCGCCGCCCCGTCTCCGGCAACGGCGCGCGCGGGGGCGTCGGGGCCGCCTCCTGGGCCGCCGGCGGCGTGGCGCCCTCCGCCTTCAGGGCACCGACTGCAGCCATAGCGCGAAGTAGGTGACGCCGACCAGCAGCACCACGAGTGCCGCGAGGAGCAGCCGCGGAAATGCCGGCAATTGCAGGCGCTCGTCGAGGCGCTCGGGGGAAGCGAGGCGATCGAGCGCCGCCTTGCGGAAGAGGGTCTCGTCGCCCGCCATCAGCCGGCCAGCCGCTTGATCATGCGGTCGAAGCGCGCTCCCGCGAGGTGGACGTTGTCGAGCAGGTCTTCGTTGAGTTCGTCCTTGGCGTGCTGGTCGTCGGTAGCCGCGCCATAGCCGAAGCGCTGCGTGGTCTGGCGCATGCGGTCGGCCATGAACACGCAGAGCGCGCGGTAGAAGCGCGAGGCGAACCCGAGGTCCGATGCGAGCTTCTCACGCACGACCGAGTCGGGAATGCGAAGCAGCGTCGCATCCGACGCCACCTCGACCGACACCGCCGTGGGCGCGGGATCCACGAGCGACATCTCGCCGATGATCTCGCCGGATTCGAGGATCGCGAGCGCGTCGCCCGCCCGCGTGCGGATGCGAAGCTGCCCATCGAGCACGAAGTACAGGTTTTCGACGCGCGAGCCCAGGGGGATCAGGACCGTCCCCGGATCGACGTGGATGCGCTGGCCCGCGGTGGAGAGCCACTCGACGTCGCCGTCGGTGAGCCCACTGAAGATGAAGAGGACCTTTCTCATCGCGCCTCCCGGGACGCACAAGCGATAAGCGCGAGTCTACCGTGACATTCCGCGAGACAGGGCCGGGGACCGTCGGTTAACATGCCGCGGTGCACGACTCGATGGAGCGGCGCGCTTCCAGGATCCCGCTCCTGAAGCGCCTTGGCCCGGGCCTCATCACCGGAGCCGCCGACGACGATCCCAGCGGAATCGCGACGTACTCGCAGGCGGGTGCGCAATACGGCTATGGGTTGCTGTGGTCGGTTTTCCTCACGACCCCGCTCATGATCGGCATCCAGATCGTCTCGGCGCGCATCGGCCGCGTCACGGGACACGGCCTCGCGGCGAACATCCGCGACCACTATCCGGGCTGGCTGCTGTATTCGATCGTGGCGCTGCTGCTCTTCGCGAACACGGTGAACATCGCGGCGGACCTCGGCGCCATGGGCAATGCGCTGCAGCTGCTGCTGGGCGGCTCGGCCGAGATCTACGTGGTCTTCTTCGCGCTGCTGTCGCTCACGCTGCAGATCTTCATTCCGTTCCCGCGCTACGCACCGCTGCTCAAGTGGTTCACCCTCGCCTTGCTGAGCTACGTGGCGACGGTGCTCGTGGTCGGCGTGCCGTGGTTCGAGGCGGGGGCGGGGATGCTGTTCCCGCACATCCAGTGGAAGCCCGAATACATCGCGACGCTGGTCGCGGTGCTGGGCACGACGATCAGCCCGTATCTATTTTTCTGGCAAGCCTCCCAGGAAGTCGAGGAGCAGCGCGCCACCCCGGGACACGAGCCGCTGCTCGAGGCGCCGGACCAGGCCGACGAGCACATCGAGCGAATCAAGGTCGATACGACGCTCGGCATGACCTTCTCGAACCTCGTGGCCTTCTGCATCATGCTCACGACGGCGACGACGCTCCACACGCACGGCGTGACGACAATCGACAGCGCCGAGCAGGCGGCCCGCGCCCTTCGCCCGATCGCCGGCGACTTCGCCTTCGCGGTCTTCACCGCCGGCATCGTGGGCACCGGCCTCCTCGCGATCCCCGTGCTCGCGGGTTCCGCCGCCTACGCCGTGGCCGAATCGCGCCGCTGGCCCATCGGCCTGGGCCTGCCGCTGCTCGAGGCGCGCGGGTTCTACGCGATCCTCGCCGCCGCGACTCTGATCGGCGTCGCCATCGACTTCTCGCGCGTCGATCCCATCCAGGCGCTCCTGTGGGCCGCTATCGTGAACGGCGTCATCGCCGTGCCCATCATGGTGGTGATGATGCTGCTCGTGGCCAAGCGCGAGGTGATGGGAGAGTTCGCCGCATCGCGCCGCCTTTCCGTGGTGGGATGGATCGCCACCGCAGTCATGGGTGCCGCGGTGCTGGCGATGTTCGCCACGCTCTGATGCAGATCGACTTCCACCACGCGGCGACCTACGTGGTCGCGCGATTCGCGGGCTTCTCCGCCGCGGAAAGCGAGATCATCGCCCACAGCGCGCAATACGTGGACGACGCGACCTCGTCGGGCGAGATCTACTTCGACAACGGTGGCATGTACGAGCGCATGTCCTCGGCGCACAAGTTCTACGACTATCGCAACATGGGGGCGCTCTCGAACCACCACGTCTGGATCCCGTTCCACTTCCTTCCCGGCAACAAGGGCGAGCCGCGGCCGAAGAGCCCGCCCGCCCTGTCCCACGAGGAGGTGGTCGAGCGCAGCATCACGCGGCCCGACAGCCACCCGGCCCGCGAGATCATGGGTGCCGTTGTGCTGCGCCAGAACCGGCCTTATGCGCTGCACCGGTTGGGCATCGCGTCGCACGTGTACGTGGATACCTGGGCGCACCAGGGCTTCGTGGGATACCGCGACCGCATCAACCTCGCTACCGAGATCAGCGCCAACGACGAGCATCACGAAAGGACGTTCGAGCAGCGCTTCGCGGATTTCTTCGGCCACGAGCTCGAGACGGCCGAGGAGGTGTTAATCGGCAAGAGCCTGCCGCTGGGGCACGGAGTCGTCCTTTCTTATCCCGACCGCCCCTATCTCGTGTGGTCGTATCGCAACGGACGCGGCGAGTTGATCCGGCGCGACAATCCAACGGAATTCACGAAGGCCGCGGCAAGCCTCTATCAATGGTTCCGCCGCTATCGCGACCACCCCGGGCGCGGAGGCGAGACTATTCCGATTGAATATCCGTTACCCGATGCGTTCCCGGCGCTGGAGAAGATGCTTGCCCAGACGCGCGACGAGAAGAAGCAGGACCGGCATGCGAAGTGGCTTCGCGCCATCGGCGACGGGACCTTCGGGTTCGCGGACGAGCTCGCCTACATCGAAACGGGGCCGGGTTCGTGGCGCTATCTCGCGCTGGGAGAGCTCGACGATGACGATGTCTCGCACGAGGACCGCCCGATCCCGTTGCCGCCCGGGTTCTTCACGAGCCACTGGAAGCTCTTCCACGACGCGCTGCAGGCGCACCGGTTCTTCGTGCTGAACGAATTGCTCCCGGCCTACGGGATTCTCAGCACCTGATTGGTACGGGTCGCCCCTCAAGCGTCCTTGCGGACCCTGATCTGTCGCGCCACCTCGAGCATCACATGCGTGAAGACGCCCGCCCGTTCAAGAAGAGCGTCCCTGAGCGCGCTACTTGCACCTCGCGCGTATCGCCCGCCCGCGTCGCTACGCAGGAATTCAAGCCACTGATCGAACTCGGCATCACTTAGATCCTGTAGTTCGAACAGGCACTGTGTCAGCGCGCCCTGGCGGCTTGCTTCGCGCAGGATCGGGCGGAGCGCGACCACGGTCTGCTCGACCACGCCCATATCGGTGGATGGAGTTCCCTGCTGCGCCAAGGCAGCCATCATGACTCCGGCACTGACGGCCTCGACCAGGGGAAGCACGGCCTCGGTCTTGTTCTGCAGGATGTCTGCCTGCGAGCAGGCGCGCGCCCGCGGATCGTTGATCGCGGCGCCCTTGCGCGAAGACTGCCGGGCGAACTCCTTGTACTCGTCCCTCTGCTTGATCCGCTCGGCTTCGAGGCGGTTGATGTGGCGCCCGACCTCGGAGCGCTCCCAATCCAGCCCGGCCTGCAGCGTCGTGACATCGAGCGTTTCGGCCAGCTTTCGCTCGAACTGCTTCACGACGACCTCGGGAGGAAACGAGGCGGCCATCGTCAGTCGAAGCGCCTCCAGGAGTTTCGGCGACAGATTCGCCATGGGATTCCCAGGCTGGTCCGAATCCTGATCCAGTCTCGAGAGTTTGTCGCGCGTCCGCATCGCATCGATGAGCTCATGGGCGAGCGCGGCGCGCTTTGCATCCAGCGCGATCGGTACGGGCAAGGCCTTCTCGTTGATCTTGACGAGGTTCGCCACGGCGAGCGCCAAGTCCGTAGTCTCGTATCCGCCTCCTTCAGCGGTCTTGCCCGATTTGGCGGACGACGCAACCCCACCGTCGAGCGCGATTCCAGACTCGGCGGCCTGATTCTCGAGAGTGGCGAGAACTTCCGGGGCGTTCGCGGCCTGGCGAGCCCATTTCACCGCGTCGACGAGATCGCTAGGGAAGGCCCGGCCTTCGTGATACAGGGCTCCGAGACGGGCCTGTGCTTCGGGTAGTCCGTTTTCGGCCGCCTTGCGGTACCACCTCAGCGCCTGTGCATCATCCTTGGCGAGGCCACTGCCCGACTCCGACATCCGCCCCAGTTGAAATTGCGCGCGCGATTCGCCATGCTCGGCCGCCTTCTGGTACCACTTCAGCGCCTCGGCGTGGTCCTGAGCAACACCGTGTCCGGCTTCATACAGATTCGCAAGGCTCAATTGCCCCGTAGCGTTGCCCTGGTCCGCGGACTTGCGGTACCAAGTCAACGCCTGCGTGTAGTCCTGGGGAGTCCCGTCGCCGATCTCGTACATGTCCCCGAGATTGTTCTGGGCGCTGGAATCTCCCTGCTCGGCGGCCTTGCGGTTCCAGGCCAACGCTTGCGAATAGTCCCTCGCAACGCCGCTGCCCCGCCGGTACATGATGGCAAGGAGGAATGCTCCCCTCGTGTCTCCCTGCTCCGCGGCCTTGCGGTACCACGCTACCGCTTCGGGCTCGTCCTTCGCGACGCCGCGGCCATGTCTGAACATGCTGCCGAGATTGACTTGCCCTCTGGGCAAACCCTTTTGCGCGGCCTTGCGATACCACTCCACTGCCTGACCGTAGCTCTTCGCCACCCCGCGTCCCATCTCGTACATGTAGCCGAGAGTGGCTTCGCCTTCCGCGTTCCCTTGATCGGCGGCCCTGCGAAACCATGCGACTGCGGCGACTTCGTCGTGTGTGAAGACCCTGCTGTCGCGGTAAAGGTAGCCGAGCTCCGTTTGGCTGTAAGCGTCGCCCTTTTCGCCCGCTCGGCGGAACCAGGCGGCCGCCGCGACATCGTCACGCGCCACGCCCCGGCCCTTCCGATACATGTTTCCGAGCCAGGACTCGGCATACGTGTCGCCCTGCTCTGCTGCCTTGCGAAACCAGGCGATTGCGGCGACATCGTCGTGCGCAACGCCACGGCCATCGGCATAGAGGCTCCCGAGAAGCCCCTCGGCGTAGGCGTAGCCTTGCTCGGCCGCCTTTCGAAGCCATTGCGCGGCTTCGGCGTAGTCCTGCTGTACTCCTTTGCCTCTTTTGTACAAATAGCCGAGTGCCGCCTGGCCTTGCGCGTCTCCCTGTTCCGCGGCCTTGCGATACCACCTTGCGGCTTCGTCATCGTCCGCAGCGACGCCGCGCCCGTAGAAGTACATGTTTCCCAAGCTGACTTGCGCAGCGGCGCCGCCCTCGTCGGCAAGCGACCGGTATTGTGAAACAGCTGCCGCGTAGTCCCCCTGGTCACGCATGGCGTGCGCGCCGTCCAGCCCCCACACGGCGGCTTGGGCGGCGGAGAATTCCTCATACATGTTCTTTCGGGCACGGTTGTAATCGCCCCACGTGATTTGCCCGTCGTAAAGCGATTGCATGTTTGCTGCAGACTTCGTCGCGACCTGCTCTCTCAGGCGAGCCACCGCGACTCCGTGTTCGCCACCGTATTGCCTGTGCGCCGCGACCACGTCCCCCGAAACGCTGCTCGAGAGCGCCATGATTCCTGAGAGCGCGGACTTCTCCGCTTCGGTCACGGTCGCCTGATCCGTCATTTGAGCCGGCGTGATGTCTCGCACGGCATCGCAGCCCGTCTTATGGAAATAGGCCGAGTACTTGCCGTCGGAACATAGCGAATTCCATCTTCGGGTGACTGCCTCCAGCGCTCGGCCGTAGGCTTCGGCCTGCTGCCCGGCGGACGCCTGATCGACAGATTGGGCCCGGGCGACGCTCAGCGTTAGCGCGGAAATAAAGACCAGCGCAATCCACGGCGGCCGACGGCAAGGGCGCGTTGATCGAATCATGGCGGCGATGGCTTCTCCTCGATTGCCGTCCCACGCTGGTGCCGGGAGTGGGAATCACATCTGGCGGGAAGTCAGAGCGGATTTCGGCAGTTTGATAGCCACGGAAATCGTATATACCCCCAAAAGTACCCACTAATGGATCCACCATGTTGGTGTCACCGCGCGTCGGATGGTGGGTGCCTTTCGGCGCAAAAAGTTGCAAAATACCACCATAATGGTGAATACTCCCCTTCCAAGAGCCCTGCCGTATGAGGCCCCGCCATCAATACCTCTGCCCACCGATGAGGCCGCTCGGAAACTTCCCGGCCCGCGATATGTTCTGTCAGACGTCAAGAGGCGCGCCGTGCCCGTCAAGATCCATCTCGCAACGGACAAGTGCCAAAGGGATGTCCCAGGGCTCGGGTGGACAACGGACGAGGTGTCGGACCTCATCTCGGCTCTGGCGAACGGGCACTACAAGGATTCGGAGTGGTGTGCTGCTGGAAACGGTTTGGTCATCGACTGTGATGCGTACGTCGTGACGATCGATCCGATCACCGGGAAGCCTGTTCCATCTGGTCTGTACATCAAATTCGGCTTCCGCTTCCCTGCGAACAACTACGTAATCGTCGTCTCTTGCCACAAGTAGACGGAGCGCTGAAGTGAGTACAACTGTTTGCCCGATGTGTGATTCGTTGGGGGTTCAAGAAGTCACGTACGAAGACGTGATCAACACTGCTGTCGGCGAAGTCACCGTGACCGGCCTTCGACGCTTTCGGTGCCCGTCATGCGAAGCGCTGTTCGTTGACGACGCCCAGTCGCGACACAATCTCGTACGAACTCAGTTGGCGTCTGGACAAGAACCTCGCTACGTTCTTGCGGAGGCGATCTACTCTTGGAGGACGAGAGTTGGACTGAGCCAGCGGGAATGTGGCCGCCTTTTCGGTGGGGGCGTAAACGCGTTTTCGAAATACGAGAACGGAGAAGTCACTCAAAGCGAGCCGATGGACAATTTGCTTTGGCTTGCGATGACTTATCCTGGCGTGATAGTCGCCCTTGCATCTCGACGGAGAGTTGATCTCGCGAGCCGAGTAGTTCTGAAATGCGGTCACATTGTTCAATCGTATGGCGCAAATCTCTCGCCCACTTGGCCAATCTCGAAGCCTATTGACCCAATTCATGAGTCTAAATCGATTGGCGCTGCTGCCGCGGCTACGGCGAAAGGGCAAGCCGAGACTATTGGCGGTCAACTCAAGCTGCACCCCGGAGCCGGCCTGCTGGCACATCGGCAATGAAGGTTCTTTCGTGCTCTGGCAAAACGATATGGCTTGTGCCAATCATTTTCTTGAATCCAAAGGGTCTCGGTGTTCATCCGATGATGCTCGGACTGAAGGAGAGATATGGATTCGCTACTACGCCGATAGATAAGCCTCCAGCAAACGAGGCCGAGGGCGCCAAATTTGATGGAGGCACGTTTAGAAGCGCAGACGATCGTCTTGTTGGTGTGTCGATGACACTGCACAGCGATGGCATTGTCTGTGAGACGAAGTCTTCAACCGAGGACGCAGACGCATTCCTGAATGAGGCATTGCAATGGCTCAGTAGCGAATATGACATGGCCATGCCGAGTGACCTGCCTATCCGAAAGCTCTTCGTAAGCGAGGTGTTCGTACAGTTTCGCGGCGAGCCCGCCGTTTTCGGTGAGCAAGTGGCGTCGGTCCTTGAGGAGATATCCGCGGCGATCGGAAACAAGAGTACTGGTCCGCTGGGATTTTTCGGCTTGAACCTATCGACCGACCCCGCACGCTGGGAAAAGCCTTTGCATTTCAAGTTCGAGAGGCAAATCAATACCCCGTTTTCGGACGAACGGTACTATTCGTTCGCGCCGATCAGTACGAACAAACATCTTGCACTGATCGAGAAGTTGGAGCAGTTCACGTAGAGTCGTGGATAGGGGCTGGCTACGCGTCGTCACTGCCAGGCTCCCGCATATAGTAGGGGCACTCCGTCCGCTCGCCGGCGAAGCGCACGCCCGCGATGCAACGCCGTCCTTCCTCCTGTCGCCTCGCGATCCAGTATTGCTCGAGCACGTAGCGCGCGCACGTGCGACACAGATTCGACTTCGGCTGTTCAGTACGCGAAATATCCATTTACCAGCCCTTTCGGCGGTCGAGGAAGGGTTCTATCTGGCCGCGATTGTGGATTGGCTCAAGCTCATAGGGTGAGCCCGTGCCCGCCTCGACGAGCAGGCTCAAGCGGGCCTAAGCTTGCGTGTCTTCCCAATACGAACAAATCTGTCCCATGGACGAAGATCTCCTGTTTCGGCTCCTATCGCGCGCGGACGACTTCAATCGGGCGAATTGGAGTGAGTCAATAGAGTTCGACAATCGTGATTTCTCAAGCGCGACGCCTAAGCTCACTCAGCTAGCCAGGCTGGTTGTTCAATGCCCGGTGCGGTTCAGTAGATGCACCTTCCCGGTAGGTTTCTCATGCGAGCAGACGGATTTTCGCCAGCACGTTACCTTTGAAGGTTGCACATTCGCTGGCTCAACATCGTTCATAGGTACGCAGTTTCGCGACGGCGCAAGCTTCGACTTGAGTACATTTTGTGACCTAGCCGACTTTACGAATTGTCACGTTCAGAGAACGCTCACCGCGAGGCGGGCCATCTTCCGACGAGGAGCAAACGTCGTCCCCCAGTGGCACGGGAACTGGAACTTTCAGGCTTCTCGATTTGCTGATGATTTGAGGTTCGGCGGGAGCGTGAAAGGCCTGTCGTTAGAGAATGCGGTCTTCCACGCAACAGTCAACCTTTCGGGCCTCACTGCAGATAACGTATTCCTTCGCTGCGCAAGAATTCGTGGCCCGCTTCATATGTCCTCTCTGAACTGCAGCGGAGCGGTGAGTTTGACGGCGGCATGGTTGGGAGGTGGACTGATTGGCACCGGAGTAGTGGCGAGAGGCACGTTTGGCGCCGAGGAAGCTAAGGTGCATGGCGAGATGGATCTCTCGTCGTCAGGGGAAAGCGCGTTTCCCCGCTCGTCGTTCAGAGGGGCGCGAATTCTTGGAAAGCTGGACCTTAGCAACAGAGATTTTTCAGAAGCTGCGAGTTTCGAGGAGTGCTACCTTGGAAAAGCGCCATCCTTTCACACTTGTAAGCTCCATCAAGACACGAGCTTTGATGATGCAGAGTTTCCGGACATAGCCTCCCAGGATGCCGAGCGATGCTATAGAACCTTGAAGCTCGCAATGAGCTCGCACCAGGCGTATCGCGAGGAGCTGCTATTTTTCGCACTCGAGATGAAGTCGCGAGCGATTCAGGAACCCAATCCAGCAGTCAAGGTTCTGTATTGGCTGTACGAGAACACCTCCGATTTCGGACGAAGCGTGAAGCGTCCGCTGATTTGGCTTGCGGGCCTAATCGTTGCGTCCGCAGTGGTATACGCGCTGATATTCGAACTCCCAATAGTCATCGATTGCGCTGATTCGCCCGGTTGCAAACTAGCGTTTAAGTCCGATCGCCTGGCGGCGATCGTTTCACTCTCGTTGCACGAGAGCCTTCCTTTTATTGGGCTCTTGAAGGAAGGCGCGTCAAAGAGCACAGACCTTCTCGTAGGCGTGGGGAGCGGCATTCCAATTGCTGCGCAGCTCTGGGCGATTGCCCAAGGAGTCGCAAGCGTTTTTCTCGTATTTCTTGTGGCTCTTGGACTTCGCAATCTCTTTCGGCTGAAGTAAGGCGATGAGCGGTCCAAGAGAGTCAGACCCACTTAGCGGCCAACGCCTGATTCGCGATCTGACGCATAGCGATGTCGAGGAGGCAATCTCTCTGTGGAGGGATTCGGACGCTGTGGCACACCCCTTCCTTCCTGATTTCCGCGACGGCGAGGCGGTTACGATGCGAGAAGTGCTTTTGGCCCACACCGGAGGGCGCGTCATTCGCGAACGTGGGGAAATGAAGGGCTTTTCGTACGCGGGCGGTGTTCACATCTACTGGCTTTACATAGAGCGGAACTCTCGCCGGGGTGGATATGGCAAGGCGCTACTCGATGATCTTAAGGGGAGCCACGACAGACTCTCCTTGGAGGTGTTCGTTCTTAATCGTGACGCCGTAGCCTTCTACTTGAGCCAAGGATTTCAGGAGGGGGAGCAGCTTCGGCCCGTGGCCACGTGCGAGAAGGTGCGAATGACGTGGGCTCGATGAGTCATCGGACGCAAGCGGCGGTCCGTTTCCTAGTTGGTGCTGCTAGCATCCAATGGATCGAACCTGAAAGACTCAATTGTTGCGCGCCATGAAAGAGAGCCTCGTGAGGGTCGCGAATGACGGATGAGCTAGACGCGCTGCTGGTGGCCGAGGTCGGAAAAGACCGCGCCTTCGGCCCAGGCCCCGGAGGCGGCCGAATGAGAATCCTCGCGCATCGACTCGGGGAATCGGTTGCCCGATCGAGCGAGCCCGCGGAATTGCAGCGAAACATTCGATACGCTTTGCGACTGCTGGGTCAGATCCAAGAGCAGACGAATCCACTCGCAGTATCGGATGGGCTCTTTGGGCACAAGCCTATAGACGAAGCTACGGGCAAAGTGCCCGACTCCACCGACGTATGGGCCCACCGCGACATTCACGAGGCCTTTTCCAAAGGTGACAAGTACGAGCGCCGCCAAGTGATAGAACAGGACGAGCTCGCCGCGTGCGTGTTCGATTATCTTCGGCAACCTTGGTCAGATTGTGTTGAGCTCGAGCGCCTCATGCTCGACGCCATGGTGTACGTGGAGGTAGATGGTTTTGGTACAACCATCCGAACGGGTGGCTTCGGGATAACGCCATCTTGGAAATGGAATGCCTTCAAGGCAGTTCGTCGATGGTCGTGGCTCCTACTGAGCTCCGGCTTGTGCGGCATGGGCATCGGCGGGCTTTGGGGTTTCTGGCCAGGGGTCGTTACCTTCGCTGTCGTCTACCAACTCACATCGATCGCCTATTCAACCGGCGATAACCGTTTGAATGCCGAGCGTATGCGGATCGTTCAGTTGCTAGGGGACATGCAGTCGTTCTACTCTAATCTTTGGCGATCCGACTTATGCCCGGCAGCACTGTGGGAGACGTACTCGGGCATGGTCTCGAAGGGCGCGGTGTTTCACCCCGCAGTGCCAGCGTTGATTCAACACGCGATCAAGAGGAACCCAGTGATTTGGGGCGGCCGATAAGCTCGCCTCGGGCGCGTTCACCGGAGGTACACGCACTAACGGCTCTGGCCACCCGCATCGCGATCTGTTACAGCGGCGGCGCTGACTCATTTCTCCTTTAGCCGAACTAGAGCCAACTTTGCTTGCTCATTTCCGGCTTGCGCCGCAGTGTTGTACCACTTTGCCGCTTCTTCCAGATTCTTATCGGTCCCAGCGCCTTTCTCATACGCATATGCAAGATTCACTTCAGCATCAATCCAACCACCCATGGCGGCCTTCCTGAACCAATGGATCGCGACTGCCTGGTCAACCTGGATGCCACCGGCGCCCCGAAAATACGCCAGTCCGACTTGATTCATCGCGTAGAGATCGCCTTTGTCCGCGGCCAGTCGAAACCACTTGAATGCCTCAATCTCGTCCTTTACTGCGCCGCCCATTCCTGAGAAGTAGAGTCGCCCGAGACCCGATTCTCCTTGAGGATTCTGCAGATCTGCCGCGCGTCGGTAGTATGTCAGTGCCTGAAATGGATCCGCCTTGATGCCTGCCCATCCGTACTCATAGAACTCGCCCATCTGCGCCGATGCGCTGGGATTGTTCTGCGCTGCTGACTTGCGAATCCATTCAACTCCTTCGGCCTGTCTCGGATTCGATTTCAGCGAATTGCCCACGAGGACGAGCCCCAAGATAAACTGCGCATCTGAGTTTCCATGCTTGGCATGGCTTGCAACCCATCGCTCCGCTTCGCTCTCATCTCGAGGCAACCCACCATCACCGGCCGCGTACATTGAGCCGAGGGCAACTTGCGCGCCTTCGTTGCCTGCGGCGGCTGCCTTGCGATACCACATCACAGCCTCGGTCTTGTTCTCCTCAACTCCGTTTCCAGAGTAGTAGAGGTCCGCCAAGCTCCGTTGTGACGTAGCCAAACCCTGGTCTGCCGCCCGGCGATACCACTTGGCCGCTTCGGCGGGATCTCTCGCCACGCCAAGGCCATTCATGTACGAGTACGCGACGTTCTCCTGGGCAACCGTGTGGCCCGACTTCGCGGCCTTCATGTACCAGAAGAATGCCTTGTCGGGATCACGCTTAAGGCCACCCTTCTCGGTCCCATACATAAATCCAAGCGTATTCTGTGCATCGGCTTGACCCGCCTCGGCACTAGCGCGAAGACGAATGAGATCCACTGATTCCGCATCTCGCTTGCCCTCTGCCGACCTTGTGATCACAGGTGAGCTCAGAAGAGCTTCGTTTTTCACCCAGTCAAGGAAGGGTCGAGCCTCTCCTGTCCCGTGTGCTAGCGCGGCCTCAAAGTTCTCCTTTGCCTTAGCCAAGTCCTTCGGTCGTCCTAGACCCTCGCCATAAATTCGACCGAGAACCAGAAACCCCACGCCATTTCCCATCGCCGCAGTTTGGGAGGCGAGGTCGAAGGCTTGATCGTAGGCCTGAGGCACTCCGAGGCCCTGAAGGTAGAGACCGGCGAGAGTTGATTTCGCGTACACGTTCCCGCCGTCGGAGGCCTTCTTGATCCAGACTGCACCCTGCTTAGGATCTTGATCCACACCCTTGCCAGTGATGTACAGCAGGCCAAGACTCATCTGGGCATCAGCGTTGTCCTTCTCCGCGGCCACTCGATACCACTTCGCTGCTTGCACGAAATCCGTCTTGACTAGCTTGCCTTCGAAATAGATGTTTCCTGCGTAGTAGGCTGCAAGGACGTGCCCCTGCTCAGCGGCTTTCAGCCCCCAGCGGATGGCTTCGCTATCGTCCTTTTCCACCCCAGCGCCGGTGTAGTAGGCCCATGCGAGTTGATACTGACCATCCGCGTTGCCTTGCTCGGCGGCCTTTCTGAACCACTTCACTGCTTCTGCGCGGTCTATCGCTACGCCTCGTGTTCCACTGCCGTAGAGGAGTCCCAAGTCCTTCTGGGCTGCGGCGTTGCCTCCTTCGGCGGCGAGCGCCAACATTTCAACTTCTCTATCTCCAGCCAAATTGAGCGCGTCGGTGCGTCGCACAAAATAGAAGTCTTCTCCCTTCAGACTGCTTTCCTCACGTGGGCTCTGCAGTCCATGCGAATCCTTCTCGACCTGCTCTCGAACCTTCTTGAATATTTGCTCCAGAGACAGCCCAGGAGTGTTGATTTCGGCGACGAGGTGCTTGGTGTACAACCCATTTCCGTCGTTGCCGTCGATCGCAACGCTGTCCGGTTTGGTGGCGAATGCAACGAGAACTCCGCTGGGGGCCTCCATGCGCGCCAAGCCGCCTCCAAGGGATCGGAACTTGTTCGCGAATGGATTGTTTCGGCAGGCATCGAGAATCATGACATTCAATCGGTTGCCAGCAAATTCAAACGCATCTAAGACGAGGTTCGCGTCAACTGACTGGTCCGCAATCTCATACTCGCGTTGAATGTCGGCGCCTACCGGGACGAGATAGTTTCGTCCTCGATACTGCACGCCGTGCCCCGCGAAATAGAAGAGGCCAATCCCACCGTTCAGCTTTAGACGATCGCCAAAGTCTCGAATTGCTCTCTTCATTTCAACCTGGCTCAGGTTGAATCTCACATCGACCTCAAATCCAACTGACGAGAGCGTGGCGCCAAGATCTCTCGCATCATTGGTTGGATTGATCAATGGGGCATCGCGATACGCAGCGTTGCCTATCACCAAGGCGAATCGCGCTTGGGTCCAGGCGTCGCTTGGCTTCGCAACGGTGGGCTGACTGCGCGACTCCGCGCCAGCGCACAGGGCTATGAACAGCGCGATAGGAATGAATACAAGTGACCGCAATCGAGTTCCCTTCCTCCTGGACCTTCAAGCCCTTTGGATCGGTGTTCAGGAATAATCTTGCGCTGGAAGTAGCCACACGTTCAAGTGTTTCGGAGGCGCACTGCGGAATGCGGCTGTCTTCGAGTCGTCCTACCTGATCCGTTTCGCGACGATGCGTTTCTCCACACTGTGCACGGCGTTGTTGAACGTCATCGCCTTGTGAGTTCGCAAGGAACCGGCGCAACATTCCTCGTCGCCAACGTCCGATCCGCCTCGACGTGAAAAACTCCCAAGGCGTAAGATGCGGCATCGCGCCTCAAGGCCGCGCTCTCATTTTGATAGGGTAGAGGGCGCCATGATTGTTGAAAGCCTGGGCGGCCTTGATCGTCGGTTTGATGAGGACGAATGCGATTCCTATCTGCGGAACATAGGAATCTTGGGTGTGCACGTCGGTCTCGCGTCATAGTGGTATTCCTGCTGATGGGACAGGGGACCCCGGCGGCGAAGACGAGTAAGGACTTCAACGCGTGGCCGCTACCACACACACTCTCAATCCACTTCCGTTCGAAAACCTTGAACACCGCCGGTTTGAAGACTTGGTGCGCCAGCTTGCATACGATTTCAAACCGTGGCGTCAACTCGAAGCAACAGGGCGCAGCGGATCGGAAGGTGGGTTCGATGCCCGCGGATGGGAAATCGCCCAAGTGCCTGACGACGATCACGAGGAGGACGAGGATCGCGAACATCATGTCCCAGTGGCCACCGATCGTCTCTGGCTAGTTCAGTGCAAACGAGAACGGTCGATCGGCCCATCGCTGGCCATGAAGTACCTTTCGGACGTAAGCGACGCCGACCTTCGATCCCTCTACGGGATTCTTTTCGTGGCTCCTGCCAATTTTTCTCGGACGACACGAGATCGGTTCATCGCGAGGTGTCGTGATTTTGGCGTCCAGGAGATTCAAATATGGGGACGAGGTGAGCTTGAGGATCTGCTCGTGCAGCCGAAAAACGACCACCTATTGTTCGCGTATTTCGGTATTTCTCTTCAGATTCGAAGACGTTCGACTCGCTCTGCGATCAGGTCAAGACTTGCTACGAAACGTAGAGCGCATCGAATCTTGGAGTCCAAAGCCTATCAGAGTGTCCTACTGCGCGACTCACAGGATGACCAATACCCATTCATGACGTCGAAGGAGGAGTTTGAGCGCGATCCTCGATGGCTGGTACGTAAGTTCCTCGAGTTCAATCACGACGGACCCGCATTCCTGACTAGGAAATACTTCGCGTACCTGGACGAGAACTATAAGTGGGACGCCGCTTTTGTATTCAATGACGCTGCGAACGGGTGGCACGATGACCCTTGGCTCGGCAAGGATCTCGATGACAAGATTCGAAGTGAAATATTCGCGTTCTGGGAGACGCTTCCGGAGGAGCGCAGGGCGTGGTTGGAAGTATTCGGGATCATCGCGTATGACGACATCATTGACATTGATGAAATCGGCGACGATTGGGTAGACGGCGCGCCTCACGTGTTCGTGACGTTCGACGGAAGTCGGGTTCAGCCGTTCAAGTACGTCGTTGGGCGCGTCACGACCAGAGGATTTTCCTCACGCTCACAGAATGTCCATGACAAGAAGGATGGTCGCATCCAGATCTTTCCAGAGAAATTTCGAGAAGAGCCGTCAGTCAAAGGGTCCAAGAAGGGGACACGTCGCGGGAAGTAAGGCAGCTTTTCCTGGTGGCTATCCCTTCTCGACGGCGAAGGTCTGCGACCCTTCCGCGGCTTCCGTGCAGGCGAGCTTCCATCGCGAAAGATGACGCGGCCATCATTGCTCCGCGCGCAGTCGGGACGCGGTGCTAGCGGAGCGTTCAGGCGCGTTAGATAGCAGTCAAGGGCTACCGGTGCTAAACCCAAATACGGCGAGCTCTCGAGCTACGTCGGCAAGTCTCGACAGCGGGATTGGTCTTGCTGGGCCGCTTTCGACGAGTCAGGGAGTTCGGTGCCGATCAAACCAATCGCGTCGCGCTATCAGACACCATAGGCTTCGAAGTTCTCGCTACTTTGTTGAGGGGGCGACGTACAGCGGCTTCGGATTGTAGGGATTCCCCGCACCATACGGATTGTTGATGCTGTCCGGTGAATATTGACTGCCGTAGCGGCCGTAGGGATTCGATGTTGAGTCCGGGTCGTAGGGATTCGTGCTCAACTTGCCGTGGTACTTGCCCTGCGAATCGTAGATCTTCGGAGCGTCCGTTGCGTAGGGGTTGTTCGCAGACTTGTTGCTGTACGGACTTCCGTATTGGCTATACGGATTATTCAATCCATCGGGCTTGTACGGACTGCCAGCCCCATACGGGTTGTTGAGGCAACGCGAATCGTACGGACAGGTCTGGGCGATCGCACATACCGACGCCAGCGAAAGGATGAGAGCACCAGTTACGGCATGAAGCTTCATGTGCGACCCCTTGGCGATGTTACGTGGTGCTCATCCTACGCCTTCGCCGGATCCTCGCCCAGACGTGAGAACTCAACAACTTGGCGCCGCGTAGCCGCCGAGCGGAGCCCTTGGTCCAGCACGCGGCTTAGAACAGCTGTCGCGTGATGGCTTTCGAGCCCTGAACACCGCCGATCGTGTAGGTGAGCGTGCCGTTGTTTGCGTCAGTGAAGGTCGCGGTGATCGTGCCGACCGCCAACGCCTGCACGGCGCTGGGATTGAAGGTGGGCCCTAGCGGGGGCCCGAGTGTGCTGTATACCGTGCCCGTGCAGCTGCTGCCCTGAACGATGCAATCGGGCGCCACGTACCACACCGGGTTTCCTCCACTGTCGTAGACGTACCAGGCGAGGAACATCACGCCGTACTGCTGAGTGATCTCCATGCCCCAGCCCGATTCGTTCGGATTCCACCAGAGGTCGGTGTAGTCCACTGCGGGAGGCGTGGTTCCAGACTGGAATACCTGGCGAATGATAGACACGGTACGACTCTGACCGCCCACCGTGTAGCTCATCGTGGCCGCGCTCGCGCTCTGGAAACTCACTGTGAGAGAACCTACAGACGATACGTTGTCGAGGGCGGAGTTGAACGTCGCGCCGAAGAACGTCGGGCCGGTTACCTGGTACAAGGACCCGGTGCACGTTCCGCTCGTTCCGGAATCCCCGGAAGGCAACGGGCAGTTGGCTGCGACATACCACTTGGGCCTGCCAGCATTGTCATATGTGTACCAAGCCCCGAAGACAATATTGCGCCGCTGAGTGAAAGCGATCCCCCAGCCCGACTCGTTCGGATTCCACCACAGTCCACTCAAAGGGCCAGGGGTATTGGCGTTAACACCCGATGAGGGCGTAAAGGATGCTGAGATTCCGTAATTCCCAAGCGTTGTCACGTCATAGCCGACGACGCCGACGTAGTAGCGGCCAGCCGGCAAGGTGTCCTGCATTGAGAAGTTCAAGTTGCTTGGAGAGGTATCGTCGTTGGTATCGAGCTTATTGACGTTTGAGTCAAACAAATATCCGACCGTGTCGGTCGTACCAGTTGACTGGACGGTAAGCATTCCCGCCGTTGGCAAGTCAACGATGAAGAAATCGACGTCTCCCGGCCTGACGATGGCGCCAGAACTGGAGCCGTTAGGAGAGAGCTGCGTGCCGACCCATGGGAATCCGCCATTCCCATCCGGATCATCTGGTTCAAAGAGCGACTGGAGGATATAGGGGCCGAATGACCCACTGGCACCCGTCACTCGCACGAAGAATGTGCCCGGCTGCAAGACGCGGCCAAAGAGAAAAAAGTTTGGCGTGGATGCATGGCTGGCGCTCGAGTCCAGGAGCGTCGTGCCATCTGATGCGTAGAGCCAACCAAACGTATTGGTGCTCGCGCCTGTAGCGTAGGTCGAGCCAAAGAGCCAATATCCCGTCTGCGGAATGCTGAATCGAAACCAATTGTCGTCAGTGCTGGAGGCGAGATAGCCAGTTTGTGTTGTGGACAAGAGCGCCGTCGGTTGAACTGAGAGCGTCTGAGATGCCGAGTGAGCGAACGTCGGTGTGGTTGTCGGATCAATCCAAGTCCTGATCTCTGGGTACGCTTCCGCGAACTGCGCATAAAATCCCACAGGTTGGGAGCAGGAAGCATTGGCAGGTACGGCACTCAGTGTTCCCCGAAACGAGCCATCCGAAGTCATCAACGGCGAGCCGCTGCTACCTTGCTCAACGTCGCCGAATGTCCACGAAACAGATGCTGACGAGATGTGAAATAGGGTGCCAGTCTCGGAGAAGGAGATCGGGCCGATCGGACCGGTGGCGCCCTGCGAATAGGCTTTGTAGTAACCCGCCGGATGATGGACACCGAATACCGATGTACCTGGCGTGAGCTGAGACGGATCCCACCCGAGAAGTCGAAGTCCGGACGGAATAGGCCCTAAGATCTTCAGAAAGCTAAAATCGATCGCGCTGTCCCAAAGCAAGTATTGAGCGCCTACAGTGGTCGTGTAATTCGGACTTACATTCGTTGTGCCGCACAATAGCTCGTAGTACCAGACGAACTGCAGGCCGGAGGCCGCGCTCTGATCCTTGATTCCGCAGTGCGCGGCGGTTGCGAACCATGGTGTCCCGGTGCTGCCTCGGTCATTGAGTAATGCTCCCGAGCAACTCACTGTGTCTCCGTTGGCGAGTGTTAGAACAATCTTCGCGACAGCTCGCCCCGCAGTCTGGATGGTGGGATCCGTTGCGCAGCTGTAGTTCTCTTCACAAGAAAGTAGCTTTTCTCGAATCAATGGCACCGGGGCAGGCGCGCTGAACGGATCAATGAGTAGGTGAGAAACGTTCTCGATGGCTATGCCACCAGGATCCGCCCCGGAACCATCCGGAACGAACAACTCGATTACTTGCGTGTCGCTTGACGTAACGGGAGTCCATATCAAACTGCTGCCCGTGCCGTAGAGGGTTGCTATCAGCGGTGCCGAGAGCGTTTGAGCCTTTCCGCCGCTGCGCCAGTCAGTGCGGGACGCGTCTCGGATCTCCATTCCCTTTGGTAGGCTGCTCACCCGAATGCCAACCCTGAGAGCTGCTGCGCCACTCGACTGTACTGCGACGGTGGCAACGCGACCGCCTAAAGCGGGCTGCCACATGAGCGCCCGCGCGCTCTTAGTGAGCGCCGCGACATAATTTGCGCGAGGGACACCGATTAGGGGTACGCCCGCCGGCTTGTCGAGACGGGAGGTCTCAGCGGCATTCGGTGCTGGCAGCACGATCTCCGTCGGCGCGGAGTTAGCTGAGAAGGATTGGCGGAAATTCGATTCCAGCGGCCGCGACCCGAGGTCGCTCGCAACGTCTCTTCCTTCGACCCGCGCAATTGGGTCGGCGTGTGCCAAAGACCAGACCAATAGGGTCGTGGCAAACAGAATCCAGAGTCGCATGGAGCCCCCCTTCTTCGTCCACGCAGTCTGCGAGCACCCGGCGCGGGCGGCTACTAGCTTCGTTGTGAGTGGATCCCTAGCGGCGCGATCTTACACCCCTTGGATCTCGACCCACCTCTCTATCAGTCGTCTACCAGCAAGCGATTCGTCCTACTTGATACGCTTTACGACGATGCGCTTCCCCGCCCCTTGCCACACCTCGAACTTCATTGCTTTGTTGTTCGCGAGAAATCGGCGCAATGCTTCGCGCACGGCCGACCGGCTGCGCTCGACGTAGAGCGCCTGGCCAACCTGCAACTCATCGAACGGATACTTTGTGGTGCCCTTGTTCGACGGGGCGGGGCGCGGCGGGCGTTGTTCGGCGAATCCGCCAAATTGAATCCCTTCCATTGAAGCCGGGCTGGGCCTCTTGCCACCAAGCACACGTTCAGTCATTTGTGGGGCTCGATTTTTTTGGTTTGGGGGAGGTCCGTGGGGGCCTCCGCTTAAAGAACCATCAGGCCCAAATGGACTCTTTAAGCACCCGTCACGCTGAGGGCGAGCGTGCCAGGCACCACGGCGAATCTGCTTGCGAAGAGCGCAGGTGGAGAAGGGGTAAGGGTTGGGGTAACTCTGCCAGGCGTGAGGGTAACGCCACCCCGTGTTCGGTCGAGAACGCCCGTTGCGGTTCGGTTCCGGGCACAGGAGCCGCGCTGCGGCGCCCGGCAGTCGGGTCTCGGTTCACCATTGATGTAAGGGCGTGGGAGTCCCACAAGCGGTTCCTACTCTGTATCCAGAACGTGCAACGTGCCGCCTGGAGCCCGTGGGAACCCCCACAAGCGATTCATAGGCCCCCTATCTTCCCGGAACCTGCAGCGCGCCGTGCGGAGCCTACCTATCCCCCGCTCGTCCGCTGTTCTCGTCAGCTTTGCATGGGCCAAGACGACGGGCGAACGGAGGTTAACGGAGGGATTGCCGTAATGCCCGTCTCGTGGGCGCGCGCGCGTGATGGGGTAATAGGGAAAACCCTCCGTAGGTCTCCGCAGCGTCACTTGATCGCTATTCCCACGAAGACCATGCAACCATCGGCGCCCTTCTTCTTTGGGAACCGTTGTTCAAGCTGGCCGGAAAAGCGAACCATCGACAGGGGTCGTTCGCCTCGCGCCTCCTTCCATTCGCTGAAGCTCATGTGAAGGGCGCTAGAACGCGTCCGCGCATCTGGATCGGTGGTTTCGCACTTCTCCTCCAACCACGCGCCGAGCGTGTCCTGGGCGTCCATGTAGTCACGGCTGGCGGCCTCTATTGTCTCGGGTGGCGCGAGTCCGATTCGCTGCCACTCAAGACAGCCTTGGATTGCCCACTGGAGGATCGCGGCGCCTTCCGCCATCAGCTTCCGCGGCATGTCCCGGTCGGCCCGATCACCATCGAAACGGGCCTCGAAGGGGACGAGCTGAACTCGACGCCGGATCGCAGGATCGACCACGCGGATTGCCGGCCGATGATTCCCGGCGACGACGTGCTTGTGGGTGCGTTGGAATTCAAAAAAGTCTTGGCGCATGAAGCGCGCCGAGAGCTTGGCGTCCCCAGTGAGCGACTTGACTCGCGCCTCCGCCCAATACTGGCCCTCCTCTAGCTCGGAGGAAACGGCGAGGCGCACGCCGAGCAGATTCGCAACATCGGTTGGATGTCGTTCGCCTCTGGCTTCGGTCAACGTCTCAGCGGGAACCTGTTTGGCGTAGTCGCCCAAGAGACCGATTACTAGGTCAAGAAAGGTGCTCTTTCCATTGGCGCCACATCCGTGAAAGAACGCGAGAATGTGATCTCGCACATCACCGGTGAGGCAATAACCGATCAGCCGTTGCAGGTAGGACTCGAGCTGGCTGTTCTCGCAGGTCACGTCCGCGAGGAATTGCATCCAGTTCGTGGGATCACCGTCTTGGCTCGGAGCTACGGCGGTGCGCTGCGTAAGGCGATCTTCTTTGTGATGTGAACGCATCTCACCCGTGCGGAGATCCACAGTTCCGGCGGGCGTATTCAATAGGAAGCTGTCGGCGTTGAATTGCTCTGGAAGCGCCGCGTGCTTCGGATCAGAGCGGGCCAACCTTTCTACGGCCGCCACCGTTTGCGCGCTTGCGATCTTGCGCGCGAGGCGTTCATCAGTTGTGTTGGCCGCAACATCACGACATACGGCCCGCGCGAGTGCATAAACGTTTGTGGTGCGGTCCTCGATGTAACGCGTACCGTCATACTTTAGCCATCGACCCCAGGGGGCGACGTAGAGATAATCATCGCCGTGCTCGCGCGTGAACTCGGCGGCCAGCGCATCGTCGGAAAACTGGGGAGGTGTCTCGTCCCGCTTGCGCATCAGCTCGATTACGTTAGCCGAGAGAGCCGCCGGATCATCACGATGCAAGTCGCAATTCCTCCATGAAGCGCACAACGCGCGCGCGACATTCGCCAGCGCGCTCGCGGTCTGCGATCTCCCGGCCCTCTCGGATATCGGCCAGATAGATGAGGGCGACTGTCAGCTCGAAATCCAGCGCCGTAATCACGTCTTGGACTCGATACGGTTTGCGCTCGGGCCGTGCGTGTCCGATAGGTTTCGGTGGGGACAACGCGTCGAAGTCGAGGCCGACGGCGGCAAGCACGTCATCGACAGCGCAGCCCGCGAAGCAGTGCACGAGCACGCGGCCATCGTCGACTTCTCGGATCGAAAGGCTCGGATGGCGGTCTTCGTGCGCTGGGCAGCACGCGAGCCAACGGTCGCGCCCGGTCACCTTCACCTTCTCGAGCCTTGAAAGTAGCGTTTGGGCCTGGTACATGGCGAATCAAGCGGCGTCGCGTCGCACGCGCGATTCAATCCACGCGCGGAGGTCGCTTTCCAAGACTCCTACAGCCCGAGCACCCAGAGCGATCTTTTTCGGAAATGTTGGATCAGTTCGCGCAAGGTGGTTGAATTGGGTTTTCCCAATTCCGAGCATGGCGCACGCGCGCCGCGGTCGGAGTATGCGAAGACTGCCGGCCGCCTTGCTCTCGTCCTGAACTGATTTGGTCATTTGCGAACCTCCTTGGCTGAGGTAGGAAGGCTAGACCGGTCAGTTCAGAAAATCTCCACAGTCTTGGTACGCGCTCCCGATGTGTTTCTAACGGTCAGCGCGTTGGACCAAATGAGCTCGTCGATTCGCCTGGGGTTCCTCGTCGGATCTGGAAACGGGATACGCGCGGACTCGAGGGCGTCACACACGAACCGTCGGCAAGCACGGTTTTGTTTAGAGGACGGGGGCAAATCTTTGATCTTGTGATGCTGCCGGTACACCTGTCCCAGCAGCCAGGCAGTGAGGCCAAGGATCCGTTGGTGCGCGCTATGCAACTTCTTAAGAGTGCGCAACTCAGCAATACGTTTGTCGATCACACGTTCAATGTCTGCCCAAGAAGCGCCGGTCACGGCAGCGAGCGAATCAAACGTGATTTCATCCAATCCGCTCCGAGGATCCAGTAAGGTGCCAAGCGATTTCTCTTGCTTCGCCCTGCGAAGCGCCTCCGCGACATTCGCAGGCGTCTTATCTTCACTAACGGCCGCCGCATCGCGGTGAGTACAGAGGATCGTGGCTACCTGCTCACTCTGTTCCTCGCTCAGAGGTGCACCAAGGCGCTCGCCGAGCTTCAGAAGATTCGCCGCAGAAAGCTTGGACGTCGTGACGTCAAAACTTGCAGAAATTGGGGTGGGGACCTTTGGCCTTGCCATTGGCTGTAACTAGGCGCGCTTGCGCTGCAGACTAGGCACCTTCTCTTCGCTCGCCTCGGCCTCGCCCTCGGCGCGCTTTGCATCGAGATAGTCGGCCCACCATTGCATCATCGTCGCTCGCTCCTCGAGATACTGAGTGTGGTGATAGGCGGCCCTGATCTTGTTCGCCTCCTTGTGCGCCAACTGTCTCTCGATCACGTCGGCATTCCAGGTTCGACCCTGCGCTTTCTTGACTCCATTCAAGATCGTCGAAGCGGTTGCGCGAAAGCCATGGCCGGTGGCGCGCCCCCGGTAGCCCATGCGATAGAGGGCGAAGAGGATTGTGTTTTCGCTCATTGGCTTCTTCGCGTGGTGCTCGTTTGGGAATGAGAAATCCTCATCGCCGCTAAGTTTTTCGATCTCTCGCAGAACCGCGATGGCTTGATCCGAGAGTGGGACGATGTGCTCACTACCGCCTTTCATTCGCTCGGCTGGAATGTGCCATTCGCGCTCTTCGAAATTGAACTCTGGCCAACGGGCGCCGCGAAGCTCACCGGTGCGGACAAAGGTCAGAGCGAGCAGCTTGATGGCCAGCTTCGTGAGCCTCGTGCCTTCATATCCCTCAAGCTTCTTGAGAAATTCGGGAAGATCGGGCTCGTGAAGGCGCGCGTAGTTGCGAGTCTCGCGTTGTTCGAAGGCTCCCCTCAGAGCTACCGTTGGATCCGAAGTGGCGCGCGCGGTGGCGATCGCGTAGCGAAAAACTTGGCCAGCAACTACGCGAGACTTCGAGAGGAGCTCAAGGGCACCCCGGGCCTCGATTTTCCGTAGTGCTTCGAGCAAAACCTGAGCGGAGACTGAGGCAATTGGTTCGCGGCCGATCGAGGGGAACAGATCTCGCTCGAGGCGCGAAAGCACTGCATCTGCGTGCGCTTCGGACCATTTCGCCTTCTGCTTCCCATGCCACTCAAGGGCAATCGCTTCGAAGGTGTTCGATGCAGAAATGCGCTGCAGGCGCTTTTCCGCCTTGCGCGCCACCGAGGGATCGAGGCCAGCGGCAACCTGTTCGCGTGCGGCGTCGCGTTTCGTTCGGGCGCTTTTCAGCTTGACGTCGGGATATACGCCGAGCGAGAGGAGCTTCTCTTTGCCCGCGTAGCGGTACTTAAGCCGCCAATACTTCGCACCGTCGGGCTTGACGAGCAGATACATTCCTCGCCCGTCGGTGAGCTTGTACGCAGCGGCTTTCGGCTTCGCGTTTTGCACCGCGCGATCGGTCAGAAAGTCGGATCCGGCCATGGGGGTACTTCCGAGCCAGGTGGGGGTATATGGCTCTAAATTTACCCCCAGTTACCCCCGGCAGTCAACGGACCAGTCCGAACCGGCCCGACCCATCTGTGAACGAGTTCCCCTCTGAGAATCGATGGTTAGTGACCACTAACGAACTGTTGAGATTGAGTCTTTGGTGCCGGGAGTGGGAATCGAACCCACATGGTGTTGCCACCGCGGGATTTTGAGTCCCGTGCGTCTACCAATTCCGCCATCCCGGCCGGGAAGGAACCCGAAATTATAATGGAAGGGTGCACCTTTCCGACTTCGACTACGAACTCCCGCCCGAGCTGATCGCGCAGCATCCGGCCGCGTCGCGCACGGCGAGCCGGTTGCTGCATCTGGACGGAAAGACGGGCGTAATCGAGGACCTGCAATTCCCCGGCATCTCCTCGCTGCTCGCCCCGAACGATCTCCTCATAGTGAACGACACGCGCGTCATCAAGGCGCGATTGCACGGGCACAAGGATTCGGGCGGGGAGATTGAAGTGCTGGTCGAGCGCATCGTGGCCGAACGCTACGCGCTGGTCCAGGTGCGGGCGAGCAAGGCGCCCAAGGTGGGGCGTCGATTGATCCTCGGCGGCGAGGAGGTCTACGTCGCGGGCCGCCAGGGCGAGTTTTGGGAGCTCGAGTTTCCGGGGAGCGTCCTCGAGTCCCTCGACGCGCACGGCGAGGTTCCGCTGCCGCCCTACATCACGCACTCGGCCGATGCGAGCGATGAAGCGCGCTACCAGACCGTGTACGCGCGGACGCCCGGCGCGGTGGCGGCGCCCACGGCGGGATTGCACTTCGACGATGCGCTGCTGGCAAAGCTCGCCGCGAACGGTGTCGCTCGCGCTTCGGTGACGCTGCATGTGGGCGCGGGCACGTTCCAGCCGGTGCGCGCCGACGACCTCTCGAAGCACGTGATGCATTCGGAGTGGTACAGCATCCCCGAGGCGACGGTGCAGGCCATCGCGAAAGCGAGGGCGGCGAAGGGGCGCGTGCTCGCGGTGGGCACGACGGCGCTGCGCGCGCTCGAGTCGGCGGCCGCGGAAGGCGGGGTTCGCCCGGGCAGCGCCGAGACACGGCTTTTCGTCGTCCCGGGATACGAGTTCAGGGTCGTCGACCGGCTCGTCACGAATTTCCACCTGCCGCGCTCGACGCTGCTGATGCTCGTGTCGGCCTTCGCGGGCGCGGCGAACATCCGGCGTGCCTACGAGCACGCCGTGCAGGCGCGCTACCGCTTCTTCAGCTACGGCGACGCGATGCTGCTAGAGGCCGCGCAGGTGCGCGCGTAGCCGTACCTTCTCCACGCAATTGGGGCCGGTGCATTCGTCCCGGACTTCGTGGGCGCTGCGCTCGAGGAGAGCGGCGGCCGATTCAAGCAGGCTTGCGATCCACCGCAAGCCCTGGGCATGCCATGGGGCTTCGAAGTGCATGGTGTCCTCCGGCTGGGTTGTCAGTGGGCGTCGTTCGCGGCTTCGGGGCGCGGCGCGATCGTGATCCACGCGGGGCGCAGGGCCTGGACGATCGTGCGGCCGGCGTTGGTGACGACGATCGCGTCGCCGGGGCTCACGATGTCGTCCTGGAAGCGGCCTTCCTGCGTGACCCACACCATCCCCGTGCGCGCGCCGATGCGAACCCCTTCCGCGTCGTCCAGGGTGAGAACTTCGCCATGCTCGAGGAAGAGCGCCGGGGCTTGGGCATTGACTTGCATCTGGGGCTCCTTGATGAATGAACTACGTGCATGCATAATGGGCGTGCCATACCTCTTGTTCAAACGAAAACGGTGCATCACTAGCATGAGTCCCACGCATGGCTAGCCCGAACCGCGCCCTCCCGCCGCTGGACCTCCTGCGGGGCTTCGAGGCCGCTGCCCGCCATCTCTCGTTCACGCGCGCGGCCGCGGAGCTCTACCTCACCCAGTCGGCCGTGAGCCGCCAGATCCAGGCCCTCGAGAGCTTCGTGGGCGTGCCGCTCTTCGAGCGCCGCCACAAGGCGCTCGCCCTCACGGACGCGGGCCAGGCCTACTTTCGCGGCGTCTCGCAGGCCCTGGGGGAGTTGCGCGAGGCCACGAGGAAGCTGCGCGAAGCGCGGCAGAACCACGTGCTCACGGTGACCACCACGGTCTCTTTCGCGGCGCTCTGGCTCGTGCCGCGCCTCGCGCGCTTCCGCAAGGAGCATCCGCGCGTGGACGTTCGCATCATGGCGACGCACGAAGTGGTGGACCTCGAGCGTGAAGGCGTCGACCTCGCGATTCGCGATTGCCCCGTGGGGCGCGAGCCCCCGGCCGCCGTGTTCCTCGTGGGCGAGCATCTCGCGGCGATGTGCAGCCCCGAGTACGCGAAGGAAGCGCGCCGCGCCGGACTGCCGTTGAAGCGCCCCGAGGACCTGCGCCACCACGTGCTGCTCTACCTGCACGACGCGCAGCGCCGCTGGCCCTGGCTTACGTGGGCCGCATGGTTCGAGGCGATGGGTGTGGAGGATCCCACGCCGGCGGGAGCCCTCACGTTCGACCAGTACGACCAGGTGGTCCACGGCGCGCTGCACGGGCAGGGCGTGGCGCTGGGGCGGATGACGCTCACCGCGCAGCAAGTGCGCGCCAAGCGCCTGATCCCGCTCTTCGGGCGCCAGCAGCAGCTTGCGCGCGCCTACCATGCGGTCTTCGCGCGCGACGCGCGCGACCGGATCGAGGCGCGTCAGTTCGTGGAGTGGCTGCGCTCGGAGATCGCCTCGGGCACCTGAGCGGGTTCGCGCGGGAGCATCGCCCCCGCGTCGTCGGCCGGGATGGCGGGGCTGAAGAAGAATCCCTGCATCTGGTCGCAGCCGTTCGCGCGCAGGAACGCGAGCTGCTCCTCGGTCTCGACGCCCTCGGCCACGACCTTCAGTCCGAGGCTATGCCCCAGGTTGATGATGGCGAGCGTGATCGCGGCGTCGTCCGGGTTCGTGGTCGCGTCGGAAATGAACGCGCGATCGATCTTGAGCGAGTGGATGGGGAAGCGCTTGAGGTAGGCGAGGCTCGAGTAGCCCGTGCCGAAATCGTCGACGGCGAGGCTCACGCCGAAGCGCACGAGGTTGCCCAGCGTGCGGATCGCCCGCTCGGGATCGTGCATGAGCAGCGTCTCGGTGAGCTCGAGCTCGAGCAGCGACGGGTCGATGCCCGTGGCGGTGACGATGCGTTCCACGACGGCGTCGAGGTTTTCCAGGCGGAACTGTCGCGCCGAAAGGTTCACCGCGACGGGACGAGGCGCGAGCCCGCGCCCGGACCAGCGGCGGATCTGCTCGCACACCGTCTGCAGCACCCATTCGCCCACGGGCACGATGAGGTCCGTATCCTCGAGGACCGGCACGAACTCCGAGGGCGACAGCTGTCCGAACTCCGGATGGCGCCAGCGCAGCAACGCCTCGAATCCGGTGATGGCGCCGTTGCCCACGTCGATCTTCGGCTGGTAGTGGACGAGGAACTCCTTGCGCGCGAGCGCGCCGCGCAGCGCGATCTCCAGGTGCAGGCGCCGCGCCACGCTCTCGTGCATCTCGGGCAGGAAGAACTGGAAGTTGTTGCGCCCGCTTTCCTTGGCGCGGTACATGGCGATGTCCGCGTTCTGGATGAGGGTGCCGGCGTTGGCGCCATCGCCCGGATGCACCGCGATGCCGATGCTCGCCGTGCAGTGCACGGGCGTGCCGTCGAGCTGGTAGGGGCGGGTAAGCTCGCCCTGCACCTTGCGCGCGAAGGTGCCGGCGTCTCCCGCCTTCTCCAGGTTGGCGAGCACGACCACGAACTCGTCGCTGCTGATGCGCGCCACGGTGTCGGAACTGCGTGCGAGGCCCTGCAAACGCAAGGCGGTCTCGCGAAGCACGCGGTCGCCGACGGCGTGGCCGAAGGAATCGTTCACCGCCTTGAAGCGGTCGAGGTCCACGAAGAGCACCGCCACGCCGCTGGCGCTGCGTCCGGCCTGGGCGATGGCCTGCGTGAGGCGATCGTAGAGCAACCCGCGCGCCGGCAGCTCCGTGAGGGGATCGCGCGTGGAAAAATACTGCGCGCGCTCTTCCACGCGAAGGCGCAGGAACCGGTTCCAGAGCAGCAGGATGCCCGAGAACGCGAGGAGCGCGACCGGAATGGCGGCGAGCGCATAGAGGAAGCGCACGTCGAGCGGCGAGCGGAGCGCCGCCCCCATCCACTTGGCATCGATGCGCTCGAGCTCATCCTCGGAGATGCGCTGGAATCCGCGCTCGACGAAGGAGCGGAGACTCCCGCGGCCGCTGCGAACGGCCCAGTGCAGGTGCGCGGTGTAGAGCGGGGCGCTCTCGTTGAACTCGCCCGAGATGCCCTCGCGGTAGATGAAATAGCGCGCGGGCAGCGCGTCCATGCAGAAGACGCGCACCTCGCCGGCGGCGGCGGCCTTCACGAGCGCCTGGGAATCCGGATAGAACTCGAAATGGGTGACGCCGTGGGCGCGCAGCCATTCGCTGCACGCGCTATCGCGCTTGGCCGCCACCAACATGCCGCGCACGCTCGAGGCGTCCACGATGCCGGTGAGCCCCCGGCTGAAGTACAGGCGCGCTTCAATGTCGTCGTGGCTTTCGGAGTATTCGAACTGGCCCACGCGGCCGCTGGTGTCGGCGATCGCGTCGATCACGTCGGCGTTGGCGGTACGGACGCTCTCCTGCGCCGAGGACCAGTCGATGCCGCGGACCTCGACGGGAATTCCGTTGCGCTCCGACCAGAGCTGCCAGCGGTCCTTGACGATGCCTTGCAGCGTTCCGTCGTCAGACCGGAAGAGGTACGGCGGATAGTGGTCGTCGGTTACCACCACGAGCGATGACACGCGTGCCTCCGGCACGGCCCCGGATGCGGGGACCGGGACGAGCGCGAGCAGCAAAGCGATGGCGACGCCGAAGCGTGACACTTTCGGAAGGCTCCCCTATGCGGCGTGCGCGCGGCACGAGACGATCGACTCTTCGCCGACGATCCTGCGCAGGCAATCGCGCAGTTGCGCGAGGCTGCCGGCGCCGTACATGAGGAAACCCAGGCGGCCGCCCCCGTTGGGCGCGAGTGCCAGCTCGATTGAATCCACGTGCCCGAGGCCCGCGACCTTCGACACGAGCGGCATGAAGGATTTGCGCCGCGGGAACCGCGTGGGATCCAGCTTCAGTTCCACCAGGTACGCCGGGCCTTGCGGCTCCCGCGTCGTGGTGTGCACGCTGCCTGCTCTCATTGCTTCACGCTCCTTCAGGAAAAAAAGATGGGCTCGGCGGCTTCGTTGAGGGCTTCGCGGACCGTCTCGATGCGGCGTCTTGCCCGCCCGAGGAGCTCGACCACGAGTTGCAGCGACTCGGCCGCGTCGGCGCGGTCGTGGAGCAGGGCGCGGATGCGCTCCATGTCCGACTCCGACGCTTCCAGGGCCAACGCCATGCCCAGCGCGAGCTCGTATGTGATGCGAGGCATCAGGCCGCCAGCGCCTGGGGCTCGAGGCCCGGGGCGATCAGCAGCGCGGCGATGTCGGCCACGATCAGCATGCGTCCATCCACCGGCGCGATGCCGCGGATGAAGGCGGAGCTGTTCGAGCCATCGAGTGCCGGCGTGGGGCGGATCTGGTCGGCCAGCAGCGACACCACGTCGCTCACCGCATCCACGACCACTCCCGTGAGGCGCTCGTCGATGCTGAGGATGATCACGACCGTGGAAGCATCGTTGGCGCGCGGCAGGTTGAACTTGATGCGCAGGTCGAGGATCGGGACGATCGCGCCGCGCAGGTTGATGACGCCCATCACGAATTCGGCGGCGTCGGCGATGCGTGTCACCGGCTCCTGCGCGCGGATCTCACGAACCTGCAGGATGTCGATCGCGTACTCTTCCTGGCCGAGACGGAACGTGAGGAACTCCTCGCGCGCGCCCAGGGTCTCGTGGGTGTTCATCAGAACTCCTTCCATTCTTCTTCGAGGCGGGTGTTGGCCGCGGCCGCCTTGTTGGCGAGGCGCGGGCCGCCGGAGGAGTTCGCAAGCGCGCGCGCCTGGTAACTCTTGATCGCCATTTGAGCGGGCGAAGCAGGCAAGGCGGGCGCCGCCTTGTGGCTGGCAAGCTGGAACACGGCGACCGCCTCCGACATCTCCACGGCGAGGCTGCGCAGCGATTCGGACGCCGCCGTCGACTCCTCGACGAGCGCCGCGTTCTGCTGCGTCACCTTGTCGAGCTGGCTCACGGCCGCGTTGGCCTGGGCGATGCCCGAGCTCTGCTCGGCCGTGGCGCCGGCGATCTCGCTGATCAGCTGCGAGACGCGGTTCACGCTGGAGACGATCTCGTTCATCGTCGTGCCCGCGCCGCCGGCGAGCTTCGAGCCGTCGTCGACGCGCTGCACGGATTCGGTGATGAGGCCCTTGATCTCGCGCGCCGCGTTGGCGGAGCGCTGCGCGAGGCTGCGCACTTCGGCGGCGACGACCGCGAAGCCGCGGCCCTGCTCGCCGGCGCGCGCCGCTTCGACCGCTGCATTGAGCGCGAGGATGTTCGTCTGGAACGCGATCGAGTCGATCACGCTGATGATGTCGGAGATCTTGTGGGAGCTCGCCTGGATGCCTTCCATCGTCTTCACGACCTCGCCCACGACGTGGCCGCCCTTCCTGGCGACTTCCTTCGCGGCGGCGGCGAGCTCGTTGGCCTGGGCGGCGTGCTGCGCGTTCTGGCCGACAGTCGCCGTCATCTCCTCGATGGAGGCGGCGGTTTCCTCGAGGTTCGAGGCCTGCTCTTCGGTGCGCGAAGAAAGATCCATGTTGCCCGCGGCGATCTGCGACGAGGCGACAGTCACCTTCTCGGCGGATTCGCGGACGCGATCGACGATGCCGGCGAGGGAACCGTTCATGTCGCGAAGCGACGCGAGCAGCTGGCCCAGCTCGTCCGGGCGGCCCACGTCGATCTGCGTCGTGAGGTCTCCGGCGGCCACCGTGCGGGCCACTTCCGTGGCGCGGCGCAAGCGGCGAACGATCGTGCTGATCGTCATCGTGCCCCAGGCCGTGCTCACGACGATCGTGACGACGGCGAGGGCGAGGAGGCCGGCGAGGAGCGCCGTCTTCGTCTTGTCGGCTGCGGACATGGCGGCGTCGTCGAGCAAGTCGCCTTGTTGCTGGATCTTCTTCACGATATCGGCGAAGTGCTCGGTGGGCGCGCGGTCCATGCCGCGAACGGCCTTGTCCACTTCGAGCGTGCTGGTGGGCTTCGAGCCGTCGTAGAGCTTGAGGGCTTCCATGTAGCGGCGATCGAGCTCCGCCTGCTCGGTGACGAGGTCGTTGGCGAGCGTGGCCTGAAGGCCCAGCTTGTCGAGCATCGGCGCGAGCTTGGAGAGGTCATCGCGGACCGCGGCCGAGCGCTCGTTGAATCCCTTGAGGTGCTTGTTGAAGAGCTCCGTGTCGCCGCCGCGGATCAGGAGGTCCTTCCATTCCTGGACCTGGACCTTGAAGTCGATCTGCGCCCGGCGCGCGAGGTCGCCTGCGGCCTCCACGCGGTTCTGGGTGTTGATGACGGCTTCGAGCTGCGCGCTTTGGCGCGTGAGGGCGTAATAGGCGTACCCGGCGGCGACGAGCAGTAGTACGTTGACGAACGCGAGAAGGATCGTAAGACGCGCCCGGACCGAAAGATTCGCAAGACCCATGGTGCCCTCCAGTTGAATGAGCACGCATGATGGGCGAAGCGAACCGCGCCGAAAATCGGCTTGAAGACCCAGTACTTTCGTCTGGGGTCGCTAGTTCGGGGACAGACCCCGAGGCTCGCGC
>JBAQKF010000035.1:0-7776 GCA_049300695.1 Usitatibacter sp.
CCGCTCGCCCGCGAGGCGCGCGCGCTTGCGGCCGCCTCGGGCGCCGACCTCGCGCTTTCGCTGGCACTCGTCAACATCTCCACGTGCCAATACCTCTCGGCCGAATACGGCGCCGGGCTCGAGTCGAGCCTCCAGGCGCTGGTCATCGCCGAGCGTTGCGCCGATGCGCCCGCGAAGGCTTCGGCACTCATCTCCGCCGCGGCCTGCGAGTACCAGATGGGCGCCCGCGAGGAAGCGCTGCAGGCCCTCTACGAGGCCCACGACGAGATCGAGCGGATCACGTGCGACCATCTTTGGATCCGGCTGCACAACTCGCTGGGGATCCTCCTCGGCGACAAGGGGCGCTTCGACGAAGCCGAGCGCCACTACCGCCTCGCCATGGAGCTCGGCGATAGCGCGGGCGATGCCACCTATACCCCGCGCGTGAAGATGAACTACGCGGGCCTGCACCTCGACCTTGGCCGGAAGCTCGACCGCCAGGGCCGGCGCGATGAGGCGCTCGGGCGCTACCGCCTGGGACTGCGCATGTGCGAAGACCTCCTCGTGGGACCCGGCCTCGAGAGCACTTTCAACAAGGCGCACTGCGTCGGAACCCTGGGCGAGCTCTACCGCGAGACCGGCCAGGCGGAGCTCGGGCTCCAGCTCTTCAACGAGATGCTCGCCCACGGCATCGAGCTGAAGAATCCCCACCAGCAGGCCGAGGCGCTGCTCAACATCGGCCGCACGCATGTCATGATGGGGCGCTCCGCCGATGCGCGCGACTGCTTCGAGCGGGCGCTGCATCTCGCCTCCGGCGCCAACGTTCGCCGCCTCGTGACCGAGGGCTTCCGCTCGCTCGCCGAGTGGTTCGAGGAACACGGCGAATTCGAACAGGCCCTCGCCTACCAGAAGCGCTTCCAGGTGCTGCACGACGAGCTGCTGCGTGAAGAGCTCGAGGCGAGCGGGACCGCGCGCGAGATCCTGATGAAGTTCCAGCAGGACCTCGCCGATCGCGTGGACCATCTCACGCGGGCAGCCAACGAAGACTCGCTCACGGGCCTCGCCAATCGCCGCCACTGGGACGAGCGCCTCGCCGGGATCGTGAAGGACACGAGAGGCGACGGCGCGCGCACCTGCGTCGGCATCATCGACATCGACCACTTCAAGTCCGTGAACGACCTGCGCTCGCACTTGCTGGGCGACGAGGTCCTTCGTGTCGTCGCGGAGATGATCCGCGGGCATTGCCGCGAGGGCGACATCTGCGCGCGCTACGGCGGCGACGAATTCGTGCTCTGCCTCACCGGGGCGAACCTCGACGATGCGCTGGGCGTCCTTGGGCGCTTGCGCGCGCTCGTCGCGCGCCATGCGTGGAGCAACCTGCATCCGGCCCTTGCCGTCACTGTGAGCGTGGGCGTGGCCGAAGTCGCCGAAGTAGATACCGCGGCGTCACTGATGGAGCGCGTGGACCTGGCCCTCTACCGGGCCAAGGAATCGGGCCGCGACTGTGTCGTCGTCGACCCTGCGAGTCGTCCCGACGGAGGTGCTTCGCCTCAGCGCCAGCGCTTCCAGTAACGCAGGAGCAGGAAACCTCCCGCGAGGCCTCCCAGGTGCGCGAAGTGCGCGACACCCGCCGCGGTTCCGGTCACGCCGAGCAGCAGCTCGAGCCCGCCGTACACCATGACGAAGATGGGAGCGCGCATCGGAATCGGTGGAAAGAGGGGCATGATGATTCGATTCGGGAACAGCCTCGCGTAGGCGAGCAGCAGCCCGAAAATGGCACCCGAGGCGCCGACGGTGGGATACGAGGCGCCGGTAAGTGCCGTCACGCCGAGCTGGGCGGCCGCCGCCGACAGGAGGCAGGCCAGGTAATAGTTGAGGTAGCGGCGCGGTCCCCAGACGCGCTCCAGGTCGCTTCCGAACATGTACACGCCCAGCATGTTGAACAGCAGGTGCGGCAGGCTCGCGTGGAGGAAGGCATACGTCACGACCTGCCAGGGCATGAACTGCGGACCGATCGGCCACAATGCCAGGCTCGATGTGAGCGATCCCGTGGCCACGCCTTCCAGCAGGAAGACGATGACGTTGACGGCGATCAGCGCCTGCGTTACCGGCGGCAGTGAGAGCATCTAGGGATAGAGCGCCTGCAGTCCATCGTCGTCGTGATGCATTTCGTGTCTCGGCCGGAAGCCGCCGCGCATCGCGTCCCAGAGCGCCTTGCCTTCCCACGGCAATCCTTCGGCGCCGTACAGGCTTCGGTCCAGAGTGAGGATCTCGGCCTGGCCCGCGTCGAGCCGCCCGGCAAGCTCGCGCAATCCGCGAGGCCGCCGTCCGGGCCACTCGGCGCTCGCGAGATCCATGAGCGCGCGTGCCGCTGCATTTCGATCGTTCGCCGAGCACGCCTGCTGCAGGCTGCGCAGCGCCGCCTTGCGCCGCGGCGCGGGCTCGCCGGATGCACGTGCGTCACGCGGCTCCCGGGTTTCACGGGCTTTACGCGTTTCACGACGGCGAGACACGAGAAGGACGAGAACCGATGCCGCCGCCACGAGGAGGAATGCGAGCCCGCCGTCGAGCCACATCCGGCGATTCGTCAGAGGCTCTTCCGAAGCGGGCGCCGGGAGCGGACGCCGCGCGCTCGCGGCAACGGGAGCCGCGGGCGGCGTGCTCGGTTGCGTTCCCGGCACGCCCGGCGCGATCGCCAGTTGCCGTCCCGGAAGCGTCGCAAGCTCCTGCGCGTTGCTGCGAACGTTCCACCACGCGAGCTCCACGGGCGGTATCGACAAGGTTCCCTGCGCGTCAGGAATGTAGGACACGCTCTGCTTGCTGATGCCGTAGATGGAGTTTCCGTCCGTCTGGGTGTCGTTGCTGCCCGCCTCGGGATACAGGTGCGCATTGGGCGGCTGGCCGAAATCGAGCGCCGGGATCTGCGAGGCGGCAAGCCCCTTCGCCCGGATGGTGATGGTCCGCATCGCGGGCTCGCCTGCCCTCAACTGCGGCGGATTGTCCTGCCAGCTGTCGGTGAGCGTGAGCTGCTCGGCCGGCAACCAGTTGCCACGCGCCGCGGCCGGGCGCGGATGGACATCGAGGGCGATCTCGGGCCCGCGTGCGGCGACCGGAAGTCCCGCGTCGCCGAAGAACGTTCCCATGTGAAGTCCGTTCCTGAAGAACGGATCGCTCGCGAAAGGCGAGTTGCGCATGAAGCGATCCATGGCCTCATCGCCTAGGGAGGAGGCCTCCTGGTGCTCCTCGGGAGCGATCGCGATGCCGCGGAATCCCACGCCGGCGATCTGGAGCGCGCCGCTCTTTTCCGGCGAGATCACGTAGCGGCGCTCGACCACGTGGAATTCGCGTCCGCGACGCGTCGCGGAGTAATGCTTCTCCTGTCCAAGTTGCTCGACAATCGCGTTGGCAGGGTCGGGCGCCGCGAGCTCGCCGTTCTGGACCGCATCGTCGTAGTAGAGCCGCACCGTGTACGGGACCTGCTGCTGCACGTAGATCGCCCGGCCCGGATCGGGGCCTTCGACCTCGATGAAGGCGTGTCCCGCGACCCGGTCCGCCGCCCGAGGCGAAACCGGGACCACGTGCAACTCGAGCGCCTGGGTGCGATCCCCGCCGACTGCGAGAGGCGGAATCTCGAGCGTGCCGGCGTGGCGCGGCTGCAGCTGCACGAGCCATCGATTGCTGCGGGATACCGATCCATTGATGATGTTCGTCTCGCTGCTGGTGCTCGTGCCGAGGATCTCGAAGTCCTTTCGCAGCGGGAACACGTCGGGCTGCGCCGATTGCCCTGCGTCGCGTTCGATGCTGAGGGTCACCGTTTCTCCGTCCTGGACCGTGTCGCGATCGAGCTCGGCCCGCACCGCGGCCCGGCTCGGGAAGGCGACGATCATCAGGAGAAATGCGAGAAGCGCGGCGGTCCACGCCGAGGCGCTCCGGCGCATGCGTAGGTCAATCGCTGTCGCTGTCCGCATGTTGCCCCCGTTGCCGGTATTGGTAGAGGAACTTGCGCCGCAGCAGCCCGCCCGGATCGTCGGGAATGCGGCGCAGCCATTGGTCCGCGGCCATGCGCTCCTCGCTGTCGAGCGGCCGCGCGTCTCCCGGCTTCGATTGCGGCTGCCGGCCCTCGCCCGATTTCGCGGCGCCGGATGGCTGCTGCCCCTGTTGCGCCTGCTGAACGCCTTGGCCGTCTTTCGGCGCGTTCGACACGTCCGCCTTGCCATCCTTCGAAGAATCCTTCTGGCCCGCGCCTTTCCCGGAGGAGCCTCGTTGCGAATTGGATCCCTGCTGCTGCGACTGTTGTTGCCCCTCCCGTTGTTGTTGCTGCTGATTCTGTTGCTGTTGCTGTTGCTGTTGCTGTTGCTGTTGCTGTTGCTGTTGCTGCTGCTGCTGTTGCCGTTGCTGCTTCATCAGCGCCTCGACCGCGGCCTTGTTCGCCCGCGCATCGTCGTCCTGCGGATTTTCCTTGAGCGACTTGTCGTAGGCCGCGATAGCCTCGGGATAGTGGCCGAGCTTCGCGAGGGCATTGCCGCGGTTGTAGTCCGCATCCGCGCCCGTCGCGTGTTTGAAGTTGTCCAGCGCGGCCTGGTAGTTTTCGCGCTTGTACTCGGCGCTCGCTTTAAGGCTCACGTCTTTCGCGAGCTCGGCAGCCTTCGCGTAGTCGCCAGCTGCCAGGGCCATCGCCGATTGCTGGTCCGCGCGGTGCCAGAGGTCGCTCCACGTGGCCGCCATCGCGGGCTGCGGTGGCGATGCGAAGCCCACGAGCAGGACGAGACTCAGCAGCCACTTGCGCCGGAAAGCGAGCGCCGCGAGCGGCAGGAGCAGCACCGCGATGAGAGGCCCTTGCTCCTTCCATTCCCGCGCCATGACGCCCGATTTCGCCGGCGCCACCGCTTGCCCGGGACGCAATTCGCCCAGCAAGGCGCCCAACGACTCGGCGCTGTCGGTGATCGATTGATACTCTCCGCCACCGGCGCGGGCGATGTCCTGGAGCGCGGCCCGGTCGAGGCGCGACTTCACGATCGCGCCGCTCGCATCGCGCACCAGTTCGCCGCGCTCGTTGGTGAGCGGAGTGTCCTCCTGCGTTCCCGCGCCGAGGACGGAAACGCGATAACCGTCTCTCCTCAGCCTTGCCGCCGCGTCCTCGGCCGCGTGCGCGTGGCCCTTGTCGACACCGTCGGCGATGAGCAGCACCTGGCCGCTCGATGCGCCCGCCTGGCGAAGCAGCTCTTCGGCCTTGAGCAGCCCGCGGTCCGCGCGGTCCCCCGGCGCGGGCATGATTCCCGGCTCGAGGACGGCGAGTTGCTCGCGAATGGTGTTGCCGTCGCGCGTGAGCGGCGTCACGGTGAACGCGTCACCGGCGTACACGACGAGGCCCGTCTGCCCTTCGCCGCTCATCGTGAGGATGTCCTCGATCTTGTATCGCGCGCGAGCGAGCCGCGAGGGCTTCACGTCGATAGCGTTCATCGATGGCGATAGCTCCAGCACGACGACGCGCGCCGCGGAGGTCTGGTAGACCGGCTGCGGCTTTCGCTCCCACGTGGGATCGGCGAGCGCCAGCACGGCGACGAACCAGCCCGCGGCGAGAAGCCAGGTTGCCGCGCGGCTCGACGTGGGTTCTCCACCCGCCATCAGCAACGGAAGCAGGCGCGCATCCACGATTCGCCGCCAGGGATTGTCGGCGCCGCCGGGCCGGTACACGCTCCACGCAAGGAACGCGAGCGGGACCAGCGCGAGAAGCCATAGCGGCCGGATGAAGTGGAAAGTCTCAGGCATGGCGAGGCTCGGGCAACGGCACGCGTGACGGCAAACCGCTCGCCGACAGGGCCATCAGCACGGTGAGCAACAGCGCTGCGGCAAGCGGCCACGAATAAAGCTCTTCCACGGGCCGCCAGGACTGCTGGTCCTTCGAGACCGGCTCGATCTTGTCGAGCAGGCCGTAGATCTGCGCGAGCGACGCCACGTCGGAGGCGCGGAAGTAGCGCCCGCCGGTCTTCTGCGCGATCGCCCTCAACGCGTCTTCGTCCAGGTCGGTCGGCACCACCTGCATCGAGCCGAAGAATCCCGGGACTTCGATCTCCTTCGCGCCCACGCCGATCGTATAGATGCGCACGCCCTCCTGCGCCGCGAGGTCGGCGGCCCTCATGGGATCGATGCTGCCCGAGTTGCTCGCCCCATCCGTAAGCAGGATCAGGATGCGGTTCTTCTCCGGCTCGTCGCGCAGGCGCTTGATCGCGAGGCCGATGGCATCGCCGATCGCCGTCCGCTGGCCCGCGAGCCCGATCTGCGCTTCGTCGAGAAGCGTGTGCACCGTGCTTCGATCGAGCGTGAGCGGAGCCTGGACATAGGCCTGGTCGCCGAACAGGATCAATCCGAGCCGATCGCCCGCACGATGCTCGATGAAGTCGCCGGCGACCTTCTTCACCGCAGCGAGCCGGCTCACCGCGCGAATGCCGCTGCGCATGTCGGGAGTTTGCATGGAACCCGAAAGGTCCACGGCGAGCATGATGCTGCGGCCCGTCACCGGCAGGTGCATCGTCTCGCCCACCCTTTGCGGACGCGAGGCCGCACCGACCAACAGCAGCCATGCCAGCACGGCGACGGCAAGGCGCCCCCGGGAGCGCTGGCCGCGGCTCGCCTCGAGCCTTGCGCGCAGGGCGCCAAAGAACGGAAAGCGAAGCGCCGGCGCGGGCACGTCGGCCGCGGCGGGAATCAGCAGCGCGAGGATCGGCAGCGGCAGCACCGCCAACATCCACGGCCACGCGAGCTGGAAACTCACTTGGCGCCCCCGGCGTTCTTCGTCGCCCATTCGCGCACGAGCGACGCGAGCCCCGCGGCGTCCACGTCGCGCGGCAACGCGCGTTGATACGGGCCCGCCGCGAGCACCTGGCCCGGCCCGCCCGCGAAGCGCCCGTCGCCTCCCGACTCGTCGAGGAAGCGCAGCCACGCATCGCCCGTGAGCGCGGCCACCCGGCCGCGCGAAAACCGCATCAACGCGAGCCGCCGCAGCAGCGCCGAGATGCCGGCGAGGACCACGGGCGTGGGTTCGCTGAGCAGCGCCACCTCGAGGCTCGCGACGAGCGCCACGATTCGCCGGCGCGTGCGCCGGATCCGATACCAGCGCAATGCCGAGGCGCCCGCCCACGCGAGCAACGCGGCCACCAGCACGGCGACGATCCACCACCCGGGCGCCGGCGGCCAGAATCCAGGAGTGCCCGGCAGGTGGATGTCGCGAAGCTGCAGCGCCTGTTGAGGGATCGCATTCATGCTGCCGCCTCGAGGGGCGCGGGGCCCGTGCGCGCCGCGAAATGCCTTCGCAGCGCCGCGGGAATGTCTTCGTTCGTGCCGAGGCGCAGCAACGCGATCGCGTGGGCGCGCATGATCGCCGCGACCTCGCGATGATGCCGGTCGAAGTATTCGTGGTACGCCTGCCGCACGACCGCCGAGCGCGTGTCGAGGATGCCCCTGCTCCCGCTGCCAGTGACTCCGTAGCGGGCGGCCGATGGAGGCGCTTCCTCGAGCGGATCGACCACCTGGATCGCCACGACATCGCTGTGCTGGCGCAGGTGCAGGAGGTGGTTGCCGCTTTCGCCATCGAGGCCGTAGAAGTCGCCGATCAGGACGATCAGGCTGCCGGGGCGGCTCACGCGGCGAAGCCGCCCCAGCGCCGCGTTCAGCGCGCCTTCATGAAGCGGGGCATTCGATCCGATCAGCGGATCCGTATCCTCGACCAGCCGGCGGATCAGGCGCAGCACGCCGTGCCTTCCGCCGCGAGGTTGAAGCTCGTGATGGCGGCCGTTGAAG
>JBAQKF010000036.1:0-150126 GCA_049300695.1 Usitatibacter sp.
CTCGCAAGCCGAGCTCAACGCGGTCGCCCGGCGGCTCAACGAACGGCCAAGGAAAACACTAAACTTCGAAACACCGGCTGAACGATTTAACCAATCTGTTGCGTTGACCGGTTGAAACCGCAGTCGGTAGGCGGCACATATGAGCGACGTGGCCAGTATTGGATTCTTGCCCGGGATCCTTGGATTCACGGCGTCAACGACAGACGCGGCGAAGCCGAATGCCAAAGCGAAGAAACGAAAGGGGTGACGCCAATGACTATGACCCTGGTACAGGGGTGGGTGGAGATTGCCTTGTTGGTCCTTATTCTCCTGTTGCTCTGGGACATCGGAAGCCGCCTGCGAGACATCCGTGACGACACCTCCCAGGCAAAAGACTCGCTTGTCGCCATCCAGGAAGAAGCACGCCGCCAACGATGACGTGCCGATCGCGCAGGCGGCTCTAGTGCTTGGGTTCGCCGATGAGCCGGTCGAGGTGGGGATCGGCCCGGTGGTTCGCGGCATTCCATCGCATGACGCCGTACATCGCGGTCGAGATGAACAGGCCGAAGATCACGACGACGGACTGGATGCGCATGTCCATGCGCAGCATCAGCGAGTAGATCGCGAGCATCACGAGGATGCTCACGTTTTCGTTGAAGTTCTGGACGGCGATCGAGTGGCCTGCCGACATGAGCACGTGGCCGCGGTGCTGCAGCAGGGCATTCATCGGCACCACGAAGAATCCGGAGACGGCCCCGATGAGGATCAGCACCACGTAGATCGCGGGCATCCATTTCAGCGACACCATGCTGACCACGACGATGCCGAGGATGATCCCCGCGGGGAGGACGTGCACGGCGCGCTTTAGCGGAACCAGCTTCGCGGCGAGCGCCGCGCCGATGGCGATTCCCACCGCCGAGACTCCCGAAAGCATCGCGCCTTTCTCGAGCGGAAGCTGCAGGTGCGACTCGGCCCACTTGATCACGATGAACTGAAGGCATGCTCCCGCGCCCCAGAAGAGCGTTGTCGTGGCGAGCGAGATCTGTCCCAGCTTGTCCTTCCACAGCATCATGAAGCAGCGCGAGAAGTCGAGCAGGAGCCGGACGGGATTGCGCTCCTGGTGCGGGTAGCGAGCGCCGGTATCCGGTATCGCGAGGTTGAAGAGCGCGGCGACCACGTAGATCAGCGAGATCACGACGATCGCGGCTTCCGGAGGCGTGTCCACGCTCGTGTCGATGAGCGGAAAGTCGAACTTGAGCAGCACCGACGAGATCTTGGGCCCGATCAGCATGCCGCCGATCACGTTGCCCAGGACGATGGAGCCCACCGTGAGCCCCTCGATCCACGCGTTGGCGTAGACGAGGCTCTCGGGCGGCAGGAGCTCCGTGAGGATCCCGTACTTCGCGGGCGAATAGGCCGCGGCCCCGAGGCCCACGACGGCGTAGGCGAGGAGCACCATCCAATACGCCGGCATCGTGCCCAGCGCGAGGAACTGGTTGAAGAGGATGAGGCCGCAGCCCACCACCTTCACGAGGTTGGTCACGAACATCACGCGGCCCTTGGGCATCGAGTCGGCGAAGGCGCCCACCAGGAACGCGAGCATCACGTAGGAGATCGTGAAGGAGAACTTGAGCAGTGGTGTCAGCCACGGCGGCCCGTCGAGTTCGGCGAGCATCGCGATCGAGGCGATGAGCAAGGCGTTGTCGGCAAGCGACGAGAAGAACTGCGCCGCCATGATCGTGTAGAACCCGCGCCTCATGACGCGTTGGCGCCCCACCAGTCGCGCAGGGCGACTTCCGGCATCGGTTTGGCGAACACGAATCCCTGGCCCAGGTCGCAACCGAGGCTCGCGAGTGCTTCGAGCGTCTCGGGCCGCTCGATGCCCTCGGCCACCACGCGGAAGCCGAAGTTGTGCGCGATCGAGATGGCCGAGCGCACGACCGCCTGGTCGCCGGCATTCTCCAGGCAGCCCGCGATGAAGGGCCGGTCGATCTTGACCTCGTCGATGGGAAGGCGCTTCAGGTGCGCGAGCGAGGTGAAGCCTGAGCCGAAATCGTCGAGCGAAATCTGCGCGCCGAGCCCCTTCAGGCGCGTGAGGATGGCCACGGAACGCTCGGCTTCCACGAGCGCCGAGCTTTCGGCCACTTCGAAGACGATTCGCGTGGGATCGAGTCCCCAGGTCTTGATGCCCTGGTCGATGACGGCGGGCAGCTCGCGATCGCCCAGCATGCTGGCCGACAGATTGAGTGCCACGCGCGGTGCGATGCCTGCGGCGTGCCATTGCTGCGCCTGGCGAAGTGCCGCGTTGAAGATCCAGTGCGTGAGCGAGGAGATGAGGCCCGTGCGTTCGGCGATCCCCACGATCGTCGTGGGCGGAATGTCCCCGGCCTGCGGATGCCGCCAGCGCACCAGGGCCTCGACGCCGACCGGGCGGCGCGTAGCGAGGTCCACCTGCGGCTGGTAGTAGAGCTCGAGGTCGTTGGCGCGAAGGGCGCGCTCGAGCGCGAGGTCGAGGCCGTGATAGACCTCGGCTTCCACGACCTCGTCGCCCTGGAAGACGTGGTAGCCCTCTTCACGCGTCTGCGCGATGTTGCGCGCGACGTCGGCGGCCATCAGGAGCCCCGCGGGATCGAATCCGTGCTCCGGCAGCGTCGCCACGCCGATGCAGGGGCGCAGCACCGCCGATCCGCCCTCGTACGGGATCGGGCGGTCGAGCAGGCGAAGCAGCTTCACGGCGGCGAGCACGGCCTGGCTGGGGTGTGCCAGCCGCGGCAGGATCACGCAGACCTCCTCGTCGTTGATCGCGGCCATGCGATCGTCGTCGCGCAGCGCCTTGGCGATGCGCTCGAGCACGAGCGACATCGTGATCGCGGGCGCGGGCCCGCGCAGCAGCGCCTGCAGGCGATCGACGCGGCGAAGCTGCAGCATGAGGACCGCGAGGCGCCCGTCGGTCGCGCGCGCGATCGCGGTCTCCCGGTCGAGCAGCCTCAGCATGTCCTCGCGCGATTGCTGGGGCGTGGCCGGCTCCGCTGCAGCGGGGACCGCCGGCTCGATGGGAGGAGGGACGGTGCTCACGCGAGGTAGAAGTCTTTCAGGTCGAGGTCGTATGCCCCGGCCGGGAGTCCGCGCTTGATGAACACCGGATCCTCGCCGCCCGCCTTGTGGTCGTAGAGCAGGTCGAGCATCGCGGGGTGCGGCGAGCGTGTCTTGTCCGGGCCGGTGACCACGAGCACGCGGGGTTTCAGGCGCCGGACTTTGTTGTGCGCGACCACGATGGCGACTTCGCCGGTCGAAAGCTCGATGAGCGAGCCTACGGGAAACACGCCGATCGACGACACGAACTGCTGAACCAGGGGCTCGTGGAAAAAGTCGCCCGCCCAGCCGCTGATGCTGCGAAGCGCTTCATAGGACGAAGCGGCGGCGGCATAGGGGCGGTGGTTGGTCAGCGCGGCGAACGTATCGACGATGCCGGCCATGCGGCCATAGATCCCGATCTCCTCGCCCTCGAAGGCGTTGGGATAGCCGCTGCCGTTCATGCGCTCGTGGTGCTGCTCGATGCCGCGAATGATTTCCGAATCCACGTTCGCTGTCGCGGAGAGGATGTCGATGCCGTGCTGCACGTGGCGCTTCGCCTCCTCGTATTCCTCGGTCGTGAGGCGTCCCTGCTTTTCCAGCAGGTAGCGCGGCAGCTTGATCTTGCCGATGTCGAGCAGCAGCCCGATCTGCGCGAGCTGCTCGAGCTGCGGCTTCGGGAAGCCCAGGTGGCGGCCGAAGGCCGTGAGATAGACCGAGACCTGCAGTCCGTGGCCGTAGGTGGAGATGTCTTCTTCCCGAAGGCGCGCGACCCACATCGCCGCGTCGGGATTGCGCACGACGCTCTCGACCATCTCCTCGACGATTTCCTCGACGCGCTCGATCTCGAATCGCTGCCCGATGCGGATGTCCTTCACGAGCTTTTCGAGCAGGTCGGACGCGTTGTTCACGGCCGCCTGCGCGAGCGGCACCTCTTCCTCGACGGTGACCACGTCCACGTAGGTCTGGATCTCGATGCCTGCCGGCAGGAGCTCCGCGCGCGCCGCGAATTCCTGGGGCGTCTCCTTCGGAACCTCGATCGGGCGCGGCGCCATGGAGCCCGCATCGCCCTTGCGTCCGCGGCCCTTGAACCCCGCGAACATCCGCGAGAAGAAACCGCCACGCTCTTCGCCCCCCGCGGGATAAGCGCGGTTTTCCATCGGCACCGCATTGCCGCGCTCCTTCGAGTGCGCGGGCACGATGGTCTCGACGCGATTGGGGTCGCGCGCCGGCCGCTTCTTCGCGCTCGCCGGCGCTGCCTGCGCTTCCGGCGAAGACAGGTGCGTCACCGCATCAGGATCGATCGTGGTCGCGGGCTTCACCACGACGATTTCGGGCCTGCGGGCACCCGCCGGCATCGTGTTGGTCGCCGGGCTGATGCCTGAGACCGATTCGAATTCCGAGCCGGTGGAACGCGCGCGATCGACCATCACCCACTCGCAGTGGGTCTTGAGCGCGAGGATCTGCTCCTCGTTCTCGATCAGGAACCCCTGCAGCAGGAACGGCGTGTCGACCCATGGACGATCGAGGTCCGCGACGAACATGCCGATCTTCAGGTCGACGGTGTATATCTTGGAAGCCATGGCCCCCGCATTCTATGCGGATTTGCGCTATGTTCCGCATCCGATGCAACGAATCCTGCAAGGTGTACGTGTCCTCGACCTCACCCGCGTGCTCGCGGGCCCGTGGTGCACCCAGAACCTCGCCGACCTGGGCGCCGAGGTGATCAAGATCGAGCGTCCCGGCAAGGGCGACGACACGCGAAGCTGGGGCCCGCCGTTCCTGAAGGACCGCGAGGGCCACGATACCGCCGATGCCGCGTACTACCTCGCGTGCAATCGCGGCAAGAAATCCGTGACCCTCGACATCGCATCGCAGGAAGGCCGCCGGATCGCCCGCTCGCTTGCCCTGTCGGCCGATGTGCTGGTGGAGAACTTCAAGGTGGGCGACCTCGCGCGCCACGGTCTCGACTATGCGAGCCTGTCGAGCGAACATCCACGCCTCGTCTACTGTTCGATCACCGGCTTCGGCCAGGGCGGCCCGTACCGCGACCGGCCCGGTTACGACTTCACGGTTCAGGGGCTGGGCGGCCTGATGAGCGTCACGGGCGAGCGCGACGACCTGCCCGGCGGCGGCCCGCAGAAGGTGGGAGTAGCCGTCTCGGATCTCTTCACCGGCATGTACGCGACGAGCGCGATCCTCGCGGCACTCATCCATCGCGCGTCGAGTGGGCGCGGCCAGCACATCGACATGGCGCTGCTCGACGTGCAGGTCGCGATGCTCGCGAACCTGAGCTCCACGTACTTCGTCTCGGGCCAGGCGCCCGCGCGCATGGGCAACGCGCACCAGAACATCGTTCCGTACCACGTCTTTCGCGCCGCCGACGAATTCCTCATCGTGGCCGTGGGCAACGACTCGCAGTTCGCGAAATTCTGCGAGGCGATCGGCGCGCCCGAGTGGCCTGCGGATCCGCGCTTCGCGACCAACCCGCAGCGCGTGCGCCACCGCGACTTGCTCGTGGGCATGATCTCGGAGCGCCTGCGCGCTCGTCGCGCGCGCGAGTGGCTGGCACTCCTCGAGCCTTCCGGCGTGCCCTGCGGGCCGATCAACGATCTTTCCCAGGTGTTCGCCGATCCGCAGGTGTTGCATCGCGGCATGCAGGTGACCGTCCCGCATCCGGCCGCCGGCGAAGTGCGCATGGTGGCGAGTCCGATGAAGTTCTCCGACACCCCCATTGCCTACGACGCGCCGCCGCCCACGCTGGGCCAGCATACGGACGAAATCCTCGGCCGCGTCCTGGGCATGACGCACGAGCAGATCGAAGCACTCCGGGCAAGCGGCATACTGTAGGAAGCCGCGTCGAAATTCCCTCAGCTTCCGGCTGAAAGTACTTGTTAGTCAAAGCCTTGTGGGCTAGACTCCATCGGCATTCCCCGATAGAGGGAGGCTAGGGCGCTCGAGCTCCGAGCGACTTACAGGAGGGACGCAACAGATGCATCCGACGGACATCGCGCATCCCGACTACTTTCACAAGGTGGTCGATTGCCAGTGGGCGTGCCCCGCGCATACGCCCGTGCCCGAATACATCCGCCTTATCGCCCAGGGCCGCTTCGGCGATGCGTACATGGTCAACTGGAACTCGAACGTGTTCCCGGGGATCCTGGGACGCACATGCGACCGCCCGTGCGAGCCCGCGTGCCGCCGCGGCCGCGTGGAGGAAAATCAAGGCGAGAAGCCCGAGCCGGTCGCGATCTGCCGCCTGAAGCGCGTCGCCGCCGACTACAAGGAGGACATCACCTCGCGGCTTCCGAAGAAGGCCGCCAAGCGCAACGGAAAACGCATCGCGTGCGTCGGCGCAGGCCCGGCCTCGCTCACGGTGGCGCGCGATCTCGCGCCGCTGGGCTATCAGGTGACGCTGTTCGATTCGGATCGTCTCGCCGGCGGCATGATCCGCTCGCAGATTCCCAAGTTCCGCCTGCCCGAAAGCGTGATTGACGAAGAGGTAGGCTACATCCTCGGCCTCGGCATCGAGTTCAGGGGCGGCCATCGCATCGATTCGCTCAAGAAGTTGCTCGCCGAAGGCTTCGACGCCGTCTTCATCGGCTCGGGCGCCCCCCGGGGCCGCGACCTCGACATCCCGGGGCGCAAAGAAGCCGCGGCCAACATCCACATCGGCATCGACTGGCTTTCATCGGTGTCCTTCGGACACATCACGAAGATCGGCAAGCGAGTGATCGTGCTGGGCGGGGGCAACACGGCCATGGATTGCTGCCGTTCCTCGCGGCGTCTCGGCGGCGACGAGGTGAAGGTCATCGTGCGCTCCGGTTTCGACGAGATGAAGGCGAGCCCCTGGGAGAAGGAAGATGCGGCCCACGAGGGGATTCCCATCCTCAATTTCCTCGTGCCCAAGGCGTTCCTGCACGATGAAGGGCGCCTTACGGGCGTCGCCTTCGAGAAAGTGAAGGCCGTGTACGACGAGAAGGGGCGCCGCTCCCTCGTGCCTACGGGAGAACCCGGCGTCATCCACGAGTGCGACGATGTGCTGGTCGCGGTGGGCCAGGAGAACGCATTCCCCTGGATCGAGCGCGACATCGGCATCGAGTTCGACAAGTCGGGCATGCCGGTGCTCGATGCGAAGACGCTGCAATCGAGCCGCAAGGAGGTGTTCTTCGGCGGCGATTCGGCGCTCGGGCCCAAGAACATCATCTGGGCGGTCGCGCATGGCCACGACGCAGCCATCTCCATCGATCGCCTGTGCCACGACGAGGACCTCGCCGTGCGCCCGCCGCCGCACGTGAACCTCATCTCCCAGAAGATGGGCATCCACGAGTGGAGCTACGACAACCAGGTCGCCAACGACGCGCGCTTCAAGGTGCCGCTGAAGGACCTCACGATCGCGTTGAAGAACATCCGCGAGGAAGTGGAGCTCGGGTTCGATCCCCAGCTCGCGTGGAAGGAGGCGCAGCGCTGCCTCAATTGCGACGTGCAGACCGTCTTCGCGCCGAAGCTATGCATCGAGTGCGACGCCTGCGTGGACATCTGCCCCGTGGACTGCATCACCTTCACACCGAACGGGGAGGAAGGGGAGTTGCGCGCGCGGCTGAACGCGCCATCGCACAACCTCGAGCAGGCGCTCTACGTTTCGCCCGCCCTCAAGACCGGACGCATCATGGCCAAGGACGAGGACGTGTGCCTGCACTGCGGCCTGTGCGCCGAGCGCTGCCCGACGGGGGCGTGGGACATGCAGAAATTCCTGCTGGATCCCGCCCAGGCGGGCCCGCGATGCGGCCAGCCGGCCCGCCAGAAGGTTCCGGCATGAATTACCGCTGTAATTCCGGTCGATGACGGAAAAGTGACCAACGCCACTAAAATTTGGCTATGGAATCGGTCACTTTTCTTGGCCGGAACGGAAGGGACATGACTTATGCGGACCATCACTGAACACAGCAGCAAATTCGCGCGGCCCGCCGCCGCGGCGATCATTGCCATGGCCATGACGCTGAGTGCCCGCGCGGCCGACCTCGCGCCCGTGAGCCGCGTGGATCCGGAGTTTCCCCGGGAAGCGATTTCGGCCGGCGCCGACACCGGCAAGGTGAAGGCCCGCATGACGATCGACGCCACGGGCGAGGTGACGCGCGTCGAGATCATCGAGGCCAACCCGCGGCGCTTGTTCGACCGCGCGGTCGTGAAGACGCTTTCGCAGTGGAAGTTCTCGCCGGGGTCCGAGGGCCGCACCATGGAAATCGACGTGAATTTCCGCCGCTAGAGCGATTACAGGGGTAACCGGCGGCGGCGCGCCGCTGTGATGCAGGCCACACGCGTGGCCGGATCCTTGGAAGAGAATCGTCGGGTGTATAAGACAATGCTCATACAGGAGGAAGACATGACAAGGATCCTATCGGTTGCAGCGCTGGCCCTGGCCTTCATCTTCGGCTCCACGGCCACGCTCGCGCAGGACAAGTCCAAGGGCACGGCCAAGGAAGCCACGGCCATGGTCCAGACAGCCATCGCGCACATCAAGAAAGTAGGCCGCGAGAAAGCCTTCGCGGACTTCGACAACCCCAAGGGGGGCTTCGTCGACCGCGACCTGTACATCGTCGTGTACGACCTGAAGGGCAAGGTCCTCGCCCACGGCGCCAACCCGAAACTGATCGGCAAGGACTTGATCGACCTTCGCGACGTGGACGGCAAGTACTTCGTGAGGGAACGCGTCGAGATGATGTCCAAGTCGCCCGACGCGAAGGGCTGGCAGGACTACAAGTTCATGAATCCCACCTCGAGCCAGATCGAGCCCAAGCAGATGTACCTGCAGCGCTTTGAGGACGTGATCGTGGGCTGCGGCATCTACAAGTCCTAGCGCCCGGACCCGGGAAGCCAATCCATGGTCCTGCGAACGATACGAATCGGTCCACGCCTCGCCCTCGGGTTCGGGGCGATCCTCGCCATCCTCATGGTGGTGTCCGTGGCGAGCACCTGGCTCGGCAAGAAGAGCCGCGACGAGCTCGCCATGGTCCACGAGGCCACGGGCGCCAAGCTCGCGCTCGCGGGCGAGATGCGGTCGAAGATCCTCGAGCAGTCCGCGGTGATGCGCAACATCGGCTTGCACTCCGACATCAAGGCGATGCAGCTCGACGAGGACCTCGCGAGGAAGCTGGGGCGCGAATCCGACGATGCGCGCGCGCGCATGCTCAAGCTCCAGCTCACGACCGCCGAGCGCGAGCTCGTCGAATCGATCGGCAAGAAGGACAAGGAGCTCGACAAGCCCTTCCTGCAGGCCCTGGGCCTGGCGACGAGCTTCCGAAACGAGGAAGCGGCCAACGTCCTCATGAACCAGATGGATCCGATCATCCAGGGCGAGCTGGGCGACTTGTCGAAGCTGATCGACATCCAGCAGAAATCGAGCGACGATGCCGCGCGCTCCGCCATCGTGACAGGCGATCGCCTCGCGACCACGGTCTACGTGGTGGAAGGCGTCGTGCTGATGCTCGCGGTCATGCTCGCCTGGTCGATCACCCGCAGCATCACGGGGCCGATTTCCGATTCGGTCGCGGTGGCGCGGCGCGTGGCCTCCGGCGACCTTACCTCGCGCATCGAGTCGAGCGGCCGGGACGAGGCTACGGAGCTGCTCTCGGCCCTGCGGGACATGAATTCGGGGCTGGGGAGCATGGTCACCCACATTCGCACCGGCGCCGAAGCCATCGCCGTGGGCGCGAGCGAGGTCGCTTCGGGCAACCAGCAATTGTCGAGCCGCACCGAGGAGCATGCGAGCTCGCTCGAGGAGACGGCTTCCACGCTGGAGGAATTCACGACCACCGTGAAGCAGAATGCCGATAACGCTCGTGCCGCAAGCCAGCTCGCGGGCACCGCATCGGCCACGGCGCAGAAAGGCGGCGAGGTTGTCGCCAAGGTCGTGAGCACGTTCCAGGAATTCACCGATTCCTCGCGCCGCATCAGCGACATCATCGGCGTGATCGACGGCATCTCGTTCCAGACCAACATCCTCGCGCTCAATGCCGCCGTCGAAGCGGCGCGCGCCGGCGAGCAGGGCCGCGGTTTCGCGGTCGTGGCCGCCGAAGTGCGCAGCCTCGCGCAGCGCTCGGCCGAATCGGCCAAGGAGATTCGCTCCCTCATCGAGACTTCCGTGAGCCGCGTCGAGGCGGGCTCCAAGCTGGTCGAGCAAGCGGGCAGGACGATGGACGAGCTCGTGGGCTCGGTGAAGAAGGTGGCCGAGATCATGATGGAGATCGCTTCGGCCAACAACGAGCAGAGCTCGGGCATCGAGCAGATCAACAAGGCAATCACCCAGATGGACACGGTGGTGCAGATGAATGCATCACTTGTCGAGGAGGCCACGGCGGCCGCGACCAGCATGGCGTCGCAGGCAACGGGCCTTACGCAGGTCGTCGCGCAGTTCCGCGTCGACGGCACGGCGGCTCCCGCCGCGGCAAGGCCTGCGATCGCGCGCACAGCGCCTGCGGAACGGCCCCAGGCCTTGCCGGCCAGGAGGGAACCGATGCTCGCCGCCGCAGGTGAAGAGGAAGACTGGAAAGAATTCTAGGAGACAATGCCGCCATGCCGCTCGTCGCAATGACCCGGGAGATGGGTTCGCTTGGAAAGGATGTGGCCGCAGGCGTCGCCGCACGCTCCGGCCGCAAGGTCGTCTACCACGAAATCATCGAGCCCATCGCCAACAAGATGCGGCTTCGCAAGAGCCACGTGGAGCGTTTCCTCGACGGGAAGGCGGGCCTGTGGGAGAAGCTCACCACGGACCGCACGGCCCTTTCGATCTTCACCGCCGACGAGACCTTCAGGTTCCTGCGCGACGACTCCACGGGGGTCATCCGCGGATGGGGCGCCGTGCACCTGCTGAGGAATATCCCCCACGTGATCCGTGTTCGCATCTGTGCCCCCCTGGAGACCCGGATCGGTCGCATGATGGACCGCCTGCAGACGGACAACCGCGAGACCGTGGAGTCCGAGATCCAGATGAGCGAGGAGGCCCACACGGCCATCACCAAGCGCCACTTCGGCGTGAACTGGCGCGATCCCGAGCTCTACGACCTGGTGCTGTGCACCGAGCGGCTCTCGGTCGAGGAATGCGTCGACGAAATCGATGGCATGATGAAGCGCAAATGCTTCCAGGAAACACCGGATTCCCTTCGCATGGTCGATGATCTCGCTACGGAATGGAGCGTGCGTTCGGCCCTGCGCCGCGACGAGCGCACCGCCAAGACGCACTTCACGGTCGAGAGCAACGCCGGCGTGGTAAGCCTCCTGGGCGTCGTGGACACGCAGAACGAATCCGACGCGGCGGGCGAAGTCGCGCGAGCCACCGAGGGCGTGAAGGGCATCGACAACCAGCTGAAGGCCGCGAACTCCGCCAACAACCGGTTCCGACGCGAGGGATGAGTGGGCGCGAGAGTCGTCTTGAGCCTGGACGGGGAAATCGTCACCGAGGTCGAGCTTTCCAAGGCGGTGACAGTCGTCGGGCGCCATCCGACTTGCGACATCTGCATCGACCATCCGGCGATCTCGGGGCGGCACCTGCTGTTCCGGATCGTGAACACGACGATCTACGTGGAGGACCTCGCCAGCACTAACGGCACCAAGGTGAACGGGCTCTCGACGAGCCACCAGGTGGTCCATCACCTGGACCTGATCGAGGTCGGGAAGCACAAGCTGCATTTCTTCGACGACGCGATGCTCGCCGGCGGCGTGGCGAACATCGAGAGCACGGTGCAGACGGATTTCGAGCGGACCATGCTCGCGGCCCACGTGCCCGCTGCGAAGGCGCCGGCGAAGGCGCAGGCGGCGGCGGCGGAAGTGGACCTGTCGCGCACGATGGCCATCCCGCGCGAGTCGTTGCGCCAGGGGCCGACGCACGAGGTGGTGAGCACCGGGGATGCCCCCGCGCCCCCGGAGGCATTGGCGCTGCGGGTGACGTCGGGCGCGCGCGTGGGCGAGATCATCGCCCTCGAGCAGGCCAACACGATGTTGGGCACCGCGGGCTCCGATACGGCGCTCGTCGTGCGGCGCGCAGGCGCTTTCCACCTGGCGAGGTTCAGCGGCACGCGTCCGCCGCGGCTCAATCGCCAGGAGCTGGGTCCCGGCACGCACCGGCTGGCCCCGGGTGACGTGATCGAGGTCGGCGGATCGACATTCGAAGTGATGAACGCAGTGCGGTAGGCGCGCGAGGCGCGTACGGGGAGAATACGAGGATGGAAGAGAACAATTCGCCGCAGGCCGACGCGAGGGGCGCGGCCCAGGCCGCCGACCTGCTGGTCACGGTGGCGGCGACCTTGAACGAGCGGCTCGCGTTCACGGCGCAGGAGCTCGCGCGCAGCCAGACGCTCTTGCGCGAGGCGTCGGGCGAATTGATGACGGCCTTCCGCGGTGCCGCCGACCGGCTCGTCGCCGCGCAGAAGGACGTCGCCGAGAGCCCCACGCCGAAGAACATGGAGTACGAAGTGGTGCTCGACCACTTGTACCGCGCGGTCCAGCACCTGCAATCCCACGACCTCGTGAACCAGCTGATCGACGCCCAGAAGCTTCGCGTGGACAAGATGCGCGAAAAGCTGGGCGAGGCGATCTCGCTTTCGAAGCCGCCCGTGAGCGACCCGGGGCAGGCCGAGCAATGGATCCAGCGTTCGCGCGCGATGCTCGACTGCATCGTGGCGGGAATCCAGCAGATCGACGACGACGCGAGCCACCCCCGCAGCGACAGGAAGCATGCGGGCAGCGTGGACCTTTTCTGAGAAAGCGGGCCAAGCGATGAAAACAATACTAGCGGTCGACGATTCGGCCACCATGCGCGAGATGGTCGCGTTCGTGCTCGAAAGCGCGGGCTACCGCGTGATCGAGGCCGAGGATGGGGCCCAGGGCCTGGACCGCGCCACGGCCACGTCGTGCGACCTCGTCATCACCGACCAGAACATGCCCAACATGGACGGCCTCACGCTGGTGAGGAGCCTGAGGGAGCTTCGGGACTACAAGAACGTGCCGATCCTGCTGCTCACCACCGAGTCCTCCGACAGCATGAAGGCACAGGGCCGCGCGGCCGGCGCCACGGGATGGCTCGTGAAACCGTTCGATCCGGCAACGTTGCTGGAGGTCGTGCAGAAGGTCCTCCGCTAGGACGATGCGATGGCCATCGACCTGAATCGCTTCATCGCGACGTTCTTCGACGAGGCCCAGGAGCACCTGGAGTCCATCGAGGAGCACGCGATGGCGCTCGGCCGCGACGGGAACAATACGGAGACGCTGAACACGATCTTCCGCGCCGCGCACTCCATCAAGGGCGGCAGCGGCACCTTCGGCTTCACCCAGCTCGCCGAAGCGACCCACGAGATGGAGACGCTCTTCGACGCGCTTCGCAAGGGCAAGGGCCACGCCGACGAGACCACGGTTCGCCTGCTACTCGATGCGTGTGACGTGTTCAAGTCGCACGTGAAGCGCCTGAAGGGCGGCGAGCGCGGCAACGATCCCGCCATGGACGCGGTTCGCAATACGCTCGCCGGCTATCGCGTCGCCGCGAAGGTCGAATCCTCCGTCATTCCCACCCCCATTTCGTCGAAACCCACGGAGGAATCCTTCTTCGACACGCCCGAGGTCGAGGCGGAGCCGGCGCCGAAGGGCACGCCCTACGGGCTCTTCGAAGACGCCCCGGGCACCGCTCCCGCACCGGCGCCCTTCGTGGACCGGCGCGCCGAGAGGCCCGCGGAGAAGGAAAAATACGGCCTCTTCGATGCCGAGGGGAGCGTTGTCGAGCACAACCGGCGCAAGGGCGACCAATCGTCGATCCGCGTAAGCGTCGAGAAGATCGACCGCATCGTGAACCTCGTGGGCGAGCTCGTGATCGCGCAGGCGATGATGCAGCAGTCGGCCGGCGCCATCGACGCGGGCAAGGACGAGCACCTCGCGCACAGCCTCGCCACACTCGACCGCAACACGCGCGACCTCCAGCAGGCCGTCATGTCGATCCGCATGATGCCGATGGAGTTCGTGTTCAGCCGCTTTCCCCGCCTCGTGTACGACGTCTCCTCGAAGCTCGGCAAGAAGGTGCACCTGCGCACGCAGGGCCACGACACCGAGCTCGACAAGGAGCTGATCGAGCTGCTCGTCGATCCTCTCACCCACGTCGTGCGCAACGCGATCGACCACGGCATCGAAGCGCCCGAGGAGCGCGTGAAGGCCGGCAAGCCCGAGCAGGGCACCGTGCAGATGCGCGCCACGCACCGCGGCGGCAGCGTGATCATCGAGGTGAATGACGACGGGCGTGGCCTCGACCGCGAGCGAATCCTCTCCAAGGCCCGCGAGCTCGGCATGGACGTGAACGACTCGTGGACCGACGTCGAGGCCTGGGGCCTCATCTTCGAAGCGGGCTTCTCCACCGCGAAGGAAGTGACGAGCCTTTCGGGCCGCGGCGTCGGCATGGACGTGGTCCGCCGCAACATCGCCTCGCTGGGTGGCAGCGTCTCGGTGTCGTCCGTGAGGGGCGAGGGCACCACGATCACGATCCAGGTGCCGCTCACGCTCGCGGTGCTCGACGGCATGATCGTGGGCGTGGGCGACGAGCAGTACATCGTCCCGCTCGAATTCGTCGCCGAAGCCTTCAAGCCGGCCCCGGGAGACATCCGCTCCATCGTGAACCAGGCCTCGCTCGTCGCCGTGCGCGGCGAGCACCTGCCGATCGTGCGCCTCGACGAGATCGTGCAGTTCCCCGATCCGGGCCGCGAGCGGCCCGAGCCCATCTGCCTCGTGGTGGAAGTGGACAGCCGTCGCTCGGCGCTGCTCGTCGACCAGCTGGTGGGCCAGCAGCAGCTCGTCGTGAAGTCGCTCGACGCAAACCTGCATTCGGTGCCGGGCGTGGCGGGCGCCACGATCCTGGGCGACGGGCGCGTGGCGCTCATCCTCGACGTGAGTGCCTTCACCCGCACTTCGGCCCGCGCCATGGCGCGCAGCGTCGCATGACTCCCCCCGGGGAAGCCATGAGCCACGCGACGCGGGAATTCCCGTTCAGCGCGGAGCATTTCCGCGTGATCAGCGACCGCATCTACCGCTTCTCGGGCATCCGGCTTCCCGATGGGAAACGCGAGATGGTCTACGCGCGCCTGGCGCGGCGGCTTCGTTCGCTGGGCATCGCGACCTTCGACGACTACATCCGCTTCCTCGAGCTCGAGCCCGCCGAGTGGGAGCACTGCACCAACGCGCTCACGACGAACGTCACGTCGTTCTACCGCGAGGAGCACCACTTCAACACGCTCGCCGAGTACGCCTCGCGCAATCCCGCGGGGCGCCCCTTCCGGGTCTGGAGCGCCGGTTGTTCCTCGGGGGAAGAGCCTTATACCATCGCGATGTGCCTCACCGAATCGCTGCCTCAGGCTAACTTCTCCGTGCTCGCGAGCGACCTCGATACGCAAGTGCTCGCCGCCGCCGGCGAAGGCGTCTATCCGCTGCAGTCCGTATCCCGCCTTCCCGAGGAGCGCCAGAAGCGCTTCTTCCTGCGCGGCACGGGCCGCCACGAAGGCAAGGTGCGCGTGCGCCGCGAAATCGCCACGCACGTGGAATTCATGCGCGTGAACCTGATGGACGGCGAGTGGCCCGTGCAGCCGGGGCTCGACGCCATCTTCTGCCGCAACGTGATGATCTATTTCGACAAGCCCACGCAAAGGAAGCTCGTGCAGCGTTTCGCCGCGCTGCTGGCGCCCCGCGGCTTGTTCTTCGCGGGCCACGCGGAAAGCCTCCTCGACCAGGGACGCTACTTCAAGCTTCGCGGCCAGACCGTCTACGAGCTGGTGGCCTCTTCATGATGCGCGACGACGATCCGCTTCGCGACGACCAGCCGAACCGCTACTACGACCCGCACTTCAAGGTCGAGACGGCGAAGATACTGCCCGGCGAGTACTACGCGACCAACAAGGACATGGCGCTCGTCACGGTCCTGGGTTCCTGCGTGAGCGCGTGCCTGCGGGACAAGGAAGCCGGGATCGGCGGCATGAACCACTTCATGCTTCCCGACGAGGGCAAGCTCGTGGGCTCCCACGGCAACATCAGCGCGGGCGGGCGCTACGGCGTGCACGCGATGGAGCTGCTCATCAACCAGATCCTCAAGCTGGGCGGCAGGCGCGATCGCCTCGAGGCGAAAGTGTTCGGCGGCGGCAACGTGCTGCAGGGCTTCATGCTCTCCAACGTCGGCCAGCAGAATGCGGAGTTCATCGTCGAATACCTGAACCTGGAGCGCATTCCAATCGTCGCGCGCGACCTGCTGGACGTCTGGCCCCGCAAGATCTATTTCTTCCCGCGCAGCGGCAAGGTGATGGTGAAGCGCCTGCGCAAGGTGAACAACGACACGATCGTCCTGCGCGAGCGCGACTACGGCGCGCGCCTCTTCCATGCGCCGGTCGAAGGCGGCGCGGAGCTGTTCAAATGACAGAGAAAATCAAAGTCCTCATCGTCGACGATTCGCGCATGATCCGCGACGTGCTCACGGAGATCATCAACGACCAGGACGACATGATCGTGGTCGGCGCCGCGGCCGACGCCTTCGAGGCGCGCGACATGATCAAGTCGCTCAAGCCCGACGTGATCACGCTCGACATCGAGATGCCGAAGATGAACGGCCTCGAGTTCCTCGACCGGCTGATGCGGGCCAAGCCCATGCCCGTGGTGATGATCTCCGCGGCCACGGAGCGCGGGTCCGAAGTGACTTTCCGCGCGCTGGAGCTGGGCGCCGTGGACTTCGTCACCAAGCCCAAGCTCACCGAGCAGGCGCCCGACGACTATGGCCAGATGATCGCCGACAAGGTGCGGGCGGCGAAGAGCGCGCGCCTGAAGGTCCCGAAGCGCGAGCAGGACATGACCTCGGTCGAGGCCACGATGCCGCCGGTCATGAAGCGCCCGGTGCCCGTGGGCGTGAAGACGACCGAGAAGTTGATCGCCGTGGGTGCCTCCACCGGCGGCACCGAAGCCATCCGTGAATTCCTCGTGGCGATGCCTCCCGATTGCCCGGGCATCGTGATCGTGCAGCACATGCCCGAGAACTTCACGCGCATGTTCGCCGAGCGCCTGAATGGCCTGTGCAAGATCAACGTAAAGGAAGCCGAGCACAACGATCCGATCCTGCCGGGGCACGCGTACATCGCCCCGGGCGGAAAGCATCTCTGGGTGAAGCGCGAGGCCGGGCAGACGCTCGCCAAGCTCTCCACGGAGCCCCCGATGAACCTGCATCGCCCCTCGGTCGACTTCCTGTTCATGTCGGTGGCGAAGTTCATCGGCGCCGACGCCACGGGCGTGATCATGACCGGCATGGGGCGCGACGGCGCCCAGGGCATGCTCGAGATGAAGAAGAAGGGCGCCTACAACATCGCCCAGGACGAGGCCACCAGCGTGATCTTCGGGATGCCGCGCGAGGCGATCGAGCTCGACGCCACGCACGAAGTGGCCGCGCTGCCGCGCATTCGCGAGCGCGCGCTGCTCGCCGCCACGCGAAGGGAGTCGAAGTGAGCCTCGATACCGAAGCCGCCCGCCGCGAATTCCTCACCTGCCGCCTGGGCGACGAGAGCTACGGCATCGACATCCTGCAGGTCCAGGAGATCCGCGAGGTGCGCCAGGTCACGCGTGTGCCGCACGTTTCCCACTACGTGCGCGGCGTCGTGAACCTGCGCGGGGCCATCGTGCCCGTCGTCGACCTGGGCCTCATGTTCGGGTTCGACAAGCCGATCGACCTCGCCGAAGCGAGCGCGATCGTGCTGAACGTCGACGGGCGCCTCGTGGGCATCGTGGTCACCGCGGTCTCCGACGTGATCGCGCTTGCCGACGATGAGATCATGCCGGCGCCGGAGCTCGCCGCGCGCAAGATCGGCACGGCGATCGCCGGGATCGGCACCCGCAAGCCCGCCGAGGGCGAGGCCCCGAAGGATGCCAGGGACGCGAGCGTGCTGCTGCTCGACGTGGCGACAATCATGCGGCGCATCCGCGAGGACGCGGAATGAGCCACAAGAACGACTTCGCATCGACGCTGCCCGGAACGGGCGCCGCGCCCACGAGGATCGGCAACTACGAGGTGATGGGCGTGCTCGGGCGCGGGCAGTCGGCGACGATCTACCTCGGCCGCGAGCTCTTCCCGGCCCGCGAGGTCGCCATCAAGATGTACGACCCGCACCAGTTCGGCGACGACCCGAAGCTCTTCCGCTCGCTCTTCTTGAAGGAGACGCTGCTCGCGAAGAAGCTCACGCACCCGGGCATCACGCAAGTCTACGATGCGGCCGCGGACGACGAGCGCGCCTACATCGTGATGGAGTACATGAAGGAGGGCAGCCTCGATCGCTTCTGCACGCCCGATGGCCTCCTCAAGCCCGAGCGGGTTGCGCACATCCTCGAGCGCATCTGCGACGCGCTTTCCTACGCGCACGCGCACGGCATCATCCACCGGGACTTGAAGCCCGCCAACATCCTCATGGGAGCCGACGGCGAGGCGAAGGTCGCCGACTTCGGCGTCGCGTTCACGAACCTCGCTTTCGACTCGACCCGCAACATGCGCGTGGGCTCGCCTGCGTACATGGCGCCGGAGCAGCTCGAGGGCAGGCCCGCGACGCTCAAGAGCGACGTCTATGCGGTGGGCATCATGATGTACAAGATGCTGGTGGGCGCGCTGCCGTTTCCCGCGGATACGCCGGCGGCACTGGCCACTCGCATCATGCTGGGCAACCTGCCCCCGCCGTCGGCGGCAAGGCCGGGCCTGGCTCCCGTCTTCGACGCCATCTTCCGCCGCGCCACCGCGCGCGACGCGAACCTGCGCTACCACACGTACGAGGAATTCGCCTCGGACCTTCGCACGATCACGGAGCCGGAGCTCCAGAGCGTGACCGAGGCCGAGCGGATCGCGGAGCTGATGAAGCCGCTGCCGTTCTTCAACAATTTCGACGCCGCGGCGCTCGCCGAAGCCGCCTCGATGGCGCGGATCTTCACGGTGCGCGCGGGCTCGCAGCTCGTGGGCGAGGACGACGCGGGTTATTCCTTCTTCGTGCTCGTGCGCGGGCAGATGCGGATGACGCGGCGCGGGACGCTGCTTGCGATCCGCGGCGCCGGGGAGAGCATCGCCGAGATCTCGTTCCTGCGCCGCTCGGGCGCGCGCCGCTTCACCACCGCCGCGGCGGTGACAGACTGCACCGTCGTCGAATTCGATCCGGATGTGCTGTGGCTCGCCTCGCCGGAATGCACCAAGCAGTTCCACCTCGCCCTCCTGTACTCGATGGCCGATCGCCTCGTGGCCGCCGAAGGCGCCCTTGCCGAGATGCTGGGGGCCAAGAACGTGACGCTTTTCTAGATCGGAGCCTCCGGAAACACCCTGATGAAGATCAAGATCAAGAGCCTGCAGTTCAAGGTCCTCCTGCTGATGTCCATCGCGCTGGCGATTGCGCTCGCCGTGTCCGTGCTCGCACTGACCCGCGTCTACGGATCCATCCAGGAGCTCGACCGAATCAGCCGCGACGACTTCGAGACGCAGCAATCGATCCTTCGCGCCACCGTGGCGCTCAAGCAGCAGGTCCAGGACTGGAAGAACGTCCTGCTCCGCGGCCGTGACCCGGAGTCCGTGGATGCGGCGTGGAAGGTTTTCGTGGCCGACGAGGAGGATGTCGAGGAAACGGCCAAGGAAGCCCGCAACGCCACGCCCCACGAAGATGTTCGCAACGCGCTCGAGAAATTCCTTTCCGTGCACAAGGCCTCGGGCGAAACCTATCGCAAGGGCCTGGAAGCCTTCAAGGACAGCAAGTTGGATCCTCGCGCCGGCGACAAGGCGACCGAGAGCGCATCGAAGGCGCCCGCCGACCAGCTCGCGAATGCCGAGAAGCTCGCGACCGAATGGGGCGCGCGCGCCACCTCCCAGGCGGTAGACGCGGCCGAGATGGGCTATCGCCTCGCCATCGTCGGCACGATCACGGCGATGCTGGGCGCGCTCGTGGCACTCTGGGTCTTCTTCCGCCGTTCGGTGCTGGCGCCCATGAGTGCCGCGTCGAAATTCGCGCTGCGCATCGCGCAGGGCGACCTCACGGGAAAGATCGTCGCGCGCAGCGACGACGAGGCCGGACAGCTCGTGGGGGCGCTCGGGCGCATGAACGGATCGCTCGCCGAGGTCGTCGCCAAGGTGCGCGCATCGGCCAACAACGTGGCGAGCGCCTCGATGCAGGTAGCCGTGGGCACCACGGACCTTTCGCAGCGCACCGAGGAACAGGCCTCGAGCCTCGAGGAGACGGCCGCGAGCATGGAAGAGCTCGCGAGCACCGTGCGCCAGAACGCCGACAACGCGAAGGAAGCCGACGAGCTCGCGCGCAACGCCGCGAAGCGCGCGGAGCAGGGCGGCAACGAGGTGGGCAGCGCGGTGGTGACGATGAACGAGATCAGCAAGAGCGCGCAGCGCATCTCGGACATCACCTCGGTGATCGACGCCATCGCCTTCCAGACCAACATCCTCGCGCTCAACGCGGCGGTTGAAGCGGCCCGCGCCGGCGAGCAGGGCCGCGGCTTCGCCGTTGTCGCCGCCGAGGTGCGCTCGCTCGCGCAGCGCAGCGCCCAGGCCGCCAAGGAGATCAAGGACCTCATCGGCCACTCGGTGGACGAGGTGCGCAACGGAACCGCGCAGGTCGAGCAGGCCGGGGGCACCATCGAGGCGCTCGTCGTGGACGTGCAGCGCGTGAGCGCGCTGATGAACCAGATCGCGGAAGCCTCGGCGGAGCAAAGCCGCGGCGTCCAGCAGGTGAACAAGACCGTGACCCAGATGGACAAGGTCGTGCAGGAGAACGCGAGCGCCGTGCAACAATCGGCTGCGGCGGCCCAGGGGATGAAGCAGCAGGCGGAGATGCTGGTCGAGGCCGTGAGCGCATTCACGCTCGATGAGGCGCGCCCGGCGCCCGCGCCGTCCGCCCGTCCCGAACGTAACGACTTTGCCCGCGGTGGCCGCCGCGAACCCGAGCTCCACGGGCCCGCCAAGATGATTGCCAAGGCCACCGGCGGCAAGGGCGAGCGCCTGCCAAAGCTGGCCACCACGGCCCAGGCCGCGGGCGACGACTGGGAGGAATTCTGACCATGGAAAGCCGTGCTGCCGTGCGCGATGCGACCCGCGAGGTGCTGGTGTTCGTGATCGGCGAGGAGGAGTACGGCGTGGACATCCTGAAGGTCCAGGAGATCCGCGGCTACGAGAAGGTAACCGCGATTCCCTCCGCGCCCGATTTCCTGAAGGGCGTGGTGAACCTCCGCGGCACGATCGTCCCCGTGATCGACATGCGCATCAAGTTCGCGCTTCCCGATGTTCGCTATGACTCGTTCACGGTCGTCGTGATCCTGCGGCTCGCATCGCGCGTGATCGGGATCGTGGTCGACGCGGTCTCGGATGTGATGCGGCTCGCCGCCAACGACGTGAAGGATCCGCCGCGGCTGGGATCCGTCGTGGACGCGAGCTACCTCACGGGAGTCGCCACGCTGAACGACCGCATGGTGCTGCTCCTCGACATCGAGAAGTTCCTCTCCACCGGGGAGCTCGACCTCCTCGACGGCGTCGCGCGCCGGCAGGGCTGACGATGCGCTACCTCAGGTACGCCTGGCAGCACCCGTACCTGCTCGCGGCCCTGATCGTGGTGCTCTTCCTGCCGTGGGTCTGGATGGCCGCCCTGGTGCCCTTCTGGGCGCTCGCCCTCTCGCTCGCCCTCGTGCCGGTGGCGGCACTCACGGCCCTCGCCCTGGTGATGCGCGACGTGAATACGGAAGAAGAGCACATCGGCTCCGGCGGCGACGAGCCCTTCCTCAAGTGGCGCAAGCGCACGCGGCTCTTCCAGCAGGTGGTCGTGGGCCTCGATACGATGCTCGAGCGCTGGGACGCCGCATCCGAGACCAACTGCAAACGCCTCGGGATGCTCACCGAAAGCGTCGAGGAGGTGATCGGCCTCACCGAGAACGCCGTTACCGAGATCAGCAAGAATTTCCGCGTGGTGGTCGCCAAGGCGCACGAGCAGACCGAGGCGGCCATGTCGATCCTGCAGGAGGGCGAGGGCCAGCGAAGCGGCGTGCTTTCGCTCCCGGAATTCATCAAGGCCTACGACTCCCAGCTGCAGAACATCACCACGCACATGAGCGGCTTCTCGGCGGCCGCCGATGACGTCGCGATGCACCAGAAGCGCGTCACCGAGCACGCCAAGGTGATGGAAGAGACGATCGATGGCCTGCGCAACATGGCCTCGCAGATCTCCCGGATCGCGCTCGACAGCTCCGTGGCCATGACCTCGCAGACGCTCACCTCGCGCGATTTCATCGAGATGACCGACCGCATCCGCGCCATCAGCGGCGAGGCGCACGAGCTCACCCGCAAGACCCGCCAGGGCCTGGACGCCATCGGCGACGAGGTCCGCCAGGGCAACAAGCGCACCACGCAGGTGGCCGATGCCGCCCGGCGCGCCGTGGAAATCGCAAGGAGCGAGATCAGCACGCTGAACGAAGCCACGATCGCCCAAACGCGGCAGATCGAGGTCACGTTGAAGCGGATCAACGACCTGTCGGTGGAGATCCAGAAGGACATCAACCAGATCATCATCGCGATGCAGTTCCAGGACATCACGCGGCAGAAGCTCGAGCGCATCCACAAGCCCACGCTGGGCGCGGCCGCCGAATCGCTCTCGCTGCTGTCCCACGAGACGCAGGCGCTCCTGCAGCGCGACCTCTACAAGGCGGTGCGCGCCTATTCGGAAAGCGCGCTCAAGCCCAGGATCGCCGAACGCGGCGCCGTCGAGACCGCGGCGTCCGACCTGGACAAGTATGGCGCCGGGCGTGAAGGCGAAGCCGGCGCGCAGCCGGACGAGAAGAAGGTGGAGATTTTCTGAAATTCGCGGCGCCCCCGCTCGGCGCCTGGAGGGAATACACGATGAAATGGATCCTCGCGCCCGCGATGGCGTACATCATCCGTTTGCCCAACAGCATCAAGCTGCCCCTCATCGCTTTCCTGTTCACGGTGCCGCTCGCCATCGCGCTCGCGGACAATCCGTCCCACTGGCTTTCGGGCTACGGGGCGGTCATCGGGATCACCTATGCGCTCGCCTGGTACATCGGCGCGGCGCACTACTACAGCGCGGCCGAGGCCTGGACGGTCGTGAACAGCATCGCCGGGCTCCTCAACCAGCACGACCTGCGGCGCAATGCCTCGGTCATGACCCGTGAGCAGGCCCGCGCGCGCCTGGGCGAAGGCCAGTTCACGAAACTCTTCCGCACGCTCTGCGACACGCACGACAGCCTTCGCGACCTCGTGACCCAGGCGCGGGCGAGCGCGGAAGCCGCCCGGGGCGCGGCCGAGGAAGTCGCCGGCGGCAGCGTTCGCCTTTCCCAGCGCACGGAAGACCAGGCGTCCACGCTCGAGGAAACCGCCGCGGCGATGGAGGAGATGTCCTCGACCGTGCGGCAGAACGCCGACAGCTGCAAGACCGCGAGCCAGGCCGCGGGCGAGGCGACGATGGTCGCGCGCAAGGGCGCGCAGATTGGCGGCGAGGTGATCGCCACGATGGACGGCATCGAGTCGAGCTCGCGCAAGATCGTCGACATCATCTCGGTGATCGAGGGCATCTCGTTCCAGACCAACATCCTCGCCCTCAACGCCGCGGTTGAAGCGGCGCGCGCGGGCGAGCAGGGACGGGGATTCGCGGTCGTCGCGGCCGAGGTGCGAAGCCTCGCCCACCGCAGCGCCGAGGCGGCCAAGGAGATCAAGTCGCTCATCGGCGGCTCGGTGGCGAGCGTGAGCGCGGGGACGGCGCTCGTGCACCAGGCGGGCTCTGTGATTGACGACATCACCAGGAACGTGGAGTCGGTGAACGAGCAGATCGGCGTGATCGCCGTGGCCTCGCGGGAACAATCGAGCGGGATGGAAGGCATCAACGCGGCCATCTCGCAGCTCCAGGGCGCCACGCAGCAAAGTGCTTCGGTCGTGCAGGACACGGCGTTCGCGGCCATGCGCCTGAAGGAGGAGGCCTCGCGCCTCTTCGACCTGGTGGCTCGCTTCCGAGTCGACGCGGCCGCCCCCGAGGCGCGGCCCGCCCCGGCCGCCCCCGTCCCGCCCGCCACGCGGATACGCTCCGCAACACCCGCGCGGCTCCTCCCAAGGTAAACTGTCGACAACGGATCGGAGGAGCTACCCTTCAATCGATGAAGCCCATCGCGGCAGTCAACGATTTCGTCGTCAAGTTCGCCAACGTCAACGGGTCGGGATCGGCCTCGGCGAATACGCTCTTCGCCAAGTCGATCCTTCGCATGGGCGTCCCCGTGAGCCCGCGCAACATCTTTCCCTCGAACATCCAGGGCCTGCCCACGTGGTACGAGGTCCGCGTGTCGGAACGCGGATGGCTCGGCCGGCGCGGCGGCGTGGACCTCATGGTCGCCATGAATCCGCAGACGTGGGAAAAGGATGTGGCCGAGATCGAGCCGGGCGGATATCTCTTCTACGACTCCACCAAGGCGCTCCCGAGGGACAAGTTCCGCGATGACGTGAACGTGATCGGCATGCCGTTGATGGAGATCTGCAACGCGACCTACACGGATCCCCGCCAGCGCCAGCTCTTCAAGAACATCATCTACGTGGGCGCGCTCTCGGCGCTCCTCGACATCGAGATCGCCGAAGTCGAGAAGCTCATCGGCGAGCAGTACAAGGGCAAGGAAAAGCTCCTCGAGCCCAACATCAAGGCCCTGCACATGGGCCGCGACTACGCGAAGGAGCACCTGCCGGCGATCGCGCTCCGGGTGAAGCGCTCCGACCGCGTGGGCGACCGCGTCTTCCTGGAGGGCAACAGCGCGGCGGCGCTGGGCTGCGTGTATGGCGGCGCGACAGTGGCCGCGTGGTATCCGATCACGCCGTCGTCTTCCATGGCCGAGGCCTTCGCGAAGCATTGCCGCAAGTTCCGCACGGATCCCGATTCCGGGAAGTCGCGCTACGCGATCGTGCAGGCCGAGGACGAGCTCGCCTCCATCGGCATCGTGATCGGCGCCGCGTGGAACGGCGCGCGGGCGTTCACGTGCACGTCGGGCCCGGGCATCTCGCTCATGCAGGAATTCATCGGGCTCGCGTACTTCGCCGAGATTCCCGCGGTGATCTTCGACGTCCAGCGCGCGGGGCCCTCGACGGGCATGCCCACGCGCACGCAGCAATCCGACGTGCTTTCATGCGCCTATGCCTCGCACGGCGACACCAAGCACGTGCTGCTCTTCCCCGAGGATCCGAAGGAGGGCTTCGAGCTGGCGGCGCAGGCCTTCGACCTCGCCGACCGCCTGCAGACGCCGGTATTCGTCCTGCTGGACCTCGACATCGGCATGAACGAGCGCCTCTGCGATCCCCTCAAGTGGGACGACAGCAGGCGCTACGACCGCGGCAAGGTGCTCTCCTATGCGGACCTCGAGGCGGGCAAGCGGTTCGGCCGTTACCTCGACGTGGACGCCGACGGCATCACGTGGCGCACCTATCCGGGCACGCACCCCAAGCGCGGCTCCTTCTTCACCCGGGGCACGAGCAGGGACCGCTATGCCCGCTACACGGAAGAGGGCAGCGCGTACGTCGACAACATGCAACGGCTGCTCAAGAAATTCGAGACCGCCAAGGACCTGGTGCCGAAGCCCGTGCTTCGCAAGCACGGCAAGGGCTCGCGCTTCGGCGTGATCTACTACGGATCCACGGCGCCGGCGATGGACGAGGCGCTCGCGATCCTCGATTCGGAATCGATGCACGTCGATGCGCTTCGCATTCGCGCCTTCCCGTTCCATGACGAGGTGATCGACTTCGTGGGGAGCCACGATCATGTCTTCGTGGTCGAGCAGAACCGCGACGGGCAGCTTCGCACGCTGCTGGTGGCCGAGGCGATGCTTCCCTCGGAGAAGCTCACGCCGGTGCTGCACTACGACGGCACGCCCATCACCGCGCGATTCATCCACGGCAGCATCGCGCAGCGCCTTTCGGCCTTCAACGTGTCGCCCCTGAAGCGCACGGCAACGAGCGGGGAATAGCGGATGACCTACCTGGCCAAACCGAAACTCCATCACCCGGACCTTCCGAAGAACGCGCTCGGCCTCACGCGCCGCGACTACGAGGGCACGGTCTCCACACTTTGCGCCGGCTGCGGCCACGACTCCATCAGCGCGGCCATCATCCAGGCCTGCTGGGAACTCGCGATCGAGCCCCATCGCGTGGCGAAACTCTCGGGCATCGGGTGCTCCTCGAAGACGCCCACCTACTTCCTCGACAAGTCCCACGGCTTCAACTCGGTCCATGGCCGCATGCCTTCGGTGCTCACCGGCGCCAACCTCGCCAACCGCGACCTGATCTACCTGGGTGTCTCGGGCGACGGCGATTCGGCCTCCATCGGCATCGGGCAATTCGCGCACGTCATGCGCCGCGGCGTGAACATGACCTACATCGTCGAGAACAACGGCGTGTACGGCCTCACCAAGGGACAGTTCTCCGCGACCGCCGACCGCGGCTCGAAAGCCAAGCGCGGCGCGATCAACACGGACGAAGGCATCGACTTGGTCCTGATGGCGCTGCAACTGGGCGCCACCTACGTCGCCCGCAGCTTCTCCGGCGACAAGCACCAGCTGGTGCCCCTCATCAAGGGCGCGCTCACCCACGAGGGCGCGGCCTTCCTCGACGTGATCTCGCCCTGCGTGGCGTTCAACAACCACGACGGATCCACGAAGAGCTACGACTACGTGCGCGAGCACAACGAGGCCGTGAATTCCCTCGACGTCATGACCTTCCACAAGGAAATAACGACGCAATACGACCCGGGCACCGTGCAATCGGTGGAGCAGCATGACGGCTCGACAATCGTATTGCGCAAGCTCGACGAGAAATACGACCCGTCGGACCGCATCGCCGCCATGGCCTACGTGCAGTCGCGCCACGCCATGGGCGAGATCGTGACGGGGCTGCTGTACTTCGCGTCCAAGCCACGGGACCTGCACGGATCGCTCAACACGGTGCCCATGCCCCTGAACCAGCTGAACGAGCGCGAGCTTTGCCCGGGAAGTACGGCCCTCGAACGAGTGAACGAGTCTCTTCGCTGAGAAAGTCATGAACCGTATCGACCTTCGCAGCGACACCGTCACCCAGCCTTCGGCCGGCATGCGCGCCGCGATGGCGGAAGCCCGCGTGGGCGACGACGTCTTCGGCGACGACCCCACGGTCAATCGCCTCCAGGAAGTGGCCGCCGAGCGATTCGGCATGCAGGCGGGACTCTTCTTTCCCTCGGGGACGCAGTCGAACCTCGCGGCGTTGATGGCGCATTGCCAGCGCGGCGAGGAAGTGATCGTCGGCCAGGACGCGCACACCTATCACTACGAGGCGGGAGGCATGGCGGTGCTGGGCTCGATCCAGCCGCAGCCGCTCAACAACAAGCCCGACGGCACGCTCGACCTGGCGGAAGTCGAGGCCGCCATAAAGCCCGACGATTCCCACTTCGCGATCACCAAGCTCATCGCGCTCGAGAACACGATCGGCGGCAAGGTGATCGCGCGCGCCTACCTGGCCGACGCGCTGGCGCTCGCGAGGCACCGCAATCTCGAGACGCACCTGGATGGCGCGCGCATCTTCAACGCGGCGGTGAAACTCGGCATGCCGGTGAAGGACCTCTGCGCGGGATTCGATACCGTCTCGGTGTGCCTGTCCAAGGGACTGGGCACGCCCGCGGGCACCGTGCTCGTCGGACGCAAGGACCTCATCGATCGCGCGCGCCGCATCCGCAAGATGCTGGGCGGCACGATGCGACAGGTGGGCGTGCTCGCCGCGGCGGGGCTCTACGCGCTCGAGCACAACGTGGATCGCCTCGCCGAGGACCATGCGAATGCCGAGCGCCTCGGAAAGGGCCTCGCGGCCCTCGGGCTCAAGGTCGATCCGGTGCAGACCAACATGGTATTCGTGAACGTCCCGCCGGAGCTCGTCGCGGGCCTCAAGGCCCACCTCGAGAAGAGCGGCATCGTGGCACTCGTCTCGCCGAAGCTGCGCCTCGTGACGCACCTCGACGTCGATGCCGCCGGGATCGAGCGCGCCATCGCGGTCCTGGGGGAGTTCTTCCAGAGGCAGCCCCAGGCGGCGCGCCTCGTGAGCGCGTAAGCCTCCCGTCAGGGAACCTCGCCGGCCGGTTGGCGTCCGACGCCCGGGTCGGCGATAATTGCCGTCCCCCAGGGAGGAAACACCCCGTAATGCTCCGGCTTGCCCGAGTGGTTGCCGCGATCCTTTTCCTGCTGCAAGCCGCCGCCGCGCTTGCGCAGGCGGCTACCCGCTTCCCGCAGGACTACCACGGCCTCTGGTGGAACCCCGCCGAGAGCGGGTGGGGCACGAGCGTCTTCGACATGGGCGGCGGCACGCTCTCGTCGGTCATCTTCGTCTATGGGCCCGACGGCAGCCCCACGTGGTACGTCGCGCCGAACATCTCCGATTGCGCGGTGGAATTCGTGCCGTTCATCGACATCACGTGCGGCGGCAAGGTCTACCAGACCAGCGGACCCTGGTTCGGCGCCGGTCCCTTCAATCCCTCTTCAGTGAGCGCGCGCGAGGTCGGTGACTGGAGCGGGGATTTCGTGGGCCCCTTCGGCGGTTCCGCGCCGCCTCGCTCGCTCGCGCTTTCGGTGACGATCGACGGCGCCTCGCTCAAGCGCAACACGCTCCTGCCCCAGGACATCTCGGGCAGCGAGCTCGTCAACTACTCGAAGGCGGACTCGACGTTCACCGACCTCTGGTGGAATCCCGATGAGCCGGGATGGGGCGTGGGCGTTTTCCACTACAAGGCCACGGTCTTTTCGGTGCTCTTCGTGTACAGCGCGACGCACCAGCCCACCTGGTACATCCTCTCGCTCAAGGAGACGACGCCGGCCGGCGACAACTCGCAGCGGACCTTCGACGGGCCGGTGTTCGCAACGCGCGGGACGTGGTGGCTCGCGAGCCCGTTCAAGCTGAACGACGTTCGCACGGTGGGCAACGCGCGCTTCGTGTTCCCCAGCGGTGGCGTGAACGCGTCGTTTTCCTACACGATCGACGGCAACACCGTCCAGACGGTCATCCGGCGCGAGTCTTCCGCGCGTCCCTAATATGTGCGACACGGGCTATACGGTCCGGGACCTCATCGCCGACCTTCGGGACATGAAGGCCCGCGGCGCGAAGGAAGGCGAGATGCTTCGCGAAGCGCCGGACCTGGTGAAGCGCCTCGTGCTCATGAAGCACAACTGGCTTCGCACCTACATGTACGAGGCGAACCGCGCGACGGGCGAGGGCTCGTCCAGCTATCGCATCCACGAGGAGCCCGATCACTCGCTCGCACTCTTCGTCGTCACGTGGCCACCCACGGCGGAAACCGGGCCCCACGACCACGGGACGTGGGTCGTCGTCGCGGGCCTCGAGGGCCGCGAGATCCATCATCGCTGGAAGCGCGCCGGCGAGACGCTCGAAGCGGAACGCGCGGGCGAGGATCGGATCGAAATAGGTACGATCGTGACGCTCGGCTCCGACGCCATCCACAGCTTCGAGAACGATTCGGGCGCCGTCTCCGTCACGCTGCAGCTCTACGGGATCAATACCGACTACACCGAGCACCACAACTACATGCCAAGGAGAAACACATGATGATGTCACTGGGCATCGGCGACACGGCCCCCGATTTCACGGCGGACACGACCGAGGGCAAGATCAATTTCTACGACTGGGCGGGCGACTCCTGGGTCGTCCTCTTCTCGCATCCGAAGGACTTCACGCCAATCTGCACCACGGAGCTCGGCTACATGGCGGGCCTGAAGCCCCAGTTCGACAAGCGCAAGACCAAGATCCTCGCGGTGAGCATCGATCCGGTGAGCGACCACAACCTCTGGATGAAGGATATCCAGGAAACGCAGGGACACAAGGTAACGTACCCGATCATCGGCGACAGCGACCTCACGGTGGCCAAGGCCTACGGCATGCTGCACCCGAACGCCGGCGACACGTCGAAGGGCCGCACCGCCGCCGACAACTCGACGGTTCGCACGGTGTTCATCATCGGCCCCGACAAGAAGGTGAAGGCGATGCTGATCTACCCGATGAGCACGGGCCGCAATTTCGACGAGGTGCTGCGCCTGCTGGATTCCGTGCAGCTCACGGCCAGGCACAAGGTGGCCACGCCGGTGAACTGGAAGCAGGGCGAGGATGTCGTGATCGTCCCGGCGGTCTCCGACGAGGAGGCGAAGAAGAAATATCCCAACGGCTGGAAGGCCGTGAAGCCGTACCTGCGCATCGTCCCGCAGCCGAAGGACTGAGCTAGCGAGCCTCGTCCAATGCGAGGTTGAGCTCCAGCACATTCACGCGCGGCTCGCCGAGGAAGCCGAATTGCCGGCCCTCGGTGTGCTGCGCGATGAGCGAGCGTACCGTCTCCACCGGGATCTTTCGCGCGGCGGCCACGCGCGCCGCCTGGTATTCGGCCGCCGCCGGCGAGATGTGCGGATCGAGCCCGCTCGCCGAAGCCGTCACGAGGTCGACGGGAATCGGCAGCGTGTTCGTCGGGTCCGCGTCTTTCAGTGCTTTGACGCGCGCTGCCACGGCGTCCATGAGCGCGGGATTCGTCGGGCCCTGGTTCGATCCGCTCGAGCTAGCCGCATTGTAGGGATTGGGCGAGGTGGCCGAGGCGCGGCTCCAGAAGTGCTTCGGATCGGCGAAGGGCTGCCCGATCAGCTTCGATCCCACGGCCTTGTCGCCCCGCATGATCAGGCTGCCGTTGGCCTCGGACTTGAAGAGCACTTGCGAGATCCCCGTTACGAGCAGGGGATATGCGACTCCGGTCACGAGCGTGAGCGCGAGGAGAAGAACGAAGGCGGGCCTGAATTGGGCGAGCATGTGGGGTCCTTATGCGAGGCGGAGGACGACGAGGATCATGTCGATCGCCTTGATCCCGATGAAGGGCACGATCACTCCGCCGGCGCCGTAGATCCAGAGGTTCTTGCGCAGCACCGCGGCCGCGCCCTGCGGCACGTACCTCACGCCCTTGAGGGCGAGCGGCACCAGTGCGATGATGATGAGCGCGTTGAAGATGACCGCCGAGAGGATGGCGCTATTGGGCGTGGCGAGGTACATCACGTTCAGCGCATTGAGTTGCGGATAGGTGGTCGCGAACGCCGCGGGAATGATCGCGAAGTACTTGGCGACGTCGTTGGCGATCGAGAACGTGGTGAGCGAGCCGCGCGTCATGAGCAGCTGCTTGCCGATCTCCACCACCTCGATCAGCTTCGTGGGATTGGAGTCGAGGTCGACCATGTTGCCGGCTTCCTTCGCCGCCTGCGTCCCGGTGTTCATCGCGAGCGCGACGTCGGCCTGGGCCAGGGCGGGGGCGTCGTTGGTGCCGTCGCCAGTCATCGCGACGAGGCGCCCACCCGCCTGTTCCTTGCGGATCAACTCGAGCTTCGCTTCCGGCGTCGCCTCGGCGAGGAAGTCATCGACGCCTGCTTCGGCGGCGATCGCGGCGGCGGTGAGCCGGTTGTCGCCCGTGATCATGATGGTCCTGATGCCCATGCGGCGAAGCTGCGCGAAGCGCTCCTTGATGCCGCCCTTCACGATGTCCTTCAACTCGATCACTCCCAGCACGCGGGAGTTCTCGGCCACGACGAGCGGCGTGCTGCCGCGCCGCGCGACGGTATCGACGATGAGCTGCATCTCCTGCGGGAACTTGCCGCCCTGTGCCTCGACGTAGGCCCTGATGGCATCGGCCGCACCCTTGCGGATGTGCCGGTCGCCCAGGTCGACGCCGCTCATGCGCGTGTGCGCCGTGAAATGGATGAACGTCGCGCCCAGGGACTTCACGTCGCGCTCGCGGATGTTGTACTTCTGCTTGGCGAGGACCACGATGCTGCGGCCTTCCGGCGTCTCGTCCGCGAGCGAGGCGAGCTGCGCCGCGTCGGCAAGGGCCTGCTGCATCACGCCGCCCGCCGGCAGGAAATCGCTCGCCTGGCGGTTGCCGAGCGTGATGGTGCCCGTCTTGTCGAGCAGGAGCACGTCCACGTCGCCCGCGGCTTCCACCGCGCGGCCGGACATCGCGATCACGTTGGCGCGAAGCGTGCGCCCGATCCCCGCGAGGCCGATGGCCGATAGCAAGCCGCCAATGGTCGTGGGAATGAGGCAGACGAGGAGCGCCACCAGCACCGTGACCGTCACGGCGGTACCGGCCTTGGTGACCTCCACGGCATAGATGGAGTACGGCAGGAGTGTCGCCGTCGCGAGCAGGAATACCAGCGTGAATCCCACCAACAGGATCCAGAGGGCGATCTCGTTGGGCGTTTTCTGGCGGCGCGCGCCCTCGACCATCGCGATCATGCGATCGAGGAAAGCCTCGCCGGGATTGACGCCCACTCGGGCCACGAGCCAATCCGAAAGCACTCGCGTTCCGCCCGTGATCGAGGAGAAATCGCCACCGGACTCGCGAATGACCGGCGCGGACTCTCCGGTGATGGCCGACTCGTCGACGGAGGCGACGCCTTCGATCACTTCGCCATCCACCGGGATCAGGTCGCCGGCCTCGACGAGATAGAGGTCGCCCTTGCGCAGCGTCGTCGACGGAACGCCCTCGTAGTCCGGGGTCCTTTCCGCGCGCTTCAACTTCTTCGCGATCGTGTCTCGCTTGGCCGAGCGAAGCGCATCGGCCTGGGCCTTGCTGCGGCCTTCGGCGATCGCCTCGGCGAAATTCGCGAAAAGGACGGTGAACCACAGCCAGATCGTCACGTGCAGGATGAAGCCCGGCGCGGCTTCGCCGCCGCCGCCGAGGGCCTGCACCCAGAGGATCGTCGTGAGGATGCTGCCCAGGTACACCACGAACATCACGGGGTTACGCCACTGGTGCTGGGGCAGGAGCTTCACGAACGAGTCGATGAGCGCCCGCTGCATGATCGACTTCGTGACCAGGCGGCGACGCAGGTCCTGCGGGACTTGGGCAGAGGGAAGGGCGGGCGAGCTCATCGATGGGCTCCAGTGAATGCGTGGGTCATTTCGCGGCGATCATCGCGAGGTGCTCCACGATGGGTCCGAGCGCGAGGGCCGGAACAAAGGTGAGGGCGCCTACCACGACGACCGTGCTCGCGAGGAGGACCACGAAGAGTGGCGTGTGCGTGGGCAGCGTTCCCAATCCGGGAGGCACGGTCTTCTTCGCGGCGAAGGCACCGGCGATCGCGAGCGTGGGAACCGCCAGCCAGTAGCGGGCGAAGAGCATCGCGATGCCGAGCGCCGTGTTGTAGAAGGGCGTGTTGGCCGACAGGCCCGCGAACGCGCTGCCATTGTTGTTGCCGGCCGAGGAGAACGCGTAGAGGATCTCCGAGAAGCCGTGGGCGCCGGGATTCGCGACGCCCGCCTTGCCGGGATCGACCATCACCGCGATCGCCGTGCCCACGAGGACGACCAGGGGCGGAATGAGGATCGTCACCGCCGCCATCTTCATCTCGAAGGATTCGATCTTCTTGCCGAGGTATTCGGGCGTCCGCCCGATCATGAGCCCCGCCACGAAGACCGCGATGATGGCGAAGATCAACATGCCGTACAGCCCCGAGCCCACGCCCCCGAAGATGACTTCCTGGAACTGGATCAGCCACAGCGGCACGAGGCCGCCCAGCGGCGTGAAGGAATCATGCATCGAGTTGACCGAGCCATTGGAGGCCGCGGTGGTCGCGGTCGCCCAGAGCGCGGAGTTCACGATGCCGAAGCGCACTTCCTTGCCTTCCATGTTGCCGCCGGATTGCGTGGCCGATGCGACCTGGTCGGCCCCGGCCTTGGTGAGCGCGGGATTGCCCGATTGCTCGGCGCCCACGCACACCCCAAGCATCACGACGAAGAGGATCGTCATGGTCGCGAGCAGGGCCCAGCCCTGGCGCCTGTCACCCACAAGCACGCCGAACGTGTAGCAAAGCGCTGCTGAAATCTGCAGGATCGCCAGCAGCTCGAGGAAGTTGGCAAGCGGCGTCGGGTTCTCGAAGGGATGGGCGGAGTTCACGTTGAAGAATCCGCCGCCGTTGGTGCCGATCATCTTGATGGCGACTTGCGAGGCGACGGGACCCACCGCGATCGATTGGTCCTTCATCGTCGCTTTTTCGGTGACCGGGTTGCCCTTGTCGTCCTTCACGGCCTGCCCGTCCTTGTCGAGCTTGGGATTGTCGTAGTCGGTGGCCTCGACCGTGGGCACCGTGGGATAGGCCGAGAAGGTCTGCGGCACGCCCTGGCTCACCAGCACGATGGCGAAGATGATGGCGATGGGCAGCAGGATGTAGAGCGTCGTGCGCGTCATGTCGACCCAGAAATTGCCGATCGTCTGCGCGCTCCTGCGGGAGAAGCCGCGCGCGAACGCAACGAGTGTGGCCATCCCGCTCGCGGCGGAGACGAAGTTCTGCACGGTGAGCGCGCCCATCTGCGTGAGGTAGCTCATCGTCGACTCGCCGCCGTAGCCCTGCCAGTTGGTGTTCGTGATGAAGCTCGCGGCGGTGTTGAAGGACGAGTCGGGCGACACCGCGGGGAAGGCCTGAGGGTTGAAGGGCAGGATCGCCTGGAAGCGCTGGAGGGCGTAGACGGCGAGAAAGCCGAGGAGGTTGAAGAGGAGCATCGCGATGGCGTACTGCGTCCAATGCATCTCGCGTGCCGGATCCACGCCGCTTGCCCGGTAAAGGAGGCGTTCGACCGGCGCGCCGATGCGGTTGAGCCCCGCGGGCTTGTCCTCATAGATGCGCGCCATGTACGCGCCGAGCGGCTTTGCGAGCGCCGCCAGGACGACGATGTAGAAAACGAGCTGCAGGTAGCCGTTGGCGCTCATCAGAATTTCTCCGGCGCGAAGAGCGCGTAGACGAGGTACACGAAGATGACCGCGCAGTAGATCGCGCCGAGGACGTATACGAGGCTCATGGACGGCTCCGGATCAGCGCAGGCGTTCGAACGCGTGCACGAGCGCCCAGGTGAGCGCGAAAAAGGTGATGCCCAGTCCAATGAAAGCGAGGTCCATCATTTGCGCTTCTCCCGGCGTGGATTTCCTGCAACACGAGTGAGTATGGGAACGCCCGCGTAAACATGTCGTAAATTCCGCCGGCCCAGAAACGCGGAAACGGAAAAAACCCCTAAACTTCTCTCCATGGCCGAGACGCGTCCCGATCCCGACACCCTGCTCGCGCGCGTGACGCGCGAGGAGCGCGGGGCCGCCCGCGGGCGGCTCAAGATCTTCTTCGGCTCTTCGGCGGGCGTCGGCAAGACCTATGCGATGCTGCTCGCGGCGCGCCGTGCGCGCGAAGACGGGCGCGATGTCGTCGTGGGCATCGTGGAGACCCACAAGCGGGCCGAGACCGCGGCGTTGCTCGACGGGCTGGGGGTTCTTCCGCTGAAGGAGATCGCCCACCGCGAGCGAAACCTCACGGAGTTCGACATCGACGCGGCGCTCGCGCGCAAGCCCCAGCTCATTCTCGTCGACGAGCTTGCGCACACGAACGCACCGGGCTCGCGCCATCCCAAGCGCTGGCAGGACATCGACGAGCTGCTGGCGCATGGCATCGATGTCTTCACCACGCTCAATGTGCAGCATCTCGAAAGCCTGAACGACGTCGTGGGCGGAATCACAGGCGTCAAGGTATGGGAGACCGTCCCCGATACGTTCTTCGACAACGCCGACGACGTGGTGCTCGTCGATATCCCGGCCGAGGAGTTGCTCGCGCGCCTGAAGGAAGGCAAGGTCTACATGCCCGAGCAGGCCGAGCGGGCGGCGGGGAATTTCTTCCGCAAGGGCAACCTCATGGCCTTGCGCGAGCTGGCCCTGCGGCGCACCGCCGATGTGGTCGAGGGCCGCGTGCAAAGCTACCGCGCCGACAAGGCGATCGGTGGCGTGTGGAAGACGCAGGCGCGCCTGCTGTGCTGCATCGGTCCGGACCCCGGCTCGGAGCACGTCGTGCGAAGCGCGGCACGCCTGGCCGGGCAACTGGGCGTCGAGTGGAGCGCGGCGTACGTGGAAACACCGCTATTGCAGCGGCTGCGTGCCGAGAAGCGCGAGCGAATCCTGCGCGTGCTGAAGCTCGCGCAGGACCTCGGTGCCCAAACCGCAATCCTCACGGGCGGTGACGTGTGCCAGGCGATCGTCGAGCATGCACGGGCGGGGAATTTCGGGACCGTCGTGGTAGGGCGCGGCCCACGCCAGCGCTACCCGTGGCGGCAGACCATGAGCGATGCGATCGCCGGTGCGGAGGAATCGCTCGACGTGCTCGAGATCGGCCGCGGAGCCCGCGAGGCGGGAACGCCGCTGGCGGCCAAGGTGACGGGCCTGGTCGAGCAGGATACGAAGGCGAGGGAGCGGCGTGCGCGTTACGCATGGACCGTCCTTGCCTGCGTCGCCACGACGGCGTGCGCCGCCTTCCTCGACCGCTACTTCGATCTCGCCAACATCGTCATGGTTTTCCTCCTCACGGTCGTCCTCGTGGCGGGACGATGGGGCCGCGGCCCAGCGGTGCTCGCAGCCGTTCTGAACGTCCTCGCTTTCGACTTCTTCTTCGTGCCGCCGCGTTTGTCTTTCGCGGTGAGCGATGCGCAATACATCCTCACTTTCGCCGTGATGCTCGTCGTGGGCCTGGTCACGGGACAGCTCACGGCCGGGGTTCGTTTCCAGGCGCGCGTCGCAGGCCACCGCGAGGAGCGCGCGCGAACCCTGTACGAATTCTCGCGGGAGCTTTCAGGATTGCTCACGACCGATCAAGTAGTCGAGGTCGCGGAGGAGTTCATGGAGCGCACCTTCCGCGCGGGCGTGAGCGTGCTTCTGCCCGACGACGCGGGCCGGCTCATCTCCCGAACCGCGCGCGGAGTGGGCAATCCGGCCGACACGGCGGCGGCCCAGTGGTCCTACGATCGCAGCGAGCCCGCGGGGGCCGGCACCGACACGCTTCCCGCGAACGAGTATCTCTTCCTCCCCCTCAAGGCGCCGATGCGCACGCGCGGAGTGCTCGCGATCCGGCCGCAACGAAGCCGCGACCTGCTGATCCCCGAGCAGATGCGCCAGTGCGAGACGTTCGCCGCGCTGATCGCGATCGCGATCGAGCGAGTGCATTACGTCGAGGTCGCGCGCGACGCGCTCATCAAGATCGAGAGCGAGCGCCTGCGCAACTCGTTGCTCTCGGCGCTCTCGCACGACCTGCGCACTCCACTCGCGGCCCTCCTGGGACTGTCGGAGTCGCTGGCACTCACCCAGCCGCCGCTTTCGCAGCAGCAGGCCGAGATCGCGCGAACGCTGGCCGAGGAAACCAAGCGCCTCATCAACCTCGTGAACAACCTGCTCGACATGGCGCGCATCCAGAGTGGCGAGGTGCGGCTGCACCTCGAATGGCATCCGCTGGAGGAGGTCGTGGGCAGCGCGCTCGCGGCGATCCGCCCGGCGCTGGGCCGCCGGCCCGTGACGGTGAGCCTTCCGCCCGATCTTCCCCTCGTTCAGATGGACGCCGTGCTCATCGAGCGCGTGCTCGTGAACCTGCTGGAGAACATCTCGAAGTACACGCCGCCGCAGACGCCGATCCTCATTGCGGCGCGGGCGGCAGATGGCTCGCTCGAAGTGAGCGTGGCGGATGAAGGGCCCGGGATTCCCGCGGGGCGCGAAGAAATCGTGTTCGAGAAGTTCGCGCGCGGGGAGAAGGAGACCGTCACGCCCGGCGTGGGCCTGGGCCTGGCGATCTGCCGCGCCATCATCCAGGCGCACAAGGGCAAGATCCATGCGGAGCCCGGCCGGGCGAAGGGCGCGCGCTTCGTGTTCACGTTGCCGCTGGGCACGCCGCCCGAGAGCGCGACCGCCGCGGATGCGGCCGCATCGGCCGCATGAGCGCGCCCGCGCCCGTCGCATTGCTGGTGGAGGACGAGCCGCAGATCCGGCGATTCGTGCGCACGGCGCTCGAGGCCGAGGGCTGGGTCGTCCACGAAACGGGAACCATGAAGCAGGGGCTCATCGACGCCGGCACGCGAAAGCCCGACCTCATCATCCTGGACCTCGGCTTGCCCGACGGCGACGGCGTAAGGTACATCCGCGAGCTTCGCTCGTGGTCCGCGGTGCCCGTCATCGTGCTCTCGGCGCGCATGGGCGAAGCCGACAAGATCGAATCGCTCGATGGAGGCGCGGACGACTACCTCACGAAGCCCTTCGGGGTGGGCGAGCTGCTCGCGCGAGTCCGTGCGACGCTTCGCCGGCGCCACCACCCCGCCGGTTCGGTATCGCCCGTATTTCGTTTCGGCAACGTCGAGGTGGACACCGAAGCGCGCACCGTGAAGCGGGGCGGAGAAAACGTCCACCTCACGCCCGTGGAGTACCGGCTGCTGTCGTTGCTCATCGAGAACGCGGGCAAGGTGCTCACGCACCGTCACATCCTGCGCGAGGTCTGGGGACCTTCCGGGCTCGAACAGCACCACTACGTGCGGGTGCAGATGGGGCACCTGCGCCGCAAGCTCGAGGACGACCCGGCGCAGCCCAGGCACCTCGTCACCGAGACTGCCGTGGGCTATCGCCTCGTCGTCTAGCGGAAGAATCTGCCCGCTAGAGGATCACCGAAGCGTGGTCGGCAAGGCGCGAGCGCTCGCCGCGCATGAGCGTCACGTGGCCGCTGTGATTCCAGCCCTTGAAGCGGTCCACCACGTAGGTCATGCCCGACGAGCCTTCGGTCAAGTACGGCGTGTCGATCTGCGCGATGTTGCCCAGGCACACGACCTTCGTGCCGGGTCCGGCGCGTGTGATGAGCGTCTTCATCTGCTTGGGCGTGAGGTTCTGCGCCTCGTCGATGATGAGGTACTTGTTGATGAACGTTCGCCCACGCATGAAGTTGAGCGACTTCACCTTGATGCGGTTGCGAATCAGGTCCGCCGTGGCAGCACGGCCCCAATCGCCGGCCTCGTCATCGGTGCGCATCAGCACATCGAGGTTGTCCTCGAGGGCACCCATCCATGGGGTCATCTTCTCCTCCTCCGTGCCGGGAAGGAAGCCGATGTCTTCGCCGACGGGGACCGTCACGCGAGTCATGATGATCTCGGTGTAGACCTTGTAGTCGAGCGTCTGCATGAGGCCCGCGGCGAGCGTGAGCAGCGTCTTGCCGCTGCCGGCTTGCCCGAGCAGCGACACGAAATCGACATCGGGGTCCATCAGGAGGTTGAGCGCGAAGTTCTGTTCCCGGTTCCTCGCCGTGATGCCCCACACGTTGTTCTTGTGGTGGGAGAAATCCTTCAGCGTCTGCAGTACGGCGGTCTTGCCCCGTATCTCCTTCACGATCGCGAGGAAGGGACGATCGCCCTCGTGGAAGACGAACTCGTTCACGAGCAGCGACGGGACGAGCGGGCCCTTCACGCGATAGAGCGTGCGGCCGTGCTCCTGCCAGCTCTCCATGTCCTTGCCGTGCTTGTCCCAGAAATCCGCCGGGAGCTGCGTCGTCCCGGTGTAGAGGAGGTCGGTGTCCTCGAGGACCTTGTCGTTGAAGTAGTCCTCGGCCGGGATGCTGACCGCATGCGCCTTGATGCGCATGTTGATGTCCTTGGACACCAGGACGACTTCGCGCTTGGGGTACTTCTGCTTGAGGAAGAGCGCGACCCCGAGGATCACGTTGTCGGCCTTCTGCGAGGCCACCGACTCCGGGATCTCCACGTTCACCGAATGCGTCTGCAGGAAGAGGCTGCCCGTGGCTTCGCCGCCGCTCTTGCCCTTGAGCGAATAGCCGGCCTCGATGTCGCCTTCCTGGGAGACGATCTCGTCCAGGAAGCGGCTCGCCTGGCGGGCGTTGCGCGCGACTTCGCTCATGCCCTTCTTGTTGTCGTCCAGCTCCTCCAACGTGACCATCGGAAGGAATACGTCGTGCTCCTCGAAGCGGAAAAGGCTCGTCGGATCGTGCATGAGCACGTTCGTATCGAGCACGAACAGCTTCGTGGCCGCGGTGGCGCGATGGGGACGCGGCGCCTCGCGTTCACGTCTGCGATTCATGGGGACCTCCGGCGAAACCATATCGGATACCTCCTCCTGGTACCTCGCGGAGGAGTCTCTCAGGGGATCGTTGGGCATCAGTCGGTCGGGGGATGGTGGAAAGGGGCTACAGCTCTGTGGACCTGATGAAGTCAAGGACTTCCTGCGGATGGCCGGGCACCTTCACGCCCCGCCATTCGCGCGCGATGCGGCCCGCGCGATCGATCACGAAGGTGCTGCGTTCGATGCCGCGCACCTGGCGTCCGTACATGTTCTTCACCTTCATGACGCCGAAGATCCTGCAGATCTTCTCGTCCACGTCCGAGAGCAGCTCGAACGGGAAGGACATCTTCTTCTTGAATTTCTCGTGGGAAGCGATCGTGTCGCGGGAGACGCCGAACACGGGCACGCGGGCGTTCAGGAATCTTGCGTGCAGGTCGCGGAACTGACGGCCCTCGTCGGTGCAACCGGGGGTGTCGTCGCGCGGATAGAAGTAGAGAACGAAGGGGTGGCCCTTGAAGGCCGAAAGCTGGAAGCGCTGGTTGCCGGTCGCCGGTAGCTCGAAATCGGGAAGGACCGGTTTATCGGTCATCCGCGGAGTTTCCTAAGAAATCGCATACCCACAACCCATCGTAGCAAAACCCTTGAAAAACGCAAGCTATAGCGCTGTTTCTTCGGCCAGAAAGGCGGGACCCTGGGAAGCGAGGGTTCCGGAACGCCCGCGGCGGGGCGCATCGACCACGCAATGCAGGGGCAGCGTCGTGGGCTCGGTGCCCGCGACGAGATCACGCATCGCAACGAGCGAATAGCCCTGCGATTTCCATCCTTCGAGCAGGCGCTCGAGGACCGGCGCGAGCTTCATGCCCTCCAACTCCGCATGCAGCGTGAACACGTGATCGCGCGGTTCCTTCGTCCGCTCGAGAAGCGCTTCGGCCGCGTTGGCCTCCGTGACGCCGTCGAGGCCGATCATCTCGTCCAACGTCGGCAATGTCGTGGGATATTGCGGGCAGGCGACGATCTCTCCGCGAATCACGGGCAGGAAAGGATGCGTGCCGCGCGTATCCGATGCGTACATGAAGCCCAGCGATTGGGTGCGGCGGTAGGCGTGGACGTTCATCTGCCATCCGGCCGCGCCGTGCACCGTGGGCTGCTCGCCGAAGACCTCGCGGAAGCGATCGCATGCGAGCTGCATCTGCTCCTGGGTCCATCGCTCGCCGGCGGTCGGCACGCCGTCCTGCCACTTCACGTGGTCCCACGTGTGGATCCCGACTTCGAATCCCTCGTCGCGCACGCGGCGCATCGTGTCGGCGCAACGCTTGCCGATGTCCGGGCCGGGAAGCAGCGTTCCGTAGAGCAGGGTGCGGATGCCGTAGTGCGAGACTACCGACGTGCGCCCCACCTTCTGCATGAAGCCCGGGCGCAACGCCCGCTTGATCGCGCGTCCCGTGTGGTCTGGACCGAGGCTGAAGAGGAATGTGGCCCCGGCGCCCTGGCGCCTGAGCATGTCGAGCAGGCGCGGCACGCCTTCGCGCGTCCCGCGATAAGTGTCGACGTCTATCTTGAGGGCGAGCTTCAAGTTTCTGCGCGAAAGGGGATTGATGCGGCGCAACACAACATGCTAAAATGTTGAAATTTTTCGGATTTTTGACATGTCCAGGCCGCTTCGCAACATCGCCATCATAGCCCACGTCGACCACGGGAAGACCACGCTCGTCGACAAGCTCCTGCAGCAGGCGGGCACATTCGCCAAGCACCAGCATCTGGTCGAGCGGGTGATGGACTCGAACGACATCGAGCGCGAACGCGGCATCACGATCCTCGCGAAAAACACCGCCGTGGACTATCACGGCGTGCATATCAACATCGTCGATACGCCCGGCCACGCCGATTTCGGCGGCGAAGTCGAGCGCGTGCTTTCGATGGTGGACGGCGTGCTCCTGCTCGTCGACGCGGTCGAGGGCCCGATGCCGCAGACGCGATTCGTGACGCGCAAGGCGCTCGCCCAGGGCCTGAAGCCCATCGTCGTGGTGAACAAGGTCGATCGCGATTCGGCGCGCTCCGCCTGGGTCGTGGACCAGACCTTCGATCTCATGGACAAGCTGGGAGCGACCGAAGACCAGCTCGATTTCCCCGTGATCTACGCCTCCGCCCTCAACGGCTGGGCTTCGACCGAGGTGGCCAAGGTCGGCACCGACATGCGCCCGCTCTTCGACGCGGTGCTGAAATACGTTCCCGAGCCCAGGGGCGATCCGGAGGCGCCGCTCCAGTTGCAGATCGCCGCCGTGGACTATTCGAGCTTCCTCGGGCGTATCGCGATCGGACGCATTCGCCGCGGCACGATCCGCAAGGCACAGCAGGTCGCGATCCTCGCGGGCGACAAGCCCATGCGTATCGCCAAGATCGGCGTGCTCCATACGTTCCAGGGACTCGACAAGGTCGAGACCGACGTCGCGACGGCCGGAGAGATCGTCTCCGTCACCGGCATCGAGGATTTCGTGATCGGGACGACGTTCGCCGATCCGGAGAAGCCCGAGGCGCTCGCGATGGTCGGCGTGGACGAGCCCACGCTCACCATGAATTTCATGGTGAACAAGTCGCCGCTCGCGGGCCAGGAAGGCAAGTACGTCACCAGCCGCCAGATCCGCGAACGCCTCGATCGCGAGCTGCTCGCCAACGTGGCGCTACGCGTCGAGGAGACGCCTGATGCGGACGTGTTCCGTGTCTCCGGGCGCGGCGAGCTCCACCTCACGATCCTCATCGAGAACATGCGCCGCGAAGGTTACGAGGTTGCGGTGGGCAAGCCGCGCGTCGTGGTGAAGGAAATCGACGGCGTGCGCATGGAGCCCTGGGAGCAGCTCACGGTCGATGTCGAGACCGACAGCCAGGGCAAGATCATGGAAGAGCTCGGCCGCCGCGGTGGCGAGCTGCAGGACATGGTCCCGGACGGCAAGGGACGCGTGCGCCTGGACTACAACATCCCGTCGCGCGGCCTCATCGGATTCCAGATGGAGTTCATGACGTTGACGCGCGGCACGGGCATCAAGAGCCATGTGTTCGACACGTACGCCCCGGTGAAGGGCGAGCTGCCCGCGCGCCGCAACGGCGTGCTCATCTCCTCGGAGCAGGGCGAAGCGGTGGCATTCGCGCTGTGGAACCTCGAAGAACGCGGACGCATGTTCGTGTCACCGGGAGAGCGCGTGTACGAGGGCATGGTGATCGGCATCCACAGCCGCGACAACGACCTCATCGTGAATCCCATCAAGGGCAAGAAGCTCACGAATGTGCGCGCCGCCGGCAAGGATGAGGCCGTGACGCTCACGCCGCCCATCCAGCTCACCCTCGAAAGCGCGATCGAGTTCATCGAAGACGACGAGCTGGTGGAAGTCACACCCAAGTCGATCCGCCTTCGGAAGCGATTCCTCTCGGAACACGACCGGAAGCGCGCCGCGCGGGAAGACAAAGCGGCCTAGCCGGGCCGTTTCGTTTCGGTCACGGAGCCGACCGGCGTGCCGGAATCGGCGCGCATCAGCAGGAGCTGCTCCACGTCACGGGGCGAAAGCGGCTTGCTGTAGTGGAATCCCTGGTATTCGTCGTTGTCGAGCGCCCGCAGGAAGTCGAGCTGCTTCTCGTTTTCCACGCCCTCGGCGACCACTCGCAGGCGCAGCCCGTGCGCCATCGCGATGATCGCCTGCACGATCGCGGCGTCGTCCGCGTCGGCGGAAATGTCGCGGATGAATGACTGGTCGATCTTGAGCTTGTCGATGGGAAAACGCTTGAGGTAGTTGAGGCTCGAATAGCCCGTGCCGAAATCGTCGATCGACAGGCTCACGCCCATGCGGTGCAGCTGCTCGAGCATCCCGATCGCCTCGGGAGCGTTCTGCATGATCACGCTTTCCGTGATCTCGAGCTCCAGGTAGCGGGCATCCAGCCCGGCGAGCTCCAGGGCGTCGGCGACGCTTTCCACCAGGTCGGGCTGCTGGAACTGCACGCCGGAGATGTTGACGGCCATGACCAGCCCGTCGATCCCGCGGTCCTGCCACGCGCGGGTCTGGCGGCACGCCTCGTGCAGCACCCAGTTGCCCAGGGGCACGATGAGGCCCGTTTCTTCCGCGAAGGGAATGAATTCCAGGGGCGGTACGAGACCGCGCTCGGGATGGCGCCAGCGAACCAGCGCCTCCATGCCCATGACGCGGCCGTTGCGCATGTCGACCTTGGGCTGGTAGTGGACGACGAACTGGGCCTTCTCGATTCCGGCGCGCAGCTCGTTCTCGAGGGCGAGGCGCTTGGGGAAATAGGTGCTCATCTCGGTGGTGAAGAAGGCGAAATTGGAGCGGCCCGCCTTCTTCACGTGATACATCGCTGCGTCGGCGTTGGCGATGAGGCGAGCCGAATCGTGCCCGTGGTCCGGAAATACGCTGATGCCGATGCTCGCGCCCAGGCGAAGCTCGTGTCCGTCGAGCATGATGGGCCGGGCCAGCGCCTCGATGATCTTGCGGGCAACCTCGCGGGCGTCGTCGGAGTTCGCAACGTGCTTGAGAAGGACCACGAACTCGTCGCCACCCAGGCGCGACACGGTGTCTTCCTCGCGCACGGTCGAGCGAAGGCGCTCCGCGACCGCGCGAAGGACCGAATCCCCGGCGAAGTGCCCGAGCGAGTCGTTCAGCGTCTTGAAGCGATCGAGGTCCACGAACAGCACCGCGCAGCGCCCCTCGCTGCGGCGGCAATCCTGGACCGCCTGCTGCACGCGGTCCTCGAGGAGCAGGCGATTGGGCAGCTTGGTGAGTGTGTCGTGCAGCACCAGCCTCTGCAGCTCCGCGTTGGCTTCGCGCAGCGAGCTCGCCATCTGGGCCGTCTTCGACTCCATCCGGGCATCGAGTACGGACAGCGAGAGGGTGCCGCAGAGGATGAGGAAGATGATGACCGTGATCGTCGCGGCCATCCAGGAGTTGTTGGCGATGTCCCCGCTGATGCAGATGGTGCCCGGGGCGAAGTTCGCGGCGGCCATGCCGGTGTAGTGCATGCCGACGATGGCGCTGCCCATGATCACGGCGCTCCCGAGCCTCGCGTAGGTGCGGCGGCCGTTATGGGAACGCAGCGTGAACGAAATCCACAGCGCGGCCGTCGACGCCGCGATGGCGATCGCCACCGAGGCGCCGAACAGGATGCGGTCGTAGCGAATGGAGGGCTCAACTTCCATCGCCGCCATGCCCGTGTAGTGCATCGAGCAAATGCCGATGCCCATGAGGACGCCGCCAAGGACGAGGTTGCGCGTGCTGAGCGTATGCCGCGTCACGGTCAACAGGGCAAACCCGGATACGACGATGGCGATCAGCATCGACGCGAGGGTAATGGCGACGTCGTAGGCCATCGGTATGGGCAGGCTGAACGCCAGCATGCCGATGAAGTGCATGGACCAGATCCCCAGGCCCATCGCGAAAGCGCCGCCCAGCAGCCACGAGACCGCGGCAGCACCCGTGGAAGCGGTGATGCGCGACGCGAGATCCAGGGCCGTGTACGACGCGAGGACCGCGACGAGGAACGACACCAGGACCACCCAGTTGTTGTAGCTTCCGGTCATTCCCGACTCCGACTCTTTCGCAGGAGACTACGGCATCTCCCGGGGGCCGAGTGTGAGAAATCGCACAGTTCCGGGTAGGGGCGGCTGTTACATCGGCAGCATCCGCCTACAGGTCGTCGATCGACTTGGGCCAGTCGTCCTTCAGCAGGCGGGACAACGATCGGTCGGCGAGGAGCTTTCCGCCCGTCTGGCAACGCGCGCAATAGTTGCACTCGTTCTCGGCGTACGCGATTCGCTGCACCGGAGCACCGCAAACCGGGCAGGGCAGCTTGAAGCGCCCATGCACGGCCATTTCCGGGTGAAACGCCGTCACCTTCCCGGGGAAGCCGCCCTGGGCTTCGGCTCGCAGCCGGTCGGTCCACTTCGTGAGCGTGGCCCGCGTCGCCTCGTACAGCCGGCGCGATTCCTCGTCCGTAAGCGTGCGCGTGAGCTTCAGCGGCGAGAGCTTCGCCGCGTGCAGGATCTCGTCGGAGTAGGCGTTGCCGATGCCGCTGAAGAGATGCGGATCCGTGAGCGACCGCTTGAGGGTGTGGCTCTCCTTCTGGAGGGCCGCCCGGAACTCCCCGAGCGACGATGACAATGGCTCGATGCCGCCGGGGTCCAGCGCCTTCAGGGCCGTCTCGCCTCGCACGAGAGTCAGCGATGCGCGCTTCTTCGACCCCGCTTCCGTGAAGTAAAGCGTGCCGTTCTCGAATTCGAAAGCGGCGATCGTGTTGGGCGCGGGTTTCTTCGACTTCGCGTCGGGTCCCTTCCAGGTGAGGCGCCCGGCGATCATCAGGTGGATCACGACGAAGAGCCCGTCGCCCAGGTCGAGGACGATGCGCTTGCCGATGCGGCGAAGGCCCGCGACCCTGCGCCCGGCGACCGCGTCCAGGGGCGGATCGAAGCTGCGAAGCACGAACGGGTTCATCGTGCGGATGCGCTGGAGCCGCTGCCCGCCCACCTGCCGCTCGAGGGCTTCCACGTAGACAGTGACGTCGGGTAGCTCCGGCATGGCGCCATCTTACCGTCCGGGTGGCTCACCCCATGAGCTTTCTATCTGCGAGAATGCCCTCATGGACACCGCAATCGTCGTAGTCGCCATCGCAGTCGTGTTCTCCGTCGCGGGCTTCGTCGCTGCGCGCCTCGCCGACCGAAATCGCCCGGTCCACGACGAGAAGCGCGCCGGGGAGCTGGAGGCGCAGCTTGTCGCCGCGCGGGAGCAGGCCCTGCGTAGCGGGGTACAGGCGGCCGAGCTCGAGCGGGAAGCGACGACCTTGCGCTCCCAGTTGATGGACAGCGTGCAACGCAGCGCCGCGTTCGAGGAGCGGGCGCGCCTCGCGGGGGATGCGAAGCAGGCGATGGAGAATGCCTTCAAGTCCCTCTCGGCCGAGGCGCTGAAGACGAACAACGCCGCGTTCATGGATCTCGCGAAGGCTTCGCTCGGCGAGTTCCAGCAGGTCGCAAAGGGCGATCTCGAAAAGCGCCAGGTCGCGATCGACGCCCTGGTGAAGCCCGTCAGGGATTCGCTGGACAAGGTGGACGAGAAGATCCACGCGCTCGAGCGGGCGCGCGAGCAGGCCTATGGCGAGATGCGCCAGCAGTTCACGCAGATGGGCGAGGTGCAGGCCTTGCTGCGGCAGGAGACCTCCAACCTGGTGAAGGCACTGCGCCAGCCGCACGTGCGCGGCCGTTGGGGCGAGGTGCAGCTACGCCGCGTGGTCGAGATGTCGGGCATGCTCAAGCATTGCGATTTCGTCGAGCAGGAATCGGCCCAGACCGACGAGGGCAAGTTGCGGCCCGACCTCATCGTGCGCCTGCCGGGCAATCGCCAGATCGTCGTGGATTCCAAGTCGCCGATCAATTCCTACCTGGATGCCCACGAGGCCACGGACGACGACGTGCGGCGCGCCAAGCTCCAGGAGCACGCGCAGCTCGTCCGCGCGCACCTCCAGGCGCTCTCGCGCAAGAGCTATTGGGACGAGTTCCAGCCCACGCCGGAATTCGTGGTGATGTTCATCCCCGGCGAGGCCTTCTACAGCGCCGCGCTGGAAGCCGCGCCGGACCTGCTCGATACGGGCTTCGCGCAGAACGTGATCATGGCCTCGCCCGCGTCGCTCATGGCGCTGCTCAAGGCCGCCGCCTACGGATGGCGCCAGGAAAGCATCGTCGAGAACACGCGCGCCATCAGCGAGCTCGGGCGCGAGCTGTACAAGCGCGTGGGCGACATGGCCGACCACCTGAACAAGCTGGGCCGCAGCCTTGAATCGGCGCAGACGAGCTACAACGCCGCCATCGGCTCCTACGAAAGCCGCGTCTCCGTGTCCGCCCGCAAGTTCAAGGAGCTGGGGGCTACCTCCCAGGACGCGGAGATCTTCGAGCTTCGCGCGATCGAGGGGGGCGTCCGGCGCCTGCAGCCCCCGGAGGAGTAGAGCCCCGGCAGTGCCGGATGCCGTATCATTTGCCCATGAAAGTCATCGGCATCGCGGGCTTTAGCGGCAGCGGAAAGACGACCCTCATCGAGAAGCTGATTCCGGTCTTCGTGAAGGAGGGGTTGCGCGTGTCGCTCGTCAAGCACGCCCACCATGAATTCGACGTGGACCAGCCCGGCAAGGACTCGTTTCGGCATCGGCACGCCGGCTGCACCGAGGTGCTCGTGAGTTCGTCCCGGCGCTGGGCACTCATGCACGAGCTTCGCGGCATCGCGGAGCCGAAGCTGCAGGAGCAGCTGAAGCACCTCTCGCCGTGCGACCTCGTGATCGTCGAGGGATACAAGCACGAGCCGATCCCGAAGCTCGAGGTCCATCGGCGCGAAGCACATGCGCCGCTGCTGCATCCCGAGGATCCCCACGTGGTCGCGATCGCGACCGACGAGCCCCTCGAGACGCAGCTGCCCCAGTTCGGGCTCGACGACGTCGAAGGCATCGCGCGATTTCTCCTGCAGCACATGGGCTTCGATCGCGCGCGCCTCGTGCGCTGACATCACGTGGTCACGCTGCTTTATTTCGCCAGCCTTCGCGAAGCACTCGGCGTCTCACGCGAGGAGCTTCCGCTGGAACAGGGCGGCGCGACCGTATCCACACTCGTGGACCAGCTTCGCAACCGCGACGGACGCTGGACCGAGGCCTTCGCGCCCGGCAAGTCGTGGCGCGTCGCGGTCAACCAGCAGATGGCGAACCTCGCCACGCCGGTGAAGCCTGGCGACGAGATCGCGTTCTTCCCGCCGGTGACCGGAGGCTGATCGTGCCGACGGTGCGCATCCAGGAAGCCGATTTCGATACCGGGCGCGAGCTCGAAGCGATGACGCGCGGCCGCAGGGACGTCGGCGCGCTCGCGAGCTTCACCGGGCTCGTCCGCGACGCGAACGACGGCTCCGCCGTGAACTCGATGACGCTCGAGCACTATCCGGGAATGACGCAGAAGGCGCTCGCCGATATCTGCGCCCAGGCCCATGCGCGCTGGGACCTGGTCGACACGCTCGTGATCCACCGCGTGGGCGCGCTCAGGCCCGGCGACCGCATCGTGCTCGTGGGCGTGACGAGCGGGCACCGCGGCGAGGCCTTCGCCGCATGCGAATTCATCATGGACTACCTGAAGACCCGCGCCCCATTCTGGAAACGCGAGGAGACTCCCGAAGGTTCGCGCTGGGTCGAGGCCCGCGCGGCCGACGACACGGCGGCAGCGAAGTGGAAGTGACCTAGAAGGTGCAGAAGATCCGCCGCGTGAGCGAGATCATCTCGAGCACGCGCGGATCGTTGATGCGGTAGAACACCTTGTTCGCTTCCTTGCGCGCCTCCAGCAGCCCGTGGTCGCGCAACACCGCGAGGTGCTGGGAGATGTTGCTCTGGGACGTGCCCACCGCGTCCACGATCTCCAGCACCGAAAGCTCCTGGTTTCCCACGAGGCAGAGGATCTTCAGCCGCAGCGGATGGCCCATCGCCTGCATGGCGGAGCTCGCCTCGCGGATGTTGTCGCTCTTTCCGATGAGATCGAAGATGTCCTGGGAGACTTTCTTCGGCGGACGCTTCACGGGGCGCTGGGGCATGCGCGAATGTAGGGCGTGGATCAGCCGGCGTCAATATTAGCCATCACTGATATACTCCGGGCATGCCCACCGGACGCTTGCGGCGCGCGCCCGAGAATTTCCTCGATGCGCACCAGATCTCCGCCGTGCAGGCCGGGCGGCGCGAGTTCCTTCGCGATGCGCTGCTCGCCGCGGCGAGCGCGCTCGCCGTTGTTCCGGCGAAAGCGGCCCAGGGCGACCCGAACATCCTCGAGCTTCCCGAGCAAAGCACGTCGCTCGGCCAGCCCGTCGCTGCGCGCGGCTACGGCCAACCCTCGCAATACGAGCAGAACCTGCAGCGCCGCCAGAGTCCCGGCCTCACGCAGGTGGGCGCGGCGTCGGTGTCGTTCTGCCCGCTCCAGGGACTCTTCGGAATCATCACGCCCAACGGCCTGCACTTCGAGCGCCACCACCAGGGCTGGTGGGACATCGATCCCAGCAAGCACCGGCTGATGGTGATGGGAATGGTGAGGCAGGCCAAGGTCTACACGATGGACGGCCTCATGCGCTTGCCCGCCGTCTCCCGCATCCATTTCATCGAGTGCGGCGCGAATACGGCCATGGAATGGGGTAACGTCTCCGTGCCGACGGTGCAGTACACGCACGGGATGCTCTCGTGCTGCGAATTCACAGGCGTGAAGCTCTCGACGCTGCTCGAGGATTGCGGCTTCGACCGAAAGAACGGCAAATACGTGCTGGCCGAGGGCGCCGACGGGTCCGGCATGACGCGCACCGTCTCGATGGATCGGGCGCTCGACGACGTGGTTGTCGCGTGGGCCATGAACGGCGAGATGCTGCGGCCCGAGAATGGGTATCCGCTTCGCCTGGTGGCGCCCGGGATCCAGGGCGTGTCGTGGGTGAAGTGGCTTCGCCGCCTCAAGGTGGGCGACGCGCCCTTCGGCACCAAGGACGAGGTCGTGCACTACGTGGACCTCATGCCCGACGGGATGCTGCGCCAGTACACGTCGATCCAGGAATGCAAATCGGTGATCACGTCGCCCTCGGGCGGCCAGTTCCTCTTGGACAAGGGCTTCTACAACGTGACCGGGCTCGCATGGTCGGGACGCGGGCGCGTGAAGCGCGTCGACGTGTCCGCGGACGGCGGCCGCAACTGGCGCACGGCCCGCCTCGAGGCGCCCGTGCTGCCCAAGGCGCTCACGCGCTTCAACATCGACTGGGCGTGGGATGGAAGCCCGGCGATCCTGCAATCGCGCGCCATCGACGACACCGGCTACGTGCAGCCGAAGATCAACCAGCTGCGCGCGGTGAGGGGAAAGCGCTCCATCTACCACAACAACGCGATCCAGTCGTGGAAGGTGGATGCGAGCGGGGAGGTGACGAATGTGCAGGCTTATTAGCCTCGTCGTTTTCTTCTTTGGCTGGGTTCCCGCCTTCGCGGGGATGACGGCGTACGCGGGGATGACGGCCGGCGCGGGAATGACCTATGAGGGCATCGGTAGAGCCGCGACGCCCGACGAGATCGCCGCGTGGGACATCGACGTTCGGCCCGACTTCAAGGGATTGCCGAAGGGATCGGGCAGTGTCGCGGCGGGGCAGAAGATCTGGGATGCGAAATGCGCTTCGTGCCACGGGACATTCGGCGAATCGAACGAGGTTTTCACTCCGCTCGTCGGAGGCACGACCGCCGACGACATCAAGACGGGCCGGGTGAAGTCGCTCGTCACGGGAGACGTGGCGCGGACCACGCTCATGAAGGTCTCGACGATCTCGACGTTGTGGGACTACATCCGGCGCGCGATGCCGTGGAATGCGCCCAAATCCCTCACCAACGACGAGGTCTATGCGGTCCTCGCCTACCTGCTGAACCTGGGCGACATCGTGCCCGACAATTATGTGCTGTCCGACGCGAACATCGCCGAGGCGCAGCAGAGGCTTCCCAATCGCAATGGCATGACGCGCAACCACGGCCTCTGGGACATCAGGGGCAAGCCCGACGTCGTGAACGTCGCCTGCATGAAGGATTGCGAGACGCACGTGCAGCTCGCCTCGGAGTTTCCCGAGTTCGCCCGAGGCTCGCATGGCGATCTGTCGCAACAGAATCGCCCCATCGGCGCGACGGCTTATTCGCCCCCGCAATCGAAATCGCCGGCAATGGCCGTCGCGCAAGCAGCGACGAATCCCGCCGACCTGGCAAAGTCACGCGGCTGCCTCGCGTGCCACGCCACCGACAGGAAAATCGTGGGGCCCTCATTCAAGGACGTGGCGGCCAAGTACAAGGGCGATGCCGGGGCGGCGGCGAGGCTCGCGGAGAAAATCCGCGGCGGGAGCGCGGGAAACTGGGGATCCATCCCGATGCCCCCGAATTCCGCCCTTTCCCAAACCGAGGCGGCCGCGCTGGCGCAGTGGGTCCTGGGGTTATAATTTTCAACGCGGGCTCTCCAACTCGCATGAAGGAATATCGATGAACGGCAGTCGCAGGAAGGTGCTCCAGGGCACGGGCGTGCTGGGTCTCGCGATGATGGCGGGACTCTTCAAGCCGGGAAGCGCCTGGGCGGCGGAGTGGAACAAGGCGGCCTTCGAGGTGAAGAACAGCCTCAACGACGCGGTGAAGGCGCTGGGTGGCAGTGGTGCCACCGAGAGCAAGGACATCACGATGACGTCTCCCGACATCGCGGAGAACGGCGCCGTGGTTCCGTTCGCGGTGACGAGCAAGCTCCCGAAGACCGAGTCCATCGCGCTCTTGGTCGAGAAGAATCCCAACATCCTCGCCGCGAACTTCTTCATCCCGGAAGGCACCGAGCCCTGGGTGAACACGCGCATCAAGATGGGACAGACCTCCAACGTGATCGCGCTGGTGAAGGCCGACGGAAAGTATTACTACACGAGCAAGGAAGTGAAGGTCACGCTCGGCGGATGCGGAGGCTAGATGGCTGACCCAATGAAGATCCGCGCCGCGATGGTCGGCGACAAGGTCGAGGTGAAGGTCCTCATGGCCCACGAGATGGAGACCGGCCAGCGCAAGGACTCCAAGGGCGCCCTGATTCCCGCGTGGTTCATCCAGAACGTGACGGCGACCGTGAACGGCAGGACCGTGCTCTCGGCCGAATGGGGGCCGGCGGTCGCGAAGAATCCCTTCCTGTCGTTCCGTTTCTCGGGCGGCAAGCCGGGCGACAAGGTGGTCATCACCTGGACCGACAATCACGGCGACAAGCGCACGGACGAGGCGATCGTCGCCGGCTGAGAGGAGAAGCCTTGAACCGGAACCGGAGGATGGCAGCGGCGCTGTTCGTCGCAGGCGCCGTGGGCGCGGGATCGCTCGCTGCGCAGGAGAAGAGCTCGGCAATCCAGGAGATCGAGAAGTATCGCGCCGCGTTGGGTGACGACAATCCTGCAGAGCTGTGGGAGGCGCGCGGCGAGGATCTCTGGAAAGCCCGGCGCGGGCCGAAGAACGCGTCGCTGGAGGCTTGCGACCTCGGGCTCGGGCCCGGCGTCGTGAAGGGCGCCTACACCGTGCTGCCCAAGTATTTCGCGGACTCCGGAAAGGTGGAGGACCTCGAGTCGCGCCTCGTGACCTGCATGGTCACGCTCCAGGGCTTCACGCCCGAGCAGGCGAAGAAGGATCCGTTCGGCGGCCCGGGCAAGAAGGTTCCCATGGACGCGCTCGTGGCCTACATCACGTCGCAGTCGCGCGGCATGAAGATGGACGTCTCCGTCGCGCACCCCAAGGAAATCGAGGCCTACGAGCTCGGCCGGAAGATTTTCTTCTATCACGGAGGCTCGCACGATTTCGCGTGCGAGACGTGCCACGGCGCGGATGGCAAGCGCATTCGCCTGCAGGACCTGCCGAATCTCACGAAGACGTCCGGCGTGCAGAAGACCTACAGCACCTGGCCCGCCTATCGAGTCTCGGAGGGCGAAGTCCGGACGATGCAGTGGCGGCTGAAGGACTGTTTCCGGCAGCAGCGTTTCCCGGAGCTCGAATACGTGTCTCCCGCCTCGATCGCTCTCACGATGTTCCTGGCAAAGAGCGCCAACGGAGCCGTGATGAACGCGCCCGCCGTCAAGCGATAGGAGGATGCCATGAAAACGAAAGTGATAATCGCGCTGGCGCTCCTGGCCCTTGGCGTTGGCTGCGCCCACATGTCGTCGTATGCCCCGGAACCCACCAATGAGCAGGTGAAGGCGGTGCTCAGAGCCTCCTTCAAGGATGCCGGGCAGGCGAAGCTCGATCGCCTCGACCAGGACGAAGTGCAGCGTCTCTGCAGCGCGGCCACGGCGGACAAGGGACTGGCGAAGGAAGACGCGCAACGCATCGAGAAATCGGAGCTTGCGACAATCAAGTACCCGGCCGATGGCTACATGGGCGATTGGAAGAACGGAGAGAAGATCGCTCAGCTCGGTCGCGGCAAGCAGTACAGCGACAATCCTGATCAACCGTCCGGCGGCAACTGCTATGCGTGCCACGAGCTCACCAAGGAAGAGATCGCGTTCGGCACGATTGGCCCGTCGCTTCGCAACTTCGGCAAGATTCGCGGCTTCACGCCGGAGATGCAGAAGTACACATACGGCAGGATCTACAACTCCGAGGCCTACGCGGCGTGCTCCAACATGCCGCGCTTCGGCCACATGGGCATCCTCACCGAAAGGCAGATCAAGGACGTGGTGGCGCTGCTCATGGATCCGCAGAGCCCGGTCAACAAGTGATCGCGCGCGCCGCGGCGGCATGGTTCGCGCTCGTGGCGCTGGAATGCGCGGGGGCCGAAAGCGGCACCTTCACCGTGAAGGTGATCACTCCCGAGGCGGCCCTCAAGGCCGCGAAGGCTGCGATGGACAAGTGCCGCGCCGAGGGATTCCAGGTCGCGGTGGCCGTCGTCGATCGCAGCGGCGTCACCGTCGCGTTCGTTCGCGACCGGTATGTGTCGCCGGCCTCCGTCGATGGGGCGCAGCGCAAGGCGCAGACCGCGATCAACTTCAAGATGGACACGGCGGCGCTCGATCGCGAGCTGCAGCCCGGCCGCCCGACGGCAGGCATCCGCAGCCAGCCGGGCGTGGCAGCGATCGCGGGAGGCGCGATCATCGAGTCGGGCGGCGCGCTCGTCGGCGCCATCGGCGTGTCGGGCGCGCCCGGCCCCGCGAACGACGACCTCTGCGCCCACGCGGGCATCAAGGCGATCACCGAAGACCTCGAGTTCTGATGGACCGCCGAGAGTTCCTCCACGTCCTCGCCATCGCGAGCGCTTCGGGGCTTCCGTTGGACTCGCGGAGCGCATTCGCCAGCGAAGGCGAAGTGTTCTACGACATCCCGCGCTTCGGCAACGTGAGCCTGCTGCACATGACGGATTGCCACGCGCAGTTGCGCCCGGTGCTGTTCCGCGAGCCCAACGTGAATCTCGGGGTGGGCACGTCCGCGAACCTTCCGCCGCATCTCGTGGGCGACAAGTTCCTCGCGTACTACGGCATCAAACCGGGCTCGCGCGAGGCGAACGCGTTTACGTATCCCGAATTCGAGAAGCTCAGCACCAAGTACGGCCGCCTCGGCGGTTTCGCCCATCTTGCGACCCTCGTGAAGCGCCTCAGGGCCTCGCGTCCGGGCGCCCTGCTCCTCGACGGCGGCGACACGTGGCAAGGGTCGGCCACGTCGCTCTGGAGCAAGGGACAGGACATGATCGACGCCCAGAAGCTGCTCGGCATCGACGTGATGACCGGTCACTGGGAATTCACGTATGGCCAGGACCGGGTGAAGCAGGTCCTCGACAACGACTTCAAGGGGCACATCGAGTTCATCGCGCAGAACGTGGACACCGCCGACTTTGGCGACCCCGTCTTCAAGCCCTACACGATTCGCGAGGTGAACGGCGTTCCCATCGGCATCGTGGGGCAGGCATTTCCGTACACGCCGATCGCCCATCCGCGCTACCTGGTTCCCGACTGGACATTCGGCCTCAAGGAGGCGGAGCTGCAGAAACACGTGGACGAGGTCCGCGCGAAGGGCGTGAAGGCCGTCGTCCTGCTTTCGCACAACGGCATGGACGTCGACCTCAAGCTCGCGAGCCGCGTAACCGGGATCGACGTGATCCTCGGCGGGCACACGCACGACGGCGTGCCGAAGCCCGTCCCCGTGAAGAACGCGGGCGGAACGACGCTTGTTACCATTGCGGGCTGCAACGGCAAGTTCCTCGGCGTACTGGACCTCGATGTGCGCGACGGACGCCTGCGCGACATCCGGTACCGGCTCCTTCCGGTGTTCGCGAACCTCCTGCCGCCCGACCGCGAGATGGCGGCGCACATTGCGAAGGTGCGCGCGCCCCACGAGGCGAAGCTCGCCCGGAAGCTCGCCACGGCCGAGACGCTGCTCTATCGCCGCGGCAATTTCAACGGCACGCTCGACCAGGTGATCCTCGATGCGCTCATGGCGGTGAAAGATGCCGAGATCGCGTTCTCGCCCGGATTCCGCTGGGGCACGTCGCTCATGCCGGGCGATCCGATCACCTTCGAGTCGGTGATGGACTGGTCCGCGATCACGTATCCCATGTCGACCCTCACGGACATCTCGGGCGAGATGATCAAGACGATCCTCGAGGACGTGTGCGACAACCTCTTCAACCCGGATCCCTACTACCAGCAGGGCGGGGACATGGTCCGCGTAGGCGGCCTCACGTACACGTGCACGCCCGGCGAGACGATGGGCAAGCGCATCAGCGACATGCGCCTCGATGGCAAGCCGATCGGCGCGGACAAGACGTACAAGGTCGCGGGGTGGGCTCCGGTGGCCGAGGGCGCGCAGGGCGAGCCCATCTGGGACGTGATCACGCGCTATCTCGAGGATCGCAAGACGATCGCGGCGCCGAAGGTGAACCTGCCGAAGCTGGTGGGTGTCGAGGGCAATCTCGGCATCGCTTCGTGATGCGCTGGATATTCGCATTGTTCCTTGCGATGGCCGGCATCGCCGTGGCCCGCGACTATCCCGCCATCCAATCGAAGGTCGTCGCAACGAGAGTCACGGACCGTGTCTACTACGTCCAGGGCGGGACGGGCGTGGCTTCGGCCGCGAACGAGGGCTTCAACTCCAACGCCGGATTTGTCGTCACGGACGATGGTGTGGTTGTAGTCGATGCGTTGGGAACGCCTTCGCTTGGGAATGCACTGGTGAAAGCGATCCGGTCGGTCACATCGCAGCCGATCCGGCGCGTGATCCTCACGCACTACCATGCGGACCACTTCTACGGCGTGATCGCGCTGAAGGATGCCGGCGCCGATATCTGGGCGCAGAAGGCGGCGCTCGAGTATCTCAACGGCGGCGAAGCCGGGCGGCGCCGCGAGCAACGCGCGAAGGATCTCTTCCCGTGGGTCGACGATGCCATGCCGATCGTCCCGGCCGATCATTGGATCGACGAGGCCGAATCCTTCACGATGGGCGGCATCGCGTTCGAGGTCCAGCACATGGGTCCCGCGCATTCACCCGAAGACGTGATCGTCGTGGTGCCCTCGGAAGGCGTGATCTTCAGCGGTGACATCCTCTTCGCGGGGCGAATTCCCTTCGTCGGCGAGGCCGACAGCAAACGCTGGCTCGAGCGCATCGACAAGCTGCTCGCCTTGAAGCCGGGGATCATGATCACCGGCCACGGCAAAATGTCACGCGACCCCGCGAAGGATCTTGCGCTCACTCGGGATTACCTTGCATATCTCCGCGCGACCATGGGCAAGGCCGTCGAGGACTTCGTTGCCTTCGACGAGGCCTATGCGAAGGCCGATTGGAGCCGCTTCGCCAAGGTCCCGGCGTTCGACGCGGCCAATCGCATCAATGCTTACGGGACATATCTCCTGATGGAGAAGGAGATGCTTTCGCGCTGAAGTGGTAGTACTCCCGGTCGAGGAAGGCCACGACGTGCTCTTCCTCGTCGGGAAACATCTGGAGGTTGAGCTCGCTGTTGCAGAGCGCGACCCGGGCCTTGAGCTTCTCGAACGTCGTGACCTTGCGGTCCTTGCGAAGGTAGATGGCCTTCGCGTCGCCCATTGTCCTGTTCGAGTGGCAGTCCTCGCAATGCTTCTCGGCCACGAGCTTGCGCCCGAGGGCGGGATCGCCCGCGGCGAGGCAGATACCGGCGCTCAGGCAGCAAAGGACGAGGAGGGCGCGCATGAAGCCATGCTAGCCCTCCATCGGCGCGCCCGCTAGTCGCGGTAAATGATGGTCCCGACGTCCTCGCCTGCGAGCGCGCGCGTCACCATGCCGGGCTTCATCCCGTTGATGATCTGCAGCTCGTGGCAGAAACGGGCGGCGCGAAGGTAGTTGAGCACCACTCGCTCGACCACGAGGTCGCCGAGATCGCGGGCGATGAGCTCGTTCACCCCGATGCGCGGGATGTGCTTCGCCTTCGGGTTCTTCTTCGGGTCGTCCTCGTAGAGGCCGTCCTCGTCCTTGATGAAGAGCGCGCGTTTCACGCCCAGCACTTCGGCCGTGAGGAACACGCCGGCGTCGGTGCGGTTGGCCGGAATGCGGCCGTGCTCACCGGGCTTCTCCCAGTATCCGAAGGGCGGCATGCCCGTCATGATCGGGATGCACTTCATGCTGAAGTACAGGGGCAGCTTCTCGAAGTCGTCGTGGAGCATGAAGACGCCGCCGTGCTCGGCGAGCAGCATCTGGAGCATTCGCGCGTTCTGGCGGGGCACGTAGCCTCCGAGCGCCGCGAGCACGCCCGTGGGCAGCTCGATGTCGGATGCGACCGCGTAGATGTGCCGCGCGCGTGTTCCCCCGCCGCAGCAGAGGAGCAGCTGGTGCTGGTCCTTCGCCTTGATCAATTGCTCGAGGATGGGGAACACCGCCGTGCGGCCCCGGTCCATGATCGATTGCCCGCCGATCTTCATCACCTTGACGTTCGGCATCATGGCGTTCGGCTTGTACTCGCCGCCCGCGCCCGGCTCGGAGGTGAGCATCGAGCGGGCGAGCGTGCTCTCGATCACCAGGCGCTCGGCCGGCTTGCTCGCGCTCATTGCCGTGCTCCTCGCGTGATCACCGTGCCCGCGTCCTCGCCTGCAAGCGCCCGCGTGAGCTCCCCGAGCTTCAAGCCATTCACGATCTGCACGCGCTCCACGTGGCGCGCGCTGTGCCAGACCTCGAAGAGCTTGCGGTCGAGGATGAGCTCGCCCGGCATGTGGTTCCAGATCTCCTCGAGCGTCGTGCGCCGGATGAGCTTCGCGCCCTCGTGCTGCTTCGGATCGCGATCGTAGAGGCCGTCCTCGTCCTTCACGAAGATGATCTGCTTCATGCCGAGCACTTCGGCGTGCATGAAGAGGCCGAAGTCCGAGCCGTGCGTGGGCAGGGAGCTGCCTTCGTTGGGCGGCTCCCAGAAGTGATAGGGCGGGGTCGAGATCACGATCGGGATCATGCCGTTCTCGAGATAGAGCGGCATTTCCCAGAAATGCTCGCGCTGCATGACGATGGAGCCGCGCTTGGCGAGGAGCGCGTTCAGCATCACGGCGTTGGCTTCCTCCATGGCGCCCACCAATTGCGCGATGCCGCCCAGCGGCAGGCCCAGGTCCGCGGCGATGGCGATGGTGTGGCGCACGCGAGTGCCGCCGCCCACGCCGACGACGACCTGGTGCTTGCCCCGGGTTGCGGCGAGCTCCTCAACGAGCGGGCGCAGGGCCGCGCTTCCGCGATCGAAGATTGATTGGCCGCCGATGCTGACGAGCTTGGCGTCCGGAAGGATCGAGTACTCGAACTCCGAATGGGTGGTGGCGGCAACGCGCCGGTCGACCAGCGACTCGGCCATCAATTTCGAAGCAATGTGGGTCCTGCCGTCACCCGTGACGAAACCGGTCATCCAGACTCCCGAGGTTGGTTCTTGGAATGCTTCTTGGCGAACAGATGGGTCGTAGCCCTGACGAGATGATAACTTACATAGCCCGAGATCACGCCGAAAGTCACGTGAACGGCGAGTCCCGGGAGGAGGATCGCGTAGGCGACGGCCGGCGGCTGGACCGCGAGCGTCACCAGGAAGATCGTGGCGAAACGTCCCGCCGCGATGATCCCGCCCACGATCGAAAAAACCAGGCCAGACGGCATGCGCCCGCTCGCCATGAGCGGCGGCAGGATCGCGTCGCAGATGAGGCCGGGCGTCACGTGCTTCATGATCTCGAAAATTCCGTAGCGCCCGTCGCCCATCAGGAAGGCGACGATGCCCATCGTGAGGCCCGTGAGCGTGGCGCCAAACCGCGAGGGCGCGATCAACGTGGCGACGATATAGAGCGGCGTCAGCAGCACGAGCTTGTGTCCCGGCGCGAACGGGATGCTCGGCAGGACCTTGAGCGCGCGGATGCCGAGCATCAGCAACGTCACCCCGGCAACCACGCTCACGTTGCGAATGAGCTCCCGCTTGCGATCGTCCAGGCCTGAGGCACCGAGATGCGCCTCCACGCGGCTGATCTGGCGCTCGAGGCCCGAGACGATCGCGCCCACATCGCCTTTCATGAGGCGCTTGGCGGCCTGCCAGAACGATTCCGGCTCGGGAGATCCCTCCCGGTGATGGCCCCGGCCTCCGCCTCCGCCGCCACCACCACCACCACCGCCACCGCCGCCGCCTCGACCCCGCCCCGGCGCGCCGACGTCTCCGAGAAGCACGAGGACCGCATCGATCGAAAGCGCGAGCATCTCGGGAACGCCCAGCTTGCGCAGGCCCGCGGCGATCGCCCGAGCGTCACCGGCGCGCGCCACCTGCGAAGCCATCACCACCGCGAGGACGCGCATCACCATGAGCACACCTATCCAGGCGGCAGTCACATCGACGGGAATGCGGAACGGGCCAACCTCGAGGTGCTGCCAATGCTCCGCGCCCGTGTCGTCGCCGAGGAGGGCATAGGACAGAACGATGAAGAGCGCGAACACCCACAGCTTGGCCACCTGGCGCACGAGCGCGCGCGCACCGAGGCCCGCGGCGATCCAGAGGAGCGCAAGCACGACGAGGACGATCGCCACCTGCCACGGCTGCCGCAGGAAGAAGATGCCGACCGCGACGACTACGACGAAGAGGACTCGCCAGCGTGGATCCAGGTCCCGGAGCATGCGATCAGCGCATGTTGCCGGTGTGGCCCAGCGAGTAGCGTCCGGGTTGCGGCCACACAGCGAGCCCATGGGGCTCGAGGCCGACCTTGATCACCTTCGTTTCGCCGCTCGTCGTGTCGATCGCATAGACGACGTTGTCGTAGCGGCCCGAGAGCCAAAGCGTCTTTCCGTCCGCGCTCACGTTGCCCATGTCGGGACTGCCGCCGTTCGGAATGGGCCAGGTCACATCGACTTTCTCGGTCGCGAAGTCCACCACGGAAACGCTGCCCGGGCCGCCCTTCATGCCGTGGATCACGTGGGAGCCGCGGTTGGCGACGTAGAGCTTCTTGCCGTCGCGGCTGGGATAGATGCCGTGCGTGCCCTTGCCGGTCGCGATGAAGCCCACTTCCTTGAAGGATGCACCGTCGATCACGAAGATGCCGTCGGCGTGCATGTCGGCCACGTAGAAGCGGCTTCCGTCGGGCGAGACGCGCACATCCTGCGGCATTCCACCTTTCGAGAGCTTCAGGTAGCCCGCGACCTTGCGGTCCACGAGGTCGATCTTCGCCAGGCCGCCCGAGAATTCGCAGGTGAATATCGCGTAGCGCCCATCGATGGAGAAGTCGGCATGGTTCACGCCGCCGCAGCCCGGCGTGCGAATCGAGTACTGCAGTTCCATCGTGTGCGGATCGCGGAAATCCAGGCGCTTCAGGGCTTCGGCCACCACGATCGCCGACTTGCCGTCGGGCGAGAAGTACATGTTGTATGGATCGTCGACCTTCACGTTGGGCCCGGGCTTTCCGGTTTTCGGGTCGATGGGCGTGAGGGCGCCCTGGGTCGTGCCCTCGGCGTTGTTCGTGACCCAGAGCGTTTGCAGGTCCCAGGAGGGCACCACGTGCTGCGGATTCAATCCGACCTTGAACTTGTCCACGACCTGGAAGGTCTTCGGGTCGATCACGTACACGTCGTTGGAGGTGACGTGCGGAACGTAGATGCGCTCGAGGTGCCCCTCGACCGCCGCGCTCAACTTGCCCGCCGCAGTCTCGCTATAGAGGTTCTTCGGATCAGGCACCGGCGGCATGCCCGGGACCGGTTCCACCTGGGCGCGCGCGAGCGGCGCCGCGAGGGACGAAAGGACGAGAGCCACGGAAAAGGTGGCAACAATTGAGGTGCAATTGCGTGATAAAGTCACTGGCGCTGTGGCTTTCGGATCGGGAAGGCGACATTTTACAGGCCTGACCCGCCGGGGCCTCTGTTGTATCTGCAACCAATAGCGGTAGACTGCACATCTCAAGACAATTAAACGGAGAGGACCGATGAAGCAGCTGATCATCCTGGCGATAGCCGCGGGCCTGCTGAGCGCCTGCGTGGATGCCGACACCAAGGAAGCGAAGGGCGAATGGGTGGAACGGACCTACCGCACGGGCAGCAACATCCCCAGCAAGCACACCTCGGGCGAAGACGGCGTGTCCACCGCCAGCAAGGACGATGTCGATCGCATGCGCAATGGCAGCTCGGGAGCGGCCCCCACGATGCCGATGCCGTCACCCGGCGGCGCGCACTGAGCCGGTTCGTCGAAGAAAGGCCCGCCTTGTTGGCGGGCCTTTTTATTTGGCGGGGCTTGCCTCGCGGCGCCCGACGTCGCGCTTGATCGCGTCGACCGTATTCTTCACGACCAGGTCCACGCCGATCTTGCCAAGCGCGCTGGATGATTTGGCGGGATCGCCGTTCACGCCGTTGCCTTTGTCCCCGCCCGCGGATTTCATCTTGTCCATGCGAACGAGGGACGGATCGATGGCGAGCATGAGGGACGTGTCCGCAAGCCCGGCGTGCACGCCGATCTCCGCGTCGGTGAATCCCTTCGCGCGCAAGGCATCCTTGTAGTCCCTGTCGATGGTGGCGTAGTACTCCTCGATGGCGTAGGCGCGCGCCGGCGACCCGGTCCATTCACGATTGAGCGTCGCAGCGGCCCTCTTCATGGACTTCTGGTATCCACCGTGATCGCCGATGAAGACGATGTCCTTGAAACCTTGCGCCTTGAAACCGCCGCCCGTGGATACGAGGATCTCCTCGAACGTCGACTCCGGAATGGTCATCGTCCCGGCAAAGCGCATGTGCCCCGTGGGCGGGTTGATCGAGCCCTCGGGAACGTAGGCGAGGACGGGCGCCACGAGCGCGTTGCCAAGCGCGGCCGCGATCCTTCCCGCGAAAAAGCGCACGCGGAGGTTGTGCTTGTTGAGCGCGATGTGCGGCCCGCTCTGCTCGGTGCCGCCGATGGGAACGATGATCGTCGTCTTGCCGGCCTGGACCGCGTCGCGAATCTCGATCCACGTGAGCTCGCCGGTGTAGACCGTCGGCGGATCGGCCCACGCGAGCGCGGTGCCAGAGAGGAGGAGGGCGAGTAACGCGGCAGTTTTCTTCATGGCCTCGATGATAGCCGCACCGCGCAGCCCAAATTCTTTCGAATTGCTAATGAAAAAGGGCTGGCCATGGCCAACCCTCTCGAGAAGAATTCTGGCTCCCCGACCTGGGCTCGAACCAGGGACCTGCGGATTAACAGTCCGTCGCTCTACCAACTGAGCTATCGGGGAAGTGAGCTGAATATTTTAGCTTTTTCGGGGGGGAGGGTCAATTAAAGGTGACCCGCTCGAGCTACTTTCAGCACTGGACTCCATTGGAGTTTCGAGCATGCTGCGAATCCTCGACCGCGCCTGCCAGAACGTAGACGCACGTGCCGCTCTACCGAGAAATTCGTCAAGGTCTTCATGCTGAGATTGCAGGTCCGCAATCAATTGAACGAATGGGCCAACGAGTTCAGGATCAAATTGGCTGCCCGATCTTGATCGTATCTCGATAATCGCATCTTCGGCGGTCCAAAGAGCGGCATATGGACGACCGTGCGTAAGGGCATCAAAGACATCGGCAATTGCGACAAGCCTCGCATGTAAAGGAATGCGTTTCCCGCTGTGGCCAGACGGATATCCTTCGCCGTTCCACCACTCGTGATGACACCGAGCGATGCTTTCTGCGATTCTGACGTAGGGCAGTTCACTCTTGGAAAGTAACTCGGATCCAATAGCAGCATGCCGGAATAGTGAACGTCGATCGGTCTCTTTCAATTTCTCGGACGTGAGAAGAATTCTGTCCGGCACACCAATTTTTCCAATGTCGTGGAGTCGCGCTGCGACCTCGATTGCCTCGCACATTTCATCGTCGATTCCGATTCTCCTGGCGAGAAGGGATGACAGCTTTCCAACTCGGTAACCATGCTCTCCAGAGAGATCCTCCTTTAGATCTGCAGCCACGGCGAGTCGCTCCAGGAATTCCCTTTGATCGGTAGCTCCCTTCTTCTCCGCAACCTTCGCCCTGAGCTTTGCCTCGCGGTACTCGAGACCTCTGAAGTCAGGTGAGAGAGACGCAGTGGTAGCTACCTCCCGTTCTGCGATAAGAGCGGACAGCCCCTTTTCACCCCTGCACCTCAACAATGAAATCAGTTCGTCAATACGATTGAGGGCATCTCCGTGCCGCCCTGTCGCGTCATAGCATTTCACAAGGGCCCGAAGGGCATCTTCTTTTTGGGAATCATTCTCTGCGCGTCCCAACGCCGACTCGAGCAGTCTGGTTCCACGGACTGGGCTACCGCCAAAGACCTCACAAAGACCCTCTGAGATGTCTGCAAGTGCAGCTCCGCGAGGGTTCGCGCCCCAAGTAGCGTATTTTCGACACTCCGCGCTATGCAATCGAGCCTCGGCCAATCTGCCAAGTTCTAGCGCCAAGAGGACATAGATCCACTCGCGGATGGCCCGCGACAGGGCCGCATTTCCGGTATTGGGTTCCTCAGTCTCGGCTAACGACTGCTTGATTGCCTCGTACCCCTGCTCAAAGCGCTCCAGATACAGGTAGCTCTGAGCCATGTTTCCGAGCGCCATACCCTTAGTCCGATCGAGATCGGAAGCCAGTGCGTCTCGCGTGCAAAATCCGATAGCCCTCTGAAGACAAGCGATTGCCTCGGCATAAAGTCCGCAGTAATTGAGAGCCGTCCCGATGTTGAGGAGGGCGACCGCTTGATATCGAGGTCCTTCCTGTTCAGCCAAACGGTAGGTGTACTCGTACGTCACCAGGGACCCGCCAACATCGCCAAGCTCCCCCTCTACGATTCCGCGTACGGTGCAAGCCTTGCGAAGCCAGGAACTGTCACCCCGACTTTGGGCTAGGCGTTCCAACGCTCGGCACGTTGTCAACGCCTCGCCAAAGTGCCCATTTGTGAACAGGTACTGGCAACATTCCCACAAGCACACCATCCGCAGGTCGGCATTCGCGAACCCTCTGATCCGTTCAATAGCTCGAGACGACGCAACAACGAAATCTCGAGTAGGCTCGCTGCTTGAATTGCATCGCTCCCTCAACTCGGCGCTGAGACGCGTCAGCTGAGGCTTGTCTTCGAGGTCCAGGCCAGCAAAAGCGCGCACGCGTGTGGCCTCGGGGTGCGCTGAACCTGACTTAGTAGGTGGCCGGCCTGATTTCCGAGACGTCGTGAGTTCGTCGCGTGTCTCTCGTGCGGTGGTCCCCATGTCTAACGATCCTCCCTGATCGATGACTAAGGCAGGCGGCTGCGGACGAGTTATTCCGTCGACCGAAAGGTGAACCTCGGGGCCGCTGGTTGTCAACCGAGAACCGGAAAAGCTGGATCAGGCGTTCGCGAGGCTCTCTTCTGGCCGGGAACGGCGCTTACGCTATCTCTGCAAGTCGAGCCGACCGTCGTTATCGTCGCCGTCGGGGCTCTTGTGTAGGACGTTCCAGATTCTAGTTCTAGCCTGCAGGAAGGGGGAGCTGTGGGCTGCCTGGCCAAGGAAGGCATTCAGATCGATATGATCTTGACGAAGGCGCCCAATCAACACAATGAAAAGATCACACAGCTGTGGCTCAAATTGGCGCCCCTTTAGCCGCGAAATCTCGTCGAGCGCCGCATCAATTGGCCATGCCACCTTGTAGGGTCTGACGTGCGTGAGAGCGTCAAAGACATCTGCGAGGGCAGTGATTCGCGATGCTAAGGGGATTGCGGTGCCTGAAAGATTCGATGGGTATCCCGATCCATCCCACCACTCATGATGGTGACGCGCAATCTCCTCCGCCATTTGCATGTGAGGGATGTTGCTCTTTGACAATAGCTCGGCCCCGACTGTTGTATGCGTACGCATGATCTGCCGCTCAGCGTCGTTGAGTTTGTCTGGCTTGAGAAGGATTGCATCCGGAACACCGATCTTGCCGATATCGTGCAGGCGCGCCGCCAACTCAATCATGAAGCACGTGTCCTCGTCGCAGCCGAACTCTTGCGCAAGAAGAGCTGCAAGTTTGCCTACGCGGTACGAGTGCTCTCCGGTTGAATCATCTCGGAGCTCGGCGGTAACTGCCAACCGCTCAAGCATTTCGATGCGGGATTTGAACAGCTCTTGCTCCGCAATCTTGCCTTGTAGAACGGCTTCCTGTCGTTGCAAGCTCGTCGCAATCGGTAGCTCGTCTCTGAGATCAACCAATTGCTCCAGATGCAAACTCACGTGCTTGAGGGCATTCTCCTGTTGAGTCTGCCTCATTGCCTCCATCATTTCTCTCAGGTAGATCAAGGCACGCTGGGGCTGACCGATGAGGTCGTAGGCTTTGACCATCGCCGCAAGAGTGTCACGAAGCATGGAGCGCAACACTCTGGCCCGCTCAAGCGTTGCGGTGAGTCTTGAGATCCCAACATCAATTCTGCCGGCATGGACTTCGTATAAGCCCTCGGCAACGGAGGCAGCAATGTCTGCCCTCGCCGAATTTGCGCGAGCCGCGTAGCGTCTAGCCAGCTCGCTTCGCTCGCCGGCCTTCTCGATGCTGTTTACCTCCAACAAAAGTCGAGTGAAGTAGGTCTCACGAAGAACTCGGGAGATGAGTTCCGCCGCTGTGTGGGGCTCACCTGCCTCAGTGATGCAAATTTCCGCCGCCTTCAGCCCGCGCGAAAAATCTTCCAAGTGAAGACAGCACAGTGCGATATTTGCGAACGCTGCATTGCGAAACAGGGCAAGTGGCGTGGGCTTTCCGGCTGACGGTTTCCCGGCAAGCTGTATCACATGTTCGAGACATGCAATGGCATCCCGATACTGGGCAGCATATAGATAGGCCACGCCCAAGTTGACCCAAACGGAGCATTCGCTCTCCCGTTCACGTAACGCTTGGGCAATTTCCAGCGCCTGCGCGTAGCACTCGACTGCCTTCGAGATGTTGCCGGTGTCGGCGTACATCATTCCAAGAAAGGTGAGGCTCTTTCTTAGCAGGGGCCGGTGACCGACTCGAGACGCTAACGCCATGCCTTCAGCTGCCGGCTCAAATGCCTGGAAGGTCTGTCCGATCAGATAGAAGAAATGGGATATGTCGAGGAGGGCGTTGACCCGCAATTCGGGCTGAACATCCCCTTGAATCCGACCCAGCAATTTCATCGCCGAGTTCATGTATTCGACGGACGTCGGCGACGCCGCTTGGAGGCGCGAGTTGACCTCCATGGCGACCTTTGACAGAGGCAACTTGACCTCTCCCGTCGGGCTCTCCACAGCGTCTGCGAGAACCTTCAAATGATCAGGTAATTCCGTATTCATTTAACTCATTGATTATAAAGGCTATGCGTAAAAATCTCCATAAAAAATGTGAAATAAGTCACACTTTTGTACAGCAGTGATACACCTGAACCGATGGCCACAAGTCGTATGAAAACCGGGCCTTAAAGATAACTATTTAAGTCCTTTCAGAGGTTTGCATCAATATAGCGTTTTTTGCCTTCAACCCCAAGACCACTTAGGAGATCTGTATATGGAATACAACACCCTTGAAGTGACCGTTGTCGAGAAATTGAGCGCACAGGCCAATTCCGAAGTAGTCGCCGAAGAAGCGATCAACTCGCAAGTTTCCGAGTTGAACGAGCTGCAACTCGCGCTCGTTGGCGGCGGGATGGGCGACACGGTCGGCTACTAGTTTTCTTTTCAAAAACGCATACAAGGAGCGAACATGAACTACGACGTTCTTGAGGCCGAAGTTGTCGAGCAGGCCGCGGAAGAGGCGATCAACGCTCAGGTCAAAGAATTGAACGACATGCGACTCGCGATCCAATGCGGGGGATTGGGCGACACAGTCGCGTACTAGATGAAGGAGGTCAGCTAGCGGGTAGACGACGGCATGTTCACAACGGTTGTCATTCCAGAGACGGTTTCGGCGCGATGTGTAACGATCAGCAGCGCAACTGATTGGTCAGACAGGGAAGCGGTGATTCGTCGTTCGAGCCCAATGTCGAGCTGATCAAACGCCTCATCCAGGAAAAGTACGCGAGGCCTGCGATATAGCGCCCGAGCGAGCAGAACACGCTGTTTCTGCCCGCCCGATAGTGCCATGCCCAGGCTTCCGACGATGGTGTTGTACTGCATGGGCATCGCCATGATTTCTTCGTCGATCATGGCGGCGCGGGCACATTCGCGGACGTGCGCGGGGTCGTGCTCCGTGTCGAAGAAGCTGATGTTGTCCTCGATCGTCCCGACGAAGAGTTGATCGTCCTGCATGACCGCCCCGACACGGGAGCGGTATTGAGCCGGATCCCAATCCACGAGGGACCGGCCGTTCACGCGCACTTCGCCTTCGGTGGGCTGCAAGAGCCCCAATAGCACCTTGAGCAGCGTGGTCTTCCCGCAACCGGAAGGCCCGACGATGGCGACCGTCTCGCTCGGCTTGATGATGAGCGAGACTCCGCGGAACACGAATCCCTCGGGCCCGTACGCAAAGCCCAGGTCCTTCGCCTCGATCGTTAGCGTGCCGACCGCCACCTCGCCCGGCATCGCAGGCTTCGACGTTTCCACCTCCGACAACGCGATGTCGGCGATGCGTTCGGCATGCAGGTCGAGCATCCGGAACTCATTCCATTTCTCGACCAGGTTGATGATCCGCGCGAGGAAGAGCAGCTTGAACCCGATGAACGCGTAGAGCATGCCGACCGTGAAGCGCCCGTCCATCACGAGCGTGGCGCCCAGCCAGATCACGATCACGTTTTCGAGTCCGAAGATGAACCCGTTTGCGGCGCGCTGCAGGATCCCGACGTTCTGCACGCGAACGCCCGCGTTTGTCTGGTCGACCACAAGATTCTGGTAAGCCGAACGCCGCTCCGACTCCCGCAAATTCAACTTGATCGCCATCATGCCGCGCAGCGTCTCGATGAAGTGCGTGCCGGAACGCGCCTCGTGGGCCAGTTGCTCGTCGGTTGCGTATCGCTGCGGGTAGTAGAAGATCCACCGCGCGAAGGCGTAGAGCAGGGCGGCCCCGAGAACCACGCTCGTGAGCATCAGGCTGTAGTAGCCCATCACGAACAGCGTGAGGATCACCATCAGCCCGTCCACTGCGGTCTCGACGAACGTCGTCGTGAGCGTTCGCTGGATCGCATCGACGCTTCGGAACTTCGAGACGATGTCGCCGATGTTCCTCTTCTCGAACCAGCTGAGCGGCAGGCGCAGCATGTGGTCGAAAAGGGTCGTGAGGAGCTTCAAGTTGATGCTCGTGCTGAGATACACGCCGACCCACGCGCGCACCGCGGTCACCGCCACCTGGATCACGACCAGGGCGCCGAACGCGATCCCCAATACCGTGAGCAAGTCTTCGTCGCGGCCCACGAGCACGCGATCCACCACGAGCTGCAGGTAGAACGGCATCGCGATCGCGAACACCTCGAGCGCGAAGGAGAGCATCAGGATCTGGGCGATCGTGGCCTTCAGTCCCGAAGCCGTCGCGAGCAGCTGCCACGACTTGATCTTCTCGCGCTCGTCCTTTTCCTGGAACTCCGCGCTGGGCGTGAATTCCATCGCCACGCCCGTGAAGTGGCGTGACGCCTCCTCGACGAGCAACACGCGCTTGCCGCGCGCCGGGTCGTGGATCGTGATGCGACGGCCCGCCACCTTCGTGAGCACCACGAAGTGGTTCATGTCCCAATGCAGCACCGCCGGCAGCCTCAGCTTGCCGAGCGACTCCAGCGGAACCTGCACGCCGCGAGCCGTCATGCCCATGGACTCGGCGATCTGCGCGACGTGCTTGAGCGTGATGCCCTTCAACGACGGCGAGAGGCGCACGCGCATCGCCGAGAGGTCGGTGCGATGGCCGTGGTAGGAGGCCACCATCGCAAGGCACGCGATGCCGCACTCGGGCGCCTCGCTTTGGAGGATCACGGGCACGCGCGGGGAGAGGAGGTCGGACAACCAGCCCATCTACACGCGCTCCCTCAGCTTCATCACCGGCTCGAAGATCCACTCGAGGAGCGTGCGCCTCTCGAGCAGCAGGTCGGCGTTCACGAGCATCCCGGGGCGAAGCGCGTAGTCGGTGCCGAGCGCGCTCACGACCTGCTTGTCGAGCTTCACGTCGATGCGATACATCGGCTCTTTCGCGGTGAGCGGGCCAACGTGCTCACCTTGCGTCCAGACGTTACGGCCTATGTCCGTGACGACACCGCGGTATTGGCCGAAGCGCTCGTAGGGAAATGCCTCGTAGCGAAGCACGACCTCGTTGCCGGGTTTCACGAACCCGATGGCGCGCGTGGGCACGAGCAGCTCCACGTGCAGGCCGCTGCCCCTCGGCAGCACGGTAGCGAGGGTCGAATCGGCCGCGATCGACTGGCCCTGGTTCACGGCGATGTTCGTCACGACGCCGGTCATCGGCGCCTTGATCACGGTCTCGCGCTTGGCCTCGACTTGCGCCATCCCTTCCTGCAGCTCGCTGATCTGGCGCTCCACCTGCTCGACCTGCGCGCGCGACTTGAGCTCGATCGACGGCTCCTCCAGCTTCGCCCCCGCGAGGTCCCGCTCCACCTGTCCGCGCTGGCGAACGAGCGCCTGCTGCTTGATCTCCTGGTCGGTGACCTCGTCCTGCTTCGCCTTCACGAGAGCCTCGGAGACGAACTGCTTTTCTCCCGCAAGCCCCGCGTAGCGCGCGAGCTGGTCCTTCGCGCTCTTGATGCGCACGTCCTGCAGCTTCATCTCGCGGTCGATCTGCGTGAGCTCGATGTCGAGGTCCTTCACGCGGCGGCGATTCTGCTCGACCTGCTGCAAGCCGAGGTCGCGCCACTGCGCCTGCTCCTTTTCGAGGATCGCGCGGCGGTTCACCATCTCGGCGGCGACGGCCTCGTTGGTGGACGCGCCCTTGCCCGTGGCGCGATCGAGCGAGATCGTGGCCATGGCTTCACCGGCCTTGACCTCGTCGCCTTCCTTGATCATGAGATCGATCACGCGGCCGGAGTCGGGAATCAGCACCTTTGCCGCACCGGTGTCCAACGCGAGATAGCCTTCGACGCGTTCCCGCCGCGTGTACTGGCCCCAGAGGGCGACGGCGATGAGCAGGACGGCCGTTCCGGCCGCAAGGAGCGTGAAAACCCAGAAGGGGACGGGCCGCGCGATAGTCGCCTCGCCGAGAAACTTCTCGCGCTGGGCGTCGATCGCCTCTTGTCGGAATAGTTGGCGGGGCATGTATTGGCGGCGATTGTAAGGCAGTCCGCCCTACAATTGCTCCATGAGCGACCAAAAATATCCTCTCGAGTCCCTCTTCGGCCGGATCCTGTCGCCCTTCGAGGACTTCCTGAGGCGCACCGCCGCGGGCGGAATCGTGCTGGTCGTGGCGACGATCATGGCGCTCACGCTGGCGACCTGGCTGGGCGACGCTGCCGTCCACCACGCGTGGGAGCGGCCCCTTGGCATCACCCAGGGCGCGTTCCACCTCGATCTCACGCTCCACGAATGGGTGAACGAAGCGCTGATGGCTCTTTTCTTCCTCCTCGTGGGGCTGGAACTCAAGCGCGAGATCCTGGTGGGCGAGCTCTCGTCGGTGCGCGACGCGGCGCTTCCGGTCATCGCGGCGGCCGGCGGCATGATCGTTCCGGCGCTCATCTACGTCGCGTTCGACGCCGGAACGCCGACCGCGACGGGTTGGGCCATCCCGATGGCGACCGACATCGCCTTCGCCGTGGGCTTGCTCGTGCTGCTGGGCGACCGCGTCCCGCGCGGCCTCACGATCTTCCTCACGGCGCTCGCCATCGCCGATGACCTGGGCGCAGTCCTCGTCATCGCGATTTTCTACACGGCACAGATCGACGTTGCCGCGCTGCGCGCCTCGGCGGCGCTCTTCGTCCTGTTGATCCTCTTCAATCGCGGCGGCCTTCGCCATCCGCTCCCGTACGCGCTCATCGGGGCGATGCTCTGGTTCTACGTGCTGGCCTCGGGCGTGCATGCGACGGTGGCGGGCGTGCTCCTCGCGCTCACGATTCCCGCCCGCGGCGCCTACTCGCCGGCGCAATTCGAAAAACGCATCGAGGAATTGCACGAGGCGCTTCGCGCCGATCGCGCGGACCAGGCGACGCCCGACGATCCGCTGAGGAACCACCGCATGACGTCGATCGCGGAAGCCACCGAAAAGGTCGCCGCGGCGGTGCAGAGCCCGCTACGCCGCATCGAGCACGTCCTCACGCCATGGGTGGCCTTCCTCGTGATTCCGATCTTCGCGCTCGCGAACGCGGGCATCGATCTGTCGGACGTGAAGTGGAGTGAGCTGCACTCCAGCAAGGCGACGCTCGGAGTGATGCTGGGACTCTTCCTGGGCAAGTTCGCGGGCATCTCGCTCTTCTGCTGGGTCGCCGTGAAGGCATCGCTCGGCCGCTTGCCCGCGGGCGTCGAATGGCGGCATGTGCTGGGAGCGGCGTGGCTCGCGGGCATCGGCTTCACGATGTCGCTATTCATTTCGCAGCTCGCGTTCACCGATCCCGAGGCCATCGAACAGGCGAAGCTCGGCATCCTGCTGGGATCGTTCGCGTCGGCCGTCGTGGGGTTCGCGTGGCTGTGGATCGCTTCTCGGCGAGCCAAGGAATGAATCGCGATGCGGTCGAGATCGGAGAGGGCTATTCGCCCGGGTGCGTGGGCCGCATCGTCGAGCTCCACGGCAAGTATTACGCCGAGCACCAGGGTTTTGGCTCGTACTTCGAGAGCAAGGTCGCACGCGAGCTCGGCGAGTTCTGCTCGCGCTATACGCCGGGTCGCGATGGCCTTTGGGTTGCAAGGCGATCCGGCGTGATCGAAGGCTCGATCGCGATCGATGGAAACGACGCCGCCTGCGCACGATTGCGCTGGTTCATCGTGTCGGACGCGCTGCGGGGAACCGGCGTCGGAACGCGGCTGATCGAGGCGGCAATCGAATTCTGCCGATCACGCGGGTACCCGCGCGTCCGACTGGTGACCTTCTCCACGTTATCCGCCGCGCTCCACCTCTACGTGAAGCATGGCTTTCGGCTGATTCATGAAGAGCCGGGATCGAACTGGGGCAAAGACGTGATGGAGCAGGTGTACGACCTCAGCACTTAACGGATCAGCAGGACTGGTGTCTTGCAGGTCGCCAGGACTTTCACGGCTACTGACCCAGGCACGAGGCTGCCGAGCGCGCCATGCCCGTGCGAGCCCATCGCAATCAGATCGAAGCCGCCAGCGGTCGCGCGCAGCGCGATGCACGAGGCCGGACTGCCGATCTCGTGAACGAAAGTGGCGGAGACATCCCGCTTCCCCAGCCAGTCGCGCACTTCTCGAAGAATCGCCTGTGCGTCCTCGTCGTAGTACTTCTGCACCTGGACCGGATCGGCGAAGGCGGCGGCTCGATGGGGAAACGGCAGGACCACCGTCAAGACAGTCAGCTCATTCCCCTTCGATAGGAAACCTTGCTTGGCCAGGAATTCCAGGGTTCGTTGGGTGTGCTCGCTGCCATCGACCGGGACGAGAATCTTCATGTCTTCCTCCTGCTTAATGGTCCTTCGTGATCATAGGCACCCAAGGCTCCGGTCACTTTTGCGCTGGCTCAAGGCGCGGCGCGCCGGGCAATCTTGTAGAAGTCGTACCACCCGATCGACCCGGCTCCGATCGCTGCCGACACCAGGGTATCCATGGGCGGCACCGCCTCGAAGCGGAAGGCGTGCGCGGCAGCCGGCACGTAGATCGTCGCGAGGAGCGCGGCCGCCGCGAGCAACGCGATCAGCCATAGCGGCCGGTTTTCGTGCGTCGCCATCTGGAAGGTCGTGAGGGCGTGCGAACGATTCGCAAAGATGAGTGCGATGTTGCCCGTCACGAGCGTGACGAACGCCATGGTGCGTGCGGCCTGGTCGGTGCGGCCTGCGGCATGGGCGTGCCAGAGCACCAGCGCCACGGCAACCAGCAGTCCCACGCCCAGCAGGACCCCCGTTGCGAGCGCTGGGCGCGAGAATAGGGGCTCGCGCGGATCGCGCGGCGGGCGTTCCATCACGTTCGCGTCGCTTCGCTCCGCCTCGAAGACCAGCGAGCAGGCCGGATCGATCACGAATTCGAGGAATACGACGTGAACGGGGAAAAGGAGGATCGGCCATCCCGCGACAAGCGGAAAGAACGCCATGCCGGCGAGGGGCACGTGAACGGCGACGAGGTAGCGCATGGCGTTGCGAAGGTTGTCGTAGATGCGCCTGCCGAGACGAACGGAGCCCACCAGCGCGGTGAAGTCGTCGTCGAGGAGGATCAGTGAGGCAGCCTCGCGCGCCACGTCCGTTCCGCGGCGTCCCATCGCCACACCGATGTGCGCAGCCTTGAGCGCAGGCGCGTCGTTGACTCCGTCCCCGGTCATCGCGACGATTTCCCCGCATCGCCGAAGCGACTGCACGAGGCGCAGCTTCTGCTCGGGGCGCACTCTCGCGAAGACGTGCACGCGCCGGGCGCGTTCATCGAGCGCGGCGTCGTCGAGCGCTGCGATCTCCGCGCCTGTCACCACGTCCGCCGCATCGAGCCCCGCCTGCCTCGCGATCTCGCGAGCGGTTGCCGGGTGGTCTCCGGTGATCATCACGACGCGAATTCCGGCGCGGCGGCAAAGCGCGATGGCGGCAGGGACGCTTGCGCGCACCGGGTCTGCGAGCGCGACCAAGCCCAGGAATCGCCAATCGTATCCGTCGGGACTCTCGAGCCAGGGACCCTTCGAGGACGCTTCGGCGACGGCCAGCACGCGCAGCCCGCGCTGCGCGGCCGAGGCGGCTTCCTCCGCAACCTGTCGCCTCTGATCCTCGGGAAGGCTGCAGCGCGCAATCACGCTTTCGGGGGCGCCCTTGAGCACGAGTCGTGCGGTTCCATCGGGGAATTTCCATCCATGCGCAACGGCCAGGAACCGGTCGGTGAGTGGATAACGACGGTCGAGGAGGCCGTCATCGCCGCGTAGGGAACTCACTCTCCTGCTTTCATCGCGGATCGCCCGCTCCATCGGATCGAACGGACTGGTCTCGCACGCGAGGGCCGCAGCGTCGAGCATCCGTCGCTCAGCGTCACTCCATGCGGAGGCGTTGCGCCACCCCTGGCCAGCGAAAAGCTCGGTCACGCGCATCCGGTTCTCCGTCAGCGTGCCGGTCTTGTCGCAGCAGAGTACGGTGGTCTCACCCAGGAGTTCGATAGCCGCGAGCTGCCTCGTGAGAACGCCGTGTCGCGAGATTCGCCACGCTCCCAACGCAAGGAACACGGTGAGCACGACCGGAAACTCTTCGGGCACGAGCGCCATCGCGAGCGTGAGGCCGGCGAGGATGCCCCCGATGAGGTCTGCACGCGTATATGCGAATCCGGCGACTGTGACCAGGCACAGCGCGATTCCTATCGTCGCGATGTAGGCGACGATCCGCCCGATCTCGCGCTCGAGCGTCGTCTTGCCGCGCTCTACGGTAGCGAGCGAATTCCCGATCTTCCCAAGCTCCGACTTCGCCCCCGTCGCGGTGACGATCGCCTGTCCGGTGCCCCGCGCGACGAGAGTTCCCGCAAGCACCGCCTCGGAGGTCTTCGCCACCGGGACCGATTCGCCCGTGACGAGGGACTCGTCGACCTGCAGGTCATTGGCCTGCACGAGCATTCCGTCGGCGGCAATGCGGTCACCCTCGCGGAGCAAGAAGAGGTCGCCGCGCACGACTTCGGCGCCGGGGATGCGACTCTCCTTGCCGTCGCGAATCACCAGCGCGCGCGGACTCGAAAGATCCCGCAGCGATTCGAGCGCGCGCTCGGTCCGGTTCCGCTGCAAGACGGTGATGACCACGATGATGACCATCGAGGACGCGAGCACCATCGCTTCACGGACATCGCCGAGCACAACGTAGATTCCGGCCGCGCCCAGCAGGAGCATGAACATCGGCTCACGCAGGACATCAGCCGCGCTGCGAAGCAAGCCCGGTCTCGTCGCGACTTCGACGACGTTAGGGCCTTCCTGGAGGAGACGGCGCCGCGCCTCCTGCGTGGTGAGGCCCGCCGGGATCAAGCCGCCTTTCTCTTGCGCGTAGCGGCAACCGCTTCGCGCGTGACCACCAGGACAGGCGCCGGCACCCTCGCAATGAGTCGCGTGGCAATCGAACCCATCGCGAGATTCGCGAGGGCGCCGTGACCATGGGAGCCACAGACCACGAGGTCGATGCCGTTCTTGCGGACGAATCGCGCGACTTCTTCCGCGACGTCGCCGACAATCCAGGTCGAGCGATAGGCGATGCCGGCCTTGCCCAGCTCCTTCTCGGCGACTTCGAGCGCTTCGCGGCTCGTATCGCGCTGGTAGTCCTCGATGGACTTGCGTCCCAGGGCCCGAGCGGCGCCGGGGTAGGGAAGCGGGGCGTGGACGTGAAGGAGCTCGATTTGGGGAGGCTCGGAAAACCCCGCGACCAGTCGCGCGACATTGCGTGCTGCGGCCTTGGAATAGACGGATCCGTCGACGGCGATGAGGATCTTCATGCCTCTATTTTCGGCGCGCTGCGGGGGAGAGATTTGAGAGGCATCAAGCCCGCTTTCATTACTGGACAGCTTCCCGGGCAGGTGATAATATTGTCACCATCGCGTCTTCCCCTGGGGGAACCGCATGGAAACGACACTCACCGCCCGCCAGGCCGAGATCCTCGAAGAGATCCGGCGCCACATCGCTGAAAACCATCGTCCTCCTTCGAGGCCCGAGCTCGCCAAGCGCCTCGGGATCGCTTCAACCAACGGGGTCTTCAAGCACCTCGCGGCGTTGGCGAAGAAGGGTGCGATCGAGCTCACGCCGGGATCGGCACGTGGCATCCGTTTGCTGGAGACCGGGCTTCCCCTGATCGGCCGCGTGGCGGCGGGCAGCCCCATGCTCGCCATCGAGAATCACCTGGGACGCTTTCCCATCGATCCGTCTCTTTTCAACCTACGCGCCGACTACATGCTGCAGGTTCGCGGCTTGAGCATGCGCGACGAAGCCATCCTCGATGGCGACTGGGTCGTGGTGCACAGCACGAAGGAAGCGAAGAGCGGGCAGCTCGTCATCGCGCGCGTTGGCGACGATGTCACGGTCAAGCGCCTCAAGCTTCGCGGCCGCAAGGCGGAGCTGATCCCCGCGAACCCCGATTTCGAGACGCTGCATCTCGATCTCAATCGAGATCCGCTCACGATCGAAGGCATCGTGTTGGGCGTGATCCGCAACCTTCACGCGCGTGCATGAAAGCCACGGTCGCGGAGCTGTCCAAGCTGCCGGGGGTCTGGCGCGGAGGCGAGCTCGAACATGCGGCGCAACCTTCGATTCCCACGGGTCACCCGGCGCTCGATCTTGAATTGCCCAGCGGGGGCTGGCCGGGAGGAACGCTGTCGGAAGTGCTGCACGATGGCGCCGGCATCGGCGAAGTGACTTTTCTTTCCGGCGCATTGGCGCGCGCGAGCGAAGGCGATCGCATGGTGGCGTGGATCAACGCGCCTTACCTGCCTTACGCGCCGGCGATCGCGCAATCGGGCATTGCCCTGGAGCGATGCCTCGTCATTCGTCCCGCACACAAGGAAGACGCGATCTGGGCCGCGGAGCAGGTGCTGCGTTCCGGAGCGTGCGGCGCGGCGCTGCTTTGGCTCGCGCAGGACGAATACGCCTGGCTTCGCCGCCTGCAGATGGCCGCGCAGGCGGGGCGATCGATGGCGGTTCTCTTTCGATCGACCGCGGCGGAACGCTTGTCGACGCCGGCTCATTTGCGCGTGACGCTCGAACGCGATGAAGGAATGCTCAAGGTTCGCATCCCCAAGCGCCGCGGCCCGCCGCTCGTCACGCCTCTATCGATTTCAATCGGCTTTGCTCCAAGGTCTCGCCATGCTGTGGGTCGCGCTCGAGTTGCCCTCGTTGCCTCTGCAGTTGGTTGAACGCGGCGGCCCATCGCGCGTCCCGCTCGTGATCTCGGAAGGCGCGGCGCAGCGTCCCGTCGTGCTGTGCGCCAACCGTGCCGCGAAGGACGCGGGCGTTCGCGATGGACAAGCGGTTGCCGCGGCGAAGGCGCTCGCGGGCGAGCTTCGCGTCCTGGCGCGCGACGTCGATGCCGAACGCGATGCGCTCGAGCGGCTCGCGGCGTGGGCCGGACAATTCTCGCCGATGTCCTGCGTGGACGGGCAGGGGATCGCCCTGGAGATCGAATCCACGCAGCGATTGTTCGACGGGCACGCGAAACTCACTGCGACGATCCGCCGCGGCATTCACGAGCTGGGCTTTCACGCCACGCTCGGCATCGCGCCAACTCCGGTCGCGGCGAGGTTGTTCGCGCGGGCCGAAGCCGAAGGGCTCCAGGCGCGCGCTTGCCTGGAGCTCCATGAAGTGTGCGAACGAGCCTCCGGGCTTCCGCTCTTCCTCATGGATTGGCCGCACGAGACATTGGCCCGGCTCACGGATCTCGGCGTCCTGAGGATTCGCGACATCCTCGAGCTGCCCGCCGAGGGCATCTCGCGTCGCTTTGGTCCCGCGATCACCGCGTCGCTCGATCGCCTGGTGGGGCGCCTCGCCGATCCTCGCGAGCCCTGCATCCGGCCGCCGCGATTCCGGTCCCGCCTCGAATTGCCCGCGGAAGCCGATGGCGTCGAGGCCCTGCTTTTTCCGCTCCGCCGATTGCTCACGGAGTTCGAGGGCACGATGCGCGGACGCGGAGCGGGCGTGCAGCGATTACTGCTCGTGCTGGAACACGGCCGCAAGGCCCGCACGCATCTCGCGCTCGATTTTTCCTCGACGGAGCGCGAAGCCGGGTTCATCCTTGCCATCGCGCGCGAGAAGCTCGGACGCCTCAAGCTCTCAGCGCCGACAATCGCACTGGATCTGCGTGCCGAGGCGTTGCTTCCTTACGTTCCGCGCGAATCCACTTGGCTACCCGGAGCGCAGGAGCAAGCCCTCGATCGTTACAGGCTCATCGAACGATTGTCTGCGAGACTGGGGAGCGGCAGGGCCTTCGGGATTGCCGTGGCGAATGACCATCGCCCGGAGCTCAATTGGAAGAAAGGGCGAAGCAAACGCGAGCTCGAGCCCGAATCAAATGCCTTCCGTCCGCATTTCCTGCTGAACAGGCCGCAGAAGCTCATCACGCAGGAAGGCGCTCCGGTCCTGCAAGGCGCACTCGAGCTCATCGCCGGGCCCGAGCGCATCGAATCCGGATGGTGGGACGGCGGCGAGGTGAGCCGCGATTACTTCGTGGCGTCGAATCCGCGCGGCGAGACGTTCTGGATCTTTCGCGAGCACCACGGCGAGCAGTCGTGGTACCTCCATGGCGTCTTCGCGTGATCTAGCTCTTTCCGGGGCCCCAGATCTTTCCAGGACCATAGAGCACGCGGCCGGGCCGCGCGCTCGTCATCTCGCCGTTTTCGTACACGACCTGCCCATTCACGATCACGCCCTTGTAGCCCACGGCATATTGGTGCGGATCGTCGTAGGTCGCCGTGTCGTGGACCTTGTCGGGATCGAAGATCACGATGTCGGCCTTGAGCCCGGGACGAAGAACGCCCCGATCCACAATGCCCACGCGCTGGGCCGGCAGCGACGTCATCTTCCGGATCGCGTCCTCGAGGGTGATGATGTGGCGCTCGCGAACGTACACGCCCAGCACCCGCGCGAACGTTCCGTAGCTGCGCGGATGGATCACGCCCTTGCCGGGGATCGCGACCTCGCCGTCGGAAGCGATCATGGTCCATGGGTACTTCATCACCCTTTCGATATCTTCCTCGCCGATCGCGTGGAAGACGCCACGGCATCCTCCCTTCTCGACGATCCACATCACGGTCTCGGCCGCGTTCTCGCCCGTGGGCTCATTGCCGCGCGCCTTGGTGATCTCGGCGAGGTTCTTGCCGTTGAGGGACTTGTCCCACGTGCATTCGGAGATGAAGATGTTGCGCGGGTCTCCGCCGCCACGCTCTCCCGCGACGCGCTCGGCGATCTCCTTGCGGATCTTGTCGTGCTGCGCGGGATCCCTCATGCGCTCGCCCGCCGCCTTGATGCCGCCTTCCTGCGCCCATTGCGGAACGAGGGCCGCCTGGATCGAGGTGGCCGAAGCTTCGTAGGGGTATTGGTCGAGCGTGACGTCGATGCCACGTTGCCGCGCTTCGTCGATGAGCTTCAGCGTTTCGACGCTCTTGCCCCAGTTGGGCTTGCCGATCATCTTGTGGTGGGAGACGTGGGTCGGCACGCCGGAAAGCTCGCCGATCGCGATCGTCTCCCTCACGCTGTCCACGACCCCCGATGCCTCGGTCCTCATGTGGGACATGTGCACGCCGCGATAGGGCGCGACAACCTTCTCGAGCTCGACCACTTCTTCAAGCGGAGTGTAGTTGCCCGGCACGTAGAAGAGACCCGTGCTCAATCCCCAGGCCCCGTCCTTCATGCCCTGGCGCACGAGCTCCTTCATCTTCTCGATCTCCCCGGGCGAGGCCTTGCGGTTCTCGAGGCCGATGACCGCTTCGCGCACGCTGCCTTGCCCGATGAAGCTTCCGACATTGAGCGATCGCGGCGTGGCTTCGAGCCTGTCGAGGAAAGGCTTGACCGACGCGTGCGTCATCGGCGTGAATCCGTCGAGGCCTTCGAACACGGTCGTCACGCCCTGGCGAACGTAGTTGTCCGCGGTCGGGCGCTGGAAGATGCCGCGCACCGCGTGCGTGTGAACGTCGATGAATCCGGGAGTGACCACGAGGCCGCCCGCATCGATCACCTGCTTCGAAGGCGCGGTGATCGAAGGCGCGATGCGTGCGATCGTGTCGCCCTTCACCGCGATGTCCGCGCGATACCAGGGGTTCCCGCTGCCGTCGATGATGCGTGCGTTGCGGATCACGAGGTCGTAGTCCTGCGCCGTGGCGAACGCGGGAACGACGGCAAGCGCGAAAGCTGCAAGCAAGCGATATTTCATGGGAAGTCCTTCGGGGCGATGGCGCGATGATACCCGGCTACGCCGAACTGCATTGCCTCACCAACTACAGTTTCCTGCGCGGCGCGTCGGATCCAGAAGAGCTCGTGCAGCGTGCCTCGAGCCTCGGCTACCGCGCGCTGGCCATCACCGACGAATGCTCAGTCGCGGGCATCGTGCGCGCCCATGTCGCGGCGAAGGAAGTGGGGCTCAAGCTCATCATCGGCACGGAACTCACGCTCTCCGACGGATTGAAGCTCGTGCTGCTCGCCACACACATCCGCGGCTATGAGGCGATGTGCGAGCTCATCACGAAGGCGCGGCGCGCGGCAGCGAAAGGCGAGTACCTCCTGCATCGGCCGGACATTCCTTCGGATCTCCAGGGCCTGCAGGGCCTGTGGATTCCTCCCGCGGCGATCGACGAAAAGGTGCATCGGGATGGCCAATGGGTCGCATCGCATTTTCCGGGCAACGCGTGGATCGGTGTCGAGCTCCTGCGGGGAAGCGACGATGAAGGCCGGCTCGGTGCGATCGAGGCGATTGGAAAAGAGCTCGCCCTTCGTTGCGTCGCCGCCGGGGACGTCCACATGCACGTGCGCACGAGGAGGCGCCTCCAGGACGTGATGACGGCGATCCGGCTCCGCTGTCCGCTGAACGAAGCCGGCCGCAAGCTCCATCCCAATGGCGAGCGGCACCTGCGATCGATCGGACGCCTCTCGGCGATCCATCCGGCGCGTTTGCTGGCGGCTTCCCTCGATCTTGCGAGCCGCTGCTTGTTCTCGCTGGACGAGATCCGCTACGAATATCCCGAAGAGCTGGTGCCGCCGGGCGAAACGCCCACCACGCATCTCAGGCACCTCACGATGAAGGGACTTACGCGGCGTTATCCCGCAGGGGCTCCCGCCAGCGTGGTCGAAATCGTCGAACACGAGTTGAAGCTCATCGCCGAGCTCGCCTATGAGCCGTTCTTCCTCACGGTGAACGACATCGTGGAGTTCGCGCGCAGCCAGTCGATCCTTTGTCAGGGACGCGGCTCGGCGGCGAATTCCGCCGTCTGTTATTGCCTGGGCATCACCGAAGTCGATCCCGGCCGCATGTCGGTGCTCTTCGAGCGCTTCATCTCGAAGGAAAGGAACGAGCCGCCCGACATAGACGTGGACTTCGAGCACCAGCGGCGTGAGGAAGTGATCCAGTACATCTACGAGAAGTACGGACGCGAGCGCGCGGCGATCGCCGCAGTGGTCATCACGTATCAGCCCCGGAGCGCGCTTCGCGACGTCGGGAAGGCGCTCGGGCTATCCCTCGACCAGGTGGACCTGCTCTCGAAATCGATGTCGTGGTGGGACGACCGCGAGGCGCTGAAGAAGCGGCTCGTCGAAAGCGGCTTCGACCTCGACAACCGCATCGTGAAGCAGGTGATCGAGCTCACGCAGCAGCTCGTGGGTTTTCCGCGCCACCTCTCGCAGCATCCCGGCGGATTCGTGATCGACAACCGCAGGCTCTCGCGCCTGGTGCCCGTCGAGAACGCCTCGATGCCCGACCGCACCGTGATCCAGTGGGACAAGGACGACCTGGACGCCCTGGGATTGCTCAAGGTCGACGTGCTGGGCCTGGGAATGTTGTCGTGTATACGCCGCGCACTGGGTCTAGTGAACAAGACGATGTCTTCCATTCCTGCAGAAGATCCAGCCGTCTACGAGATGATCCAGCGCGCCGACACGATCGGCGTCTTCCAGATCGAGTCGCGCGCGCAGATGTCGATGCTGCCACGCCTGAAGCCCAAATGCTTCTACGACCTCGTGATCGAGGTGGCCATCGTGCGGCCCGGCCCGATCATGGGCGGCATGGTGCATCCGTACCTGCGGCGCCGCCAGGGCAAGGAGAAAGTCTCCTACGCGAGCGAGGACGTGAGGAAGGTGCTCGAACGGACACTCGGCGTGTCGATCTTCCAGGAGCAGGTGATGCAGCTCGCCGTGGTCGCCGCGGGCTTCACGCCGGGCGAAGCCGACCGGTTGCGACGCGCGATGGCGTCGTGGCGGAGGAGGGGAGGGATCGAGCCCTTCCGCGACAAGCTGATCGGCGGGATGCTCACGCGCGGCTACGACCGCAAGTTCGCCGAGCAGATCTTCCAGCAGATGCAGGGCTTCGGCGAATACGGCTTTCCCGAATCGCACGCCGCGAGCTTCGCGCTGCTCGTGTACGTCTCGAGCTGGCTCAAGCATTACGAGCCCGCAGCATTCGCATGCGCCCTGCTCAACAGCCAGCCGCTCGGCTTCTACTCGGTCTCCTCGATCGTCCAGGACGCCAAGCGCCACGGCGTCGAGGTCTTGCCGGCGGATGTGCAGGTGAGCAATGTCGACAGCACATTGGAACGTCACTCCCGTGAGGACGGGAGCCCAGCCAAAAGCGCCTTGAGGCTCGGTCTTGGCTTGATCAAAGGACTTAAAGTAACTTCTTCAAATAGAGTTGTAGAATCCAGAAATATAAGGTTATTTGTATCTACCGAAGACCTGGCCCGGCGCTCCGGCCTGGATCGTGGCGACCTGAGTGCGCTTGCGGCGGCCGACGCCCTCGTTGGCCTCACGGGCCATCGGCGAACCGCCCTTTGGGAGACTCTTGCCATCGATGAAGCCACGCGGCTGGCACTCCCCGCGATCCCGGTGGAACCGCCGCGCCTCATGGAGCCCACGGAAGGCGAGAACATCGTCGCCGACTACGAGACTCTCGGCCTCACGCTGCGCCGACATCCGCTCGCGTTGCTGCGGGATCGACTGAAGAAGCGGAGCATCCGCACGGCCGAGGAAGTCTCCCAATCGCGCCACGGGCAATTCATTCGCGCAGCCGGGATCGTCACGTGCCGCCAACGCCCGGCGACGGCGAGCGGGGTGATCTTCGTGACGCTCGAAGACGAGACGGGCTACGTGAACCTGATCGTGTGGAACGACCTCTCGGAGCGCCAGCGTCGCGAGCTTCTCGGATCGAGGCTGCTCGCCGTGAGCGGCGAAGTGCAGAGGGAAGGAAGCGTCGTCCATATCCTCGCTCGCCGCCTCGAGGATCTCTCGGAGATGCTGGGACGGCTCTCGACGACGAGCCACGACTTCCACTGACGCTTCCCGGCGACTAGAACGGCAGCCGCGAAATCGCCTTCGTCTGCGTGACGCCGTTCACGGTGTAGGTCATCGTCGCCGTGTTCGCGTCCGAGAACGCGAGGGACAACGTTCCCACCTGCGCGACCACGAGCGCCCCAGGGTTATAGGCCCCGCCGATCACGGGCGAGCCGTGCGTGCTGTAGAGAGCGCCCGAGTACGTGTTGCCGTTCCAAGTCCCGTCGGGCATCACGTACCACATGGTCTTCCCGGCCGCGTTGTACGTGTACCAGGCCGCGAAGATGTTGTGGTACTGCTGCGTGAGCACGACGCCCCAGCCGTTCTGCGCCGTGCCGCCCCACCACATGTCGCTGTAGTTCGCGATGGGCGAATTGTCCGCGATGCCGAAGGTCTCGCGCTGGATCGACTTGGTGCCGAAGAGGCCCCCCACGGAATACGCGAGCGATGCGGTCGAACTGCTCGTGAACGTGATGGCACCCGTTCCCACCGATCCGTTCGCCGCGAAGCGCGTCGCATCGTAGTTGGTGAACGAGCTGCCCGTGGGAATGTAGAGCGCGCCCGAGTAGCTGGTGTGCGCCGCGTTCCACGTGCCCGTCGGCATCACCACCCATTGCGGGTTGCCGTTCGCGTCGTAGATGTACCACGCGAGGAAGAGGGCGTCCTGGTGCTGTGTGATGGTGAGGCCCCATCCGTTCTCCTGCGCGCCCGCCCACCAGAGGTCCTGGTAGTTCGTCGTGGTCGTCGAAGAGCTCGTGCACGTGTTGGACACGGTCTGGTATTGGCCCGGCGTCCACGTCGAGCCCACGCACGAGTAACTGCGCGATTGCATGATGGAGCCCGTCTGTCCCGAGCCACACGCGAGGACCTGCGTATCGTCCGGCGGCTGGGCGCCCGAGCAGCCCGAGGTGGGCGGCGGCGCCTGGGTGTTCGTCATCGCCTGCGCAGGCGCGGAATTGCCGGAACAATTGCCCGCTGCGTCGCACGCGTTGACGCTGAAGCTGTACGTCGTACCGGCGGTGAGACCATTCACCGTGGCGCTGGTGCCCGCGGTGGTTCCGAGCGACTGCGTGCCGGAGAAGACTGTATATCCCGTCACGCCCACGTTGTCGGTCGAGGCGTTCCACGACAGCGTTATCTGGGTCGTGCTGATGGGGCTCGCCGTAAGGCCCGTCGGCACGCTGGGCGGCGTCGTATCGCCGGCCAGTGTCTTGGCCTGGACCGCGCTCGTCTGCGCCGAGCAGTTGGAAGCCGCGTCGCACGCGGACACCGAGAAGCTATACGTCGTGTTCGGCGCAAGGCTGCCCACGGCAGCGCTCGTGCCCGCTACGGCGCCGAGTTGCGTGCCGTTCACGAAGACCTTGTACTGGGTGACCCCCACGTTGTCCGTCGAGGCGTTCCAGCTCAGATTGACCTGGGTCGTGCTGACGACCGTGGCGGCAAGTCCTGTCGGGAGCGAAGGCGCTTGCGTGTCCGGAGGCGGGCTTCCGCCAGGCGCGCCGTAGAGACCCACGCAGCCGGCGATGTCGTCGGAACCCAACATCGTCGCGCCCGAGTAGCTGGTGAGCGGCGGCCCCGACATCACTTGTCCGGGGACGTCCGAGTGATCGAGGCCGATCGAGTGTCCGATCTCATGCGTTGCCGTCGCGTCGAAATCCGAGGCGGGACTGTAGGTGGCGCTATAGGACGCGTTGAAGCGAATCTCCGCGTCGATGATGTTGTTGTTGCCGTCCCAGGCGATGTTCGTGATCCCCGTTGTAGGGGCGGATATGGTCGGGTCCCAGCCGATCACGTTCACGCCGTCGAAGACCGCGGGATTCTGCTGGAGCGAAAATCCCGTGGTCGTCGTCCCCTGGTACACAAACGTGATGTTGCAGACACCTTCCCACTTGGCCATGGATGAGTTCAGCTGCGAAAGTACCGCGGACATGGAGATGCCGGCGGGGCGGTTCGCATCGTTGTAGTACCAGCGCATGACCCCGCCCGGATGCGTCGCGCCGTTCGGCGACATCAACCGGTACTTGAGCGTGTCGGCTTCGTCGAACGCGTGGACACCCGCCGCGATCGGGGTAACGGTCGGCTCGGCCGCGGCCGGCAGGCCGAAGCCGGCGACGAGCAAAGCGAGGGCGAAGGGGCTCAGGGCACGCATCATGGCCACAAAATCTCCTAGTTTCATATGTAAGACTGTAGGCGCTGGAGTTCCGCCGGTCTGTGAGCGAATTCTCACAAGACGCGTGGCATATGACGGACGTATAATTTGTATTATGTCAACTTACCACGGTATGCCCGTTCCGCCCGCCTGCGGCGTAAACGGAAATCGATTCCCAATGTCCTCCCAAGATGGGTAACTCGAACCTGACCCGGTACCGCAACGCGCTGGCCGGACTCATCGTCGCGGGACTGTGTGGGACCGTAGCGGCGGCCGCCGACACGCAAGCCCCTTCGGTTCCGACGGGACTCACCGCCTCGGTCATGGGCACGACCGTGATCTACCTGGCATGGCAGGCGTCGAACGACAACGTGGCCGTCACGAGCTACGAGGTCTTCCGGGATGGCTCGCTACTGGGAAACGTTGCGAGCAACGGCGCCGGCATCAACGGGCTATCGCCGGGGACGACGTATACGTTCAGGGTTTCGGCATGCGATGCCGCGGGCAATTGCTCGGCGCAGTCCGGGGCGGCATCGGCGAGCACGCTCGCTGCCGATACGCGGGCGCCCTCGGTGCCCACCGGACTCGTGGCGACAGCGACGAGCGCGAGCCAGATCGGGCTCGCCTGGAACGCATCCACCGATAACCTGGGAGTAACGGGCTACAAGGTCTTCCAGGGCGCCGCGCAATTGGGAACCGCTTCCAGTACCAACTGGACCGTCATCCAGCTCGACGCCGGGACGACGTACAGCTTCACGGTGTCGGCATGCGACGCCGCAGGTAACTGTTCAGAACAATCCGCATCCGCGTCGGCAACAACGACTGGCGCACCGCCATCATCCGCCACCTGCTCCGGTGCGCAGCCGCCCGCCGACCAGCAGATGCTCTCCTGCCCCGGGGGACAGATCGGCGCGATATTCCAGGAGCGCACGTATTCGTGTGTTGGAACTACGTGGACGCCGGGCGCGTACCGCACCGCCGCCAATACGTGCACGTCGCTCGTGAACTCGATCCCGACGAGCTACCAGGGTATGTGGTGGGCCGGCTTACAGGAAAACGGCTGGGGCCTCACGATCACCCAGCACCAGGACGCCCTCTTCCTCGCCTGGTACATCTACGACTCCGCCGGAAATCCCCACTGGATCGTCATGCCGAATGGCGAGTGGAACAACAGCCACACGAGCTTTGCAGGCGAGCTCTATATGCCCACCGGAAGCTGGTACGGCAACTACGACACCGCTCACTTTGACGCGGGCGCAAGCGTGGGCATCGGATCGATCAACTTCACAAGCGGCTCGACGGCGGAACTCTCGTACACCGTGGGCAGTGTCTTCGGCTTCAAGTCGATCTCCCGCCTCGCCTTCGGCGCGGTGAACACGGCGCCCATCACCGACTACACGGACATGTGGTGGGGCGGCACGGCACAGGACGGCTGGGGCGTCGTTCTCACGCAGCAGTACCACAACATCTTTGCGGCCTGGTACACCTACGACTCGTCCGGACAGACGACGTGGTTCGTGATGCCCGACGGGGCGTGGTCGAACAACACATACTCGGGCCCGCTATACAGCACCAAGGGGACTCCCGTGATCGGCGGCACGTACAACGCCGCGGAGCTTGTCGTCACGCCGGCCGGAACGCTGAGCATCACGTTCACGGATGCGAACGACGCGACGATGACATATACGGTGAACGGCCTCACGCAAACGAAGCTCATCACGCGGCTACCGTTCTGACAATCCCGGCGCGCGCCCTGCGCCTGGGCGACGGCCTTGCCTTGGCGCCACAAGACAATGAGAGAATGGGCGCCCATGAATGCGATTAGCGGCCTCGCCGCGGCACCTCCGTCCCCCGATCGTGAGCGACTGAAGCAGCACTCGACCGCGGCCCTGGCATTGCTTGCCCTGGGCGTCGTCTACGGCGACATCGGCACGAGCCCGCTGTACGCGGCGAAGGAAACCTTCAACCCCGACCACGGCATCGCGCTCAATTCCGCCAACATCGTGGGCGGGGTCTCCGCGATCTTCTGGACGTTGATGGTCATCGTTTCGCTCAAGTACGTGATGCTCGTGCTTCGGGCATCGAACCGCGGCGAAGGCGGAATCATGGCGCTGCTCGCACTCGCGACCGCATCGGTTCGCGACAAACCGAAGCTGCGTTCGACGCTGCTTGCGCTGGGTGTCTTCGGCGCCTCGTTGTTCTACGGCGATGCGGTGCTCACGCCCGCGATCTCGGTGCTGTCGGCCGTCGAAGGCCTCGAGGTGGGCACCCGGGCGTTCAAGCCCTACATCGTCCCGATCTCGGTGGGAATTCTCGCCGCGCTCTTCATGATCCAGCGGTACGGCACCGGGGTCGTGGGCCTGCTCTTCGGCCCGGTGTGCCTCGTCTGGTTCGTCGCGATCGCCGCCGCGGGCGCGTGGAACATCACCCAGGCGCCCGAGATCCTCGCTGCGGTGAATCCCGTGCACGCGCTCCAGTTCGTGACGGGACACGGACTCGCCTCGTTCGTGGTGTTGGGTTCGGTGCTGCTATGCGTGACCGGCGCCGAGGCGCTTTACGCCGACATGGGCCACTTCGGCAAGCGCGCGATCCGCCTCGCGTGGTTCGCGGTGGCGGCACCTGCACTGGTGCTGAATTACTTCGGCCAGGGCGCGCTGCTCATCACGAACCCCAAGGCCCTCGACAATCCGTTCTACCTCTCGTTTCCGGCGTGGGCCCTTTACCCGATGGTGGGCCTCGCCACCGCGGCGACCGTGATCGCCTCGCAGGCCACGATCTCCGGCGCCTATTCGATGACGCAGCAGGCGATCCAGCTCGGATACCTGCCGCGAATGACGATCCGCCACACCTCCGCAAGGAGCATCGGCCAGATCTACGTCCCGGTCGTGAACTGGATCCTGCTCGCCGTCGTCTGCGCCGCGGTCGTGGGATTCGGATCCTCCAACGCCCTCGCCTCGGCCTACGGCGTGGCCGTCATGGGCACCATGCTCGTGACGACCTTCCTCACGTTCTTCGTCGTGCGCTACGACTGGCGCTATCCGCTGTGGCTCTGCGTGATGTCCACGGGGTTCTTCATGCTGGTCGACATGACCTACTTCGCCGCGGCGATGCACAAGATCTTCGACGGCGGCTGGTTCCCGCTCGCGATGGGCGCCACGGTCTTCACGCTGATGATGACGTGGAAGTACGGGCGCGAGCAGCTGCTCGACCGCGTGCGCGGTTCTTCGCCGCCCCTCGACCAGTTCATGGGGTCGCTCGGGATGTCGGGGTGCCAGCGCGTGCAAGGCACGGCCGTCTTCCTGAATTCCACGCCGGACTCGACACCCCACGCGCTGCTGCACAGCCTCAAGCACTACAAGGTGCTGCACGAGCAGAACATCTTCCTCACCGTCGAGTTCACCGACGTGCCCTGGGTCAGTCCCGAGGACCGCCTCGCATGCACGAAGATCAGCGACGGCAGCTGGAAGGTGCGCGCGCGTTACGGGTTCATGGACAAGCCCGAGGTCGCGAAGGCTCTCGAGCAGTGTGCCACCCCCTGCGGAATCAAGATCGAGCCCATGGATGTGTCGTACTTCCTGTCGCGCGAGCAGATCGTGACGGGCGTGGATAGCCGCCGGAGCCTGCGGGGCCGTCTCTTCGTGGCCATGACGAAGTTCTCGGGAAGCGCCACGGACTACTTCAACATCCCCACGAACCGCGTGGTCGAGCTCGGTACCCGCGTCGAGACATGAAGCCCGTCCGTTACGCGGTCGTCGGGCTGGGATTCATCTCGCAGCTCACGGTGCTCCCGGCTTTCGCCAACGCGAAGCGCAATTCGCGCCTCGCCGCGCTCGTCTCGGGCAATGCGGCCAAGCGACGCGCGCTGGGCAAGCTCTACGGGGTGCCGGCGTACTCATACGACGAGTTCGACGCGCTGATGAAAGGCGGCGACATCGACGCGGTCTACATCGGGCTGCCGAATCACCTGCATCGCGAATATGCGATTCGCGCGGCACGCGCGGGCGTGCACGTGCTCTGCGAGAAGCCGCTCGCGGTCACCGAGGCCGACTGCAAGGCGATGATCGCGGCGTGCCGGCGGGGCCGCGTGAAGCTCATGACGGCCTACCGCCTCCATTTCGAGAAGGCGACCTTGCGCGCGATCCGCATCGTGAAGGATGGATCGATCGGCGATGCGCGGCTCTTCAGCTCATCCTTCTCGTTCCGCCTGACGAAGGCCAACGTTCGCCTCATGAAATCGTCCCAGGGCGGCGGCCCGCTCTACGACATCGGCGTCTATTGCATCAATGCCGTGCGCCATCTCTTCGGCGCGGAGCCGATCGAGGCGCATGCGACGCTTACACACAGCCGTAAGCGCGGATGGAAAGCCGAAGAATCGGCAAGCTGCGTCCTGCGGTTTCCCGGCGACCGGCTCGCAAGCATCCAGGTGAGTTTCGCCTCTGCGTCCACGGGCGACTATCGCGTGGTGGGCACGAAGGGCACGCTACGCGCGGCCCCCGCATACGGATTCTCGGAATCGTTGCGGCTCGTATTGGCGAGCCGCGGCAAGGAAAGGACATTCGAGTTCGGGCGGAGCGACCATTTCGGCCCGCAGCTCATCCACTTCTCCGATTGCATCCGGCACCGGCGCGAACCCGGTCCCTCAGGCGAAGAGGGCCTGGCCGACGTGCGAATCATCCGGGCGCTCTTCAAGTCGGCCGCCACGGGCAAGCCCGTGAAGCTTGCGCCTCGGCGCGCGCGCCCAGCCCCGCCCTTGAGCCAGCAGATCACCTGCCCCCCGGTGCGCTACATCCCGATGGTGAAGGCGCAGCCGCCGCGCTAGCAGGTCAGGAGCTTTTTTTCTTCACGCCTGCCGTGGGACCGATCATGTCCTCGGCGCGGACCCACTCGTCGTATTGGGCGGCGGTCACGTAGCCCAGCGCCAGGGCGGCCTCGCGCAATTGGGTGCCGTCGTGGTGGGCCTTCTTCGCGATCTGCGCGGCCTTGTCGTAGCCGATGTGGGGCGCGAGCGCCGTCACGAGCATGAGCGAGCCGCGCACGAGGGCGTCGATGCGCTCGCGATTGGCCTCGATGCCGCGTGCGCAATGCTCCTCGAAGCTCGCCATCCCGTCGCCCAGCAGGCGCGTGCTCTGCAGGAACGCGTAGGCGATCACCGGCTTGAAGACGTTGAGCTCGAGGTGCCCCTGGGCGCCGCCAAAGTTCACCGCGACGTCGTTGCCCATCACCTGCGCCGCGCACATCGTGAGCGCCTCGCACTGCGTGGGATTCACCTTGCCCGGCATGATCGAGCTGCCCGGCTCGTTCTCGGGAATGCTGAGCTCGCCGATGCCGCTGCGCGGCCCGCTCGCGAGCAGGCGAACGTCGTTGGCGATCTTGGTGAGCGCCGCCGCGAGCCCCTTGAGCGCGCCGTGTGCATAGACCATCGCGTCGTGCGTCGCGAGGGCCTCGAACTTGTTGGGCGCCGTGACGAATTCGCATCCCGTCAGCTTGGAGATCTCGGCGGCGGCGAGCGCACCGAATTGGGGAAGCGTGTTCAATCCCGTGCCCACCGCCGTGCCGCCAAGGGCGAGCTCCGAAAGGTGCGACAACGTCGATTCGATGTGGCGCAATGCGTGATCGAGTTGCGATACGTACCCCGAGAATTCCTGGCCCAGCGTGAGGGGCGTGGCGTCCTGGAGATGGGTGCGGCCAATCTTCACGATGCCGTCGAACTCGGCCTTCTTGGTCGCGAGCGTCGCGCGCAGGATGTTGAGCGCCGGAAGCAGGCGGCGCTTGATGGCCACCACCGCCGCCACATGCATCGCGGTGGGAAACACGTCGTTGCTGCTCTGCCCCCGGTTCACGTCGTCGTTGGGGTGGATGAGCCGCCCTTCCCCGCGCGGGCCTCCGAGGATTTCGCTCGCGCGGTTGGCGAGCACCTCGTTCATGTTCATGTTGCTCTGCGTGCCCGATCCGGTCTGCCACACGACGAGCGGAAACTCGTCGGGCCACTTGCCGGCGAGAACTTCGTCGGCGGCCTGTGAGATGGCCCGGGCCTTGTCGGCTGTTATCTCACCGAGGGACAGGTTCACCGCGGCCGAGGCGCGCTTCACCCAGGCGAGGGCCTGGATCAGCTCCGCGGGCATTCGCTCGCCGGATATGCGGAAGTGCTCGAGGGACCGCTGGGTCTGGGCGCCCCAGAGCCGGTCGGCGGGAACCTCGATCGGCCCGAACGTGTCCTTCTCGATACGCACTCCAGTCATCTCGATAGAATACATCTCCACCGAAAAAGGAAAACCCACCCATGATTTCGAAGCGCGTTCTCATCCTGCTCGCCGCGTCCGCCGTGACGACGATGGCCGTGGCGCAATCCCTCAAGCCCGAGACGCAGCTCAAATTGCGCAAGGCCGCCTACGCAATGATGGGTTACTCGTTCGGAAGCCTCGCGCAAATGGCCGAGGGCAAGCGCCCGTATTCGAAGGACGACGCCATCCGGTACGCCGACCTGCTCGTCCAGGTCTCCACGGTGCCGAAGCTTTTCTTTGGCGAGGGCACCGACAAGGGCGAGACCCGCGCCAAGCCCGAGATCTGGACCCATCGCAAGGACTTCGACGCGAAGATGGACAGCATGGTGAACGAGGTCGCGAAGCTGCCCGAGGTCGCGCGCACGGGCGACCTCGAGGCTCTCAAGGCGGCGGTGAAGAAAGCCGACGATGCATGCGACGCCTGCCACACCGACTATCGCGTGAAGCAACGCTGATCGCGTGAGCTCACCCGCGCGCGGGTGGGACCTTCCCACTCGCGTTTTCCATTGGATCCTCGTGACGCTGGTCACCTGCTCCTTCGTGACGGGAAAACTGGGCGGCAGCTGGCTCGAGTGGCATTTCCGGAGCGGATACGCGATCTTCGCGTTGATCCTTTTTCGCGTCGCTTGGGGCTTCGCCGGCAGTCGCGATGCGCGGTTCGTTTCTTTCGTTCGCGGGCCGCGCGCGGCCCTCGCCTACGCGCGGTCCTTGGCCGCGGGATGGCGCGCGCTCGAGGCGGGGCACAATCCCCTGGGGGGATTGATGGTCGTGACGATGCTGGCACTCTTAGCCCTGCAAGCGACCACAGGGCTCTTCTCGAACGACGAATCGGCCCATGAAGGTCCGCTCGCCTCGAAGGTCTCCGATGCCTTGGTCGACCGCATGAGCGGGATCCACTACTGGAACGAGTGGGTGATCCTCGGCGCCGTGATCCTGCACGTGCTGGCGGTCTCGATCTACCAGCTTTACCTCCGGATGAACGTCGTGGGGCCCATGGTCTCCGGTTCCTCGCGGGCATCGGAGAATGTCCGCGCGCTCGTATTCATCTGCATCGCCGCGGCCGCCGTGTATTGGCTCGTGGTGATCTATCCCAGGTAATCGCGCCATGCCAGAAACCCGCTACACGCGAACGGCAATCGCCCTGCATTGGATCCTGGCGCTCCTCATCATCGGCAACCTCTGCTTCGGCCTGTACATGGTGGGCCTGCCGCTATCGCCGCAGAAGCTGCGCTACATGTCGTACCACAAGTGGGTGGGCCTCACCGTGCTGCTGCTCTCGGCGGCGCGCCTGCTCTGGCGTCTCTTCCATCCGGTGCCCGCGCTCCCGGACACCATGAAGGCGTGGGAACGGCGGGCGGCCCACGCTTCCCACGTCGCGCTCTACGTGCTTTTCTTCGCCGCGCCGATTTCCGGTTGGCTCTACAGCTCCGCGGCCGGCTTCAAGACGGTCTATCTCGGGATCCTGCCCATTCCCGACCTCCTCGAGAAAAACAAGGAGGTCGCCGACGTGCTCCGCGTCGTCCATCGCACCATCAACTACACCCTCGCCGCGGTCATCGCCGTGCACGCGGCCGCCGCGTTGAAGCACCACTTCGTCGACCGCGACGGCGTGATGCGCCGCATGCTCCCCTCCTCCAAGCGAGTCCCGACATGAAACTGCTTGCCGCCGCCGCGTTCCTCGCGGCCTTCGCCCTGCCCGCCCACGCGCAGCAGAAGATCATTCCCGAGAAGAGCTTCATCCGCTTCGCCTTCACGCAGATGAACGTCGCCGTCGAGGGGAAGTTCCGCAAGTTCGACGCCACGATCGCCTTCGATCCGGCGAGGCCCGAGACCGCGAAGGCGAGCTTCGAGGTCGACGTGGGATCGATCGATCTGGGCACCGACGAGGGCAACACCGAGGCCAGGCGGAAGACTTGGCTCGGTGTCGACGCGTTTCCCAAGGCGACCTTCACCGCGACGTCGGTGAAGGCGCTGGGAGGCGGCAAGTTCGAGGCGCGCGGCCCGCTCGCCATCAAGGGCGCGAGCCGCGAGATCGTCGCGACGTTCACGGTGTCAGACGCCGGCGGCATCCGCACCGTCGAGGGCCAGTTCCCGATGAAGAGATTGCAGTACAAGATCGGCGAGAACGAATGGGCGGACACGGATACCGTGGCCGACGACGTCCTCGTGAAATTCCGCTTCGCCACCCCCATCAAGTAACCAGGAGCGCTGCCATGAAACGCATCACCCTCCTTTCGGCCGTTGCCGCCTTCGCGGCGTCCTTCGGCGCCGCCGCCGCGATCGACGGCGATACCTACACAATCGACGGCCGGCACACCTTCCCGCAATACGAGGTCGTGCACTTCGGCACGTCGCTGCAGCGCGGCCGCTTCGACAAGACCGAAGGCACGCTCGTCTACGACGCCCCCGCGCACAAGGGCAGCGTCGAGATCTCCATCGACACGGCTTCCGTGAACACGGGCGTGGCCAAGCTGGACGAGAACCTGCGCGGCCCGGATTTCTTCAACGCCGGGAAATTCCCGAAGATGACGTTCAAGTCCGACGACTGGGTCTTCGAGGGCGACACGTTGAAGAAGGTGAACGGAAATATCACGATCCTGGGCGTGACCCGGCCCGTGTCGTTCGACGTGGGCTTCTTCCATTGCGGCGTGAACCCGATGATGCTGCGGACCGTCTGCGGAGCGGATCTCTCCACGCACATCAAGCGCAGCGACTTCGGCATGAAGTACGGCATCGGACCGGTCAGCGACGACGTGCTGCTGCGCGTGAACGTCGAGGCCATCGCCGACAAGAAGTAGCGCGATGCTCGCCGGACACTTCTCCCGCTACCACGAAGCGAACCCCGGGCGGCTGCACTTCGCAGCCCACAGCCACCATCCGTGGCCCGACGCGACCGAGCAGGCGCACGCGCGCTACTGGGCGGACTCAGCGCACCTCGCCGATCGCAAGTGGGAGAAGATCTTCGGCGAGGTGATTCCCGCGGCCCAAGGCCACGTCGCGCGCCTCACGGGACTTTCGGATCCGCGCCAGGTCGCCTTCGCGCCGAACACGCACGAGTTCGTCTCGCGCATCTACTCGTGCTTCGATCCGGCGAGGCCGCTTCGGGTGCTCACGAGCGGCGCGGAGTTCCACAGCTTCCGCCGGCAAACGCGAAGGCTGCAGGAGTCCGGGCGCATCGACGTGGAGGAGATCGCGCCGGAGCCGTGGGCGACATTCCCCCGGCGCTTCGCCGCCGCGGCTGAAGCGCGTCCGCGCGATCTCATCTGGCTCTCCCACGTGCTCTTCGATTCGGGATTCGTCGTGACGGACCTCGAGGCGATCTGCGGCGCGGCGCCCACGGATGCGCTCGTCGTGATCGACGGCTATCACGCGTTCTGCGCCCTGCCCATCGATCTTTCGACCATTCACCGGCGCGCGTTCTACATCGCGGGCGGGTACAAGTACGCGATGTCGGGCGAAGGCGCCTGCTGGCTTGCGATCCCGCCGGGTTGCACGCTGCGTCCCGTGGATACCGGCTGGTATGCCTCGTTCGACACGCTCGCCGTGGCGCCCGGCGCTACCGTGCCCTACTCGTCCGACGCGTTTCGTTTCTGGGGAGCCACGTTCGACCCATCGGGGCTCTATCGCTTCGGCGCCGCGATGGAGTGGCTTCGCTCCACGGGAAGCACGATCGCGCAGGTCCATGCGCATTCGACCGCTTTGCAGGAGAAGTTCATCGCGGGGCTCGAGCGTGCCGGCCTTCCAGGCCTCACGCCCGCGCACCTCGTGTTGCCTCCGGGGACGCCGCGCGGCAACTTCCTCGCCTTCGAAGTCGACGGCGCCGAGGAGATGCACCACAAGATCGCCGAGCAGCGCGTCACGATCGACCGCCGCGACCGCCGCCTGAGATTCGGCTTCGGCGTGTACCACGAGGAGCGCGACGTGGACCTCCTCGTCGAGGCCCTCGCCCGGGCGCTGCGATAATGGCGGCATGAAGGCCCGAACCGGATTCCTCCTCCAGGCGACGCTCCTCGTCGTGGCGGCGCTGCTCTCGTCGCACGCGGGGGCACTACCCTATCCCACGAAGCCCATCCACTTCGTGGTTCCCTATCCGGCCGGTGGGCCGGTCGATGCGGTTGCGCGCCTTCTCGCGCAACGCGTCTCCGAGCGCGTGAAACAACCCATCGTCATCGAGAACAGGCCCGGCGCGGGCGGTAACATCGGCGCGGATTTCGTGGCGAAGTCGCCCGCGGATGGCTACACGATCCTCATGGGCGCGGTCGCGACCCATGCGATCAATCCCACGCTCTATGCGAGCATTCCCTACGACGCGGTCAAGGACTTCAGGCCGGTCACGCAGCTCGCATCGACGCCCAATGTGCTCGTCGTGAACCCGGGCCTTCCCGTGCGCGACGTGCACGAGTTCATCGCCTACGCGAAGGCCAACCCCGGCAGGCTCAATTTCGGATCCGGCAGCACCGGAAGCGCAGGCCACCTCGCCGGCGAGCTCTTCAAGTCGATGGCGGGCGTGGAAATGACGCACGTTCCCTACAAGGGCGCCGCGCCCGCGATGAACGATCTCATCGGCGGGCAGATCCAGCTGATGTTCGACAACCTCGCCTCGTCGCTCACGCAGGTGAAGGCGGGCAAGATCCGCGCGCTCGCGGTGACCACCGCCAGGCGCACTCCACTCGCACCGGACCTTCCGACGATCGCGGAGTCGGGGCTTCCCGGCTTCGACATCAATACGTGGTTCGGACTCTTCGTTCCCGCCGGAACGCCGCTCGACGTGGTGGAGGTCCTGCACGACGAGTTCAACCGCGCGCTCGCGGACCCCGACATCCGGGAGAAGATGATCTCGATCGGCGCGGAGCCCGTGGGCAGCACGCCGGCGCAGTTCGCCGCCTACATCCGTTCGGAATCGGAGAAGTACGCGCGTATCATCAAGGCCTCCGGAGCGAAGGCGGACTGATGGTCAAGCGCATCATCTGGATTTTCAGCATCATCGGCGTGCTCATCTTCGCCGGCCTCACCGCGGTGCTGATGGCGGGCGATTCGCACATCCGCATCCCCGCGATCGCGGCGCTCGTCACCTTCTGCTCGATCGTGCTCTCCTATCTCGGAGGCATCGAAGGCGGACTCGCGCTCGGCGAATCGCAGGCCACGGACGGTGCTTCGGGTGACGCCACCGAAAAGTGGCGGGCCATCTCGCTTTGCCTGAGCGTGCTGCCCACGCTCGCCGCGTGGGGCGTGCTTTGGCTCGACTCGCCCCAGCACCAGATCGGCGCCGCGCTCGCGATCTTCGCGGTGGTGTGGGGCTTCGACCTCTGGCTCGCACGCCACGGGCTCGTCGCCTCGTGGTTCCTCGACATGAGGACGCTCGTCACGGTCCTCGCTTGCGCGACGCTGGGCGCCGCGCTTTGGCTCCTCTAGCCTTCCCGCCCGTCTCCACGTAGCGCGCGAGCCAGGCGAAGAACTCGCGGTACCAGAGACGCGAGTTCTGCGGCTTCAGGATCCAGTGGTTCTCGTCGGGGAAGAACACGAGCCGCGAATCCACGCCTTTCGCCTTGAGCGTGTTGTAGTACGCGAGCCCCTGCGAATCCGGAACGCGATAGTCGAGCAGGCCGTGGATCACGAGCGTGGGAGTCCGCATGCGCTTGGCGAACGTGAGCGGGTTCTGCGACGCGACGCGCTTCGGGTTGTCCCAGTAGAACGCGCCCAGCTCCTTCGGATGCCAGTAGTACGCGTCGTCTGAGAACATGCCGACCCAGTCGAAGCAGCCCGCGTGGCAAACGTAGGCCTTGTACCGGTCCGAGTGCCCATTCATCCACGCAACCATGTAGCCACCATAGCTGCCGCCCGCCGCGACGACACGCTCGCGATCGATGTAGCCCTGGCCCAGCATGAAGTTGGTCCCGGCTTCGACATCCGCGAGCTCGCGCTTGCCCCACTCCTGGTGGATCGACTCGATGAATTTCTGCCCGAACGAGGACGATCCGTGGTAGTTCACGCACACCACGACGTAGCCCTGTGCGGCGAAGACGTGATTGTTCCAGCGGAAGTGGAAGTTGTCGCCCCACTGCGAGAACGGACCGCCGTGGATGTTGTGGAGCAGCGGCCACTTCTTCTTCGGATCGAAGTCCGGCGGATAGATGGCCCACATGTGGACCTTCTCGCGGTTCCAGCCCTCGATCGTGAATTCGCGAACCTCGCCCAGCTTCACGCCGTCCATCGCCTTGTCGTTGAAGCGATCGATGCGGCGCGTGGGCTGCCCCGTGGATTTCCAGAACACGGCCGGCGGCGAGCTCATGTCGTTTCGCACGAAGGCGATCGCTTCGCCCGAGACGTCGAAATCGCCGATCGTGCCGCCGCTCGCGACAACCACCGGTGCCCGCGACCCGATCTTGTGCCGGAAGATGTGCGTACGCGCGTTGTCTTCCGCGGCGAAGTACACCGACGACGAGTCGGCGCTCCAGACGATGGGCGTCATGACGCTGCGATCCCAGCGTTTGGCCTCGATGGTGAGCTTGCCGGTCCTTCGGTCGATGAGCGAGAGGCGCATCGCATCGACGAAGCTGCGCCGCAGGTCCTGGGTCGTGAGCGCGATCCAGCGGCCGTCGGGCGAATAGCGCGGGTATTCGTGATTGAGGGGCGAGCCGGCCGTGAGCGTGCGAAAACGCTTGCGGCGCAGATCGAGCGCGACCAGCTGGTACGAATGGTCGAATCGCTTGTCTTGCGCCGAGTCGAACGCGAATGCGATCTCGCGACCGTCGGGCGAGATGTCGTAGAAATTCGCCGACGGATCCGCCTGCACGAGCTCGTACTTCGTCCCGGCGAAAAGGTCGCGCACGGCCCCCGTATCGACGTCCACCGTGAAGAGGTGCGGCACGCGCCCATCGGAGAGCCACTTGTCCCACCAGCGATACGCGGAATGCTCGACGACGTGCGCCTTCACCTTGTCGTCCTTCCACGCCTTGTAGCGTTTCGCGAGCGCCGCGGCGCCCTTTTCCCCCGGCCACACCCAGGAGGCGAAGGCGATCCGCCGCGAATCCGGGAACCACTTGATGCCGAAGACCCCGGTCGCGTGATTCGTGAGGCGGCGCGCCTCGCCGCCATCGGGCGAGATGAGGTAGATCTGCGGCTCCTCGTCGCCCTTGTCGCTTCCGGGTGCGGCGCGCTTCGCCACGAACGCGATGGAGCGCCCGTTCGGTGACCAGCGCGGCTCGGCGTCCTTCTCTCCGGCGGTCGTGAGCCGGCGCGGCTCGCCCCCGAACGCGGACAGCAGCCAAAGGCTCGTGAGTCCCTTGTTCTGCTCCATGTCGAAGGAGGTTGCGGATACACACACCTGCGCTCCGTCCGGCGAGAGGGTCGGTTGTGCCGGCCGCTCGATCTTCCAGAGGTGTTCGACGGTCAGTCGGGCCATGTCCTGCTCCAAAAAAGAACGCACCGGGTCGCGGTGCGCTCGAAGGGCGCGATTGTATCGCGCCCTTGGGGGTCAGGCCGTGAGGATCAACTTTCCAAGTCGCGTCCGGCGCAGGTGATAGAGGCGTCCCTCGTGGCGAATCACCACCTCGCCTCTTGCGCCGAGGAGATCGCGGCTTTCGACTACGGGCTGGACGGGTGCTGCGGCTGGAGGGCCACTTGCCGCTTCCGCGAGGGAACTATTGCTTTTTCCGCTCATCTTGTGCATCATGATATTGCGAATCGTTCTTATTTGCAACCCTATTCGCAAAACGGCCAAAGACGACATGAACATCTCCATCGCCCCGCGGCTGCCGCAAGCGCCCCGAGCGGCGTCCCTCGCCACTGTCGTGACGCTCCACGTCGCGCTGGTTGCCGTCCTCCTGATGATGCCGCCGATGCGCGAACGCATCGTCGCCGCACAGGCGCTCATGGTGCAGTTGCAAGCCGAGACGCGCATCACGCCGCCGGAGCCCAATCCGGCAAGACCCGCGCTGCAGAAGCCGGTCAACGTCACGATTCCCATGCCGCCCATTGCGATCGCGCCGGAAGTCACGATCGATCCGCCGGCGCATCGCGCACCGGAAATGCCGGTTTCAATCGCGCCCGCGCCGAAAGCCGCCGACGCCGGTCCCGCGATCGAACCGCCGCGATTCGACATGTCGTATCTCAACAATCCCGCACCCGCGTACCCACCGGTTTCGCGCCGCCTGAAGGAACAAGGGCGCGTGCTCCTGCGCGTTCTCGTGAGCGCCGCGGGCTCGGCCGAGAACGTCGAGGTCCGTGCCTCGAGCGGATCGGAACGCCTCGACCGCGCGGCCGTCGACGCCGTACGCCAGTGGCGCTTCGCGCCTGCCAGGCGCGGCGCCGAGACCCTCGCGGCGTGGGCGCTCGTCCCCATCCTTTTCCAACTCGATACATGAACCTTCGCGCCTTCGTCGCCGGCCTCGCACTTGCGCTTGCCGGGATCCCTGCCCTTGCCGCCGCCGCCGAAGACCCGGGCGCCATGGCGTTGCACCTCCTCGACTACATCGCATCGGACTATCCGAATGCGGTCGAGTCGGGCCACGTGAAGAGCGAAGACGAATACAAGGAGATGACGGAATTCACGGGCGAAGCGGCGAAGCTCGTGAAGTCGCTTCCGGACCATCCCGCGAAGAGCGCGCTGGCGGCCGACGCCGACAAGCTCGTCGCCCTGGTGGCGGACAAGGCGGACGCAAGGCAGGTCGCGCAATCCGCCAACGCGATCCAGGCCGCGATGATCCACGCCTACAAGATCGCGGTCGCGCCCCGCCATACGCCCGACGTCGCTCGTGGCGCCACGCTCTTCGCCGGGCAATGCACAAGCTGTCACGGCGCCTCGGGCCATGGCGATGGACCGGCCGCGAAGGGCATGGATCCTCCGCCTGCCAACTTCCTCGATCCCGGGCGCATGGGCAAGCGAAGCGCCTTCGGCTTCTACAACACGGTCACGCTCGGCGTGCAAGGAACGCCGATGCGCGCCTTCACGGAGCTCTCCGACGACGATCGCTGGGCGCTCGCGTTCTACGTGGCGTCGCTGCCCTCGCCTGCCGGGCTGCGCACGAAAGGTGAATCGCTGTGGAAGGCCGGCAAGGCACGAGACGAGTTCGCGAGCATCGATCCCATCGCCACGCTCTCGCCTGACGATACCGCCGTACGCCACGGCGAGGATGGCGTCGCGATTCGCGCATATCTCATCGCGCATCCGGAAGCGCTCGCGGGTTCCCATGGCTCGCCCATCGATTTCGCCGTCGAGAAGGTCGCGGAAGCGGTGGCTGCGTACAAGAAGGGCGATCGCGACCACGCGTCGCAGCTCGCGATCCAGGCTTACCTCGAGGGCTACGAGCTCATCGAGACCGGCCTTTCGAACGTCGATTCGGATCTCATGCGCCGCGGCGAGCGCGCGATGATGGACGTGCGGGGCGCGATCCAGTCGGGCGCTCCGGCTGCGGAGGTCGAGGCGAAAGCCCTCGAGGCCGGCAAGGTCCTCGAAGAAGCGCGGGAAAAGCTGGGTGGCGAGGCGCTCTCGGCACCTGCGACGTTCACGGCGGCCCTCATCATCCTGCTCCGCGAGGGCCTCGAGGCGGTGCTCGTGCTCGCGGCGATCTTCGCGTTCCTCGGCAAGGCCGAGCGCGGCGACGCCAAGCGTTACGTGCACATGGGATGGATCGCGGCGCTCGCCCTGGGCGCGCTCACCTGGGTCGTCTCGGACAAGGTCATCGCCATCTCGGGGGCGAGCCGCGAGGTCACCGAGGGCGTGACCGCGCTCATCTCCGCGGCGATGCTGCTCTACGTGGGATTCTGGCTCCACGACAAGTCCCACGCGCAGGGCTGGCAGAAATTCATCAATGCGCAGGTGGGCGGCGCGCTCACGACCGGCACCGTGTGGACGCTCGCGACGATTTCGTTCCTGGCCGTTTACCGGGAAATCTTCGAGACGGTGCTCTTCTACGAAGCGCTTGCGAGCCAGGCGGGACCCGAAGGACACAGCGCGCTGATGGCCGGCGTCGCAAGCGGCGCGCTGGGACTCGCAATCACGACGTGGGCCATCCTTCGCTGGAGCGCTCGCCTGCCGTTGGGTGCCTTCTTCACCGCGAGCGCCCTGCTCCTCGCCGTGCTCGCGGTCGTGTTCACCGGCCAGGGAATCGCGGCGCTCCAGGAAGCGAGCTGGGTCCATGCGAACACCCTCGGATCCATCCGCGTCCCGATTCTGGGCATCTTCCCGACGATGCAGTCGCTCGGCGCCCAGGTGGCCGTCGCCGGCTTGATCATATTCGTGCTCTGGTGGTCCAAGCGCTCCGAGCGCTGAAGCGCCGAAGGCTCATGTCTCGGCCCACATGCGAAGGAGGTTGTGGTACGTACCGGTGAGCGAGACCAGCGATGGATGCCCCGGCGCATCGCGCGTGAGCCGCACGATCGACATGTCGAGGTCGAAGAGCAGCGCGCGCTTCGCATCGTCGCGCACCATGCTCTGCACCCAGAAGAAGGATGCCACGCGCGCCCCGCGCGTCACGGGCGCCACCTGGTGCAGGCTCGTTCCCGGATAGAGCACCAGGTCGCCCGCCGGCAGCTTCACTTGCTGCGGCCCATAGGTGTCCTCGATCACGAGCTCGCCGCCGTCGTAGCTTTCGGGCGCCGACAGGAAGAGCGTTGCCGATACGTCGGTGCGGATCTTGGCGCCGCTTCCCGGCATCAAACGCACGGAGCCGTCCACGTGGCTGCCGAAACGCATGGCGCTCTCGCCATCGTAGCGGTTGAACATCGGCGGATAGACCTTCGCGGGCAGCGCGCCGCTGATGAAGAGCGGATTGCGCTCGAGCGCCCCAAGGACCATCGAGCCCAGCTCCTGCGCGATCGGCGAAGCCTCGTCGACCTGCAGGTTGCGCTTCACCTGCGCGCCCTGGTGTCCTGCCGTGACGCGGCCGTCGACCCAGGCGCTCCCGGCGTTCGCGAGTCGCTCGTTCGCGGAGCGAACCTGGTCCGCGGTAAGCACGCCGGGGATGCGTAGCAGCATAGTCGCCTCGCTAGAACTTGTAGGTGTACGTGAGCAGCGCCGAGCGATCGACACCCGGCACCGCACGCCCGCCGTCAGAGGGGATCAGCAAATCGTAGTTGAGGCGATTGGCGATGTTCATCAGGTTCAGGCGGATGTCGTAGCTGCGTTGGTGATAGGCCAGCGTCGCGTCGAAGCGGAGGTACCCGGGCACCGAGACGATGTCCGTGTTATTGGCGAAGCGCTCGGACATGTACGTGAATCCGCCGCCCACCTCCCACTGGCGCGTGACGCTGTACGTGGTCCAGAGCGTGGCGCTGTTCTTCGGCGTGTTGAGCGGGACCTTGCCCAGCGTGTTGTCCAGGGCCGAGGCCTTGATGATCTTCGCGTCGAGGTAGGTGTATCCGGCAAGGACCTGCCAATCGCGCGTGATGCGCCCTGCGAGCTCCGCTTCGAACCCTCGCACGCGGATGTCGCCCGTGAGCTCGTAGACGCCCGTCGATACGAGCGAGCGCGCGTTGTCCTTCTCGGTATCGAAGATCGCCGACGTGAGGGAGAGGTTGCCGTCGTAGAGATCCCATTTGGCGCCCACCTCGCAGGTCTTGCTCTCCTCCGGCGCGAGTCCCTGCTGGCCGCTCGCGGCCGTGAGCGTCTCCAGGGACGGGTTGAACGACGTGCCGTAGGACGCGTAGTACGAGGACGTCTCCGTCGGCTGGTAAAGCACGCCCGCGCGAACGCTCGTGAAGTCGACGGTCTGGTTGGCCGCGAGCGGCGCGGTGATTGTGTTGGTGATGCTTGCCTTGTACCGGTCCCAGCGAACGCCGGCGACGATCTTCCACTGCCTCGTGAGCGCCATCGTGTCGTTCACATACACGCCCACCGCGTCGGCCGTCGCATCCGCGAGGTTGCCCTTCGTGCTCACGACCGTGGAGGCCATCGGCGCATAGCTCGGGGCGACTAGGGGCATCACGAAGAACACGTTGATCACGCCCGGCGCCACGCCGATCGCAGGATCGGTCCGTGTCGAAGCCTGGTTGTCGTACGTGTCACGCCCGAACTCGAGGCCGCCGATGAGCGCGTGGCCGACCGAGCCCGTCATGAACTCCGAGATCAGGTCCGTCTGGTTATAGAAGGACGTGTCCTTGATGGCGCGATCGTGGGGACCCATTCCTGCATAGAGCTGCGTTACGGGTACGTTGGTCGCGTTGCCCGTGTTGTTGCCGTTGGGGATCGGCGTATAGACGCCGTTCACCAACGTGCCGACGCTGTTCGGGCCCGTTTCGCGCGCGTCGATCTTGTAGTCGATGTATTGCGTCTGGTTGCGGATCGTGAGGCCTTTGTCGAGCTTGTGCCTGATGCGAAGGCTCAACTGCCCGACCTCCTGGATCGTGCGATCGTCGGTGAGCCCGAAGAACGTGTCGCGATCGACCGGCGCCGGATGGCCGTTGACCGGCGGCAGGCCGTAGTCGGCCATGTCGTCGTTGTGCTGCAGCAGCGCCGAGAGAGTGATTTCCGTGGGCGTGCCGATTCCCCACGTCGCGGTGGGCGCCGCGCCGAAGTCCTTGTTCACCATCTCGTCTCGCGTCGAGTGCGCTTCCTGGCCCATGAGCGAGATGCGCGCGGCGGAAGTGTCCGACAGGGGCGAATTCAGGTCGGCCGTCACCCGGAAAGTCGGAGCCGTGCCGAGCGTGAGCGACACATCGTCGTAGGGCCTCTTCGAGGCGGCCTTGCTCACCTGGTTGATGACGCCACCCGTGGAGCCGCGGCCGAAGAGCATCGACGACGGGCCCTTCAGCACTTCGACGGATTCGAGCGAGAAGATGTCGCGGAAATATTGGCCGCGATCGCGCATGCCGTCCAGGTAGACGTCGGTGCGCGCGGTGAATCCGCGCAGGTTGATGTTGTTGCCGATGGCGCCCCCCTCCGCGGCACCCATCGTGATGCCGGGCACGTTACGCAGCACGTCGGCGAGCGTCATCGCGCCTTGCGACTCCATCACGGCCTTGTTGATCACCGTCACGGATTGCGGGATGTCGCGGATCTCGGCCGGCGCTCCCTTCGCGCCGACCGTGGATTTCTCGGGCAGGAAGGACGTGTCTTCGGAAGGTGTCGTCACCTTCACCTCGGGAAGCTTCTGCTCCGGCTCGGGCGCGGACTGCGCGAGTGAAACCGCGGGCGATGCGATCGCGGCGATGAGGGCCGCGTGAAGCGGCCTGCGGGGAAAGCGATAGCGATGAGCCATGGGCGGCCGTTCCTCGGGATCGTCGGGTGCGTGGCTTGCGGATCCGAAGGGACGGTCGCTGGCTGGCTCTCGCCCTCTGGAGACAGGGGCGCCAAGGAAGTCTATTTGAGAATGATTCGCATTGCAACACCGGCACGCGGGGCGAGCCGGCGCACGCGCGGCGTAGAATCCACCCTCATGAAACCCAATGACATGAAGCCCGCCTTCAAGTGGGACGATCCCCTCCTCCTCGAGGACCAGCTTTCCGAGGACGAGCGCATGGTGCGTGACAGCGCCCGCTCTTACGCCCAGGACAAGCTCATGCCGCGCATCCTGGAGGCCAACCGCCACGAGAAATTCGACCGGGCGATCCTGAACGAGATGGGCGCGCTCGGCTTCCTCGGCTCGACGATCGACGGGTACGGCTGCGCGGGCGTGAACCATGTCTCCTACGGATTGATCGCGCGCGAGATCGAGCGCGTGGATTCCGCGTATCGCTCGACGCTGAGCGTGCAATCGTCGCTCGTCATGCATCCGATCCACGCGTACGGCTCCGAGGAACAGCGCGAACGCTGGCTCCCCGGCCTCGCGAAGGGCGAGATCGTGGGCTGCTTCGGCCTCACGGAGCCGGGCGTCGGTTCCGATCCCAACGGGATGATCACGCGCGCGAGAAAGGCCGACGGGGGCTACAAGGTCTCCGGCGCGAAGATGTGGATCACGAATGCCCCGGTCGCCGACATCTTCGTCGTGTGGGCCAAGGACGATGCGGGCGATATCCGCGGCTACGTGCTCGAGAAGGGAATGAAGGGACTGTCGACCGCGAAGATCGAAGGCAAGTTCAGCCTTCGCGCGTCGGTGACCGGCGAGATCGCCATGGACGAGGTGTTCGTCCCCGAGGCGAACCTGCTCGCGAACGTGAAGGGGCTCAAGGGCCCGTTCGGCTGCCTCACGAAGGCGCGCTTCGGGATTTCATGGGGCGCCATGGGCTCCGCGGAATTCTGCTGGCACGCGGCACGCCAGTACACGCTCGATCGCAAGCAGTTCGGCAGGCCGCTCGCCGCGAACCAGCTGATCCAGAAGAAGCTCGCCGACATGCAGACGGAGATCACTCTCCAGCTGCAGATGTCGCTACGCCTGGGTCGCCTCATGGACGAAGGCCGCGCCACCCCCGAGATGGTTTCCATGGCCAAGCGCAACGCGACCGGCAAGGCGCTCGACATCGCACGCCTCGCGCGCGACATGCACGGCGGCAACGGCGTATCCGACGAATTCCACGTGATCCGCCACGCCATGAACATGGAGGCGGTGAACACCTACGAGGGCACGCACGACATCCACGCGCTCATCCTCGGACGCGCGCAGACGGGGCTGTCGGCGTTCTAGTGGACTTCCCCTGAAGGAAGGATCCCGGGCGGGATGGGGACGGCCGGCACGCCCTCTTCGCGCAGCTCCTGGGCTTGCTCGGCGGTCACCTCGCCGCGAATGTTGCGGGCCTTTTCCTCTTTGTAGTGGATGCGGCGCGCGATCTCCGCGAACTGGCCGCCCACATCCTCGGTGCTCGTGAGGATGAGATTGCGCAGCGCGGCGATCGCTTCGCGACGCACGACGGGGCCCTGCTTCGCTGCGGGCACGGGACCACCACCCGAGGTGTGCACGTGCGGAGCCGCCGGAAGCTTGCGAACCTCGAAGCTCGAGCACGCGGGGCATTGCAGTTGTCCCGCGGCCGCCTGTTGCTCGCAGGCTTGCGCCGAGGCGAACCAGCCTTCGAAGTAGTGGCCCTCGTTGCAGGCGAGTTGATAGACGATCATGAGCTGGAGATGGGGGTGCCGGGCACCTTTTCAATCCACGCCGCGGCCGCCTCGGCCTGCTTCTGGACGGTGCCGGACGAGACCACGCGGTGGCGCTTCACGTACTCCTCGTGGTTGCGTTCCACGTCGCCGAGATCGTAGACGTAATTCACCATGAGCCCGAAGGACTGCGCCTTGCCGCGCTCGGACGCGTCCGCCATCCAGTTCAGGCGCTCCAGCCGCGCGCCGTTTCCGAGGTGGAATCGCGCAACGGGATCCGGCACGTGCCCCGCGTTCCACTCGCGCGTGAGGTACCAGGCCGCGAGCGACTCCAGCTTCTCGCGCCCCGGCTCGATCGCGCCCGCGGCCCCGAGCTTCTTCGCGACCCATGCCCGCAATCCCGGGATCGGCGAAAGCGTCGCGAAGATCTTCAGGTTGGGCAGCTCCGCATGAAGGTCCTGCGCCACCTGCTTGATGAGGAAGTTGCCGAACGAGATCCCGCGAAGGCCCGGCTGGCAGCTGGTGATCGAATAGAAGACGGCGCAGCGCGCGCGCCGCGGATCGCCCACGGCGCTTTCCATCGCGAGGATCGGCGCCACTTCCGCCGGAAGGTCGTTCACGAACGCGACCTCGACGAAGATGAGCGGCTCGTCCTTGAGCGCCGGATGGAAGAACGCGAAGCAGCGCCGGTCGCGCTCGAGGCGGCGCTTCAGGTCCGGGAATCCTTGGATCTGGTGAACGGCCTCGTACTCGATCAGCTTCTCGAGGATCGCGGCGGGCGTTCCCCAGTCGATGCGCCGCAGCTCCAGGAAACCGCGATTGAACCAGGACCCGAGCAGGTGCGTGAGGTCGTGGTCCACGGCTTCCAGCTCCGGATGATCCTTGATCGCCGCGAGCAGCTCTCTTCGCATCTCGATCAGCGCCTCGGTTCCGCCCGGCGCCATGTTCATGCGGCGGAAGATTTCCTGCCGCGTGGGCTCGGCCACGCGCTGCAAGGCCGCAAGGTGTGCGGGCGATGGGTTGGCGTGATAGTCGACGGCCGCCCTCAGCACCGCGTTGCCATCGGGAGCGAAATCGCGGGCGAGCTTCTGGAAGAAGTGATCGCGCCCCACGGCATCGAGGCCCCGGTACAGGGCGACGGCGCGACGCGCGAGGACGGCGCCCGTCGCTTCGCCGCGCTCCGAGATGAGCGTGCGCAGCAGCGTCGTGAGACGGTCGGCGCGGCGCACGCCGCGAGGCCTCGCGACGAGCGAGCCGACGATGCGATCGATGAGGATCCGGGCGCTCATGCCAATACCTTATCCCTTGAAGCGTTCGCGGAGAATGTTTTTCTGGACCTTCCCCATGGCGTTGCGGGGAAGCTCCTTCACGACGTAGACGCGCTTGGGCACCTTGAAGTTCGCGAGTTTCTTCTTCAGCACGGCGATGACATCGTCTTCCGTGGGCGCGGACTCGTCGGGGCGGGGCACCACGATCGCCGTGACGGCTTCCCCGAAATCGGGATGCGGCACCCCCACGACCGCGGACTCCCGGACGCCGGGGAGTTGGTCGAGCAGCAGCTCGATCTCCTTCGGATAGACGTTGTAGCCTCCGGTGATGATGAGGTCCTTCGAACGCCCCGCGATGGTGAGGTAGCCGTCATTCGAGAGGCTGCCCATGTCGCCGGTGCGGAAAAAGCCGTCCGCCGTGAATTCCTCGCGGTTGCGTTCCGGCATGCGCCAATACCCCGAGAACACGTTGGGGCCGCGCACCTGCACGTGGCCGATCTTATCGGCGGCGACCGCGCGATTGTCGTCATCCACGATGCGCACGCCGGTGCCAGGCAACGCCGGTCCCACGGAGCCCGCCCGCCGGTCGCCCCGCAGCGGATTGGACGTGAGCATGCCGGTCTCCGTCATGCCGTAGCGCTCCAGGATGCGGTGGCCGGTGCGGCCCTCGAATTCCACGTGGGTTTCCGCGAGCAGCGGCGCCGAGCCCGAGACGAAGAGCCGCATCTTCGCGCACGCGTGCCCGTCAAGTTCCGATTCGGCGAGCAACCGCGTATAGAAGGTCGGCACGCCCATGAACACAGTCGAGTCGCGGAATTCGGCGATCGCCCGTCGCGGGTCGAACTTAGCGTGAAAGCGCATCGCCGTCCCATTCATCAGCACGCAGTGGGACGCGACAAACAGGCCGTGCACGTGGAAAAGCGGCAGCATGTGGATCAGAACGTCGTCGGGCGTGAAGGCCCAGGCCTGGTGCAGGACGAGCGCATTCGATGCGAGGTTGCGATGCGTGATCATCGCGCCCTTCGATTGTCCCGTCGTTCCCGAGGTATAGAGGATCGCCGCGAGATCGTTGCTCGTGCGCTCGACGGTCTTGAAGGAGGCCGAACAGCCCCGCGCCGCATCCGGCAGCGTTCCGCTGCCGACCTCATCCAGCGTGAACACGTGCGCGATCCCGAGCCGTTCGGTGAGCGGCATGAGCCACGGCAACGACGAGGGCTGCGCCACCACGGCACGAGGCTCGGCGTTCTCCAGGAAATAGGAGACTTCGTGCTCCTGGTAGGCGATGTTCAGCGGAAGGTAGGCGAGTCCCGCGCGAAGGCATGCGAGATAGAGGAGCAGCGCCTCGGGAGACTTGTCGACCTGCACCGCGATGCGATCCCCGGGCACGAGGCCCAGGGACGCGAGAAGCGAGGCGAACCGCGCGCTCGTCGCTTCGGCTTCGGCATAGGTGAGCGAGCCCCGCGGCCCCAGGAGCAGCAGCGGTTGATTGCGATCGGCGGGAAATCGGGATTCGAAAAGCGAGTAGAGATTGTCGTTCATTGAGTTCCAGGGATGATACCGAGCTTCAGTTCCTCGTCGGCCACGCCGGCCGCGAGATATTCTTCGAACGCCGGCGCGCTTTCGGTGCTCTGCCCGAGGATCGCGGCGACCGCGGCCCCCGGAAGCACCTGGATGTCTGCGCCGTACACGCTCATCACACGCTCCGCCGGTGCGGCAAGCGCTACGTACACGCCCCCTCCTGCCTTGCCGAGCACCGTGAGTCCTACTCTGGTTCCCCGCCGCGCGAGCGCGGCGAGCGCGAATCCCATGTCGACGATGTATTCCGTGAGCACGATCCGCTCGTCGTCGAGGCGCGCGGCGTGCGTCGCGCAGTCGAGGAGCACTTCGAGGCGCTTGGGCGCCGCGTCGCACATCTTCCAGGCGGCATCGGCGAAGCGCCATGCGCGCGAAGCGCCCAGGGGATTGCGGCCCACGATGCCGACGAAGGACTCCTCATTGCCCGTGCGCACGCCCTTGCCCGTGATGAGTCCGTCGCTTTCGCGCGCCTCGTATCCGGCGTCGTAGATCTTCTCGAGGTCGCGCCGCTGGATCGATTCCCAGGGACGCCCGGCCACGCGCTTGTCGAGGCGCAGCTCCAGCGCCTCGTGGCGAAGGCGCAATGCCGGTGCCGCCTCGCCGCGTTGCGCGAGCGCTTCATCGAGCCATGTCGAAAGGCTGTCGCCGGCCTTCCACAGGTCGTTGGCGGAGCTCGCCTTCACACGTGCCCCCGGCGAGAGCGACGCCTCGGTCATCGCGCGGAACATCTCGTCCGCGATGTTCATGCCCGAAGCCGAAGCGATGATGCTCGGCCCCGACATGGCCATCTGCGTGTTCTCGGCGAAGAGCCGTTGCGGCGCGAGGTGCGCGAGCATGCTCGAGCCGCCGAAGCAGTTGCGGCCGAGCACCGCGGCGACCGGGGCGCCCGAGAACGCGGCGCCAAGTCCCGAGCGATAGAGGGCGCGAAACGCGCCCAGCGCCTTCAGGCCCTCGGACACCCGCGCTCCCGCGGAATCGAGATACATCACGAGCCCCGACCGTTCCCTCGCCACGATGTCGAAGAGCGCGGCGAGATACTGGCATTCGGGCGTTCCCAGGGACCCGCTCGCGGTCCGGCCTTCGACGATCGCCACGTGCAGTGGCCGCCGATCGAACGTGCCGCGCCCGACGGTGACGTTTCCGACAGCCTCCCCGAGGGCCTCGAACGCGATCGAATCCTTGAGGGCCGAGAGCAGGGCCTGTGGGGCGGTGGCGCTCACAGGGCCTCGGCCATGATCGAGATGGGATGGCGCGCGGTCCGGCCGGCGCCGTCGGCGATCTGCTGGCGGCAGCTCGTGCCGGCGGCGGCGATCTGCGCAGAGGGCGCCGCGCGCACCGCGGGAAGGAGTGCCAACTCGGCCATCTTCATCGAGACGTCGTAGTGTCCCTTCTCGTGGCCGAACGAGCCGGCCATTCCGCAGCAGCTCGACTCGATGGCGCGCACGTCCGCACCGGGAATGGCGCCCAGCATCGCGAGCGTGGCGTCGAACGTGCCGAAAGCCTTCTGGTGGCAATGGCCGTGAACGCGAATCGCGCGCGGCGCGCCCGATTTCCACTTCGCGACGACGCGGCCCGCTCCCATCTCCCGCGCCAGGTACTCGTCGATGAGCTCGGCTTTCGCAACCGCGCTCGCCGCCCCGTCGCCGGGAAACATCGCTGCGTACTCGTCACGGAACGTGAAGACACAGGAGGGCTCGAGACCCACAACGGGAGTTCCGGCCTCGATGTGCGGGCGCAATGCCGCGATCGTGCGCCTTGCCTCGGCCCGGGCCTCGGTCATCATCCCGGCCGCGAGGTAAGTTCTTCCGCAGCAAAGCGGCCGGGACTGCGAATCGCCCGCGACGATGACTTCATGGCCCGTTGCCCGCAGCACGTGGGCCGCCGCCGCCAGGTTGTCGGGCTCCATCCAGTTATTGAACGTGTCGGCGAAGAGCACGACGGGCCGACCTGCCCCACCCGTGTCGCGACGCGAGCTCCACGACTTGCGCCACACGGGGAGCGCCCGGCGCTTGTCGAGCCCGAGCGCTTCGAGGACGCTGCCCGATCCCGGAATGCGCGTCACTACGCTCGCGATCGGTTGCAGCGCAGCGGCCCACGGCGCATAGCGCGGCATGTGGCCGATGAGGCGATCGCGCAGCGTGAATCCATGGCGATTCTTGTAGTACGCGAGGAATTCAATCTTCATGCGCGCCATGTCCACGCCGGTCGGGCATTCGCGTCGGCAGCCCTTGCAGGAGACGCACAGGTCGAGCGAGTCGCGGACCGCCGCTTCCGCCGCCGCGTCGTCGCCGAGCTGGCCGGAGAGCGCCAGGCGCAGCGTGTTGGCACGCCCGCGCGTAAGGTCGCGCTCGTCTCGCGTGGCGCGATAGGACGGGCACATCGTTCCTGCGTCGAACTTCCGGCAGTGGCCGTTGTTGTTGCACATCTCCACGGCGCCGACGATGCCGCCCCACGGGCCCCAGTCGAGTTGCGTAAGCGGCTTGGCGGGCTTGTACGCGGGACCGAACCGGAAGAGCGACCGATCGTCCTGCCTGGGCGGATTCACGATCTTTCCCGGGTTCATCAACCCGCGCGGATCGAACCAGGACTTGATCTCGGCCAGGCACGCGGTGAGCCGCGGCCCGAAGAACGGCGCGATCCACTCCGAGCGCACGAGCCCGTCGCCATGCTCGCCGGAATAGGCGCCCTTGTAGCGGCGCACGAGCTCCGCGGCCTCCTCCGCGATCGCGCGCATGCGGATTGCGCCGTCGCCCTTCATGTTGAGCACCGGGCGCACGTGCAGGCATCCGACCGAGGCGTGCGCATAGAACGTGCCCTCGGTGCCGTGCTTGCGGAAGATCTCAGTGAGGCCCGCCGTGTAGTCCGCGAGATGCTCGAGGGGCACGGCGCAATCCTCGATGAACGAGACGGGCTTTCCATCGCCCTTCATCGACATCATGATGTTGAGTCCGGCCTTGCGCACGTCCCAGAGCGATTTCTGCCCCGGCGCATCGAGGATCGGCACAACGGCGTCGGGGAAGCCCAGGTCGCCCATGAGCTCGGCGAGTCGCGCGACACCTTGGGCCTGCGCATCGCGATCGGCGCCGGCGAATTCGACCAGCAGGATCGCGCCGGGCTCGCCCGTCACGTACTTGCGGATCACCGGCGCGAACGCCGCATTCGAGAGCGCGAGGTCGAGCATCGTGCGATCCACGAGCTCGACGGCGCAAGGCCCGAGCTCCACGATGTGCCGTGTGGCCTCCATCGCGTCGTGGAAGCGGGGAAAGTGCGCGACCCCGAGCGCCTTGTGCTTCGGCAATTCCGCCAGCTCGATATGGATCTTCTCGAACCAGGCGAGCGTGCCTTCGCTGCCCACGAGCAATCGCGCGAGGTTGAAATTCCCGGGGGCGATGCGATTCAGGTTGTATCCGGCCACGTTGCGGGCGACCTTCGGGTAGCGCGCGGCGATCTCGTCGCGCTCGCGGGCGTAGAGCGCGGCCGATTTCTCCGCGATCGATCGTATCGCCACGTCATCCATCGAATCGCCGGGCCCGAAGCGTCCCCGCACGCCTGTCGGAAGCCACGCATCGATCGCCGCCACGCGATCGACCATGTTGCCGTAGGCGAGCGATCGCGAGCCGCACGAATTGTTGCCCGCCATGCCGCCGATCGTGGCCTGCGCCGACGTGGACACGTCGACCGGGAACCAGAGGCCGTGCTCGCGCAACTCGAAGTTGAGCGTATCGAGGACCTTTCCAGGCTCGACGACCGCGCGCCGGGCGGCGACATCGAGCTCGACCATGCGATTGAGGAACTTGCTGTCGTCGACCACCAGCGCTTCGCCCACGGCCTGGCCGCACTGCGACGTGCCGGCTCCGCGCGGCAGGATCGCCACCTGCGCTTCGGCCGCGATCTGCATCGCGCAGATCGCCGCGTCCACCGTGCGCGGCACCACCACGCCCACCGGAATCACCTGGTAGATCGACGCATCGGTCGAGTAGCGGCCCCGGCTCGCGGCATCGAAGAGCACTTCGCCATCGACTTCGCGCGCAAGGTGCGCGGCGAGCGAAAGACGCGAGTGCTCTGCGTCCCGCGCAAAATGCACGGGTCGTGACGTCGGGTGGGTCATGGGGGCTTTATACCGGGGTGCGTGCGAAACGAGTCGAGGCTGCGGCATTATGATGGAAAAACCAGGCCCTGCCGCACGTGAGATAGGGGCTTGTTACCCGCGAGGAGCCATTCGCATGACCGCCGGCCGCCATTTCCTGCAGATTCCGGGCCCCACGAACGTTCCCGATCGCATCCTGCGCGCGATCGACCGGCCCACCATCGACCATCGCGGGCCCGAGTTCCAGGCCCTGGGAAAGGAAGTGCTCGAAGGCGTGAAGCGCATCTTCCAGACACGCTCGCCGGTGATCATCTACCCCGCCTCGGGCACCGGCGCATGGGAAGCCGCCCTCGTGAATACGTTGTCGCCCGGCGACAAGGTGCTCATGGTCGAGACGGGGCATTTCGCCACGCTCTGGCAGAAGATGGCGAAGAAGCTCGCCCTCGACATCGAGTTCATCCCCGGCGACTGGCGCCATGGCGCGAATGCCGCCCAGATCGCGGCGAAGCTCGCCGCCGACAAGGGGCACGCCATCAAGGCCGTGTGCGTGGTCCACAACGAGACCTCCACGGGTGTCGTGAGCAACATCGCCGCAGTCCGGCAGGCGATCAATGACGCGAAGCATCCCGCGCTGCTCATGGTGGACACGATCTCCTCGCTCGCTTCAATCGACTACCGGCACGACGAATGGGGCGTGGACGTGACGGTCGGCGGCTCGCAGAAAGGCCTCATGCTCCCGCCGGGCCTTTCCTTCAATGCCGTCTCCGAGAAATCCCTGGCCGCATCGAAATCGGCGAAGCTCACGCGCTCGTTCTGGGACTGGGGCGAGATGATCGCGTCCAATGCGAATGGATTCTTCCCGTATACGCCTGCGACGAACCTGCTGTATGGGCTCCGCGAAGCGATCCACATGCTCGAGGAAGAAGGCCTCGCGAACGTCTTCAAGCGCCATGACCGCCACGCGGAAGCGACCCGCCGCGCCGTGCGCGCCTGGGGCCTCGAGATCCTCTGCGCCGATGCGGCCGAGTACAGCTCGTCGCTCACCGCGGTGATGATGCCGCCCGGCCACGACGCCGACGCCTTCCGCGCCGTGGTCCTCCGGCATTTCGACATGTCGCTGGGCCAGGGACTCACCAAGCTCTCGGGCAAGATCTTCCGCATCGGGCACCTGGGCGACTTCAACGACCTCATGCTGATGGGAGCGCTCTCCGGGGTCGAGATGGGACTCGAGCTCGCCGCGGTGCCGCACCAGAAAGGCGGCACACAGGCCGCCATGGCACACCTGGAGGCCGAGGCCCGCAAGCGCGAGGCCGCACGCCGCGCCGCTTGACGCTGGTAGAGTTACGCACTGCCGATGCGCCGGCACGATCCGGCACACGAAGAATCACACAACGAGGAGACAGCATGGATATCCGCAAGCAAGTCGTGCTCGGCATCGCAGCCGCCACGCTGGGGGCCAGCGCATTCGCCGCCGACGTGACGCTGCGCGCGTCGCACCAGTTCCCCGGGGGCAAGGGCGACGTCCGGGACGACATGGTCCAGATGATCGCCAAGGATGCCAAGGCCGCCAACGTCGGCCTCGACATCCAGGTCTACCCGGGCGCCTCGCTCTTCAAGCCCAACGACCAATGGAACGCGATGGTCGGCGGACAGCTCGACATCACGCTCTTCCCGCTCGACTACGCGAGCGGCAAGGTGCCGGCGTTCAGCGCGACTCTCATGCCCGGACTCATCCGCAGCCAGGAGCGCGCCAAGCGGATCAACCAGTCGCAATTCATGAAGGACGTTCGCGCCGAGATCGAGAAGCACGGCGTGATCGTGCTTTCCGACGCATGGTTCGCCGGCGGCATGGCGTCCAAGGGCAGCTGCATCGTCCACCCGAACGACCTCAAGGGCCTGAAGTTCCGCGCGGCGGGCCCCACCTTCGCGGCGATGTGGGAATCGGCCGGCGCGAGCATCGTGAGCCCGCCCTCCAACGAGATCTACAACGCGTTCCAGAGCGGCGTGGTGAACGCCACGGACACGAGCCTGGGCACCTTCGCGTCGATGCGCCTGTACGAGGTCACCGACTGCCTCACGGCGCCCGGCAACAACGCGCTGTGGTTCATGTACGAGCCCGTGCTCATGTCCAAGAAGACCTTCGACCGCCTCGACGCGAAGCAGAAGCAGGTGATCCTCGACGCCGGCAAGAAGGCGCAGGCCTACTACGAGGGCAAGGCTGAAAGCGTGAACGAGGAAGCCATCAAGGCCTTCACGGACCACAAGGCAAAGGTGGTGACGCTTTCGGATGCGGACTACGCCGCGTGGGTCGATGTCGCCAAGAAGAGCGCCTACGCGCGCTTCGCCGCGGACGTGCCCAATGGCCAGAAGCTGATCGACGAAGCGCTCTCGGTCAAATGACCGGGCGCAAGGGCGCCCTCGACCATTTCATCGAGGGCGTCCGTTTCCTTTCGCGGGTGGCGGGCGTCACCGCCGCCGCGCTGATAGCCCTTGGCGTGCTCGTGATCTGCGACATGGTGATCGAGCGCTACGCATTCAACCGCACGACGATCTGGCAGATCGACGTGGTCACCTACAGCATCGTGGGCGCCACGTTCATCGGAAGCGCCTACGTGCTCCTGCACCATGGTCACGTCAACGTGGATATCCTGCCCCGGTGGCTCGGGCCCCGCGGCCGGTTCTGGCTCGCGCTCTTCACGACGGCGCTGTCCCTCGCCTTCTGCACGGTGCTCCTCGTGGCTTGCAGCCGCTACTGGTACGAAGCCTGGAGCGAGGGCTGGAAATCCAACACAGTCTGGCGCGCGCGCCTGTGGATTCCCTACCTGTCGATGCCTGTCGGCATCGGCCTGCTGGTGCTGCAATACATCGCCGAGTTGTTGGGCCTGGTCACGCGCCGCGCGCGCCCCTTCGGCATCGAGGCCGAGCAATGACCCCCACGACCCAGGGCGCGATCGTCCTCGCCTCGACCCTCGTGCTGCTCTTTTCCGGCGTGCCGGTGGCCTTCGGGCTGGGCGCGATCTCCATCGTGTTCCTGCTGATCTTCCAGGGATTCGACGCGCTGCACATCGTCGCCGAGACCTTCTGGTCGGGCCTGGACGACTTCACCCTCGTTTCGATTCCGATGTTCGTGATGATGGGCGCGGCCATCGGCTCGTCGCCGGCCGGCAAGGATCTCTACGAGGCGCTCGACCGCTGGCTCTACCGGCTGCCGGGGGGCCTCGTGATCTCGAACCTGGGGGCCTGCGCGATCTTCGCCGCGCTCACGGGCTCGTCGCCGGCGTGCTGCGCGGCCATTGGCCGCATGGGCATCCCCGAGATGCGCCGCCGCGGTTACCCCGACGACATCGCCACGGGCTCGATCTGCGCGGGTGGCACGCTGGGCATCCTAATTCCGCCGTCCGTCACGTTCATCCTGTACGGTATCGCGACGGAGACATCGATCGGTCGGCTGTTCCTCGCGGGCGTCATGCCGGGACTGATGCTCACGGGACTGTTCATCCTCTGGACGCTGTTCATCATCTGGAAGCGCGGTTTCCGCGCCCACGCACCGGAATTCAGGTACAGCTGGAGGGAAAAATTCTCGTCGGTCCCGAAGATCACGCCGTTCCTCGCCATCATCGTGGGCGTGATGTGGGTGCTCTATGGCGGCGTCGCGACACCGTCGGAGGCCGCCGGCGTGGGCGCGGCCCTGTGCGCGGTGCTCGCCGTGGTGATCTACCGCATGTGGAGGCCGAAGGACTGGTGGCTCATCATGCGCGACACGATGCGCGAGTCCGTGATGATCCTGATGATCATCGCGGGAGCCGTCCTCTTCGGCTACATGCTGACCTCGCTCTACCTTACGCAAACCCTTGCCCAGGGCATCGCGGACATGCACGTGAACCGCTGGGTGCTGATGGGCATGATCAACGTCTTCCTGCTGGTATGCGGCTTCTTCATCCCGCCGGCGGCGATCATCCTCATGACGAGCCCCATCCTGCTGCCCATCATCACGGCCGCGGGCTTCGATCCGGTGTGGTTCGGCGTGATCCTCACGATCAACATGGAAGTAGGCCTCATCCACCCCCCCGTGGGCCTCAACATCTACATCGTGAATTCGATTGCGCCCGACGTGCCGGTGACCACAGTCATGTGGGGAACGATCCCTTATGTCCTGTGCATGTTCCTGGCGATCGTGATCCTGAGCATCTTCCCCGAGATCGCGACGTGGCTGCCCGATCGCCTGATGGGGCCGGTGCACCGCTGAGCGCCTCCGGGTAGGGCGTCATGTTCACCCGCCGCGCATTCATCAAGGTGGGCATCGGCGGCGCCGCGCTTTTCGCGCTCGCGCGGTTGGCCGCCTCCGCGCCCACCTATCGCCTCCTCGACGAGAGGGCCGCGGACATCGTGAAGCCACTCGCGACGGTCGTCCTCGCGGGCGCGTTGCCGGAAGACTCCGCCGCGCGCGCGCGCGCCGTCGCCGCCGTCGTCGTGTCGTTCGATCGCGTCGTGTCGGGTCTCGCGCCCACGGTCCAGCGGGAGATTTCGGACCTGTTCGCGTTCCTCGATTTCGCGCCCACGCGCCTGGCCTTCACGGGGCTCTGGTCGCCCGTGCCCGAATCGTCGGCCGAGGAGCTGGCCGCATTCCTCACGCGATGGCGCACGAGCCGCTTCGAGCTCCAGCAGGCGGGCTACCTCGCGCTCACGCAGCTCATCTACTCGTCCTGGTACGACCTGCCCGAAGCGTGGCCCGCCATCTCCTATCCCGGCCCCCCGGCGCTGCCGAAATGATCGCCGACCCGATCCGCATCGGAATCGCATCCGGCTGGAAGACGCTCGACGCGGCCGCGCTTACTCGCGACACCGAGCTGGAGGCCGACGTCGTCGTGATCGGCAGCGGCGCGGGAGGCGGCGTCACCGCCGAGATCCTTTCGCAAGCCGGGCTCAGGGTCGCGATCGTCGAGGAGGGCCCGCTCGTGGGATCGAGCGATTTCCACATGCGCGAGCGCGAGGCCTACGAACAGCTCTACCAGGAAAACGCCGGACGGCAAACCACCGATCACGCCATCACGATCCTGCAAGGCCGCTGCGTGGGCGGCTCCACGACGGTGAACTGGACCGCGAGCTTTCGCACGCCCGGGCGCACCCTCGCCTACTGGAGGGATGCACTGGGACTGCAGACGATGGACGAAGCGGCCCTCGCGCCGTGGTTCGCGCGCATGGAAGAGCGCTTGTCGATCGCGCCGTGGCCCGTCGCGCCCAACCGCAACAACGACGTGCTGCGCGTGGGCTGCGAGAAGCTGGGCTTCAGCACCGGCGCGATCCGCCGCAACGTGAAGGGCTGCCTCAACCTCGGCTACTGCGGCCTGGGCTGCCCCGCCAACGCGAAGCAATCGATGCTGCTCACGACGATTCCGGCAGCGCTCGACCGGGGCGCCACGCTCGTCTACCGGGCGCGCGTCTCGAGGCTCCTCTTCGAAGGCGCCCGCGTCGATGCTTGCGAGGCCCAGGGCGTCGCGCGCAACGGGGCATCGCCGTCGATCCACAGGGTGACCCTGCGGGCAAAGCATTTCGTGCTCGCCGCGGGCGGCATCGGAAGTCCCGCGATCCTGCTTCGCAGCATGGCGCCCGATCCCCATGACATCGTCGGTAAGCGCACGTTCCTGCATCCGACGGTCATCTCCGGGGCGTTGATGCGCGAACCGGTGAACGGCTTCTACGGCGCGCCCCAATCCATCTACTCGGATCACTTCCTCGATGCCGCGGCCCTCGACGGCCCGGCCGGATTCAAGATCGAGGCCGCGCCGACGCACCCGGCGCTCGTGGGAAGCGTCCTGCCGGGATTCGGCGAGGAGCATGCGCGCTGGATGTCGCAGTTCAATCGCATGCAGGTGCTCATCGGGCTCATCCGCGACGGATTCCATCCCGAGTCGCCTGGCGGGCGCGTGGCGCTGCGCAGCGACTCGACCGCCACGCTCGACTATCCGATGACGCCGTACCTCTGGGACGCGGCGAGGCGCGCGTTGCTCGCCATGTCCCAGGTGCAGTTCGCGGCAGGGGCGCAAGCCGTGCGGCCCATCCACGAGGTATCGCGTGCGATGGAATCCTGGGAGGCCTCGAGGAAGGACATCGAGTCCCTCGCGATGCGGCCGCGCATCGCCCGCGTCGTGTCGGCCCACGTGATGGGCGGCTGCGCCATGGGCCACGATTCGCGCAGCTCCGTCGTGGACGAATCGGGGCGCCACCACCAGGTCGAGAACCTCTCGGTGCACGACGGATCCCTCTTCCCCACGAGCCTCGGCGCCAACCCGCAGCTTTCCATCTATGCGATCACGGCGCGCATGGCGAGCACCCTTGCGTCCGGGTTAAAAGCCCTGCCCGCCCCGGTATAATGTAGCCGTGGTTTTCGCGGGCCTGCTGTAGGCCGCCGGCACGGCGCCCGCGTTCCGCCACGAGCGGAAGAAAAGCAGGAAAGGACCCCTATGAGCGACAAAATCGCTCTGGAGCGCCGCTACGGCGCGACCAACTACGCGCCGCTGCCCGTCGTGCTCTCGCGCGGCGAAGGTGTCTGGCTCTGGGACGACCAGGGCCGCCGCTACCTGGACATGCTGTCCGCCTATTCCGCGGTGAGCTTCGGCTACGGGCATCCGCGCCTGCTCGCGGCGCTCAACGCGCAGGCCGCGCGGCTTGCCGTCACGTCGCGCGCCTTCTACAGCGACCGCCTGCCGCCCTTCCTCGCGAAGATCTGCGAGGTCACGGGCATGGACCGCGCGCTTCCCATGAGCACCGGCGCCGAAGCCGTCGAGACCGCCATCAAGTGCTCGCGCAAGTGGGCCTACACGGTGAAGAAGGTCGCGAAGGATCGCGCGAAGATCATCGTCTGCGACAACAATTTCCACGGCCGCACGTCGACAATCGTCGGTTTTTCGTCCGAGCCCCAATATCGCGACGACTTCGGGCCGTACGCGGACGCATTCGTGTCGATTCCCTTCGGCGATACCGCCGCGCTCGAGGCCGCCATCACGCCCGAGACCGCGGCGTTCCTCGTCGAACCGATCCAGGGCGAGGCCGGCATCGTCGTCCCGCCCGAGGGCTACCTCACCGAAGTGCTGCGCATCTGCCGCAAGCACAACGTGCTCATGATCGTGGACGAGGTGCAGACGGGGCTGGGCCGCACGGGCAAGGTCCTCGCATGCCACCACGAGGGCGTGCAGCCCGATGCGATCCTCCTCGGCAAGGCGCTCGGCGGCGGCCTCATCCCCGTGTCCGCGTTCGCCGCGCGCGAGGAAGTGATGGGCGTATTCCGCCCGGGCGACCACGGCAGCACGTTCGGCGGCAACGCGCTGGGCGCCGCGGTGGGGCTGGAATCGCTCAACGTCCTGCTCGACGAGAAGCTCGCCGACCGGGCCGCGACGATGGGCGAGTACCTCCTGAGGCGCCTGAAGGCGCTCCAGAGCCCAATGGTGACGGACGTGCGCGGCAAGGGCCTGCTGATCGGCCTGGAGATCGACCCGAAGCGCGCCTCGGCCCGGGAGTTCGTCGAGACGTTGCTCAAGCACGGGGTCCTCAGCAAGGACACGCACGGCACCGTCGCACGATTCGCTCCGCCGCTCGTCGTCGAGCGCGAGCAGCTCGACTGGGCCGTGGATCGCATCCGCGACGCACTGGGCGAATACGGCCCGGTCCTCGAAAAAGCGGCCTGACGCGCGCGCCGGGCGCGGCAGGTCAGGCCGCCCCGGCGAAGGCCGGGGCCCAGTCTCCTGGGCTAGCTTCACGTTCTTCAGCGGCAGCTCGCGCACGGGTTTACCCGTGGCTACTTGAAGTCACTGCCTCTGCACCGGCGCGTCCTTCACCTCGCGGCGCAGAACCTTGCCAACATTCGTCTTGGGCAATTCCTTCCAGAACTCCACGATCTTCGGGATCTTGTAGCCCGTGAGCTGCCCCCGGCAGAACTCGATCACCTGTTCCCTGGTGAGCGCGGGGTCCTTTCTCACGATCACGACTCGAACGACCTCCCCGGAATGCGGATCCGGAGCGGCCACGGCGCAGACCTCGCGCACGCCGGGCATCATCGCGATCACGTCCTCCACCTCGTTGGGGAATACCTTGAAGCCCGACACGAGGATCATGTCCTTCTTGCGGTCCACGATCTTCACGTATCCCTCGGGGGTCATGAATCCGATGTCCCCGGTGCGCAGCGCGCCGTCGGGAGTCATCACATTCGCCGTCTCGCCGGGCTGGTTCCAGTAGCCCTTCATCACCTGGGGCCCGGCGATGCAGATCTCGCCCGTTTCGCCCTGCGGCAGGATGCGGCAGTCGTCATCGCGGAGGGTCACGATCGTCGAGGGAATCGGAAGTCCCGCGGTGCCGTTGTATTCGAACCCGGGAACGAACGGGTTGATGCATGCGGCCGGCGACGTCTCCGTGAGCCCGTAGGCTTCGAGCAGGGGAATTCCCGTCACCTGCTTCCAGCGTTCGGCCACGGCGCGCTGCACCGCCATGCCGCCGCCCAGCGAAAGCTTGAGGCTCGAGAAATCGAGCTCGGCGAAGCCCGGCGTGTTGAGGAGCCCGGCGAAGAGCGTATTCACGCCGGAAAGCGAGGTGAAGCGGTACTTGCCGAGCTCGGCCACGAATCCCTTCATGTCGCGCGGATTCGTGATGAGGATGTTGTGCGCTCCCAGCTTCATGTAGACGAGGCAGCAGCCCGTGAGCGCGAAGATGTGGTACATCGGCAGCGCGGTGATCGAGATTTCCTTCCCGTACTCGAATGCCGCGCCGATCCACGCCGTCGTCTGCTGCAGGTTCGAGACGATGTTTCCGTGGGTGAGCATCGCGCCCTTGGAAACACCCGTCGTGCCGCCGGTGTACTGCAGGAAAGCCAGGTCCCCGTGGCCCAGCTTCGGTTCCTCGAGCTTGTGCCGTGAACCCCCGGCGAGCGTGGCCTTGAACGGGATCGACCCCGGGATGTCCCACGCCGGCACCAGCTTCTTCTGGTGCTTCACCACCCAGTTCACGATGAGTGACTTGGGAAATCCCAACATGTCGCCGAGCTCGGTGGTGATCACCTTCCGGACCTTGGTGTTCGCGAGCACGCCCTGGACCGTCTTGGCGAAGTTCTCGAGGACCACGATCACCGTGGCGCCGGAGTCGTTCAGCTGGTGCTCGACTTCGCGCGGCGTATAGAGCGGGTTGAAGTTGACGACCACCATCCCGGCGCGCAGCACCCCGAAGATCGCGACCGGATATTGCAGGACGTTGGGCAGCATGATGGCGACCCGGTCCTCGCGCTTGAGGCCCGCCTCGTTCTGCAGCCACGCGCCGAACTGCGCCGACAAGCGATCGAGGTCCGAATACTTGAGGGTCCTGCCCATGCAGGTGAACCCGGGATGGTCCGCGAACTTGTTGCACGTGGCCTTGAGGACTTCACCGATGTTGGCGTACGCGTCGATGTCGGCTTCCGCCGGGACCCCGGGTGGATACGACTTCAGCCAGATGCGCTCCACGTTCGCGGTCTCCGCCATCGTCGCCATCGTCGCCATCGGCGCTTCCTTCCATGGGAAGCGGCAAGTTTACCCCGCGCCGCCGGGCCTCACCGCCGCGATGGCATCCATCTCGACCAGGTAGCCGTAGTGGAGGGCTGCTACGGGCACCACTGTGCGGGCGGGCCTGTGGGTCCCGAATTTCTCCCCGTAGATCGCGTTGAACGAGGGCCAGTGCGATACATCGGTGATGTAGACGGTGGTGCGCAGCACGAGGCCGGGAGCGCTGCCGGAGGCCTCGAGGATGGCGAATACGTTGTCGATCACGCGCCGCGCCTGCTCGTCGAACGTCACGAGCCGCCGGTCGGGATCGCCCGGCACGACGGGAAGCTGGCCTGCCACGTACACGACGCCCTCGTGGACCACGGCCTGGGAGTAGTGGCCGCGCGCGGCGGGCGCGGAATCAGTCGAGACGAATTTCACGATGAACCCCCGTAGCCGGATGGCGACGCGGCCCGATCATGGCACGAAAAAAAAAGGCCGGTCGCAAGACCGGCCTTCCCGAGGATTGCATGCCGGCGATGCCGGCACGTGACTACTTGAGGTGCTTGGAGACCAGCTTGGTCATCTCGAACATCGAGACCTGCCTCTTGCCGCCAAAGACTTCCCGCAGCTTGTCGTCGGCATTGATCATGCGGCGGTTCACTTTGTCCTGCAGGTTGTTCTTCTTGATGTATCCCCAGAGCTTGCTCGTCACTTCCGTGCGAGGAATGGGGCTGCTACCCACCACCGCGGCGAGCGTGGAGCTGGGCGTCATCGGCTTCATGAAAGCGGCGTTGGGCTTGCGCTTGGCCTTCTTCACGGGTTTCTTGGCCACTGCCTTCTTCATCGGCTTGCGGGCGGGCGACTTCTTCGCCGCCGGTTTTTTCGCTGCCTTCTTGCCTTTCTTAGCTGCCATTGATGAGTCCTCCAATCTGATGGTTCCGGTAATTCCGGTGGTGTAATCGAGTTCTGTTCATCTCGCCTCTCCAGGCGCGACAGCGAGAGGATGCGCAAGCCAAAATCGGTTGTCAACCGTTTTCACTCTGGAGAACGCCTTTTTTCACTGGAAAGTGTCTCTGGCGCAACATCCGCATCGCGCGCGCGCGCCTCTTGCGAAAGGCGATTTTCCCCGCGCGTCCAGGTCGAAGCGCTTTCAGTTTGTCGAAAGCGGCGAGCCGCGTGCTCTTCACGCGAATTTCGGGCGAAGCCCGGCATACCTCCCGGGGAATGTATCATTCGCCGACAAGAAACGGCAGCCGTGGCAGCATCGCGGCACGACCTCCCGGAGCGAGCGACGATGGCGACACCCCTGAGGGCCGGAGATCCCGCGCCCGATTTCGAAGGCACCACCACCGACGGCAAGCGCGTCGCGCTGAAGGACTATCGCGGGCGCAAGCTCCTGCTCTACTTCTACCCGATGGACGACACCCCGGGGTGCACGAAGCAGGCATGCTCGCTGCGCGACGGCAATGCGGAGCTGGCGGCCCGCGGCGCGGCGATCCTCGGCGTGTCGACGCAGGGCGAGCAGTCGCACCAGGCCTTCACGAAGAAGTACAACCTCAACTTCCCGCTGCTCGCGGACACGGACGGAGCCGTAGGACGCGCCTACGGCACGCTGGGTGGCGACGGCATCATTTCCAAGCTCAAGTCGGCGGTTGGAATGGCCGATCGCGTAACCTTCGTGATCGACGAGAAGGGCAAGATCGCCCACGTCATCGACAAGCCGAACGTCTCCAACCACGCCCAGGAAGTGCTGTCCCTCATCCCAGAATGACGTTGCACGCCGTAACGGTCTTCCTCAGCGCCTTCCTGCTCTTCCTGGTCCAACCGCTCCTCGCCAAGCAGATCCTGCCGTGGTTCGGCGGCGCGGCGATTGTGTGGATGCTATGCATGGTGTTCTTCCAGCTCGTGCTGCTGCTGGGGTACGCCTACGCGCATGGGCTCGCGAGCCGCACCCGGGGCACGAGGCAGGCCGCGATCCACGTGGTCCTGCTGGTCGCGAGCCTCGCGTTCCTTCCGGTCACCCCCGATCCGTGGTGGAAGCCCGCGGGCGGCGACAACCCCGTGTGGGGAATCCTGGGACTGCTCTTCGCGACCGTGGGCCTGCCCTACTTCCTGCTCGCTTCCACGAGCCCGCTGATCCAGTCCTGGTATGCGCGGGCATTCCCCGGCGCGAGCCCCTACCGCCTCTTCGCGCTGTCGAACCTCGCCTCGATGATCGCGCTCCTGGGCTACCCGTTCCTCTTCGAGCCGTGGCTCACGAATTCGCGCCAGTCCTTCTGGTGGTCGGCCGGGTACGCTCTCTTCGTGGCCTGCTGCGCGTCGCTCGCATGGCGAAGCCGCGACCTTCCCCCGCTGAGCGTGGCCGGCGGCCAGCTCGCGCAGACCGCGGACGAGCCCGCGCCACTGGGGCGCGAGATCGGCCTTTGGCTCACGCTATCCACCGTGGGCTCGGTCACCCTGCTGGCCGTCACGAACCATCTAACGCAGAACATCTCCGCGATCCCGCTGCTGTGGGTGGTGCCGCTCGCGGTCTACCTGCTCACGTTCATCCTCTGCTTCGAGGGGCACCGGTGGTATCGCCGGGAGGTATTCCTGGGCCTGCTCGCGTGGATGCTCTGCGCGATGGCCTGGTTCCTCGCCGACAAGCGCCTCCAGTTCGAACTGCGCTGGCAGATCGCCGTCTTCACCCTCGGGCTCTTCGTCGTCTGCATGTTCTGCCACGGCGAGCTCGCGCGCCGTCGCCCGGGGCCGCGGCATCTCACGCTCTTCTACCTCGTGGTGTCGCTGGGCGGCGTCATCGGTGGAGTGCTCGTGGGCGTGATCGCGCCCATCGTGTTGCCCGGATACCTGGAGCTCGAGATCGCGCTCGTGGTGACGGCGGCGCTCGCGCTGGGAATCCGTTGGGGCAGGTGGCTTCCCCTGCGTATCCTGCTTCTTGTGGTCCTGTCGTTCACGACCTCGGCGCTCATCTGGCGCGTGCACTATTTCTACGAGGACACCGTCTACATCGAGCGCAACTACTATGGCGTGGTGCGCGTGAAGGAAATGCAGTCGGCCGACCAGGACCCCGACACCCGCTATCGCTCGCTCGTGCACGGCGCCATCCTCCACGGCGAGCAGTACCTCTCGGACAAATACCGCCGCTCCGCAACGACCTACTACAAGGCAAGCTCCGGAATCGGCAGAACGCTGCTTTCCTACGGGGGAAAGCCCGTCCGCGTAGGCGTGATCGGACTGGGCGCGGGATCGCTCGCCGTCTACGGGAATCCCGGTGACGTATACCGCTTCTACGATATCGATCCCGCGGTGGTGAACGTGGCCAGCAAGTGGTTCACGTACGTGGCCGACTCCCCGGCGAAAACCGAGATCGTCCTCGGGGACGCGCGCCTCAGCATGGAGCGCGAAGCCCCGCAGGACTACGACGTGATCGCGGTCGATGCCTTTGCCGGCGACGCGATCCCGGTGCACCTCATCACCACGCAGGCGGTGACCGAATACCTGCGGCACCTGAAGCCCGGCGGCGTGATCGCTTTCCACGTCTCGAACCGCTTCCTCGACCTGAAGCCCGTTCTCCTCGCGATCGCCCAGGCGCAGAAACTCGAATACGCGAACCTCTTCGATTCCGGCGAGACCGGGGGCACGACCAGCGACTGGGTGCTGCTCACGCGCAACAAGGCCTTCCTGCTGCAGCCTTCAATCGTCGAGGTGACGGAGCCCGTGGCGCCCCATCCCGACTGGGGACTGTGGACCGACGACTACAGCAACCTGCGCCAGGTCCTCAAGTAAGGAAAGCGCCGACGCGCTCGGCGATCAGGGCACTCACCCGCTCGTTCGACTCCACGGTAACTCCCGCGATGTGAGGCGTGAGGAGCAGCCGTGGCGCGCCCACGAGGGGCGAACCCGCGGCGAGCGGCTCTTCCCCGAAGACGTCGAGCGCCGCGCCGCCCAACCGGCCCTCGCGCAGCATCGCGGCGAGCGCCGCCTCGTCGACGATGCCGCCGCGCGCCGTGTTGATGACGATCGCATCGCGCTTCATGAGCCAGAGCTTTTCGCGGCTGAGCAGGCCGCGCGTTCCCGCCGCCAGGGGAACGTGCAGCGACACGACGTCGCTTTCGCGCAGCAGCTCGTCCAGCGCGCAGGGGAGCGTGCCCAGCTCGCGCCAGGCCTCGGCCGTGGCCGGAACGTTCGGATCGTGCGCGATCACGCGCATTCCCATGGCGAGCGCCTTGCGCGCCGTCAGGCGGCCGATGCTGCCGATGCCGACGAGGCCCAGGACCTTGCCCGAGGCCTCGCGGCCTTGCGATAGCATCTGGCGCGGCCAGGTGCCGGCCTCGACCGCGCGCGTGGAGCCATAGGCACCGCGAAGGAGCATCAACGCCGCGGTCACCACGTACTCCGCGACCGATTCGGCATTGGCACCCGCGGCGGGAATCACCTCGATGCGCCGCGCTTCGCAAGCCCCGAGGTCGATGTTGTCCAGGCCCACGCCCAGGCGCCCGACGACGCGCAGGTGGGCCGCCGCCTCGAGCAGGCGTCCGCGAACCTGCGTGCGGTTGCGGACGATCCAGGCCTCCGCCCAGGGCAATGCCTCTTCGAGCGCGCCGGCATCGTCCACGAGCTTCGGGCGATAGTCCACGTCGAAGCGCTCGCGCAGCGTCTCCACGGCGGGCGCATCCATGAACTCGCTGATGACGATCCTGGAGGGCATCGGGCCTAGTTTATCGGCTCGCGCTTGCGGCGCGCCAGGTGGCCCGTGATCTCTTCACGATCGTGATAGAGGTGCTTGAAGCGCAGGAAATAGCCGCCGCCGCCCAGCGCCTCGTCGATGATCTGGCGGCAGCGAAGCGTCTCTTCCCAGCGCTTCTTCATCGGCAGCTTCAGGTTGAAGATCGACTCGCGGCACCAGTCCTCGGCGATCCAGCGCGCCACGAGCTTCGCGATCCGCGAGGGACTTTCCACCATGTCGCAGACCATCCAGTCGACGGGCTCGGCGGGCCTGTAGTGGAACCCGTCGTCGCGCCGATGCTTCACCTGGCCGCTATCGAGAAGCTTCGCGTCCATGGGTCCGTTGTCCACCGCCGTCACCATGATCCCGCGCTGCACGAGCTGGTACGTCCATCCGCCCGGCGAGGCTCCCAGGTCCACGGCGGTAGTGCCCGGCGCGAGGCGCCTGGCGCGCTCCTTCTCGTCCAGGAATTCGCCGATCGCCTCGGCGAGCTTGAGGGTCGAGCGCGATGGCGCGGCCGACGGCATGCGCAAGCGCACGATCCCCATGGGCCAGGCAGAGCTGTTGGCAACCGGCGCAATCCCCACGTGGCAGGCGCGGCCGCCCACGAAGAACACGTGCAGCCGATCCTCCGCCGCCTCGTCATCGAACACGATTCCGGCCTTGCGAAGCGCCTTCTCGAGGTGGGGCATGAGCGGCTTCGTGAGGGATGAGAGCGCCTTGCCGTCGTTGGTATCGGGCATGTCGACGTGCAACGCCGCGAAGCGCTTTCCCATCGCGCGCGCCGCCGCGACGATGGGCGTCACCCGATCGGCCTCGGGCAAGGCGATCAGTTCACCGGCACGGACCAGCTGGCGCGCGAAGATGAGCCGGCCGAAGGCGAGGTGCCTGGCGAAGTCCTCGCCCATGTCGTCCTGGTGCGCCTGGAAAAGCGCGAAGCCGCTGTCGGGCCGCGCGCGCACGAATCCGTCGACCCCCATGTCGGCGGCCGCGGCGGTGACCTCCTGGGCGCACTCCTTCTCGAAACCCGCGCGGCAGTAGACCAGGACGCGAGAGGCGATCACGCGGCCCGCGCGTGGCGAAAGAGGCCGAAGAAGTTGCGCGTGGTGGCCGCGGCCACCTCGTCGAATGAGATTTCGCGAAGTCGCGAGATCTCCTCGGCGACGTGCTTCACGAACGCGGGCTGGTTGGGCTTGCCCCGATGGGGAACGGGCGCGAGGTAGGGCGAATCGGTCTCCACCAGCATGCGTTCGAGCGGGACGCGCTTGGCCACGTCCTTCAGGTCCTTCGCGTTCTTGAAGGTGACGATGCCCGAGAACGAGATGAAAAAACCCTGCGCGATCGCCGCCTCGGCCACGTCCCACGACTCGGTGAAGCAATGCATCACACCGCCCACCTCGCCCGCGCCCTCTTCCTTCATGATGCGAATCGTGTCTTCGGCCGCGGCGCGCGTGTGGATCACGAGCGGCTTGCCGCAGCCTCGCGCGGCGCGAATGTGCGTGCGGAAGCGATCGCGTTGCCACTCCGTGTCGCCTTCGACGCGATAGTAGTCGAGGCCCGTCTCCCCGATGGCGACCACCTTCTCGTCGGAGGCCATGGCGAGGAGCTCGTCCATGGTGGCCTCGCGATCGTCGCGGCGTTCGTCGGGATGCACTCCCGCGGTGCACCAGAGATTGGGTTGCGAACGGGCCACGTCCCGCACGGCGGGGAACGTCGCGAGCGTCGTGCTGATCGTGAGCGCGTGGGTGACGCCGTTCTCGCGCATGCGCGACATCACGCCGGCGAGATCGGCACGCAGCTCCGGGAAATCCAGGTGGCAGTGGGAGTCGACGAGCATCCCGCGATCTTACTATCGCGGGTACATCCACTCCCGGGTCAACGGCAATCGCGTGGGCCCCGGCTCCGCGCGCCGCGTGGCGAGCACTTGGTAGATCGAGATCCGGCCCTGCTCGAAGGCGTGGGCGCAGCCCGCGAGGTACAGGCGCCAGATGCGCGCCGTGCGCTCGCTGGACGCTCGCGCCGCCGCCTCCAGGTTGCGCTCGAACGCGGCGCTCCAGATGCCGAGCGTCTTCGCATAGTGGGGGCGGAGCGACTCGACGTCGTGCACCTCGAAGTCCTGGGCGCTCATGTCGTGGATGGCGCGATGCAGGTGCGGCACTTCGCCCCTCGGAAACACGTAGCGCTCGATGAACTCGCCGGCGCCCAACCCGACCTCGCGATTGTCCACGTCGGAAGACGTGATGCCGTGGTTCAGGAAGAGGCCCCGCTCCCGCAAGACGCGCCGCACGGTGCCGAAATACACCGGCAGATTGGCCACTCCCACGTGCTCGAACATGCCCACGCTCGCCACCTTGTCGAAGGTGCCTTCGCCCGGCAGGTCCCGGTAGTCCTGCAGGAGCACGCGACAACGGTCCTGCAATCCCGCCTCGCGGATGCGTTCGGTGGCCAGGCGATGCTGGTTTTCCGAAAGCGTGATGCCGGTGGCGTCCACGCCGTATTCGCGCGCCGCGTGAATCACGAGCGCTCCCCAGCCGCATCCGATATCGAGGAAGCGGTCGCCACGCGCCAGGCGAAGCTTGCGGCAGATGTGGTCGAGCTTCTGGCGCTGCGCGGTCTCGAGCGAATCGCACTCGGAGCGGAAATAGGCGCACGAATACACCATGCGCGGATCGAGCCAGAGCGCGTAGAACTCGTTGGAGACGTCGTAATGGTGGCTGATCGCCTCGCGATCGTCCTCGCGCGAGTGGCGGCTGCGGGACGGCCCGCGGCCCTCGCGGATGCCCGCCGCACGCGAGATCGCTTCGGCGCCCTGGATCGCCTCGCGCACGTCGCCTTCGATGTCCGCATCTCCATCGATGTAGGCGCGCGCCAGGGCTTCGAGCGAAGGACGCCTCAGAGCCGCGGCCGCGTTCATGTCGTTCAGCCGGAAGGTGACGCGCGCATCGTCGGACAACGAGACTTCGCGGCCGTCCCAAAGGACTACGCGCACCGGCGCGTGAACGTCACGCTTGAGTCGCGTCATGGCTTGATCCAGTTGCCTGTCCCAGAACACGCGCCCTCCTCGCGCCTGCGGCGCGTTGAATGCCTAGATCGTGTGCGTCGGACGCGACGACTGCAAAGCGCCGGCGAGCAGGCCTTCCACCTTCTTGCGCAATTCCCGGCCCGCCTCGCTGTCATGCAGCTGAACGCCGATGCCCTGGGGACGGTTGCCCGCGCTGTGTGCCGGATTGATCCATGCCACGTTGCCCTGCAACGGGATCTTGTTGGGATCGTCCAGCAACGACAGAAGGATGAGCACCTCCTCCCCCAACGCATGGGACCGGTTACTCGGCAAAAAGATCCCGCCCCCGCGCAGCAGCGGAATCCAGGCCGCGTAGAGCGCCGCCTTCGACCGGATGGTGAGCGTGAACACCCCGGGGCGTTGGACGTGGGCTTCAGGCGCGGCGTCGTTCATGGAGGGTTTCCATTAGTCGCCTGATTGTAGGACATGAGGAGGTGCTCGGCCACCAGGCGGGCGTTGAGCGGATGAGCCGCGAGGCGCCGGGCTTCGGCGAGGTCGCGATCGAGGTCGAAGAGCGCCTCGAGGCGTGCGCCGCGCGAACGCGAGCGAAGCGCCTCGCGGTGCTCGACGTGGTGCCGAGGTTCGCCCGCCATGCGTACACGCACGAGGTCCTGCACCCAGGTCTGCATCCAGAACACGAGGCGGGGAACGGCCCCCTTGTCGAGCGCCGCAGCCAGCGCCAGCGCATCGGCACCTCCGGGGCGCGCCAGCTCGTTCACGATGCGCTTGCGGAATTCGGCCTCCCCGGGCTCGGCCAGCTCGCGCGCGAGGAGTGGTGCGCCGCCGGCGGCTGCGAGGGCCGATTCGGCGCCCGCCACGCCCTCGGCATTCAGCCATCGCAATGCCGCATCGCGATCCGGCGGCGCGAGGCCCACGAGCCGGCAACGGCTGCGGATCGTCGCGAGCACGCGCGCGGGTTGGTCGGCCACGAGCACGATCAGCGTCCGCGGGGGCGGCTCCTCGAGCGTTTTCAGCAGCGCGTTCGCAGCGGCCGGATGCATCGCCTCGGCCGGATGGATGAGCAGCACTCGGTAGCCTGCGCGATGCGTGGTGAGCGAGACGAAGTCCGCGACCGCGCGCACCTGGTCGATCTTGATGACGAGGCTCTTCGCCTTGTCGGCCTTGGCGCCCTCCTCGGCTTCGTCCTCGTCCTCGCTCGCGGCCTCCGGGACGATCTCGCGATAGTCGGGATGGTTGCCCTGTGAGAGCCAATGGCACGAAACGCATTGACCGCAGGCGAGGCCATCGCGGGGGGATTCGCACAGGACGCTCGCGCCGAGCGCCCTCGCGAATTCGACCTTTCCGATCCCGGCGCGGCCGTACACGAGGAGCGCGTGGGGCATGCGCTCGCGCAACGCGAGCAGGCGCGCGAGCGCCTCGCGGTGCCAGGGCAACGCGCTCACGCGAAAGCCTGGGCGAAAGCGACTTCGATGCGATCGCGCACCTGGCGAAGGTCCCCGGCGGCATCGATCACGTGGAAACGCCGCGAGTGCTCGCGCGCGCGGTCGAGATACGCCCCGCGAACGCGCGTGAAGAACTCCGCCTGCTCGCGCTCGAACTTGTCGGGCATCCGGCTTTGCGCGCGCTGGCGCCGGGCTGCGACGGCCGGGTCCACGTCGAAGAGGAATGTCGCGTCGGGCTGCAGGCCCGGATGCACGAGGCGCTCCAGGCCCACCACGAAATCGCGCGCGAGCCCGCGGCCGCCGCACTGGTACGCATAGGTCGCGTCGCTGAAGCGGTCGCTGACGACCCAGTCCCCGGCCGCGAGCGCGGGCTCGATCACCTGCGCCACGTGTTCGGCCCGCGCCGCGAACATGAGCAGCGCCTCGGCCTTGGGATTCATCTCGGCGTGCAGAACGATCTCGCGGACCTTCTCGCCCGCGGGCGTGCCGCCCGGCTCGCGCGTAAGCACCGCTCGCGCGCCGCGCGAGCGCACCTGCTCGCAAAGGAACTCGAGGTGCGATGACTTGCCCGCACCGTCGATGCCTTCCAGCGTGATGAATTTGCCGCGGCTCAACTCTGGCCCCTCGCGTCTCGTGCCTTCACTTGCCCAGCTGGTATTTTGCCACCGCGCGGTTGTGGTCCTCGAGCGAGGCGCTGAATTCGTGCGTCCCGTCGCCGCGCGCGACGAAATAGAGGTACGGGGTCGCGGCCGGATGCAGCACCGCGCGGATCGACGCCGCGCCCGGCATCGCGATCGGCGTGGGCGGCAGTCCGTCGCGCGTATAGGTGTTCCACGGCGTGTCCTCGATAAGATCGCGCTTGTGGATGCCGCCGTCGTAGCGCTCGCCCAGGCCGTAGATCACCGTGGGGTCGGTCTGCAGGCGCATGCCGCGGCGGATCCGGTTCTCGAAGACGGCGGCGACCATCGGACGCTCCAGGCCCTGCCCCGTCTCCTTCTCGACGATTGAAGCCATGATGAGCGCCTCGTGGGGCGTCTGCAGGACGATCTGCGGGTCACGCGCCGCCCACGCCTCGGCCAGCCGTTTCTTCATCACGGCGTGGGCACGCTTGAGGATGTCGAGATCGGTCGTGCCGGGCGCGTAGCGGTAGGTGTCCGGAAAGAACCACCCTTCGAGCGGCTCCACTTCGCCCAGCAAGGCGCGAAGGTCGATCTCGCTCTTGCCGGCGAGGGTCTGCTTCACCCGGGGCTGTGCGGCGAGCTGTGCCAGCCACTGGCGAAGCGTGGTGCCCTCGACGAAACGCATCTCCTCGAGCACCACGTCGCCGCGCTCCATCTTGTCGATGAGCTCGAGAGGCGTCGTGTCCCCGTCCAGCCGGTAGGTCCCGGCCTTGATGGCCTGCCCCTTCCCCAGCACGCGCGCGACGATCCAGAGCGATTCGGGCTCGGCGAACACGCCTTCGTTGGTGAGCTGGCGCGCGACCGCCTTGAGGCCGCTTCCGGCGTTCACCGTGAATTCGTAGGGACGCGCCGGCAACGTCATCGGTGCCAGCGCGAAATAGACGAGCCACGCCGCGCCGAGCACGGCGGCCGCGACGAGGAGCCTGAATGCCTTCTTGATGGCGGCTAGTGGCTAGTGGTGGCGGCGGAACGCGAGCGTTCCGTTGGTTCCGCCGAACCCGAAGGAATTCGACAGCGCCACGTCGATCTTCATCTCACGCGCGGTCTTCGGCACGTAGTCGAGGTCGCATGCGGGATCGGGCGTGAAGATGTTGATGGTGGGCGGCGACACCTGGTGGTGGATCGCGAGCGTCGTGATGACCGCCTCCACGCCTCCCGCGGCGCCGAGCAGGTGCCCGTGCATCGACTTTGTCGAATTCACCGCGAGCTTGTACGCGTGATCGCCGAACGCGGCCTTCATCGCGGCCGTCTCATTGGCGTCTCCCAGGGGCGTCGAGGTGCCGTGCGCGTTCACGTATTGCACCTCCGTCGGATTGATGCCGCCGTTCCTCAGGGCGGCAAGCATGGCGCGGCGCGGGCCGTCCATGTTCGGCGCGGTGATGTGGTTGGCATCCCCGCTCATGCCCATGCCGGCAAGCTCGGCGTAGATGCGCGCGCCACGCTTCTTCGCGTGCTCGTAGTCTTCGAGGATGAGGATGCCCGCGCCCTCGCCCAGGACGAATCCGTCGCGGTCCCTGTCGAAGGGACGCGAGGCCGTGGAGGGATCGTCGTTCCGCTCGGACAGGGCCTTGCAGGCGCAGAAGCCGCCCACGCCCGACATGTTGATGCACGCCTCGGCGCCACCGGCGATCATCACGTCCGCATCGCCATATTCGATCATGCGCCCGGCTTCTCCCACGCAGTGGGCGCTCGTGGTGCAAGCCGAGACCATGGACACGTTGGGGCCCTTGGCCTTGAACTGGATCGAGATCATTCCGGCGACCATGTTGATGATCGTGCCCGGGACGAAGAAGGGCGACAGGCGCCGCGGTCCCTTGGCGATCATCTCGCGGATGTTGTCCTCGATCATCGGCAGGCCGCCGATGCCCGAGCCCACGTTCACGCCGACGCGCTCGGAGTTGGAGTCGTCGATGACGAACGCCGCATCGTCGAGCGCCAGCTTCGTGGCCGCGAGGCCGAAGTGAACGAAGAGATCCGACCGGCGCGTCTCCTTCGGAGGCATCCAGTCGGCGGAGTTGAATCCTTTCACCTCGGCCGCGAAACGCGTGGTGAGCTGGGACGCGTCGAAGCGCGTGATGGGCGCGATCCCGCCCACGCCCTTGGTGAGGTTGTCCCAGGCGGCGGCGATGCCGATCCCGACGGGCGAGACGATCCCCAGCCCGGTGACGACGACTTTTCGCTTCGACATATGGATTGGAGCGGCGTGGTCCCGGGCTACCCGGGGAATGCGCCGGCCATGGGATTACTGCTTGACGTGCGCCTTGACGTAATCGATCGCCTGCTGGACGTTGGTGATCTTCTCGGCGTCCTCGTCGGGAATCTCGCACTCGAACTCTTCCTCGAGCGCCATCACCAGCTCGACGTTATCGAGGGAATCCGCGCCCAGGTCTTCGGTGAACGAAGAATCGACCTTCACGTCCGCCTCGGCTACCCCGAGCTGCTCGGCGACGATCTTCTTCACGCGGGCTTCAATGTTGTCCATCGACTTCCTCCAGGTACGCTTGTTTCTTGCGGTTTGTATTGCTCAAAAAGCGCGTAATTCTACCACGCGCCCACTCTTATTCCATGTGCATTCCGCCGTTCACGTGAAGCGTCGCACCGGTGATGTACGACGCGGCCGGCGAGCAAAGGAAGAGCACCGCCTGCGCGATGTCCTCGACGCGACCCAGGCGCCCGAGCGGCACGCTGTCGACGAGCCTCTTCACCTGCTCCTCGGCGAGCGAGCGCGTCATGTCGGTCTCGATGAAGCCCGGGGCCACGCAGTTCACGGTGATGTTGCGGCTGCCGACTTCGCGCGCAAGAGACTTGGAAAATCCGACCATGCCCGCCTTGGCCGCCGCGTAGTTGGTCTGCCCCGCGTTGCCGGAGAAGGCCACGACGGACGACACGTTGACGATCCGCCCCGTGCGCGCCTTCATCATGCCGCGCAGCACCGCACGCGATAGGGTGAAGACGGGCTTCAGGTTCGTCGCCTGCACGTCGTCCCACTCCTCGTCCTTCATTCGCGCGAGCAGGTTGTCGCGCGTGGCGCCCGCGTTGTTCACGAGGATCGCCACGGGCCCGAATTCTTCCTGTGCCTTGTCCACGAATGCCGCGCATTGCGCCGCGTCGCGCACGTCCAGCACGCGGCCCGCGCCCTTGGCGCCCAGGTCCGCGAGGGCCTTCGAGATGCCCTCGGCACCCTTGGCGGACGTGGAGGTTCCGATCACGGTCGCGCCGGCCTTCGCGAGCACCTGAAGGATGCCCTCGCCGATGCCGCGCGAGGCGCCGGTCACGATTGCGACTTGTCCGTTCAGCATGTCGGTCTCACGCGCTCGCCGCCGCGAGGGCGGCCGAGTCCTGGAGGGCGATGTATTCGATGCCGGGCGCGATGCGCTTGCCGAGGCCGCTCAGCACCTTGCCCGGCCCGCACTCGACGATGCGCTTCACGCCCCTGGCGTCGAGCCACTTGATGGTTTCGATCCATCGCACGGGGTTGCAGAGCTGGTCCACGAGGGCCATGCGGATCCTCGCCGGATCGTCCAGGCTTTCCACCGAGCGATTGTGGATCACGGGGATCGAGGGCTTGCGAACGTCGATGGCATCGAGGCGCTCACGCAGGCGATCGGCCGCGGGCTTCATGAGGCTGCAATGCGACGGCGCGCTCATGGGCAGCATCACCGCGCGCTTCGCGCCCTTCTGCTTCGCGAGCGCCATGGCTCGTTCGACCGCGGCACGGTTTCCCGCGATGACCACTTGCCCGGGTGAATTGAGGTTCGCCGGCTCGAGCACCTCGCCCTGCGCCGCTTCGGCGAGCACGCCCGGAAGCGCCGCATCGTCAAGGCCGAGGATCGCGGCGATGCCGCCCGTTCCCTCGGGAACCGCCTCCTGCATCGCCTGCGCGCGGAAGCGCACGAGGGGAAGCGCGTCCTCGAAGCGGATCGATTCCGCCGCCACGAGCGCGCTGTACTCGCCGAGGCTGTGCCCCGCGAGCCATTGGGGCATGGGCGCCTTGCGACCCCGCCACGCGCGCCAGCAAGCCACGCCGGCCACGAGCATCACGGGTTGCGTGTTCACGGTCTGGTTCAGCGCCTCGGCCGGCCCCTCGCGCGCCATCGCCCAGAGGTCCACGCCCAGGATGGCGTTGGCCTCGAGGAAGGTCTGCTCGACGACGGGAACATCGGCGAAGCCCGCCATCATCCCGACGGATTGCGAGCCTTGCCCCGGAAACACGATTGCCAATGACATTCTTTCCTCTCGCGCCTCGTGCCTAGTACTTCAGCAACACCGAGCCCCACGTGAATCCGCCGCCCACGCCCTGCAGCAGCACGGTGTGCCCCTTTCTGACGCGGCCTTCACGCACGCCCACGTCGAGCGCGAGCGGAATCGAAGCGGCCGACGTATTGGCGTGGCGATCGACGGTGACGATGCACTTCGAGTCGGGCAGGCCGAGCTTCTTCGCCACGTGCGACACGATGCGCACGTTGGCCTGGTGCGGAATGTAGATGTCGAGGTCCGTCACGCCCATGCCGTGCTTGGCGAGGATCGAGCGCGCGCTCTCCTCGAGCACGCGAACGGCGAGCTTGAATACCGCGCCGCCATCCATCTTGAGCGTGGGATCTCCCTGCACCGCGCCGCGGCACACATGGCCGGGCACATTGAGGATCGGCGCGTAGGACCCATCGGCGTGCAGCTCGCTCGAGAGGATTCCCGGCGTGTCGGAAGCCTCGAGCACGACCGCGCCGGCGCCATCGCCAAAAAGGACGCAGGTGCCGCGGTCCTTCCAGTCGAGGATGCGCGAGAACACTTCGGCACCCACCACGAGCGCGCACTTGTGGGCGCCCGAGCGGATGAAGAGATCCGCGGTGGCGAGCGCGTAGACGAATCCCGAGCACACGGCCTGGACGTCGAACGCGGCACCCTTCTTCACGCCGAGCTTCGCCTGCAGGAGGCACGCGCTCGAGGGAAACACCATGTCGGGCGTGGACGTGGCGAGCACGATGAGGTCCACGTCCTCGGGCTTGCGTCCGGCGGCGGCGAGCGCGGCGCGGCAGGCGTGCAGCGCAAGATCGCTCGTGAACTCGTCGTCGGCAGCGATGTGGCGTTCGCGGATGCCTGTGCGCCCGACGATCCACTCGTCGGTGGTCTCCACGAACGATTCGAGGTCCTTGTTGGTGAGCACCTTGGCGGGCAGGTAGCTGCCCGTGCCCGTGATGCGCGAATGTGTCATGGGGCTTCCCCGCCTCGCGCCCGGGGCGCCGCGGGCGCGAGAGCGTTCAATCGCGCGATCTCCTCGCCGATGCGCTCGTTCAGGCCGTGGCTCGCCTCGGAGGCGGCGCGCGCGAGCGCGGTCCTGAACGCGAGGCGGTCGGCCGATCCGTGGCTCTTCACGACGATCCCGCGCAATCCCAGGAGCGCCGCGCCGTTGTAGCGTCGGGCATCCACGCGGCGGCGGAAGCGCTTGATGACCGGATACGATATCGCCGCGGCGATGCGCGAGAAAATACCGCGCGTGTATTCCTCCTTGAGGAAATCGCCCAGCATCTTCGCGAGGCCCTCGGAAGTCTTGAGCGCCACGTTGCCCGCGAATCCGTCGCACACGACCACGTCGGTCGTGCCCTTGTAGATGTCGTCGCCCTCGACGTTGCCGTGGAAGTTCACCGGCGCCGTGCGCAGGAGCTCGCCCGCCTTCTTCACGACGTCGTTGCCCTTGATCTCCTCGGAGCCGATGTTGAGCAGCCCCACCGACGGATTGGGCTTGCCCTCCACGGCCTTCACCAGTGTCGATCCCATGATGGCGAATTGCAGGAGGTGCTCCGGCGTGCAATCGGCGTTGGCGCCGAGGTCGAGGGCGTAGACCTGGCCCGTTCGCGTGGGCAGCACGGCGCAGATCGCTGGGCGATCGACGCCGGGAAGCGTCTTCAGCACGAATTTCGCGGTGCCCATGAGCGCGCCGGTATTGCCCGCGCTCACGCAGGCCTGCGCGCGGCCCTCCTTCACGAGGTCGATGGCCATGCGCATGGACGAATGCTTCTTGGTTCGGATGGCGCTACGCACGTCCTCATCCATCCCGACCACTTCGGGTGCGTGCACGACGCGGATGCGCGGCTCCTTCGCGGCGCGATGGCGCGCGAGCTCGCGGCGAATGGGCTCCTCGAGGCCTACGAGCAGGAGCTCGGCCTCGGGATTCGTCGCGAGGAAATCGATGCTGGCGGGAACCGTGACCTGGGGTCCGTGGTCCCCACCCATGGCGTCGACGGCGATGACGGTCTTCATTGCGTGTCTCGCAATGAAACGCTCAACCGTGGCGGCTTAGTCCTTCGTCTGGATGACTTTCTTGCCGCGGTAGTAGCCCGACGGCGAGATGTGGTGGCGAAGGTGCGTCTCGCCCGTCGTGGGCTCGACCGCGACCGGGGGCTTGCCCAGGTGATCGTGCGAGCGGTGCATGCCGCGCTTCGAAGCGGACTTCTTGTTTTGCTGGACGGCCATGTCTGTATCTCCAGGATTTGTATCGAACAGCTATCGTTTCATTCGTTTCGTTTCTTGAGGCTCGCGAGTGCGGCGAACGGCGATTCCCGGCCGCCCTCCTTCTTCATCCCCGCGGGCGCCTCGCCGTCGGGCTTGCGCGGCACCATGGGGAGCGCGAGGAGGATCGCATCCTCGACCAGGTCCAGGACGTCCACGGGGCCGTCGAGAACGAGGTAATCTTCCGCGTCGCTTTCCTCTTCGATGGGCGGCAGGCTCGATTCGTCGTCCACGAGCACGAGGCGCTCTTCGATTGAAATCCCGTGCCGGAAAGCTTCCAGAGTCGTCTGGCACGTGAGAAAAACGAAGCCCTCGATTATACACGACACCACCTTGCGACGCTGCTTGTCCAGGCGGGCCGTGACCTTGTAGCGAAGGTCGATCCCGGGTGTCGCGAGGGTTTCCTCGAGTCGCGAAAAGTCCTCGATATCGACCTTGCCTTCGAACACTATCGGCTTTTCTGAGATGCGTTCGGGATGGATCAGCAGCTCTTCCGTCATGTAGAATCTACTTTAACTAACTATCATAACAAACTGTTTTGACTACTAAACAAATCATACTTGCCTCCGGTTCCCGCTATCGCCGAGAGCTGCTCGAAAGACTCGGCCTCACGTTCGAGGCGTGGTCGCCCGGCGTGGATGAGGGCGCCCAAACCGGCGAAACGCCGCGCCAAACCGCCGAGCGCCTCGCGCATTGGAAGGCAGATGCAGGCGTATCGCGCTGGCCTCAAGCCCTGATCATAGGCTCCGACCAGGTGGCCGACCTCGCCGGCGAGCCCATCGGAAAGCCCGGCACCTTGGACAACGCGCGCGCGCAGCTGCGCCTGCTGAGCGGGCGCCAGGTGCTCTTCCACACGGGTTTGTGCCTGCTCGATGCGGCGACCGGGCAAGCGCAATCGCGAGTCGTAACGACCGATGTGGCGTTCCGCACGCTCGCCGATGCCGAAATCGATGCGTATCTCGCGCGCGAGCCCGCGCTCGATTGCGCGGGCAGCGCCAAGAGCGAGGGGCTGGGGATCGCGCTCCTCGAGCGCGTGGGGGGCGAGGACCCGACGGCGCTCGTGGGCCTTCCGCTCATCGCGCTTTCGCAGATGCTTCGCAACGCCGGCGTCGCGGTTCCCTGATGGCCGGCACGCTCCACCTCCTTCCCGCGTGGCTCTCCGAAGACTCGCCACCCGAATCGGTGGTCCCCGTCAGGGGCTTGGAACAGATCCGCGCGCTCGATGCGTTCATCGTCGAGGATGCGAAGTCGGCGCGCGCGTGGCTCGCGGCGTGCAAGCACCCCAAGCCGATTCGCGAGATCGCGTTCGCGGAGCTGAACGAGCACACGCCGGCCGCCGCCATCGCCGCGCTGCTCGATCCGATCGCGGCGGGCCGTGACACGGGCCTGCTCTCGGAAGCCGGCCTTCCCGCGATCGCGGATCCCGGCGCGGCACTCGTGGCGGCGGCACATGCGCGCGGCATCGCGGTCGTTCCGCACGTAGGTCCGTCGTCGATCCTCCTCGCGCTGATGGCGAGCGGCCTCGAGGGACAGCGCTTCCGTTTCGTGGGATACCTGCCCGCCGATACCGCGGCGCGCCGCAGCGCGATCGTCGAGCTCGAGCGCCAGTCATCGAAAGCGCGGGAGACCCAGGTCTTCATCGAGACGCCCTATCGCAGCGACGCCATGCTCTCCGACCTCGTGCAGTCGTGCCGGCCCTCCACGCGAATCGCCGTGGCCGCGGAGCTCACCTCGCCGCGCGAATGGATCCGGATGGACAACGTGGAAAGGTGGCGCGCGAATCCGGCCGCGGTTGGCAAGCGGCCCGCGATATTTCTGCTGCTCGCCTAGGTGAGACCGGGGTCTGTCCCCGGTTTCACCGCTCGCCCATCGAGAGCCGGTTGGTCCTGAGCAGCGGATAGAGCTCCTGCGCCGTCACCGGCGCGGAGAAGTAGAAGCCCTGGCCCACGTTGCAGCCCTTGGAGCGCAGCAACGCCAGCTGGCCGGCGGTCTCGACGCCCTCGGCGATCGTCCCGAGGTCCAGGCTCTTCGCCATATTGATGATCGCGACGACGATGGCCGTGTCGTTCGGGTCCACCGTGATATCGCGGATGAACGACTGGTCGATCTTCAGCTTCTGGATCGGCAGGCGCTTCAGGTATGACAGGCTCGAGTACCCCGTGCCGAAATCGTCGATGGCGAGCTGCACGCCCATCTCCGAGAGCTTGTTGAGCAGCTGGATCATGCCGTCGGTCTGGCGCATCACCTGGCTCTCGGTGATTTCCAGCTCGAGGCAGGTCGCAGCAAGCCCCGTTTCGCTGAGCACGCGGTTCACCATGTCGAGGAAGCCCTTGTCGGCGAACTGCCGCGCCGACAGGTTGATCGCCATGCGCCGCACCGTCCCGAGCCCCTGGGCCTGCCATTCCTTCGCCTGGCGGCAGCCCTCGCGCAGCACCCATTCGCCGATCTCGTTGATGAGCCCGGTCTCCTCGGCGAGCGGGATGAAGTCGCCGGGCATCACGGTGCCGCTGTCCTCGGTCTTCCAGCGCACCAGCGCTTCGCAGGCGACGATCTCGCCGGTGTCGAGATCGATCTGCGGCTGGTAGTGCAGCACGAAGTCGCGCTGAAGCACCGCGCGGCGCAGCGCCGATTCGAGCGTCATGCGGCGCTTCACCGCGATATTCATCTGCGCGGTGAAGTACTGGTAGGTGTTCTTGCCCAGGCTCTTGCCGTGGAACATCGCCGTGTCGGCGTTCTTCATGAGCGTCTGCGCGTCGCGGCCGTCCTCCGGGTATAGCGCGATCCCGACCGAGCCGCTCACGTGCTGCTCGGTGCCGCCGAGGATCAGCGGCTGGCGAAGGGAATTGAGGATCTTCTGCGCGACCACCGAGGCGTTGCGTCCTTCCTCGAGGTTGTCCAGCAGCACGATGAACTCGTCGCCGCCCTGGCGCGCGATCGTGTCCTCGAGGCGCACGCACTCCGAGAGGCGGCGGGACACCTGCCGCAGCAGCTCGTCGCCCACGTCGTGGCCCAGCGTGTCGTTGATGTTCTTGAAATTGTCGAGGTCGATGAAGAGCACGGCCACCTTGCGCCCGGAGCGCTCGGCGCGCGCCACGGAGCGCGCGAGGCGATCCTGCAGCAGGCCGCGATTGGGCAGCCCGGTGAGGTTGTCGTGGTACGCGAGGTGCTGGATGCGCTGCTGGATCACCTTGCGGTCGGTGACGTCGCGCGAGCTCCACACGATGCCGCGGATGTGCGGATTGGAAAGGCAGTTCGTCCCCAGGGACTCGAACGTGCGCCAGCCGCCATCGCGGTGGCGAAGGCGGAACTCGACCGGCTCGGTGAGGGAACGCACGTCGGTGATGCGCCGGAATGCGGCGCGAACCTGCTCCACGTCGTCGCGATGGACGAGGTCGTAGACGTTCTTGCCCACCGTGTCGGCCGGATCGAACCCGAGCAGGTGGCGAAGCGCCGCGCTCTGGTAGTTCACGAAGCCCTCGGCGTCGATCACGGAGATGAGGTCGATCGAGCTTTCCGTGAGCACGCGGAAGCGCGCCTCGCTCGCCTCGAGCGCCCGCTCGGTCTCCTTATAGCGCGTCACGTCGGTGATGACGCCGATAAGCCCCGCCACGTCGCCCCGCTGGTCGACGAAGCTCACCTTGTTGTAGAGCATCTGGCGCTTGTCGCCCTCCGTCGTGGGCATCAGCATCTCGTAGGTCGTCGACGACGGGCGGTCCAGCAGCGGGCGGTCATGCTCCTCGTGGACGCTCGCGATGTCCGCGTCGAACATGTCGCGCACGGTCTTTCCGGTCCAATCCTTGCCGCCCCCGAAGAGCTCTTCCCAGGCGCGGTTGCGCACGCTGTAGCGGCCTTCCTTGTCCTTGAAGTACACCGGGCTCGGGATCGCGTCGATCAAGGCGCGCATGAAATGCAGGTGGCTTTCGAGCTCGACGGCGTTTCGCCGCGCGGCGGTCACGTCGACGCAGGTAAAGAGCAGCCCCGCGATGCGGTCGTTGTCGTCGCGAAGCGGGGCGCCCGCGCCGTGCAGGGTCACGAGCGATCCGTCGCCACGGCGACGCACGAGCTCCAGCTCGTGGAGCACTTCGCCGGAGATGAGCCGGCGGCGGATCTCGGCCGCTTCCGCGCGCTTGTTCTCCTGAACGAAGATCGCGAACTTGCCGAGCACCTGTTCCCGCGTGTAGCCGAAGATGCGTTCCGCGGCCGGATTCCAGAACGTGATGACACCGTCGAAGTCCGTCGTGTAGATCGCCACGGGCGAGTTGTCGACGATCGCCCCGAGGAACCCGTTCATCTGGCGGATGGCGCGATCCTTCTGGCGCTGCTCCGAGAGATCGACGAAGGCGCCCACCACGTAACGGACGTTGCCGGAGGGGTCACGCACGACGGCGGCGCTTCGCCGCACCCAGAGCTCGGTGCCGTCCTTGCGGATGAAGCGCTTGTCCGTGGAGTTCGGCAGGTCGCCGCCCGAGCGCACATGGCGAAGCTGTTCCTCGTCGCGCGCGATGTCCTCGGGATGCGTGAACTGCCGGAACGATTGGCCCTCGACCTCGGCGCGCGTATAGCCCGTCATCTCGCAAAACGCGCGATTCACTTCGCGGAAGACGCCCTCGGGCGTGACCACCACCAGGCCCACCGTGGTGAAGTCGAACGCCTCGCGAACGAGGTCGAAGTCGATGGCGGGCTCGCGGGGAATCGCGCTCATCGCCCTAGCGAAGGTTCACGCTGCGCGATGCCGCCTGGGAAGCGCCGCGCGCGAACGCCGCGCCGAACTGCGTGCCGAGGCGATCGGAAAGCTGCTCGAGGAGAGTGTCCTTCGGCGAGAAGTCCACGACCTTCTCCGCCTTGATGACCTCGCGCGCGACGTAGTCGAGGCTGCCATAGCCGTCCGCAAGCCCCAGCTCCACGCTCTTCTCGCCGGTCCAGATGAGGCCCGAGAACATGTCGGGCGTTTCCTTCAGGCGCTTGCCGCGCCCCTGGCGCACCGTGGCGATGAATTGCTGGTGGATCTCGTCGAGCATCTCCTGGATATGCGCGCGCTGCGCCGGATCCTCCGGCACGAACGGATCGAGCATGTCCTTGTTGTTGCCCGCCGTGTAGGCGCGGCGCTCGATGCCGAGCTTCTCCATCGCCCCCGTGAAACCGAAGCTCGAGATGATCACGCCGATGGAGCCCACGAGGCTCGCCTTGTCCACGTAGATCTTGTCGGCGGCCGAGGCGACGTAGTAGCCGCCCGACGCGCACAGGTCCTGGACGACCACGTAGAGCGGCGTCTCCGGATACTTCGCGCGAAGCCGGCGCATCTCGTCGTTGATCGCGCCCGATTGGACGGGGCTGCCGCCGGGGCTGTTGATGCGGAGCACGACGCCCTGGGTGCCGCTGTCCCTGAACGCGCGCTGCAGCGCCTTGTTGATGCGATCGGCGGATGCGCGCGAGTCGGGCGCGATCACGCCTTCCAGTTCGACAAGGGCGGTGTGCCGGGTCGAGGAAGACAGGGAATCCGAGAGCGAATCCTTGCCGGGACGTCCGATCCATCCCAGCCAGGCCGACAAAAGGAGGAACGCGAAGATGAACCACAGCAGCTTGAAAAGCGCGCTCCACTGGCGGGCGCGGCGCTGCTCCTCCAGGGCCTTCAGCGCGACCTTTTCGAGGACCGCGCGCTCCCACTGCGGCGAGCTATCGTCGGTCATTTGTCGTCCTTCAGCAGAAATACGTGGCCACCCTGTTCACGGACCTCGAGCGGCTCGAGCGAAGCTCCGCGGCACGGCCCCGCCACGCAAAATCCCGTACGCGGCTCGAAAAGCGCGCCGTGCGTCGAGCACACCAAGTATAGCCCACTCTCCTCGAAGAACTCCCCCGGCTGCCAGTCGAGCTCGGTGCCCAGGTGCGGGCAACTATTCACGAATGCGCACGCGCGGCCGCCGTAGCGCACGACGAAGCCTTTCTCCTCGCCGGCACGCGAGGCCAGCGTGAATCGAACGCCGGCGCGCCCCTCCACGAGCGCCCCGGTGGCGCAGATCAGTTTCTCGTCGCCAGCCATCGATGGAGGTCCGCGACGCTCGAGAACCGTGCCTTCGCCGGGCGCGTGAGCAGCAGCTCCTCGTCGTGCGCGCCATAGCTCACCGCCACCGCGTCCACGCCGGCATTCGCGGCGAGATCCAGGTCGTGCGTGGTATCGCCCACCATCACGGCATTGCCCGCATCCACGCCGGTGAGCTCGAGCAACATCAGCAACATGTCCGGATGAGGTTTCGCGAAACCTTCGTCGGCGCAGCGCGTGGCTTCGAAGCACTCCCTGAGGCCCGTGGAATCCAGGACGCGATCAAGGCCGCGCCTCGCCTTGCCCGTGGCCACCGCGAGGCGATGCCCTCGCCCCCGCAGGTCGCCGATCATCTCGCGCACTCCACCGTACAGGGGCATCTCGTTCTCGCGCGCGAGGAAGTGGTGGCGATAGCGCTCGGCCAGCCGGCGGCGACCCTCTTCGCCGAGGCCCGGCGCCACGTGGCTGAACGTATCCGCGAGATTGAGCCCGATCACGTATTTCGCATCGCGCTCCTCGGGAACCGCGATTCCGATGTCCCGGCACGCGTCCTGCAGGCTCGAGGCGATCACGTGCGTCGAATCCATGAGGGTGCCGTCCCAATCGAAGACCACGAGCTCGTAGCTCACGGGCCGGCTCCTTCCGCGCGAATGCGGTCGGCGAATCGCTCCAGGTCCGCGGGAAGCGGCGCCACGAGCTCGAGCGTGTCGCCCGTTTGCGGATGGCGAAGCGAAAGGCGTGACGCATGCAGGAACATCCGCTTGAGGCCGTGCTTGCGCAGCGCCTTGTTGAGCTCGAAGTCGCCGTACTTGTCGTCGCCCAGCACCGGGTGCTTCAGGTGCGCGAGGTGGACGCGGATCTGGTGCGTGCGCCCCGTGAGCAGCTCGGCCTCGAGCAGGCTCGCCTCCGCGCCGCGCGCGATGCGATGGAACACGGTCTCGGCTTCCTGCCCCTCGTCCGAGACGCTCACGCGCCGCTCGCCTTCGCGCGTCGTGCGCTTCGCGAGCGCGAGCCGCACGCGCTGGAGCTCGTTGCGGAATCGTCCCGCGACTGCCACGAGGTAGCGCTTGTCCATGTCGTGGGCGCGCAGCATTTCGTGCAGCGCCGTAAGCGCGGATCGCTTCTTCGCGAGCAGGAGCACGCCCGAGGTCTCGCGATCGAGGCGGTGGGCGAGCTCGAGGAACTTCGCATCGGGACGCATCGAGCGCAGCGATTCGATCACCCCGTGGGCCACGCCGCTGCCGCCATGCACGGCCAGTCCCGCGGGCTTGTCGATCGCGAGGATCCACTCGTCCTCGAAGAGGATGGGCATGCGGAAATGCGGCGCGGCCTCGGGTTCGCCCCGCTCGGCCACGCGCACGGGCGGGATGCGAATGCGGTCGCCCGCGACCACCTTCCGCGAAACGTCCACCCGCTTGCTGTTGATGCGGACTTCACCGGCGCGAATGATCCGGTAGATGCGGCTCTTCGGCACGCCTTTCAGGCGCGCGATGAGGTAATTGTCGATGCGCTGCCCGGCCTCGTCCTCGGTGACCTCGACATGGCGAACGGCGGGAGCGGACGGGGGTGCTTTGCCTTCGACCGGCATGCCGGGTATACTATCTTCTTGATTTCCAAGGGGACGCCCGAAGTGGCGCCCGAGAAGCAGGCCAACGTCGCTCGCCTGCGTAATCCAAGAGCGATGGTAAACGAAACACACGCGCTCGACGCACACGAATTCCGCGCGACTGCCCTTGCATCGGTCACTGGATCCCCCGCCGTTGGTGGGGACCCCCGGCGCCCGGCAGCCGCCAAGACGAAGATAACCAGAAATCGTCCATCTCGCTCACGCATCCGTGACGCCATACAAAACCGACTTCTGAAGTAACTCGTCTCCCGGAGCCCGGGAACGGGCCCCATCTTCCGTGTCAGAGCGCGGGAGAGAAGAAAATGAAACGCATGCTGTTCAATGCGACCCAGTCGGAAGAACTCCGGGTCGCCATCGTCGACGGTCAGAAGCTCATCGACCTCGACATCGAATCCGCCGGCAAAGAGCAACGCAAGAGCAACATCTACAAGGGCGTCATCACCCGCGTCGAGCCCTCCCTCGAAGCGGTCTTCGTCGACTACGGCGCCGAGCGCCACGGCTTCCTCCCGTTCAAGGAGATCGCCAAGCAGTTCATGGTCAACGACGGCGCCGAGTTCGGCCGCTCGAAGATGGCCACGCACCTCAAGGCCGGCTCCGAGCTCATCGTCCAGGTGGACAAGGACGAGCGCGGCAACAAGGGCGCGGCACTCACCACCTACATCTCGCTCGCAGGACGCTACCTCGTCCTCATGCCCAACAACCCTCGCGGGGGTGGGGTTTCCAGAAGGATAGAAGGCGAGGACCGCACCGAGCTTCGCGAAGTGATGGACCAGCTCGAGGTGCCCGAGGGCATGAGCCTCATCGCGCGCACCGCCGGCATCGGCCGCAGCGCCGAGGAGCTGCAGTGGGACCTGAACTACCTCCTCCAGCTTTGGAACGCCATCGCGAACGCCGCCGGGGAAGAAAAGGGCCCATGCCTCATCTACCTCGAGTCGAGCCTCGTCGTTCGCGCGATCCGCGACCTCTTCCAGCCCGACATCGGCGAGATCCTCGTCGACACGCAGGCCATCTACGAGCAGGCGCTCTCGTTCATGGGCACGGTGATGCCGGCCAACGTCAACAAGGTGAAGCACTACCGCGACGACGTCCCGCTCTTCTCGCGCTTCCAGATCGAGCACCAGATCGAAAGCGCCTACCGGCGCGACGTGACGCTGCCCTCGGGCGGCGCCATCGTCATCGACCACACCGAGGCTCTCGTGTCGGTCGACGTGAACAGCGCCCGCGCCACGCGCGGCCACGACATCGAGCAGACCGCGTTCAACACGAACTGCGAGGCGGCCGACGAAGTGGCGCGCCAGCTTCGACTGCGCGACCTGGGCGGCCTGATCGTGATCGACTTCATCGACATGGAAAACGCGAAGAACCAGCGCGAGGTGGAAAACCGCCTTCGCGAAGCGTTGCGCCACGACCGTGCCCGCGTCCAGATCGGCAAGATCTCGCGCTTCGGCCTGCTCGAGCTTTCGCGCCAGCGGCTGCAACCGTCGCTCGAAGAAACCACGCATTCGCCCTGCCCGCGCTGCCATGGCACGGGATACATCCGGGACACCGCCTCCACCGCGCTGCACGTGCTTCGCATCCTCCAGGAAGAGGCGATGAAGGAGAACACCGCCGCGATCCACGCGCAGGTTCCCGTGGACGTCGCGACGTACCTCCTCAACGAGAAGCGTTCGGAGATCTTCGGCATCGAGGCGCGCCTCAAGGTGAACGTGCTCCTCATCCCGAACCCGAACCTCGCCACGCCCAACTACAACGTCGAGCGCCTGCGCCACGACGCGCCCCAGCTGGACGAGCAGAAGCCCAGCTACGAGATGGTGACCGTGCCTGACGAGGAACCGGTGGGACTTCCGACGAAGAGCCCGCAGGCCGTCGCACCTCGTCCCGAGCCGCTCGTGAAGGGCATCCGTCCCGACCAGCCCGCGCCGATGTCGATAGAAGCGCCCGCATCCGTGCGTCCGGCGCCGCAAGCAAGAGCGGCCCCGGCTCCCCGTGTCGCCCTGGAGGAAAAGCGCGGCCTCCTCGACACGCTCTTCGGCTGGCTCAAGAAGCCCGCCGCGACCGCCCCGGAAGCAAAGCCCGCCGCCAAGCCCGCGCTCGAGGAGCGCGCGCCACGCGATGGACAGCGCCCGCGCGATGGGCAACGCCGCGATCGCGGGGATTCGCGCGGTGACGGACGACGCGACGGACGCGGAGGCCGCACCGAAGCCCCGCGGGAAGGACGCCGCGGTGGCGCCGAGCAGCAGCCACGCGGAGAGCGCCGGCCGGACCAGCAACAACCCCAGCAGAAAGCGCGTGACGGACGCGGAGAGCCGCGTGAAGCCCGCGGCGAGCGCAACGAAGGC
>JBAQKF010000037.1:0-34871 GCA_049300695.1 Usitatibacter sp.
TTCCGATGCATTACTCACCCGTTCGCCGCTCGCCGCCAGGTTGCCCCGCGCTGCCGCTCGACTTGCATGTGTAAAGCATTCCGCCAGCGTTCAATCTGAGCCAGGATCAAACTCTTCAGTTCAATCCGTGCTGAAAACTCAACTTGAATCACTTGGATCCAAGTGAGTGCATTGCAGTTACCTATAGTCGCCTCGTGACCCAATACAACGAATCACTTCGGCTAGGCACCCGCAGCACCCACCTCTATCGGCTGTAACTTTTTAAAGAGCGACGGGCATCCCTTGCCGTGCATGTAAGGGAGTTGGTTGCGGGGGCAGGATTTGAACCTGCGACCTTCGGGTTATGAGCCCGACGAGCTGCCAGACTGCTCCACCCCGCGCCCGAGTCGGCACCCCACTTGAAGACTCACGATTTCAGGGTGTCGAGAGGTGCGATTATCGCACTTCTGGAGCGCTTCCGTCAATTCCGGCGCGCGCCGGAACGCGGGCTCGCAGTGTCTATCGACAAATCTTCAGCGACGAAAGCGGCACCGCATCCGACATCGCGCGAAATCCGGCAGGCGACGGATGCAAATGATCGCCGATATCGAGCTCCGGAAGCATCTCCGAGGGCTTCGCCGGGTTCCTCATCGCCGCATCGAAGTCCGCGACCGCATCGAAGACGCCCGAGGTGCGGATCCACGTGTTCAATGCCTGTCGGTCCGCCTCGTTCCCGGGGCCCGGATGGTAGTAGTCGCTGTCGGTATAGGGATTGATGGTTCCGCCGATCACGCAAATGCCGTGGGCATGGGCGCGCTCGACGATCTGGCGATAGCCCGATTCGAGATCGCTCACCAACTGCGCGCGCGCCACGGGCGTGTCCTCCTTGTTGCGATGGAGGATGCCCATGTCGTTCACGCCGATCATCACGATCACGTGCGTCACGCCGCTACGAGAGAGCACGTCACGATCGAAGCGCGAGACCACGTTGGGGCCGAGCCCCTCGCGCAGCAGCCTGCCGCCACCGATGCCCGTGTTCACGACACCCATGGTGATGCCCTCGCGCGCGAGGCGATCCATCAATTGGTCGGGCCAGCGGTCGTTGCGATCGGTCGTCGCGCCGTGTCCATCGGTGATCGAGTCGCCTATCGTCGAGACGGCACCGACGCTCGCGGGCGCTTCCACCTCGATATCCGCGATCTGGTACCAGCGCACGAACTTCTCGGCGCCCGCCCAGGATTCGTCCGCCACGCGATTGCCCTTCACGAGGAACGACGTCGTGCGCGACCCCGGATGGCCCGTCTGCCCCTTCGGGGCCTCCAGGTAATGCAGCGAGATGGCGAGGTCGGCGCCCCGCGCGTGCTCGAGGGTCACCGGATCGCTGTAGTACTCGCCGTGCGCGGGAATCATGATCCGCTCGTGCCCCGAGAACGTGAGCCTGCGAAGCGATCCGGGAACGAGGTCCGCGCGCCCCGTGGCGATGGCCTTGGCGATCGTGGCGCCATCGATCTCGAGGGGGCCATTGCCATAGACGTTGCTGATGCGCACGCGAAGGCGCGTCCCGCCGAGGGACACGTGCACCAGTTGGCGCAGGCTCGCGTCGGGCCACTTCTCCTCCGGCATCACGTTGCTCGGATCGGGAGCCATGTTGGCCGTGCCCCACGACGTGACCCAGTGGACCGGATTCCCGGTGACCGGCGTTCCCGGCGCGGCACATCCACCGAGGATCAAGGCGACCGCTAATAGAAGTTGACCGCGACCCATGTCTCCCCCAGAATTCTTATGAATGGTAGCGCTACCTAATTCTAGGCTTCACGGATGGTAGCGACAACAAACCCCTCCGAGGAGCCAGTGGCGCCATGAGCGCGAGTCCCGTCGTCACGCAGATGCGGGTGATCCCGGTCGCGGGGCGCGACAGCATGCTCCTCAACCTCGCGGGAGCGCACGGCCCCTACTTCATCCGCAACGTCGTGGTGATGAAGGACAACGCCGGCCGCACGGGCATCGGCGAAGTGCCCGGCGGCGCCGGCATCCTTCGCGCCCTCGAGAATTCAGTCGAACGCGTCGTGGGCTCCGAAGTCGGCCGCTACAACCGCACGTTGAACGCCGTTCGCGAGGCGATCGCGGGCAAGCGCGCTTCGGGGCACCAGCACCAGGTCACCTCCGAGGCGGAAGCCGCAGTGTTGAAGCAACCGCACGAGATCAACCTGCGCCTCGACAACGTGATCACCGCGATCGAGACGGCGCTTCTCGACCTGCTGGGCCAGCATCTCGGCGTTCCGCTTTGCGAGCTCCTCGGCAACGGGCAGCAGCGCGACTCCGTGCGCATGCTCGCGTATCTCTTCTACATCGCCGACCGCGGCCGCACGGACCTGCCCTATCCGTCGGACGCGAACGGAAAGGGTTGGTACCGCAATCGCGACCAGGAAACGCTCACCTCCGAGGCGATCGTGGCGCAGGCCGAAGCCGCCGTGGAGCGTTACGGATTCCGCGATTTCAAGCTGAAGGGCGGAGTGATGCGCGGCGAGGACGAAATCGACGCCGTCACCGCCATCAAGGAGCGCTTCCCGGATTCGCGCGTGACGCTCGATCCCAACGGCGCCTGGTCCCTGGATGAAGCGATCGCGCTATGCCGCGGGCGGGGACAGACCCTCGCCTACGCCGAAGATCCCTGCGGGCCGGAGAATGGATACTCGGGCCGCGAGATCATGGCCGAGTTCCGGCGCGCGACGGGCATTCCCACGGCCACCAACATGATCGCGACCGACTGGCGCGAGATGTCGCACTCGTACCTGCTGGGCGCCGTCGACATCCCGCTCGCCGATCCGCACTTCTGGACGATGCAGGGCTCGGTTCGCCTCGCGCAACTTTGCGAGCACTGGGGCATGACGTGGGGCTCGCATTCGAACAACCACTTCGACATCTCGCTCGCGATGTTCACGCACTGTGCGGCCGCCGCGCCGGGAAAGATCACGGCGATCGACACGCACTGGATCTGGCAGGAGGGGCGCGAGCGGCTCACGCGCGATCCCCTCCAGATCGTCCAGGGCGAAGTCGCGGTGCCCAAGGCGCCGGGCCTCGGCGTGGAACTCGACATGCCGCGCGTCATGGCCGCGCACGAGCTCTACAAGAAGGTAGGCACGGGCGCGCGCGACGACGGCATGGCCATGCAGTTCCTCATTCCTGGCTGGAAATTCGATGCCAAGCGCCCGAGCCTCGTGCGCGACGCAAACCCGAAGAAGACATGATCCGAAACCCGATCCTCCCCGGCTTCAATCCCGATCCGTCCATCTGCCGCGTCGGTGGCGACTACTACATCGCGACCTCCACGTTCGAGTGGTACCCGGGCGTGCAGATCCACCACTCGAAGGACCTCGTGAACTGGACGCTCGTGGGCCGCCCGCTCACGCGCGCCTCTCAGCTCGACATGCGCGGCAATCCCGACTCGTGCGGCATCTGGGCGCCGTGCCTGTCGCACGCCGACGGCCAGTTCTGGCTCGTGTACACCGACGTGAAGCGCTACGACGGAAACTTCAAGGACACGCACAACTACATCGTCACCGCGCGCGACATCGGGGGGCCGTGGAGCGAGCCGATCTACGTGAACTCGTCGGGGTTCGATCCCTCGCTCTTCCACGACGACGATGGCCGCAAGTGGTTCGTGAACATGGTGTGGAACTATCGCACCGCCTCGATCGGCGGCAATCCGCGCTCGCCCGCGTTCGACGGCATCCTGCTCCAGGAGTGGGACGCTGGTTCGGGAAAGCTCAGGGGCCCCGTGAAGAACATCTTTCGTGGCACGCCGCTCGGTCTCGTCGAGGGGCCTCACCTTCACAAGCGAAGCGGCTGGTACTACCTCACGACGGCCGAAGGCGGAACGGCGTACAACCACGCGGTCACGATGGCGCGCTCGCGCCAGATCGACGGCCCCTACGAGCTTCATCCGCTCGTGCACCCGATCACATCGAAGGATGCTCCCGAGGCGGCGCTGCAGCGCGCGGGCCACGGCCAGATCGTCGAGACACCCGAGGGCCTCACGTATCACACGCATCTGTGCGGACGCCCGCTGCCGGGCACCCGCATGTCGCCGCTCGGCCGCGAGACCGCGATCCAGAAATGCGTTTGGAAGAATGACGGCTGGCTCTATCTCGAGGATGGCGGCAACGTGCCCTTCGTCGAGGTGAAATCGCCCGACAACGCGATCACGCCCAGGCCGCACGCGGAGATCCGGCGCGATTTCTCGAAGCTTCGCGAGCTGCCGATCGAATTCCAGTGGCTGCGCACGCCGCAATCCGGGCGCCTGTTCACGCTCACGGGTTCGGCCCTTCGGCTGCACGGACGCGAATCCATCGGCTCGTGGTTCGAGCAAAGCCTCGTCGCAAGGCGCCAGGAGGACTTTGCGTTCCGCGCGGAGACCGGCGTTACTTTCGCGCCCGGCACCTACCAGCAGGTCGCGGGCCTCACCTACTACTACAACCGCTACAAGTTCCACTTCGTCGCGATAACGTGGCACGAGACGATGGGCCGCGTGCTCACGATGATGAACTGCCCCGGGGACTATCCCGACGGCCGCATGGAATTCCCGCTGGGCGAGCCCATCGCGATCCCGGGATCGGGTCCCGTGAAGTTCGCCGCGAATGTCGACTACGCGAAACTGCAGTTCGCCTATGACGCCGGCCAGGGATGGAAGGACATCGGGCCTTTGCTCGATGCGAGCGTGATCTCCGACGAAGGCGGCCGCGGCGCGCATGGATCGTTCACCGGCGCCTTCATCGGCATGCTCTGCTTCGACACCTCGGGCTCCGCGCGACCGGCGGACTTCGGTTACTTCAACTACGCGCCGCGCTGACCGTCATCCCCGCGGAGGCGGGGACCCAGTCCGTCTCTCACCCAGAATGATCATCCCGAGGACGTCTTCCTCGGTCACGTCCGCGACGTTCACCGTGTCGACCACCGCCCCGTTCTTCATCACGGTCACGCGGTCGCACACCTCGAAGACGTCCGCCATGTCGTGGCTGATGAGGAAGATGCCGATCCCCTCGGCCTTGAGGCGGCGGATCGTGTCCTGCACCATGCGCGACTCGGCAGGGCCCAGCGCCGCACACGGCTCGTCCATGATGAGGATCTTCGCGTTGAAGTAGAGCGCACGCGCGATCGCCACGGTCTGGCGCTGCCCTCCCGACATGGCACGAACAGGCTTTCGCATATCGCGGAAGCTGGGATTCAGGCGCGAGATGATCTTGAGCGCTTCGTGCTCCATCCGGTCCGTGTCGAGCGTGCGCCACGGCGTGAGCAGCTCGCGCCCGAGGAAGACGTTCGACGGCGCGTCGAGGTTTTCCGCCAGCGCCAGGGTCTGGTGGATCGTCTCGATCCCCGCTCGGCGCGCGTCGCTCGGGCTTTCGAACTCGCGCCTGTCTCCGCGCACGACGATCTCGCCCTCGTCCGCGGGAAACACGCCCGACAGCATCTTGATGAGCGTGCTCTTGCCCGCGCCGTTGTGCCCGAGCAGCCCCACCACCTCGCCTTCGTTGAGCGTGCAGCTCACGCGATCGACGGCCTGGATGCCGCCGAAATGCTTGCTCACCGAGCGGATCTCGACGAGCGCCGTCATTTCGAGAGCCTTCGCGAGTAGAGGACGTCAAGCCATACCGCCGCGATGAGGATCAAGCCGATGTAGATCTGGCGCTGGGCGCTCGAGACGTCCATCAGCACCATGCCGTTGTCGAGGCTCTGGATCAGGAGTGCCCCCACGATCGCGCCGGGGATCGTCCCCACGCCGCCGCTGAACGAGGTGCCGCCGATCACGGTCGCCGCGATCACATAGAGCTCGGCCATTTGTCCCATGGAGTGCGTCCCGGAATTCAGGCGCGACGTCGTTATCACCGCGGCGATCGCCGAGAGCGCGCCCATCATCACGAAGAGCGAGAGAATCACGCGCTTCACGGGCAGCCCCGACAGGAACGCGGCCTCGGGATTGCCGCCGTACGCGAACACGTGGCGGCCGAACTTCGTGCGCTTCGCGACGATCGTGAGCTTCAGCGCCACGAGAACGAGGATCAACACCGGAATGCCGATGCCCTTGCCTTCAGGCGCCCCGCTCTCGGAGATGCTCGTCGGGTCCGGATAGGCGCACATCACCGCGACAAAGGCGATGAGCGCCGCGCACGTGACGAAAGCCTTGAATGCGTCGGCCCAGGGCGGCGCCATGGCCGCGTTGTAGCGCGCCCGCGAGCGGCGCGCCTGGATCGCCTGCGCGATCACCCACGCGCACGCGATGGCGCAGAGGATCCAGCTCCACGCCGTGCCGATGGAGCCTTGCACGCCGCCGCCGATGCGTTGGTAGGTCGCGGAGAGCGGCGCCAGCGTCTGCCCGTCGGCCACGAGGAACGCCGCCCCGCGGAACATGAGGTATCCCGCGAGCGTCACGAGGAATGCAGGCAGTCCCCGATACGCGACCCACCAGCCCTGGAACACGCCCAGGAGCGCACCCGCCGCGACGCCGGCGGCGATCGACACCAACCAGGCGTAAGGCGTCTCGGGCCCGAGCCACTGCACCTGAACGAAGGCGATGACCGTTCCCGTGAAGGCGATCTGGGATCCCACGGAAAGATCGATCTGCCGCGCGACGATGAGGTACACCATCCCGCACGCCATGATCGCGGTGACGCACGTCTGGATGGAAAGGTTGTAGAGGTTGCGCGGCGTGAGGAAGATGCCGTCGGTCGCGACGGACAATCCGATCCAGATCAACGCCAGCGCGAGGACGAGGGACGTGAAACGCGCGTCGAATCCCGCCTTCTCGAGCCAGCTCCCTACTTGCATGCGGCCGGTGCCTTTGCGGGAACCACGCCCGCGCATACCTGCGCCTTCGTGGCCCATCCGGCGTCGATAACCGCGTTCAGGTTATCCCGCGTCACCGGCAGCGGCTTCAGGAACACCGACGGGATCGGCAGCTTCTTCGCGCCGCCGCTCCACACCTGGGCTTCCTTGATGTCGGTGAGCTTCGCGCCCTGTGCGAGGCGTGCCGCGAAGGTGCCCGCAGCCTTGCCGAGCTCGCGCGCGTCCTTCCAGACGGAGACCGTCTGCTCGCCCCTGGCGACGCGATTGAGCGCCGCGATGTCGCCGTCCTGCCCCGAGACGGGAACGCCCACCATGTTCTGCGCGCGAAGCGCCGCGACCACCCCGCCCGCGGTGCCGTCGTTGGACGCGATCACCGCGTCCACCTTGTTGTTGTTCTTCGTGAGGATCTGCTCCATGTTCTTCTGCGCGACTTCCGGTGCCCAATTCTCCGTGTATTGCTCGCCCACGATCCTGATGTCGCCCTTGTCGATGGCGGACTTGAGCACTTCGCGCTGGCCTGCATTGAGGAAATCCGCGTTGGGATCCGTGGGCGAGCCCTTGATGAAGACATAGTTGCCCTTGGGCTTCACCGCGAGCACGGCGCGGGCCTGCATGCGCCCCACCTCGACGTTGTCGAACGTGAGATAGAGCACGCCCTTGTCCTGGATGAGGCGATCGTAGGCGACCACGGGCACCCCGGCTTCCTTCGCACGCGCCACGGCCGGCAACACCGCGTTCGCATCCTGCGCGAGGATGATGAGCGCCTTCACGCCCTTGGTGATCAACGCCTCGACATCGGCGAGCTGCTTTTCGTTGGAGCCCTGGGCGTCGGCCGACACGTACTTCGCTCCCGCAGCCTCGAGCGCGGCCTTGATCGCGCCCTCGTCGCGCTTCCAGCGCTCCTCCTGGAAGTTGGACCAGGACACGCCCACGAGCTCGCCCTTCGCCTGGGCCGCGAACGGCACCAGGAGGGCCGCGACGGCGAGCGCCGCGGCGATGTGCTTCGTTTTCACGGTCACGCCCTCCTCCGGGCTTTTCTTCAGACGTATTTGTTGACCAGCGCCTCCAGCTCCTCCTGCTTGCCGGAGCGCGGCTGGGGCTCGATGTCCTTCTTCTCGATGTGTTTCGCGAGCTTGTCGAGCGACATCCTGCCCGCGAGGATATCGCGTCCGAACTTGCCCTTCCATCCGGCGTATCGCGCATCGACCCGCCTGGCGAGCTCCTTGTCGGCCACCATCTTCTCCGCGATGAGCAGTGCCCGCGCGCAAAGGTCCATGGCCGCGGCGTGCGCGATGACGAGGTCGTCGGGATCGATCGACTGGCGCCGCACTTTCGCATCGAAGTTCAAGCCGCCGCTCGTGAATCCGCCGGCGCGAAGGACGTGATACAGGGCGAGCGCCATCTGCGGCAGGTTGTTCGGGAACTGGTCCGTGTCCCAACCGAGTTGCTCGTCGCCGCGATTCATGTCGAGGGATCCGAAGATGCCGAGCGCCTGCGCCAGGGCGATCTCGTGCTCGAAGCTGTGGCCGGCGAGCAGCGCATGATTCTGCTCGATGTTCACCTTCACTTCCTTCTCGAGGCCATAGCGCTTGAGGAAGCCATACACGGTCGAGACGTCGTAGTCGTACTGGTGCTTGGTGGGCTCGCCGGGCTTGGGCTCGATGAGGATGAGGCCCTTGAATCCGATCTTGTGCTTGTGCTCGACCACGAGGTTGAGGAAGCGTCCCAGCTGGTCCAGCTCTCGCGAAAGGTCCGTGTTGAGCAGGGTCTCGTAGCCTTCGCGGCCGCCCCAGAGGACGTAGTTCTCGCCCTTCAGCTCATGGGTGAGCTCGAGCACGTTCTTCACCTGTCCCGCCGCGTACGCGAACACCTCGGGATCCGGATTCGTCGCCGCGCCCGACATGTAACGCCGGTTCGTGAAGAGGTTCGCCGTGCCCCAGAGCAGCTTCACGCCGCTCTTGGCCATCTTCTTTTCGAAGAGCTCGCCGATCACGCGCACGTTCTTGTTGGATTCGCGAAGCGTCTCGCCCTCGGGCGCGATGTCGCGGTCGTGGAAGGTGAAGAACGGCACCTGCAGCAGGCGGAAGAGCTCGAAGGCGACGTCGGCCTTGTGGTGCGCCTGCTTCATCGGGTTGCCGCCGGCCGAATGCCATGGGCGATGGAAGGTTTCGCCGCCGAAGGGATCGAGCCCCGTCCACACGAACGAGTGCCAGTAGCACACGGCGAATCGCAGCTGGTCGGCCATCGGCCTTCCCAGGACTTTCCTCTCGGGCTTGTACCACTTGTAGGAGACGGGAACGGTTCGCTCGAAGAACGAGTCGGTTTTTTTCATGGTGGGCTTTCGATGCTATGGATCAGGTGTATCGGTTGACGATGGACTCCAGGAGCTCCTGCTGTCCGGAGCGCGGTTGGGGCTCCAGGTCACGCTTGTCGACGTATTTGGCGAGCCTGGCGAGCGAGGCCCTGCCGGAAAGGATCTCCCGGCCCAGACGCCCGTTCCAGCCGGAGTAGCGGGCATCGACATGCGTCGCGAGCTCGCCGCTCGCGATCATCTTCCCGGCGACGAGCGCCGCGCGGCCGCAAAGATCGATCGCCTCGGCGTGCGCGGTCACGAGGTCTTCGGGATCGATCGACTGGCGGCGTACCCGGGCGTCGAGGTTGAGCCCGCCGGCGCCGAGGCCGCCGCCGCGAAGGATGTGATAGAGCGCGAGCGCCATCTGCGGCAGGTTGTTCGGAAACTGCGCCGTGTCCCAACCGAGGAGCTCGTCGCCGCGATTCATGTCGACGGAGCCGAAGACGCCGAGGGCCTGCGCCATCAGGATCTCGTGCTCGAACGAGTGTCCCGCGTGAAGCGCGTGGTTCTGCTCGATGTTGATGCGGATCTCTTTTTCGAGGCCGTGGCGCGCGAGGAATCCGTACACCGCGGCGACATCCGCCTCGTATTGATGCTTGGTGGGCTCCGCGGGCTTTGTCTCCACGAGGAGAGGTCCCTTGAACCCGATCCTGTGCTTGTGCTCCACGATGAGCGAGAGGAAACGGGCGAGCTGCTGCATCTCGCGCGACAGGTCCGTATTGAGGATCGTCTCATAGCCCTCGCGTCCCCCCCAGAGCGCATAGTTCTCGCCCCCCAGGTCGTGCGTGAGCTCGAGCGCGCTCTTCGATTGCGCGGCGGCGTAGGCGAAGACCTCGGGATCGGGATTGGTCGCGGCACCCGACATGTATCGGCTATGCCCCGTGAGGTTCGCCATGCCCCAGAGGAGCTTCACGCGGCCCTGCGACATTTTCCGGGCGATCACGTCGCCCATGCGGCGGACGTTTCGATTCGTCTCCCGAAGCGTGGCGCCTTCGGGGGCGAGGTCGAGATCGTGGAAGGTGAAGTAGCGCGCGCCGAGGCGCTCGATCAGGTCGAAAGCCACATCCGCCTTGAGCAGCGCCTGCTTCATGGGATCGCCCGCGCGATGCCAGGGACGCCGGAAGGTCTCGCCGCCGAAGGGGTCCGTCCCCGTCCACACGAGCGAGTGCCAGTAGCAGACGGCGATGCGAAGCTGGTCTTCCATGCGCCGGCCCAGCACCTTGGCGTCCGGCTTGTACCACCGGTATCGCACGGGCTTGGTACCTGCGAAGAAAGAAGCATTATTCGTCACGCGACGCTTCCCGGCGCTTCGCGCGCGAAGGCGCTGAGGTGGGAGTACAGCCCCTGCCACGCGCGATGGCGTTGCCCATGCAGCTCGACGCGATCGGCGCGCGGCGCGAAGGTGCGTACCCGCGCGGGGCGGGTGAGGCTCGAAAGCGGCGCACCCGCGGACATTCGCGCAAGGCGCGCCGCGCCGAGCGCGCATCCGATCTCGCTTTCGGCCACCTGGTGCATGGGAACGCCGAGCACGTCGGCCATGATCTGCGACCACAGCGGCGATCGCGCGCCGCCTCCGATGATGTCCGCCCCCTCGAGGACCGTTCCCGCGCTGGCGAGCGCCTCTTGCGCGTCGCGCATCGCATAGGCAACACCTTCGAGCACCGCGAGCGTGAGGTCGGCGCGCGTGCTCCCGCCGTCGAGGCCGGCGAAGCCCCCGCGGACCCGCGCATCGTTGTGCGGGGTGCGCTCGCCATTGAGGTAAGGCGCGAACCAGCATGTCGATGCCGGCTTCGCGGGATCGATTTCCCCGAGGAGCGTGGCCTCATCGGCGCCCGAGACACTCGACCACCACGCGAGGCTCGCCGCGGCGGAAAGCAGCACGCCCATCTGGTGCCAGGTGTTGGGAACCGCGTGGCAGAAAGCGTGGACCGCGCGTTGCGGCGCCGGTGCGAAGGCCGCCGTGGTCGCCCACAGCACGCCCGAGGTCCCCAGCGAGACGAAAGCATCGCCCGCATGGACCGCGCCGAGGCCCACCGCGCCGGCCGCGTTGTCGCCCGCGCCGCCCGCGATCACCGGGGCGCGCTTGAAGCCCCAGCGCTTCGTGAGCTCCGCGCCCAGCTCGCCGGAGACTGCGGTGCCTTCGACGAGGCGCGGCATCTGGTCGCGCCGCATTCCCGTCGCCGCGAGCGCCGCGTCGGACCACTCGCGCTTGCCCACGTCGAGCCACAAGGTGCCCGAGGCATCGGACATCTCTTCCACGGGCTCGCCGCAAAGCAGATAGCGCACGTACGCTTTCGGCAGGAGCACTTTCGCGACGCGCTTGAAGATCGCCGGCTCGTGCTCGCGCACCCACATGAGCTTGGGCGCCGTGAATCCCGGCATCGCGAGGTTGCCCGTGACCGCATGCAACGCGGGCCATTCGCGCGTGAGCTGCGCGCATTGCTCGGCGCTGCGCCCGTCGTTCCAGAGAATGCAGGGACGAAGGACGCCGCCTTTCTCGTCGAGGAGCGTGGCCCCGTGCATCTGTCCCGAAAGCCCGATGGCCTTCGCCTCGGCGAGGTCGGGGCCATGGCCCACGCGAAGCTCGTCCAGGCTCTCGGTGACGCCCTTCCACCAATCGCGCGGCTCCTGCTCGCTGAATCCCGGTTTTGGGCGGCTCACGGCGAGCGCGCGGCTTGCCGTGGCGATCACGTGATCGCCGTCGCCCACCAGCGCGACCTTCACGCTGGAGGTGCCGAGATCGATGCCGATCGTGATCATGCGGGCTTCGCCACGATGCGCTGCTCGTCGGCGCCGAAGAGGTGCCAACGCCCGTCCGCGGGGCGGCCCCGGACCTCCTCGCCTTCGCGCTGCGTGCTCTGCCCGGGCACGTGCAGCAGCACCTCGCCGCTCGGAGCGCTGCAGTGCAGGTATGTGCTGGAGCCGTGTTGCTCGATCACCTCGACCTTGAATCGCCACGCATTGCCGCCATCCGAAGCAAGAAGCATGTCCTCGGGGCGCACGCCGAAGCTCACGAATTGCCCCATCTGCAGCGCGCGTCCGTCGCGGGGCAACGTCATCGCGCCCAGGCCGTCGCATTCGAGGTCGAAGTCGCCCTCGCCCACTCGCACGATGCGGCCCGGGATGAAGTTCATGCGCGGCGAGCCGATGAATCCCGCCACGAACTTGTTGCGCGGCGCGTTGTAGAGCTCGAGCGGCGCTCCCACCTGCTCGATCACGCCGGCGCGAAGGACCACGATGCGGTCGGCCATCGTCATGGCCTCGACCTGGTCGTGGGTCACGTAGATCATCGTGTTGCCCAGGCGATTGTGGAGCTTGGAGATCTCCACGCGCATCAGCACGCGAAGCTCGGCGTCCAGGTTCGAGAGCGGCTCGTCGAAGAGGAAGATCTTGGGATCGCGCGTGATGGCCCGTCCGATCGCGACGCGCTGGCGCTGGCCGCCCGAAAGCTGCCGGGGCTTGCGGTCGAGGTACGGGTCGATACGCAGCATCTTCGCGGCGTGATCGACGCGCTTGGCGATCTCGGCCTTCTTCACTCCCATGTTCTCGAGGCCGAAGGAAAGGTTCTCACGCACGGTCATGTGCGGGTACAGCGCATAGGACTGGAAGACCATCGCGACGCCCCGATCGGCCGCGGCCTTGCGCACCACGCTCACCCCGTCGATGCGGATGTCGCCCGAGCTCACGTCCTCGAGTCCCGCGATGAGCCGGAGCAGCGTCGACTTGCCGCACCCCGACGGCCCCACGAAGACCACGAACTCCCCGTCGGCGATCTCGAGGTTGGCCTCGCGGATCACGTCCACGACGCCGAAGGCCTTCGAGAGTCCCTCGATCGTCAGGCGCGCCATGGGAGTTGGAGTCCAAGGGTCATTTGATGCCGGTCGAGGCGATGCCGGTGGTGATGTATCGCTGCAGGAAGATGAATCCCAGGGCGAGCGGCAACGCGGTCAGTGTCGTCATGGCCAGCAGCATCCCGTACTGGATGCCGTTCTCGTCGCTGTAGCCCGCGAGCGCCAGTTGCAGCGTGTACACCTCCGGCTTGTTGAGGATCACCAGCGGAAGCAGGAAATCGTTCCAGCGCGACATGATCGAGAAGATCGCGACCACGGCGAGCGCCGGCGTGGCGAGCGGCAGGATGATGCGCCAGAAGATGCGCCATTCGCTCGCGTGGTCCATGCGCGCGGCTTCCAGCAGCTCGTCGGGAATCGTGAGCATGTATTGGCGCAGCAGGAAGACTCCCGTGGGCGTGGAGATCACCGGCAGGATCACGCCCCAGAGGCTATTCACGAGGCCCAGCTCCGAGACGATGAGGTAGATCGGCACGAGCACGATGGTGGCCGGCACCATGAGGGTGGCGAGGATCGCGAGCAGCGCCGTGTCGCTGCCGCGGAATTTGTACTTGGAGAGCGCGAAGGCCGCCATCGAGTTCATCACGAGGGTGATCGCCGTGGCGACCACGGTGATGAAGACCGTGTTGTAGATCGACGACCAGATCTTCCCCTCGGCCGAAACGAGGAGCTTTTCATAGTTTTCGGTTCCAAGATGGAAACGGCGCACCGGCGTGGCGGACTCGACGGGCACCGTGATAAGCCCCGCCTCGGGACGCGCCGGATCCACCATCTGCGCCTCGATGCCCACGCGGCGAACCTGTGCGAGCGTGACGGTCCCGCGGGAGGACCTCACCTGGTAGAGCGGAAGCGGCCGAGCGTATCCCTTCACCTGGGCCGTCTTCACCGCCTCGGGCCAGAGCGTGGGGGGAAACTCCATGAGGTTGCCCTCGCTCTTGAACGACGAGAGCACCACCCAGAGCACCGGCGCCAGCATCACCACCACGCCCAGCATGAGATAGCCGTATGTGACCCAGTCGGTCCAGTCGGCCCGGATGCCGCCGCGGCGCCGCGACACGAAGGCCCAGGCTTCAGCCATGGGCCCCTCCTCGCGCAAGCCGCATCTGGAGCGCGGTGAACACGAAGAGCACCGCGCCCAGCATGAGCGACGCGGCCGCGGCAAGCCCGTAGTTGCGCGGCATCACCGCGAATCCCGTATCGAAGATGTAGTGCACGATCATCTTGGTCGCCGTGCCCGGTCCGCCGCCCGTGAGCACGTAGATCTCGTCGAAGGTCTGCACCGAGCGGATCACCGCGAGGATGAACACCACGAGCAGCACGGGCTTCAGGAGCGGCAACGTGATGCGCGTGAACACGCGCCAGGGCGAGGCGCGGTCCATCTTCGCCGCTTCGTAGATGTCCGCGGGGATGCTCTGCAGGCCGGCGAGAATGATGATCGTGTAGAAGCCCATGTGCGCCCACACGGTCACGAACACCGACCAGCGAAAGGCGCGCGACGGATCGGCGAGCCAGTTCACGCGATCGAAGCCGAGGGGACCGAGGAGGCCATTGAGCGCCCCGTCCTTCTGCAGCAGCCACACCCACGTCATCGCCACGACGACGGGCGAGAGCATCACCGGGAAGAAGAAGATGCCGCGGAAGAAGCCGCGGGCGCGGATGCGGCGGTTCAACGCGATCGCGGTGGCGAGCGCGAACCCGATCATCGCCGCGACCTGTGTCGGCACGAACACGATCGCGTTGCCGACCGCGCGCCAGAAGAGATCCCGGGAGCACGTCGAGGGATCGAAGTAGTTCCCGCATTCGAGCAACGTCTGGAAGTTCTGCAGCCCCACGAACGTGCGCTCGCTGGGCCAGAGGTTGTCCGTGCCGGTCACCGCGTACATCACGTTCACCAGCACCGGCAGCAACGCGAAGAGCGCGATGATCGACAGGTTGGGCAGCAGGAACAGCCACGGCACCCATGAACGCACTCCACGGTCGCTGGAGGCCATGGCCGCCGCCTAGTGGCCCGAGGCCTGGATGGCCAGGTCCACGTCCTTCTTCACGAACGCGAGCGCGGTATCCACGTCGAGCTCGTTGGTGAGGATCTGGCTGATGCGCGTGGTGAGCGCGTTCAACGCCGCGCGCTGGTATCGCCATCCCTGGAAGTTGTACGCCTGCTGCGGGACGTTGGGCATCTGGCGCGTGAAGGCCGCGAGCGCCGCGCGCACGCGTTCCGAATCGTTGGGGTAGTCCACGCCGGATTTCACGAGGGAAGTCGCCGCCGGGATGTTGGCGTGCCGCGCGAGGGCCTCACGCATGTTGTCTTCCCGTGCGAGAAACGAGAGATAGCGCGCCACGAGCCTCGGATGCTTCGTGTGCCTGAAGCCGACCATGGCGCCTCCGCCGGGCATCAGCACGCAACCCGCGGTGCCGCAGGGCGCGTCGACCACTTTCCAGTCGAAGTTGTCGCCCACGGTCTTGTCCATGAGGAAAAGCGACCACGATCCGCCGAAGTAGAAGACGACCTTCCCGTTCATGAAGTCCGAGAACCGGTCCAGGTGCGTCGTGCCGCCCACCGCGCCCCAGAGATCCATGGGCATGGTGCCGTCGCGATGCCATCCGACGAATTTCGAGACCGCGGTCCTGAGCCCCTCGTCCACGACGAACCGGCCCTTCTCGTCCACGAGCTTCGCCCCGTAGCTCAACGCGAGGCTCGCGAAGCGGTGCGCGGAGCGGTCCATCTCCATGGGCATCTCGGTGTGCGTGGCCTTCGCGACCTTGCGCGCTGCCACGGCCCATTCGTCCCACGTCGCGCCCGGCTTTGGAACGTCCACGTGCGCCTGGCGGAAGAGCGTGAGGTTCACGAAGGCGCCATTCAGCGTGACGGCCCCGGCCATTCCGTAGATCGCCTTGCCCGTGGGATCCACGCCGCCGCGCATCGGCGCGAGGATGGTGCCGAATTCGTATTCGAAATACTTCGCGTCCACGTAAGGCCGGATATCGAGGTAGTACCTCGAGAGCCCGCCCCAGTCGGCCACCATCGAGATGTCCGGTCCTTCCCCCGAGGCGAGCTGCACCGGGAGGCTCTCCAGGAGCGACTGGAACGACACGACCCGGAAATCGACCTTCGTCCCCGGGTTTTCCTTCATGAACTTGAGGGCCGCCGCGCGCTCGTCCTCGTGGATGTGCTGGACGGTGATCGTTTCCTGCGCGTGGGCGACGGCCACCGTCGCGGCAAGTATCGCGCATGCGCGCCGGAGAACCGTCAAGCCCGGCTCGCGATCGCGACCGGTGGGCGAAGGCGCGGGGCGGCGTCCGACTGTCGCCGTATCAGGGAGAAATCCATCACGACGTGCTCGCACGGCTCAGGCGTGCCCTCGCGGTGCGCGCGGATCTGGCGCACGAGGATGTCCACCGCGGCCGCGGCCATCTCCATGATCGGCTGGCGCACCGTGGTGAGCTCGGGCCAGATCGTGGTCGAGAGCGCCGCATCGTCGAATCCCGCGACGGTGAGGTCGCCGGGCACGTCGAGGCCGAAGCGGTGCGCGATGGCCACGGTGGCCGCCGCCATGTCGTCGTTCGAGGCGAAGATCGCCGAAGGGCGGGGATCGACCGTGAGCAGCTTCTCGGCCGCATCGAGTCCCGAGCGGTAATTGAACATGCCCTGCGCGACGAGCTCATCGGGTACCGCGAAGCCCGCGTCGCTCATCGCCTGCCTGAATCCCGCGAGGCGCCGCGCGCTCGCCGTCTGGTTCGGGTGTCCCGTGATGAAGCCGATCCGCTGGTGGCCGAGCGAGATCAGGTGCCGCGTCATGTCGTACGCGGCGCGATGGTCGTCGATGCCGATGGCGCTCAGGCGCTTGTCGGGCAGGCCGCTCGCCACGGCGACCGCCGGGGTCGACGTCTGCGCCACGAGGTCGAGCAGGTTATGCGAATCGCAAAGCGGCGGCGGCAGGATGATGCCGTCGATGCCGTTGTCGATGAGGTCGCGCGCTTCCTTCTCGCCTTCCTCGCACTTCTCCACGACGAGCTGGAGGTGCCCCAGGCTCGCGCGGTTCAGCACGCCCACGAGGAGCTCGTTCAGGTAGCTGGCACTCGGGTTGCTGTAGAGGATCGCGATGCGGATCAACTTGGATCCCGCCAGGCGGCGCGCGGCCTGGTTCGGCGTGTAGTTCAACGCGGCGATCGCGAGGTTCACCTTCTCGCGCGTCGTGTCGCGCACGTTCGCCTCGCCGTTGACCACGCGTGACACGGTCATCGGCGAGACGCCGGCACGCTTCGCCACGTCGGCGATCGTGGCCGCGGCTCGCTTGCCGCTGGATCGGTTTTTCGCGTTCAGCATGGTCTTCGAGCAATCCTGCCCACAGAAGCAAGAAGGGCGACCGAAGGTGCTTCGGCCGCCCTCCGTCGACGGAGCGCCCCTGTCGGAGGGACTAGAACTTCAAGCGCATCCCGAGCACCGTCGTCATGCCGGGAGCGTATTCGGTGAAGGTCGCGTTGCTGAATTGGAAATACTGGCGCTGCTTCGCCTTGTTGAGGTTGATGATGTCGAACGTGATCGTGGGCCAGTACTTGCTCGTGTAGCCCATGATCTCGCCGATGTCGAACGCCGAGGAGAAATCGACCTGCGTGTAGCTGTCCTGGTACAGGGCGGCGGCCGTGATGCCGTTCTGGTTGGCCGTCGCGATCTGGCTGCCCTGGTTGTAAGTCTGCGCCAAGCGGAACATCAAGCCATGATCCTCGTAGTACCCAACGAGATTGTACGCATTCTCCGGAACGCCCAGCGCCACCGCACCCGAGACGCCCCCGGTGGTGCTCTGGTGGATCCTGGTCCAGTTCGCGCTGAATCCGAAGCCCTGGTAGGGCAGCCAGCGATCGAGCGGTTGCACCCACGACAGCTCCATGCCACGGATCTGCAGGTAACCCGCCGCGTTCACGTTTTCGCTGAGCACCACGCTCGCCGCGTCCGGACCGCCGCGCGCATCGATTGCCGCCTGCTGCGTCGGAGACAACGTCCCGTATGTCACGCCGTAGGGCGCGAGGGAGTTGAACGGCTGCGTAACGTTGGCGGTCGTAGTGAAACCCTTGATGTGCTTGTAGAACGGCGTGGCCGATACGTAGCCCGAGCCGCCCGTGTACCACTCGAGGGCGAGGTCGATGTTGTCGGACAGGTAGGGTTGCAGCGCCGGGTTGCCCACGGTGCCCGTGGCCGCCGACGGATCGCTGAAGTTCAGGCCCGGGCGCATCGCGTTCGGGTCGGGGCGCGTCATCGAGCGCGACGCGGACATGCGAAGCACCACGTCCTTCGTCAGGTTGATGGCCGCGGTGGCCGACGGCAGCGTCTCGTTGTAGCTCGTCTTGAGGTAGACGAAAGCATTCGCGTTCGGATAGAGGCCCCCGTTGGTGAGCGCCACGTTGCGCGGATCGGGGTTGGACTGGAAGCCTCCCACGGTCTGGTCCGTGTGCACGAAGCGAAGGCCGGCGTTGTACTTGACCGCGAGATCCGTGCCCCAGACCTGGCTGTCGCCATTCACCATCGCGTAGGCCGCGGTGGCTTTCTCCTCCACGAATCCCGCGCTCGCCCCCGTGTTCGACGAGCCCGTCTGCGGGGCGGTCGCGAGGAACTGGCCGTAGTGCGAGTCGTTGGAGAATTTGCCCCAGTTCACCGTGATGAATCCATCCGGTCCGGGTGCCAGGTACTGGGTGAGGTTGCTCTGCGGAATGAGGGAGCCCTGGTACGTGAGCGAGCTGGGCGTGCCCTGTCCGGCGGTATAACCCGTGCCGAAGCCCGGATAGAGCGCCGCCGCACTGGCGCCGGGGGTGTTTGCACCGTTGCACGGCGGCGATCCATTCGGGCCCGGCAACCACACGCTCGGGTTATTACCGCACGCGGCTGCTTGCCACGGTCCGGAATTGTCGTAGGCGTTGATCGTGCGCGAGATGTCGTCGTAGGCGAATCCGCCCTGCACGTTGAGCGACTTCGGGCCCCACGTGAAGTTGATGCGGCCGCCCTTCGTCTCGGTCTCGCGCTTCTCCATCTGCAGGTTCACGCGCCCGCCGTTCCAGACGAAGTTAGCCGGATTGTTCAGGTCGACGTTCGTGGCGATCGTCGGAATCTCGGCGTTCGTGTAGTTCACGGTGACGCCGCTGCCAAGCGCCGTGTTGACCAGCACCGTGGGCGATTCCCGCGTGAACTTGCTCTTCGTCTCGTAGAGCATGCCGTCGGCCTTCAGGTCCTTGTTGATGGACCATTCGAAGCCGGGGTTCACGCTCCAGAGTGTCGTCTCCTCCGTGTAGGGACGGAACTCCAGGAACCACTGCGCGTTCGCGAAGGTCCCGGAATTCACGACACAGCCGTTGGAGCAGTCGGTGCGGTCGACCGTCATGTTGAGCGGGATCATGGAGCCGTTGCGTCCCACCCAGTCCATGTCGATGCGGTTGAAGTCGTTCTTCTTCTTCGCATCGAGGGCGTCGAGGTAGAAGTGCATGCTGCTGTTCGGGTTCCATTCCAGGCTCACGACGCCGCTGTTGCGGTCCTTGGTGCCGTACTCGTCCATCTGGCGGCCCAGGCGCGGGATGATCGCGTTGTCGATCTGCTGGATCGTCAAGCCCGGGTTGTGCGCGAGCAGGAACGCCTGGTCGACCGTGGCGCCCGCCGTGAGGCCGTTGCCCGCGTTGGCGGGAACCGTCGACGGAATCGTCCAGTTGCCGCCGCCCGTGCTGTTGCGGCCGGCCGCCGTGTCCTGCGCAGCGGAGAGGTTCGGGTTGGTCCAGCCGATGGTTTCGAAGCCCGTCGTGCGGATCTTGTCGCGTCCCCAGGCGTAACCGCCGAGGATGCCGAATGTGTTGCCCCACGTGTTGCTCGCGAGGATCGACCCGCGGTTGCCCCACTTGTCGGCCACGCTGTTGTCCACGCCCTGGACGTTGATCACCGCCGCCATGCCCGGATGGTCGAACGGGCGGGCAGTGCGCATGTCGACCACGCCGGCGGCGCCGCCTTCGGTCATCGACGCGTTCGGGCTCTTGTACACCGACAACTTCGTGAAGAGGTCGGTGGGCAGGAGGTCGAGGTCCACCTCGCGGTTGGTGTTCTGCGAGTCGGTGCGGCCCGTGGATGCCACCGCGATCGGCGCGTTGTTCAACAGCACCTTGGTGAAGCTGGTGCCGAGGCCGCGGATCTGGATGTTGATGCCCTCGCCCGTCACCTCGCGGGTGATCAGGATGCCGGGGATCCGGTTGATCGACTCCGCGATGTTCGAATCGGGGAACTTGCCCATGTCCTCGGCGGAGATGGTGTCCACGAAGCCAGTGGCATTGCGCTTGTCCTGGGTCGAAGACGCGATGGACGCGCGAAGACCCGTGACAGTCACCGTTTCCCTCGATTCGGGGGATTGCGCGAGCGCTTGGCCGACCAGGCCCAACAGCGACAAGCCCATCAACACTCGACGGCCATCCACAACTCGACGACGCGCTTCGACCTCACGCTTCTTTTGCATTTTTTTACTCCTCCTGTCGGCCCGACCACTCTTAATTGGTAGCGGTAACTCTCTGCGCCATCCATTTGGTAGCGCAACCATACCAGTCTGTTCCCGAAAAAATTCGATGTCAACAATGCGGTGCAGCAAGTCGTGCTGCGGTGCATCACGCGAGCGAGGTCAGCCGCGGCCCGGCGCGTAAGGAAAGACGCGGGACTTGTACTCGGCGAGCGTGAGTGCGGGCGGCGTCGTGCCGGCAGGCATCGGCAATCCGTTCACCGACTGGAAGTACGCGATGCAGGCGTCGCGCCACCACAGCGCCTCGCGCTCCTGCACGCGAAGCAGCGTGGCCGTCTCCGCGTGCCGTCGCGCGTCCACATGTCCCTTCAGTGCATCCCAGCGCTTGCGAAGGTCCACGGCGGCGGCCACGCCACGGTCGTAGTGCGCGACCAGTTCCTCCCAAAGCGTCTTGCCCGACTTCATCCGGTAGTCCCACTTCAAGTGGTGGAACCAGAGGAGCAGCTCGTCGGGCGTGGTGCGGGGATCGGCCCAGGGCCTTGCCGCCTCGGCCTCGTACTGCGAGATCGCATTGCTGCCCTTCGCGGTCCGGTCGAAGCCGATCCCCTCCTTGTCGGCCTGGTGGTAGTACGCGGGATTCCACTCGGGGCGCGCGAGCTCCGAGACCCAGGGGCCGGGACCATGGTGATGCCCCGTGTCGAAGAGGTGATGCAGGCCGAGCGGCATCATGTAGTCCACCACCGCTTCGCGCGACATCATCATCATCTCGACGATCGCACCGGTCGTTGCGGCGTCGGTCGCGAAAGTCTGCACGGCCCAGTCGCGCGCGATGTCGCGCGCCGACGCGTAAGGGTCCCACGTGAGGCGCCCGTACGCATACCAGTTGGCCTGGTCGAAATGCGAGCCGCACCAGGTGCGGTGGCTCCCGATATTGGAAACCGCGGCCATGCCCGTGAGCGAGTAGTCGTGGAGGCTGCCGTCGACCACCTTCGCGACGATCGATCCGGGCCCGTTCGCATGCGTATCGGCGCGAAGGACTTCCTCGTACATCGTGCCCAGATACGCGAGGTGCGTGGCGAAGCCGAGGTACTCCTTCGTCACCTGGAACTCGAGGACGAGCGGCGTCTTCGGCATCGCGCCGAACATCGGATGGAACGGCTCGCGCGGCTGGAAATCGATGGCGCCGTTCTTCACCTGCACCATCACGTTGGACAGGAACTTCCCGTCGAGCGGCTTGAAGTCCGTGTAGGCCTGCTTGTGGCGATCCTCGGGATCGACCGGGGAGTAGACGAAAGCGCGCCACAACACGAGGCCGCCGTGCGGCGCCAACGCCCGCGCCATCATGTTGGCGCCATCGGCATGGTCGCGTCCGTAGTCGTGCGGCCCGGGCTGCCCCTCGGAATTCGCCTTCACCACGAAGCCGCCGAAATCCGGAATGGCCTCGTAGATCTCGTCGGCCTTCGCGTTCCACCACGCGCGCACCTTGGGATCGAGCGGATCGGCCGTGGGCAGGCGATCGAGCTCGACGGGCGCGGAGAAGCGCGCTGCGAAGTACACCCTGATGCCGTAGGGCCGGAAGACGTCGGCGAGCGCGGCCGCCTTCGCGATGAATTGCGGCAGCAGCATCTCGGGCCTGGAGCTCACGTTGTTGAGCGACACCGCGTTGATCCCGAGCGACGCGTTGGCGCGCGCGTAGTCCACGTAGCGTTGCTCCTTCACGTCGGGAAGTTTCCACCAGTCCCAGATCGACTCGCCCGCGTAGCCGCGCTCGATGGTGCGGTCCAGGTTGTCCCAATGGTTGAGCATGCGCAGCCGCACCTTCGGGGCCGAGACCTCGTCGATGTGCTCCAGGTCGCGTCCCAGCAATACCGCGCGAAGCCACGCGAAGACGCCATACAGGACGCCGATATCGCCGTTGGCCGCGATGAGCGTCACGCGCTTGCCGTCGATCGTGTCGGCGCGAACCGTGTAGCCCTCGGGGCCCAGCCTTTCGAGCGGTGCGTGCAAGGCGAGCTTCGGCATCAACGCCGGCGTCGCGAGCACGAGCGCGCCGTCGCTCGCCTCCTGGCCCAGGGCGGGCGCGGTCCCCAGCATGCAACTGGTCGCGCGATGCAGCTCCGCGACCGCCGCGAGCATCGTGGTCGAGGGATCCGTCGGCGCGACAATCGAGGCCGCGCGTGCCGCGAGGCGCGCCTTCGCTTCGCCCGCGAGCGGCCGATAGCGCAGCCAAAGGTCGTAGCCATCTTCCTCGCGACCGCATTCGAGGTTCACGGGGTGGACGAGGGCGAGCGGCGCCAGCAACTTGGCGATTGCGTTCGGAGTCTTCGAATCCTGGGTCATCGAATCTGTGCCAGAATAAAAATGGTAGCGCTACCGCTCAAGGATGCCACAACTACAATCCATCGCCCGATGCCGCGCGATCGCGATCCTCGTCACATCGGCGCTCGCGTGCGCCGCGTCGGCTCGACCGCCCATGCCTGAATCGCAGCTTCGCTCGCTCGAGAGCGCGGGCTTTCCCGAGCCGCTCGCCCTCGCCTGCTCGTGGGATCCCGCCGTGGTCCGCGAAGCCTATTCCGAGATGGCGGCCCTGGCCCGCGCGAAGGGCGCGAAGATGGTGCTCGGGCCTTCGCTCGCGATCGCGCGCGATCCGCGACGCGGGCATCCCGGAGAATCGTTCGGCGAGGATCCCTACCTGGCCGGCGAACTGGGCGTGGCCGCGATCGAAGGACTCCAGGGCAGCGGAAAACCTCATGAGCTCGCCGCGGGCAAGGTCTTCGCGGCCGTCACCGGACTCGCCGGCCCCGGCCTTCCCGCCGACGGCGTGGGACCCGCGCCGGTGGCCGAGCGCGAGCTTCGCGAGGTCTACTTCCCGCCCTTCGAGCACGCGATCCGCCGTACCGCCGTGGGCGCGATCGTTCCGTCGCGCAACGCCATCGACGGCGTTCCCTCTCACGCGAATGCGTGGCTATTGAAGGACGTGCTGCGCGGCGAATGGAGGTACGGCGGCACGGTGATCGCGACGCGCGAAGGCATAACGGACCTGCACGCCGTGTATCGCGTCGCGGCCGACGACGTGGCGGCACTGGCCCTCGCGCGCATCGCCGGCGCCGATGGCGGGCCGATTGACGTGACGCCGCTTGCCGTGTCGCCGACCGCGAATTCGAAAGCGATCGCCGCGAAGGCGGCGCAACGCTCGATCGTTCTCCTCGCCAATGACGGCACGCTGCCGCTCTCGTTGCCCACGGCCGGGCGCACGCCGCTCCGGATCGCGCTGGTCGAGCTGGGATCGATGCCCTCGATCCTCGACGAGCTGCGCGCGCGCACGCGCGATCGCGCCGCAATCGTCACCCCCGGCCAGGCCGACTTCATCGTGCTCGCGATCGGCGAGACCGACGCAGCGGCGCCGCGCGATTCGATCGCCGCGATCGCCGCGCTCGGCAAACCCGTGATCGTCGTGCTCGCATCCGCGCTGCCCTCGATCGATCCGGAGGTTGCGAGGCAGGCCAAGGCCGTCGTCGGAGCGTGGGGATTGGGCGAGGCGGGACCGAAGGCGATCACGGCGGTCGTCTTCGGCGATGCGAATCCCGGCGGCAAGCTTCCCACCACGATCGCGCGCGACGCGGGACAACTGCCGATCTTCTACGACGAGAAACCGACGGCCCACCGCGGCTACTTATTCGATTCGAAGGACCCGCTCTTTCCCTTCGGCTGGGGATTGTCGTACGCGTCGTTCGAGACCGGCACGCCGCTGCTGTCGTCCACGTCGGTCGGCGCCAACGGCTCCGTCAAGGTTTCCGTCGAGGTGCGCAACAACTCGAAGCTCGCCGGCGACGAGACGGTCCAGCTCTACATCCACGGCAAGGTGAGCTCGACGACACGCCCCGTGAAAGAGCTGAAGGGTTTCCAGCGCATCACATTGAAGGCCGGCGAGAAGCGCACAGTGCGATTCACTCTCGAAGCGCAAAGCCTCGCGATCTGGGACATGGACATGCACCGCGTCGTCGAGGCCGGTGAGTACGAAGTGATGACCGGACCCAACTCGATCGCCCTGAAATCGGCGACGCTCACGGTGCGGAAGGGTGCCGGCCAATGACGCGCGACGGAAGGCGCAAGGCCCTGAAGGCGATCGCCGGAATCTCGGCGCTGGGCGCCGTATCGCCGCTCGCCACGGCGAAGGCCGACCCGAACGCGCCCTACAAGGACAAGAAGCTCCCGGTCGACGCGCGCGTGAAGGATTTGCTCGGCCGCATGACGCTCGAGGAGAAAGCCGGCCAGCTCATCGCGCTGTGGGCCACGAAGCACGACATCCTGGCCGACGGCTCGAACGAATTCGACTTCCAGAAAGCCGGCCGCGCCTACCCCGACGGATTCGGCCAGGTCACGCGCCCTTCGGACCTCAAGGGCGGCATCCAGGCCCCGGGAACGCGCTGGCGCACGGCCGAGGAGACCGTGCGCTTCATCAACGCGATCCAGTCCTGGGCGGTGAACCGGACGCGCCTGGGCATTCCGGTGCTCTTCCATGAAGAGTGCTTGCACGGCTACATGGCCGTCGGCACGACGATGTTTCCGATGGCGATCGGAATGTCGGGCTCCTTCGACCCGGATCTCGTCCGCGACGTGAATAGCCTCATCGCCCGCGAGGTTCGCGTCCACGGCTCGCACCTCGTGCTCTCGCCCGTCGTGGACATCGCGCGCGATCCACGCTGGGGCCGCATCGAAGAGACGTTCGGCGAGGATCCCTACCTGTGCGGCGAGATGGGCGTGGCCTCTGTGCTCGGCCTGCAAGGCGAGGGCCGCACGCTCGCCGAGGGCAAGGTCTTCGCCACGTTGAAGCACATGACCGGCCACGGCCAGCCCCAGTCGGGCGAGAACGTGGCGCCCGCGCCGATCCCGGCGCGCGAGCTTCGCGAGAACTTCTTCCCACCGTTCCGCGAGGTCGTCTCGCGCACGGGCATCGCGTCGGTCATGCCTTCCTACAACGAGATCGACGGCGTGCCGTCCCACGTGAACAAGTGGCTCATCGGCACCGTGCTTCGCGGCGAGTGGGGTTTCGACGGCGCCATCGTGAGCGACTATTTCGCGGTGGAAGAGCTGGTGAAGCTTCATCACGTCGCCGCCGACGCTTCCGAAGCGGCGATTCGCGCGCTGCAGGCCGGCGTGGATTGCGAGCTGCCGGACGGGGCTACCTATCGGGGGCTGCCAGCCCTGGTGCGCGACGGACGCGTTCCCGAATCGGCGATCGACACCGCGTGCGCGCGCGTGCTCTCGCTCAAGTTCCGGGCAGGATTGTTCGAAATGCCCTACGCCAACATCGAGGAGGCCCGCCGCATCACCGGCGACGACGAGGCCCGCGCGCTCGCCCTTCGCGCCGCGCACCGGTCGCTGTGCCTGCTCGCCAACGATGGGACGTTGCCGATCGCGCCGGGGGCCTACAAGCGCATCGCGGTGATCGGGCCCAACGCGGCGGTCGCCCGTCTTGGCGGCTACTCGGGCAAGCCCAGCCACACCGTATCGCTCCTGGAAGGCGTGAAGGCGAAGCTCGCCGGCCAGGCCGAGGTCGTGCACGCGCAAGGCGTCTTCATCACGCAAAGCGAGCAGCGCGAGGCCGACGACGTGCGCCTCGGCGACCCGGAGAAGAACCGGAAGCTCATCGAGGAGGCCGTGGGGCTCGCCCGGGACTGCGACGTGATCCTGCTCGCCATCGGCGACACCGAGCAGACGAGCCGCGAGGCTTATGCGACCAACCACCTCGGCGATCGCACGAGCCTCGACCTGGTCGGCGACCAGAACGCGCTCTTCGATGCATTGCACGCGCTCGGCAAACCCGTCGTGGTGCTCGCGATCAACGGAAGGCCGCCCAGCTATCCCAACGTCGCCGCGAAGGCGAACGCGATCCTCGAATGCTGGTACCCGGGGCAGGAAGGCGGCACCGCGATGGCCGACGCGATCTTCGGCGACGTGAACCCGGGCGCCAAGCTCCCCGTCACGGTGGCTCGCGACGTGTCGCAAGTCCCCGTGTACTACAACGCGCAGCCCGAGCCGCGATTGCCGGGCCGCGGCTTTGCGACGACACCGCTTTTCCCCTTCGGCCACGGACTGAGCTACACGACTTTCGAGTTGGGCGCGCCGCGCCTGTCCGCGTCGCGCATCCGCGCCGGCGAAGGCGTCACGGTGGAAGTGGACGTGCGCAACACCGGAAAGCGGGAAGGCGACGAGGTGGTGCAGGTCTACGTGCACGATCCGCTCGCCTCCGTCGTGCGTCCCGTGAAGCAGTTGCGGGGATTCGCCCGGGTGACTCTCGCGCCCGGGGAACAGCGCACGGTAAAGATCGCGCTCGATCCCAAGTCCTTCGCGCTCTGGAACGCGTCGATGAAGGAAGTGGTCGAGCCCGGCCTCATCGACATCCTGGCCGGACCCAATTCGCGCGACCTGAAGAGCGTCACGATCGAGATCGCCTGACAACCGGAGACCGCGGTGACAATCTCACGCCGTGAAGCCACGAGGATGCTGCTTGTCGCCGGTGTTGCGGCCGCTGTCCCCGCACGCGCCGAAGGCGAGGCGCCCGATTCGCTCGACGCCATCGGCCGCAAGAAGGGACTGCGGTTCGGCAACGCCATCGGCATCTCGGGCAGCGGCTCGCGCGCGAAATCGCGTTTCCATGACGAGCGCTACCGCACCCTCATGCAGCGAGAGTGCGGCGTGCTCGTGTGCGAGAACGAGACCAAGTGGCAGCATCTGCGCCCTTCGCCCGACGTGTTCCGCTTCGCGCAGGCCGATGAGATGTTCGCCTGGGCGATATCCAACGGCATGCTCGTGCGCGGGCACACGCTCATGTGGCAGCCCTCGAAGTGGATGCCCAGGTGGGTGAACGAGCACGACTTCGGCGCCGACCCGAAGAAGGAAGCCGAGCGGCTGCTCGTGGAGCACGTGAGCACCGTCTGCAAGCACTTCAAGGACATCGTCTCCAGCTACGACGTCGTGAACGAGGCCGTCGATCCGAAGACGGGCGAGCTTCGCGACAACGTCTTCACCCAGAGGCTCGGGGCGCTGGAGGAACTCGACCTCATGTTCCGCCTCGCCCACGAATACGCGCCGAAGGCGCAGCTCGTCTACAACGACTACATGAGCTGGGGCGACGGGTACATCAAGCACCGCGCCGGAGTGTTGAAGCTCCTGCACGAATTCCGCAGGCGCGGCACGCCGGTGCAGGCATTGGGACTGCAAAGCCACATCGGCGCCACCGAAGACGGCTCCGAGGGCACGAGCGCCAAGGGCTACGAGGGCGAATGGCGCAAGTTCCTCGACGAGGCGAGCTCCATGGGCTTCGACCTGCTCATCACCGAATTCGACGTGAACGACCGCGAGTTTCCTTCCGACACGGCCAGGCGCGACGCATCCGTCGCCGCCATCGGCAAGGCGTACCTCGACCTCACGCTCTCGTACCCGCGCGTGAAGACGATGATGACCTGGGGCCTGCTCGATCCGGTGAGCTGGCTGCAGGATCGCTACCCGCGCGCCGACGGCCTGCCCCAGCGGCCCAATCCCTATGACGGAGAGTTTCGCCCGAAGGCGCTCCGCGGCGTGGTCGCCGACGCCTTGCGCGGGATGCCGCAGCGCCTCTAGCGCTTCGTATCGAGGAGCTTGCCCAGCTCCGCTTCGTAGCGAAGGGCCGATTCCACCAGCGCATCGTCGATCGGATTTTCCGCACAGTCCTTCACGAGCCCGTGGTCGAGCATGTATCGCACGGTCTCTTCCAGCATCGAACGCAAGGTCGCCACGGGCTTGTAGCCCAGCCTCGTCACGGCCTTCGCGTTGCTGTAGGGGCGATGCCAGTTGAAGGTCGAGGGCTCTTTCACATGGCGGCGGAAGACGTGCGAGGGGATCGCCACGAGGTTCAATTCCACGCCGAGGATCGAGGCGAGCGTGGCGTAGTAGTCGCGCTGCGTGACGGTCTCGTCGCCCACGGCATTGAAGATCTCGCCGCCGGCCACCGGGCTATCGAAGGCGCGGATCACCCAGTTCGCCACATCGACGGCATGCACCGGCGTCATGAGGTTGCGCCCGCCGTCGATGGCGGGAATCGCCCTGCCCTTCTTCAGCCGGTCGACGAGGTAGGGGCTGCGGCTCCAGAGGCTCGTCGTGAGGTACTGGCGGCCCAGCATGTGGCTCGGGCGAAAGATCGTCGCGCGCCGGCCCAGGCCTTCGAGCATCACGCGCTCGCAGAGCGCCTTGCCCATGGCGTACGACGTCGCCGGGTTCGTCGCGTGCTTCTCCGTGACGGGCATCCCGCCCACGTCCTCGCCATAGACATCGACGCTGCTGATGAGCACGACGCGGCGCGCCTTCGGAAAGAGCGCCACGAGGTCCTCCGCGCGTGCCGCCTCGAAACAGATGGAATCGACCACGGCCTCGGGTGCGAATACCGCAAGCTCGGCCGCGTGCGAGCGAAGCTCGGCGCGCTCGGCCACGAGCGTCTTCACCGGCAAGCCTTCGGGCAGCGCCCTCTTCCCGCGCGAGACGACCATCACGTCGTGGCCCATCTCCACGGCGAGCTCCGCGATGCGCGAGGACATGGAGCCCGTCCCACCGATGAGCAGGACGCGCATGGCTACAACCGCGGGCTCTCGGGAGGGCCCAGGTAGCTGGGCAGGAGCCCGCCCGCGTCCACCACGAGTTTCTCGAGAACCACGCCCGGATCGAGCGCCCAGAACCGGAGCACGTGCGCGCCCGGTTTCGCGATCGCATGCGACGTCGTGAATTCGGCGACGCCATCGAGCACCGTGCGACTCCAGTACGGCTTCGACTCGTCGGCGTGGATGTTCACGACCTGCGGCGGCTCGTCGTCGAACGAGATGGCATAGCGAAAACCCGCGCCCGGCTGGAATTTCTGCGTGGGCGAGAGCACCGCGTGCACCGTGACCTTGCCCGCGTCGAAGAGGTGCACCTTGTATTCGAGATTCATCGCATCGGCGAGCGTTACCGCCGGCGCCTCGACGGGAGTCATCGTCATCCCGGAAAGCGACCGGCCGAAATCGGGAATGCGCAGCCACTCGCGGCCGCGCGGCGCATGGGCCTTCGCGAAGTGCTCCGCCTCGATCGACACGACGCCCGAGGTCTCGACGAATCCCGCTCCGGCGGCGGGGCGATTGCTCGCGGGATTCCGGATCGGAACCTGCAGCGTATAAGGGCGGCCCGTGGGACCGGTGACGGTGATCGTCGCGCGTTCGGCGCCCGGCGGTACTTCGTTCCATCGCGCGCCCACTTCGATGCGCACTTCGTGCTCGACACTGCCCGACGTCTTGCTCAGCACGATCCACGGCTCGCCCGCCTTCGCCTCGAACCCGAACGGCTCCTCGCCGCGGTTGAAGATCTCGAAGTAGTGCGTGCGCAGGTCGAAGGCGTCGAGCGCCGGCAACACGGTCTTCGCGCCGCGCCCGGGGCCCGCGATCTCGCTGCCTTCCACCGCGATGCCCATCTCGCCGGGCTTCGGCACCTGGATCTCGGAAATCGCCGGCATCACGTTGCGCGGCGGATCGTTCCACGAGATGTATCCCAGGTGGGTTTGCGACATCATCTCGGTCCACTTCCCGCCGGCCGCATCCACGTTGTAGTGGCTCGCGAGTTGCGCATCGAGCGCGAAGAGGCCGCGCACGTACCGGGCGATGTCGTTCGTCGTGGCGCGTCCCTGGTTGGCGTAGAGGCGATTCAGTCCCGCGGTGACGTTGATCTCGGTCACGGCGGCGGCGGCGCGCGCGGGGTAGAACACGAGCTCGTAGAACGCGTCGCGATATTGGGGACCCAGGTCTTCGGCGATCTGTCGCGCGCGTTCGGCGATGTCGTTGAACTCGCTCACGCGCGTCTCGGCTTCGCGATAGTTCACGAGGCTGAAGGTCGCGGGATCGATCGCCTCGGGCTTGCGCAAGCCGTTGTACTTGGCGTACTTGGCGACGATGTCCGCGATCGCCGTCGCGTGCTTGGCTCCGAACTCCCGCGCGGCCCAGAGGCGCAGGTATTCCTGCAGGCGGTCGGCGGGCCATCGCGACGGATTCCACGCGTACGTGAGGAAGAACTCCGTGGGCACTTCCATGGGCTTGATGTCGCCCACGTTCACGATCCAGATCCGGGTGGCGTCGTACTTCCACGCGAGGTGCATCTGCTCCCACACCTTCGGCAGCGGCGTCACGTTGATCCACTTGTAGGAGCGCGGGCTGCCGAAATAGTCGAAGTGGTAGTAGATGCCGGCGCCGCCGGGTCGTTTCCTTTCCTCGGGCGCCGGCAGCCGGCGGATGTTGGCGAAGTTGTCGTCGCACCAGAGCAGCGTCACGTCGCCGGGCACGCGCATGCCGCGCTCGTAGTAATCCTGCACTTCCTTGTAGAGCATCCACGTCTGCGGGACGCGCGTGACGTCGGGATCGACCTGGCTCGCGATGATCTTTCGCTGGTCCGCGACGATCTTCTCGAGGAGCGCCACGTTGGCCTCCTCGCTCATGGGCTTGTCGCCGTCGCCGCGCATGCCGAGCGTGATGATCTTTTCCCAGCCCTTCGCGCGCTCGAGGCCGCCCGCCCAGAATTCGCGGAGCTTCTCGCCGTTCCTCTCGTAGTCCCAGGGGCCGCTGCCGTAGCGATGCCACTCGGGCTGCGCACGCATGAGCGGCTCGTGGTGCGAAGTACCCATGACGATGCCGTACTCGTCGGCGAGCTTGCCGTTCAGCGGATCGTCGTCGAAGAAGGCCGTCCGCCACATCGCGGGCCAGAGGTAGTTGCCGCGAAGGCGCAGGATCAGCTCGAAGACGTGCCCGTACATCTCGTGGTTGAGCCCGCCGAATTTCGCGCGCGCCCAGCCGCCCAGGGCCGGCTCCTCGTCGTTGATGAAGATGCCGCGGTACTTCACGACCGGCGCATCGGCCACGCGCGTCTTCGCGGCGACGAACACCTCGTCGCGATGGACCACGGGCACGTCGGCCCACCAGTACCAGGGCGACACGCCGATCTGCTCGGAGACTTCGTAGATGCCGAAGATCGTGCCGCGGCGGTCCGCACCCGCGATGACGAGCGCGCGCTCCACCCCCGGCATGGGCTTCGCCACGGCCTGGATCAGGAAGCCTTCCCAGCGATCGCGGACGTCGCTCACATCGATCGCCTTCGACTTCACGAGCGCATCGATCATCGCGCTCTTGCCGAGGGTGCCCACGATCACCACGTCGGCCCCCGTCGGCGCGCCGCCCTTCGCGAGCTCCGGCTTCACCGCCGACACGCGCTCGACATCGGCCTGCAGGTCGGTCGCCGCGCGGATCACGCCGGCATCGTCGTTCGCATCGATGTAGACCGGGCTCGCGCGGCCGCCATGCGCGAGAGCCACGGCACCATTCGCGCCGTCGTTCACGACGAAGGATTTCTCTCCCAGCGCATGGGCCGGCAGCGCGCCCGAAAGCGCAAGTACCAAGGCCGCGAGGCTAGGGATCCAGCGCTTCATAATCGAACCAGGCGAAATCGGCAGGAGGCATCGTAGCGCCTGCGGCGCCGCTCGCATACATCCCGATGAAGACGCCGGTGAATCCTCCGGTCCTTTCCGACGAGAGCGGCTCCGTGGGCGCCGAGCCTACCGGGACCCACGGGCCGCCGCCCACGGCGCACGAGAACTCGTAGCGATCCCGGTACGCATCGACTCGAAGGATCACCGGGCCGGCCTCGATCGGCTGGGTGCCCTGGACCGTCGTCACGCCGGCCACGCGCGTGGCGAGCTCCACGCGCCGGCCCGGCGACCCCGCGATGCGCAGCTCATAGTGGTTGGCCTCGTCCTGGCGCAGCACGAGTCCCGCGACCTGTTTCTCGCCGGCCGGGACGAACTCGACTCGCGTGGCGGCACGCATGCGGAAGTGCTCCTGGCGTCGCGCCACGAACGCGGGCGAGCCGATCTCGTCCACCGTCTCGCCGTTGCCGTTCAATCGCAGGAAGCCCGCGCGCTGCGCGAGCGACCATCGATCCGTGGAGGCCGTGCGCAAATGCACCCACTGCGGGCCCAGCATCGATCCATCGAATTCGGTGCGGAGCGCCTCGGCGGGAAACGGCGACCATCGCGGCAATCCCGCGGCGCTCATCTCGAGGGCGAGCGGCTCGTCGCGATTCACGTGCGGCCATCGCTTCGCATCCCAGGACACGGGGGCGAGGAGCGTCTCGCGGCCAAGATGGTGGTGACGGTTCGTGGGACGAATCCCCAGCAATACGACCCACCATGCGCCGTCCGCGGTCTGCACGAGATCGCCATGTCCCACTGCTTGTAATGGCAGTTCCGGCTTGTCGCGGTGCGTGAGGATCGGATTCGCGGGATTCGCTTCGAACGGCCCCCACGGCGATCTCGATCGCGCCACCGTGAGGCTGTGCTGGTACGAGGTGCCGCCCTCGGAGATCATCACGTAGTAGGTGCCCTTCACCTTGTAGAGGTGGGGGCCTTCGGGCCAGATGCCGCCGGTGCCGGGCCAGATGAGCTTCGGCTCCTCGCGTAGCGCCCCGGTGGCCAGATCGATCTGCGACTGGTAGATGCCGCCATTGCGGCCGCCGCCGTGGCGCGTGTAGTACACCTTGCCGTCGTCGTCGAAGAAGAGCGATGGGTCCATGCTGAAGCCCTTCTCGCCCACGAAGATGGGCTCGGACCACTCGCCCGCCGGGTCCTTCGTGGTCACGAAGAAGCTGCCGCCGTTCTCGATGTTGGTCGTGACCATGTAGAACGTGCCGTCGTTCCACCGGAGGGTCGGCGCGAAGATGCCCTTGGAGCTCTTCTGTCCCGCGAGCTTCAGCTGGCTTTCGCGCGTGAGCGCATTGCCGACCTGCTTCCAGTGCACGAGGTCGCGGCTGCGGTAGACCGGCACGCCCGGGAAATACTCGAAGCTGCTGGTGACGAGGTAGTAATCCTGGCCGGCCCGCACGACGCTGGGATCGGCGTGGAAGCCTGGAAGAATCGGGTTCCTGTATGTCGCCGGCATCTGGGATGCCTAGGCCGGACGCCGCTCCAGGATCGCTTGAGCGAGCGTGCCGCTATCGACGTGCTCGAGTTCCCCGCCCACGGGAAGCCCGCGTGCAATGCGCGAGACTTTCACTCCTTTGCCGGCAAGCAGCTCGGAGATGTAGTGCGCCGTGGCCTCGCCTTCCACCGTGAAATTGGTCGCGAGGATCACTTCCTTCACGACGCCGTCGATCGCGCGCCGGGCGAGGCGGTCGAGATGGATCTCGCGCGGACCGATGCCGTCCAGCGGAGACAGGCGCCCCATGAGGACGAAGTACAGGCCCGCGTAGCTTTGCGTCTGCTCCATCATCAGGAGATCGCCGGGAGACTCGACGACGCATAGCAGCGATGCATCGCGCCGCGTCGAAGAGCAGAGCGAGCACGTTTCCGATTCGGTGAACGTGTTGCAGCGGGCGCAGTGCCGGATGCGCTCGACCGCGTCGGAGAGTCCCCGCGACAGGCGCCCCGCTCCCTGCGGATCCCGCTGCAGCAGGTGATAGGCCATGCGCTGCGCGGATTTGGGCCCCACGCCCGGCAGGCAGCGCAGGGCCTGGATCAGCTCCTCGAGTGTCGCCGGCTTTTCCATCGCGCGATCAGAACCCCGGCAGGCTCATTCCGGGCGGCAGGTTGAGTCCCGCGGTGAAGCCCGCCATCTTCGCCTGCGTCGCGGCCTCGGCCTTCGTGACCGCGTCGTTCATCGCGGCCATCACGAGGTCTTCGAGCATGTCCTTGTCCTCGGTGAGCAGGGTGGAATCGATCGAGACCTTCTTCACGGCGAAGCGGCACGTGATCACGACCTTCACCAGGCCCGCGCCCGACTGGCCCTCGACCTCGACCTTCGCGAGCTCTTCCTGGGCCTTGCGCATGTTCTCCTGCATCTGCTGCGCCTGCTTCATCAAGGCGCCCAATCCACCCTTCGGGATCATGACGTCACCTTTCGACTTGAGTTCAGTTGCCCGCTTCGGGCGGGCGGATCGACGAGGGCACCACTTCCGCGCCCAGGTCCTGCACGAGGCTGCGAACGAACGGATCGCCCTCGATGGATTCGGTGGCGCGCGCCTGGAGCTTTTCCTGCTCGCGCGATCGCGCCGCCGCCACCGTCTTGCCGTTGATCGAGCCCACGCGCACCGTGACGCGCAGGTTCGCTCCGAAGTGCGGCGCGAGATCGGCCTTCAGCTTGTCCTGGTAGTTCTTCTCGGCGTACATCTTCTGCGACTCCGGGACGACCAGCTGGAGATTGTTGTTCTCGAAGGACACGAATTCGGCGTTGCGCGCCGCCATGCCCGACATGCCGGTGAGTCCCGAGCGCTCGACGAAGCCGGGCCAGTCGCCATCGAAGGCGGCCGCGGACTTCGCCGCAGCGGGCTGCGCGGGCG
>JBAQKF010000038.1:0-2230 GCA_049300695.1 Usitatibacter sp.
CCAGCGCGCCGAGGATGTCACCCTCGGACCGCGGCGCGGCGGGCGCCGGAGCGGCCGTGGGCGCTGGAGCGGCTGTGGGGGAAGCGGACTTCGGCCGGCGCGGCTGCGACGGGGGGCGCCTGACACCGGGACGGATTTCGGGAAGGATGCGGCGCTCGACCAGGTGCGAATTCAGGTCGTGATAGATGTTGTGGAGCTCGTCCTGCGCGTAGTGCTCGAACTGCCGCATGAGCGTCATGCGCACCTTGAATCCCGCCTCGATCTGGTCGCACGCATCGCGCAACGCCGCGAACACAGTCGCCGGGCTCATGGGATTCGCGTCGTCTCCGAGCTCGGGTTTCTCGAGGAGGAATCCCATGCGCTGGCTGAGCGCCATCAACTCGCCCTCGCAGCTTTCCTTGGCCTTCTGCGACATCTCGCGCACAGCGATGTCTTCCTCGAGATCTTCGTCGCCTACGAGCGAAAGCTCTCCCGACACACTGCCCGCCTTGGATTTCTCCGCCTCGCCGCGGACCTTCCTGTCGAAGAAATCGACGAAATGCCGGCCGAAGGCGGCCTCGATCAGGGCGCGCTTCTCGCGAGCCTGGGCGCGCGCGTCGAGGTAGAGGTTCTGGGTCTCGCGATCCGCGGCTTTCTCGGCGAGCTCGAAGAGGTCGTCCTCGATGCGATCGAGCATGCCGGAAAGCGCGCCCACCATGCGTTGGCGCGCAAGCTCGCGGCACCCCGCGAGCATTTCGTCGGATTCCCTGCGGGACAGGCGCGCCTTGGCGCGCGGGTGATCCCCCAACGGGACCACGTTCCCCAAAGGAGCTTGAGCCATGCTGCACCGCCTTTCTGGCAATCCCGCTGTCGTAGGACTTTCGCCCCTTAGACCGGAGACTTTGCGTCGCCACCTTTCGGTGGGTTTGCCCTGTTTCAGAAACCGTGCGCCGACAGGGAGGTGGCCAGTCATCCAGAACGCCGGCCTGGACCCAATTCAGCACGATCAGCTTGCTTCGGCCCAGTCCACCCGTCAATGCCGCCCGTCGGGCTGTTCCGACCGCCTATACTGACGCCCCATGACGACCCTCGTTTGCGGCTCGATGGCCTTCGATACCATCATGGTGTTCCCGGACCGGTTCCAGAAACACATCCTCCCCGACCAGATCCACATCCTCAACGTCGCATTCATGGTGCCGGAGATGCGGCGCGAGTTCGGTGGAACCGCGGGCAACATCGCGTACAACCTGAAGCTCCTTGGCGAGGACCCACACGTCATGGCCACGGTGGGGCACGATTTCGGTCCCTACGAGGAGCGCCTGCGTTCCCTCGGCATCTCGCAGCGGCATCTGAAGCGCGTTGACAACCAATTCACCGCCCAGGCGTTTATCACTACGGACATAGACGACAACCAGATCACCGCCTTCCACCCCGGCGCGATGTCTTTCGCCCACCTGAACAGGATCGCGGACGCGCCCGGCGCGCGCCTCGCGATCGTCTCTCCGGACGGCCGCCAGGGCATGGTCGAGCACGCGCGCGACCTCGCCGCGGCGAAGGTTCGTTACATCTTCGATCCGGGCCAGGGACTTCCGATGTTCGAGGGGCCCGATCTTCTCGCTATGATGGATGGTGCGGCCGCCCTCGCCGTGAACGATTACGAGGCGCGCGTCGTCGAACAGAAAACAGGGCGCAAGGTCGAGGAGCTCGCGGCGACGATGGAAGCCGTCGTGGTCACGCGCGGCGCGGAAGGATCGAGCGTCTACACGAAGGGCCGGCGCATTGACGTCGCCGCGGTGAAGCCCGAGGCCGTGCTGGATCCCACGGGATGCGGCGACGCGTACCGCTCGGGGCTGCTCTACGGAATGGCGCGCGATTGGGGCTGGGAAGAATCGGCGAAACTCGCGTCACTGATGGGCTCGATCAAGATCGCGCATCGCGGCGGCCAGAACCACCGGCCCTCGCGCGAAATCATCGCAACCCGCTTGCGCGAGGAGTTCGCACAAGCGCTTTAGGCAAGGAGAACGAGCATGGAAACTTCACTCAAGATCGCGGCGGCGGCACTCGCGCTCGCCCTCGGCGGATGCGCCTATCCCCCCGCGGGATCGGGCGACTATCGCGGCTACGAAGTGCGCGGCGAGCAATCGGTGCGCTTCGGCGTGGTCGAATCGGTCCGCGACGTACGCATCACTCCCCATGACACGGGAGTCGGCACGGCGGGCGGCGCTGCGCTGGGCGCGGTGGCGGGCAGCAC
>JBAQKF010000039.1:0-4849 GCA_049300695.1 Usitatibacter sp.
CTCTCCCACTCCTTGCAGGAGCGATCGAGCAAACACGTGCCGAAGAGACCGCCGCACATTACGATCACGCCACAGCCCGCCAGGAAGTTGTCGGCGGCTCCCCGGGTGGCGCGCGGCCTAGGACTCAACGCTTGTCCTCCCACCCGACGACCGCACCGTCTTCCAAGAAGATACGGAACGCGAAGCGGTTCTGACCTGTACGCGAGTACTTGAAGGTGTGTTTGGTCTTGGTCTTCAAGACGCGCTCATCCACGTCGAGTGGCTGCCCGAGCATTTCGATCAACATCGGAGCCGTAGCGCCGACCCAGAGGGCACCCGCCCAGATCCGCTGGGCGATATCGGCACCATAGGTGGCGCAAAGCCGATTCCAACGTTGTTGCCGCAAAGCCTCCATTTCAGCCGCTAGCCGCTGGCGCTCGTTTTCGTGCTGGCGCGAGACCTCCTCTGCCTGCCGCTGCTGCTCCTCTGCAAGGCGCGCCTGTGCTTCATTGGCCTTGCGCGCCCTGTTCCTTCGAACGAACAACACCGTTGCCCAAAGGGCCATCAATAGGACGACAAACCCGACGGCCCCACCTGGGTCCGACTTGGCCAGAGCTTCGATCGCGAGTCCGCCGAGGGTCAAGTAGACGAGCGCCATCAAGCAGCCAGCCGCGGAGCTCGATGACTTTGCGGGAGCGGCCTTTCCGGCATTCAGTCGCGTGGTGTACGAGACTCCGGTACCAGGGATCCCGGTGGTCAACCTCGTTCCCCGGGTCCCGAAATTCAGACGAAAACCGCGAACGCCGACCGATACGCTTCCACTCTTCGTACCGGCGTTGAGTCGGAGGAACTTGCCGATCCCGACGCTACGTCGAAACCTAAACCCCATAATCTGGCGAGCGTAACGCCAGGACGAGAGCAGCCGCAAGGGCCGGCGCGGCCCAGTCAGTGCACCGTGCGGCGACGGATACCGATGCACGCGGAGTAACCTATGGCCGCAAACCTAGCTTTGGATCTCGCAACCATCACGGTTACCGCGCGGCCTATTTCCGGCGGAACACTGTGGCCAAGTTGCCGCAGCACTCGCCCGTTGACCGCGCCCACGAGCCCCCCATAACCTGCCCGGTTGGCGCCCGCTCCGGGCATGGGAGGGCTGAGATGGCTTGGTGGGTGGCCGTTGGCGATAGGACGAGTGGCCCGTTTCAGGACGCGGAGATCGTCGAAGCGATCCGAGGCGGCGAATTGCGGCACGGGGCGCACATTCGGAAACAAGACGGGACCGAGTGGTGGCCGATCGCGTCGTACGAGCCGTTCGCTGCGGTGTTAGGTCCACCGCCGCCACCTCCGCCACAGGCGCAGACTTCCCCGGCGGTTAGCGCTGCAGCAAACCGGATCGGATCCGCCGTGGCAACCGCACTCATGGTGTTGGGCCTCTACACTTGGTACTCGTGCTCCGAGAGCGCCAAGTCGACTTCGACTACGATCGAGACACCTTCCGCAACCCCGGATGATCTGGAGGCTGAGGACGCGGCAAAGGCCATCCGCCGTTTTCACCCGATTGCGTGCCGCTCCGGCAAGGCGGACTGGCGCTATTCAGGATGCCACGATGATACGAAGGGGTACGACAACCTGCGTATGTGCGTGTCTCTGGCGCTCACAGAGGCGAAGGATGCGCTCAGTGACTTACCGCCATCAAAGGTAGCGTCGCGCGCTTGCGGAATTCAGTTCGAGAATGCGGCGCGCGGCGTCATCGAGGGCACTGCCACGTATCTCACTGCGCTCGATGGGTGGCTTGCCGCCAACGAGAAAAAGCTGCGCCCGCTGATGACGTCGAAGAGCCTTTGGGACGCATGCAACGCCAACCGATGCGATGGCCTGCCGGAATCGACCGACGCCGCCTACGAACGGATGAGCTTCGCGCACATCAACCAGATTGAATGCATGCCGCGGCTGTTTCGTTGCGGTCCCGCTGACAATGTTTGCTGGATCGGGAAGGTTGCGGCGCGACTAGGCGCGTCGTGTACCGCGAGCGAGAACCACACGACCGATCCCTACCAGGACAAGTTGTCGGTTCGATCCACTGGCAGGGTCATCGCAGCGCCCTAAAGTTCCCGCCCTTCACGGTCAGGGGGAGGAGTGCGCACAGTGTTGCGGCGGGTTCGGCGAAACCGACAACTGACCGACAAGAGGCGGTAGGAGCCTGGCCGATCCTCATTTCCTTCTGGGTCGGGGGAACATTGCGCGTTCACGAATCCCCATCGCCAACTTTCGCGATCTTGGCGCTCCGGAGATGAACTCTCCAATCCAATCTAGAAGGACCTCTTGCGGCGCAAGTATGACCAACCTTGGCGCGCCGCGCACGAGGCAAAACCGCCGATAGCAGCCGGGGATGCGCTTCCCCACCGCGAAGTCGAACTGTACACCGCAGACCGTGGCACGATGGTTGTGGTAGCCCTCATGCTTGTTCGTAACAGGCATTGTGGTGAGCGAGCCAACGACGAACGTTTCCCCGCTCCGCGGGGCGTACACAGACACGATCGCGGCGGCCTGTTCGGGGAAATCGCCGCTTCCAATGAGATATCTGCGAAAAGCGTCCCCGTACTCCGCGCCTAGGTTGCACTTCGGGGCCGACTTTGCCAGATGCGCTCGCCAGAGCATGATCTTCCCCCGCTTCGGTGGACAGGTTGATTATGCCGCAAGTGCTGCGGTCTGTGCCTTCAATTCGAACTCGATGGGGCTGACGTAGTCGAGAAACGAATGCCTCCTTTGCAAATTGTAGAACGAGTCGATGTAGTCGGCGATGGATGCGAGCGCCGTCGCACGGGAAACGTACTGCTGGTCGTCGACAAGCTCGGCCTTCAACGTTCCGAAGAAACTCTCGGCAACGGCATTATCCCAACAGTCTCCGGTGCGGCTCATGCTGGCGACGATCCCACGGCGGTCGAGAGCGCCGCGATAGTCCTCGCTCGCGTATGGACTTCCGCGATCCGAATGGTGCACCAGCCCCGGTGGCGGCTGGCGAGCATCAAGCGCGCGCCCGAGCGCCGCCAGGGCCAGGTCCGTGTCGTTGGTCGCGCTTCCAGCCCAGCCGACCACGCGGCGCGAGAACAAGTCGAGAATCGCAGCAAGGTACAACCAGCCCTCGGAGGTCCAGACGTAAGTCACGTCGGTGACCCAGACCTGGTTGGGAGCGGCAACTTCGAACTGGCGTTGCAACACGTTCGGGGCGATCGGCAGCGCGTGATTGGAATCGGTCGTTCGCCGAAATCGCCGCTTTCTGCGGCCCTGAATGCCGTTCTGGCGCATCAGCCGCTCCACCCGCTTCTTGCCGACCCGCACGCCTCGAGCGCGCAGCTCGCGGTGCACGCGAGGGCTGCCGTAGGCACGACGACCTCGCTTGTGCGCCGCGACTATGTCGACGGCGAGCTGCGCGTCAGCCCTCGCCCGAGGCGACGCCGGCCGCTTCTTCCAGGCGTAGTAGCCACTCGACGAAATCGAGAGCGCCTGGCACATCGCGTTCACGGGGAAGGCCACCTCCTTCGACTCGATGAAAGCGAATTTCATTCGCTCTCCTTCGCGAAGAAGGTGGCCGCTGCTTTTAAAATGTCGCGCTCCATTTGTAGCCGTTTGACCTCTCGCCGAAGACGCGCGAGCTCCTCGCGTTCGACGGTCGTCAGCGCCTCAGGCGGTCCCTTGCCGGCATCCACGTCGGCTTGCTTCACCCACGCTCGCAAGGCTGTCTCGGTGAGATCGAGGTCTCTCGCGACTTCTCTCACACTGCGATCGCCGACCTTGCACAGCCGAACAGCTTCCGCCTTGAACTCCTTGTCGAACGACCTTCTCTTCCTCTTCGCCATGGATCACTCCTGGCGCATTCTCGCGCCTTTTGGGGTGTCCACGAAAGCGGGGGATGATCAGCACGCTCGCGCCAAAGTATATGAGCTTTTCTGTATCGACGTTTGTAGGCTCCGCGGCTTGGGCTCCTCGGTCCGCGAAAAAGGGCAGCGGCGATAGCATCCCGAGAATCGGGGCAGAACCATCGTCTTGGTGAGCAATGCATGAAACGTAGTCCTCCCGTGTGCCGAAGCGGGCTTCGCACTTCTCACAGAGGAGGTACTCTCTGTGCTCCTTGGAGGTCTGGAACGCCCCGCCTTTGGAGACGTGCACGGGATTGGGGTTCTGCGTTTCATCGGAGCGCGCTCGTCGGTAGGTCCATTTCGGAACGATGTGACTCTCCCGAAGGGCGCTGTTCGGGGTTAGGCATAGTCGGCACGTGCCGCTAATCATGCTTGCGTATACTAGCAGACTGCTGAGAGGCTGAGAGCGCGATCCCGCCTCAGTTGAGCACCCGCGTCTCCGTCACCGCGGGCATCGGGTTCCCCGTCTCGGCTGCCTGAGTCCAGTCCTCCAAGTTGCGGGCCCCGAACGTGACGGCGTGCAGTAGCTGACACAGGGAGATCGCGAGCTGCTGATCCATCGTCCTGAGGGCGGTGACGAAGTCTCCCAACGCCAGGTAGCTGACGCCCGGACCGCACCAGATCGTCATGGCAACGAGCAGGGCGGTGCGCTGGTCCGCGTGCACGCCTGGGGCGCCGAGCTGCGCGAGCGCCAGCGCTACACCCGAGGGTCCGAACTCCGTCCAGAGGTCGGGTCTACCAGCCAAGTTCATGAGAGCCCCCAACGCCCGGCAGAGCAGCGGGCGTGGGAGGACGTGGTTCGACGTGTTGTTCATTTCGGATAGGTCCAGGTCCCGGTATTAGGATCCCAAGTGCCATCTGCTCCGGTCGCGTTAACGTATGGCGTAGTCCCGCCGATCGTGTTGCTGCCGCCGGAGTGTGACGTCGCATAGGTTTGGTAAGCCGTGCCTGCC
>JBAQKF010000040.1:0-49200 GCA_049300695.1 Usitatibacter sp.
ACCTTCGGCGCTGCTTCCGGAGGTGGCGCTTCCACCGGGGGCGCGGCCGGCTCGATCCTGGGTGCGGCGCGAAGAGACGGCTTGGCGGCTTGGACGCGTGGCGCCGGCGCCGGAATGGCGATGGGACCCGCGGGAGCTGCCGGTGCCTCCAGCGTCCCGCGATCGAGCCTGAGCCTCGGGCTCGCGTCGGGCGCGCGTCCCGCGAGCTCCACGTCGAACGAGCCCCACATCGCGCGTCCTTCGCTCGCGCCGCCCGCCGGCGCTCCGAAAAGCACGATCGCGAGCGCGTGGATGAGCATCGAGAGAAGCACCCACTCGAAGAGCGGCGGCTTCTCCGGGAAACGGCCGATGATCGGGCGCCAGGCGATCTCGCGCCGGCGCGGGCGATAGTGCGAGACGGGCTTGCCGGCGAGAGTCATGGCGTAAGCTTACCTTCCATGAACGACATCGTATCCAACTCTGCGAGGTCGCTCGCGCGCTTGTTGCGCACCCGCAAGATTTCCCGTGTCGAAGTGATGCGCGCTTTCATCGGCGAGGTCGAGCGCGCGAACCCGGAAGTGAACGCGATCGTGACGTTCCTGCCGGACGTAGCGCTCGCCGAGGCGAGGAAGTTCGATCGCAGGGCCACCCGCGGGGCGAAGGAGATCGGCCCGCTGCAGGGCCTGCCCATCGCCTACAAGGACATGATCGATACGAAGGGCATCCGCACGACATACGGATCGCCGATCTACGCCGATCACGTGCCCGCGCACGACCAACTCATCGTCGAGCGCCTGAGGGGCGCCGGTGCGATCACGCTCGGCAAGACCAACACGCCGGAGTTCGCAGCCGGGAGCCAGACCTTCAACAAGGTGTTCGGCACGACGTTCAATCCGTACGACCTCGACAAGACTTGCGGCGGATCGTCCGGTGGCGCGGCCGTCGCGGTGGCTTGCAGGATGCTGCCGTTCGCGGACGGATCGGACCTGGGCGGCAGCCTTCGCAATCCCGCGAATTTCTGCAATGTCGTGGGCTTTCGCCCCACGCCGGGACGCGTGCCGTCCCATCCGGCCATGGACGCGTGGAACACCCTGTCGGTGTTGGGCCCGATCGCGCGCACGGCCGGGGACGCGGCACTCCTTTTCTCCGCGATGGCGGGGCCCGACATCCGCTCGCCCATCAGCATCACCGAGGACGGCGCGCGATTCGCGCGGCCACTCGCCCGCGATTTCAGGAAGGTCCGGGTCGCGTGGTCGAGGGACCTCGGCGGCCTTCCGGTGGACCGGCGCGTGCTCGACGTGCTCGCGAGGCAACGCAGGGTGCTGGAGTCGCTGGGATGCATCGTGGAGGACGCGGAGCCCGACCTGCACGGCGCCGACGAGGTCTTCGTGACCTTGCGCGCCAACAGTTTCGCGATGCGCTTCAAGGATCTCCTCGAGAAAGACCGCGGCCGCATCAAGGACACGGTGGTCGGCAACATCGAGAAGGGCCTCGCCCTCACCGGCGTCGACGTGGGCCGCGCCATCGCCAGGCGCACGGCGGTCTTCCAGCGGATGTCGAAGTTCATGGAGCGCTACGAGTTCCTGTGCCTGCCCGTGAGCCAGGTGCCGCCGTTCCCCGCCTCGCAGCCGTACGTGACCGAGATCGACGGCGTGAAGCTCGCCACGTACATCGACTGGATGAAGAGCTGCTACCACATCACGTGCACGAGCCATCCCGCGATCTCGGTGCCTGCGGGATTTACCGGCGACGCGAAACCGCTGCCGGTCGGCATGCAGATCGTGGGAAGGTATCGCGACGATTTCGGCGTGCTGCAGCTGGCGCACGCCTTCGAGCAGGCCCGCGGGCCCTTGCCCGTTCAGCCGAACGCGAAGTAAAGGCCGATCGCGGCGGCGATCGCCGCGATGACGATGATCGCCTGGATGCTGCCGTCCGCCCTCGCCACTTCGCCGGGCGAAAGGCCGGTGCGCTTCACGTAGCCCGGAGGCGTCGCCCTCGGTACCGGGACTTGCGGCCTCGCCATATGGTCCGGAGTGTTGTGGGAGGCGGGCGAATTGAGCTGCAGCATGAGCTTCATGGCACCCATCTTATCGCCCTTCCGCAGCAGCTCGGCGACTTCCGGGGGAATGTTTTTCGGATCGGCCATGGCTCTCCCGTGCTACGCAAGCAGTCGTTTCAGCTCGCCGCTTTGAACCAGCTTCTCCAGGTCGCTGCAGCCGCCGACCAGCACGCCCTTCACGAACACCATCGGGAAGGTTTGCCAGCCGGTCCACATCTTGAGCGCGGTCCTGCGCCGCCAGTCGCCGAGATAGCTCCCGTAGCCCAGGTACTTGTATGGGATCTTCGCCTCGTCGAGCACCCTGCGCGCGCGCCGCGGAAACGGGTTGAGTCCCATGCCCACGACGACGAGGGGATTGGAGCGGATCGCCTCCTCCACCTCCTGCACGATCCCGGCGCGATTGGACGCGACCTTCTCGCGGATCGCGGGGTGTATTCGGGTTTCGTCGAGGATCGGGCGCATGGGTTGTAGGGTGGATTATCCTCGGGCATCATCCCTTAGTCACTTCCGCCGGGGCACGAGATGAAAGAACGACGCGCACACGAACCCCGCCGCGGCTCCGACGCCCGCGCCGAGCGTAGCTACGACGCGATGCGCCGCCGCCTCGACGGCCTCGAGAAAGCCCTCTCGCTCATCGTGGGCTCCATCGTGCCCGGAACCCACATCGTCGATGCCACCAAGGCCACGGACTACCGCCTCGGGATCGACATCGGCAGGTCGCTGCTCAGCGTGAGGCTGGGCTCGGCGGCGAGCGGGGCTAGTCCCGACCGCCCTCCACGGCGATCCCACTCGCGCGCCACCGAATGATGCCTCCGGCGAGGTTCGCGACGTTCCTGAACCCCAGCCGCTGAAGGATCACCACCGCCTGCGCCGATCGCGCGCCTGAGCGGCACGCCATCACCACGGGCCGGTCCCGGTCGATCTCGGCCGCGCGCGACGCGAGCTGGCCCAGCGGAATGAGCTTCGCCCCGGCGATGTGTCCCAGGGAGCCGTTCCACTCGTCGGGCTCCCGCACGTCGATCACCTGCGCGAGCGCCAACCTCTCCTCCAGCACCGAAGGCTGGATCTCGTGGATGCCCGCGAAGGTGAGCGTCAGGGGCGCCCAGGACTGGACCGTGGGCTCACTTGCTTCGGCAGGCCGCCCGCATCGCAGGTTGGCAGGGACGGCGACGTCGATCTGCCTGGGATGGGGAAGCCCCAGGTGGCTCATCTGCCCGACGAAGTCGTCCACCTTGATCGAGTCGGCGAGGCGCGGGTTGAACTGTCGCTCCTCGGCGACTGAAGTCGCCGTGAGGCCGCGGTAGTCGTGTGCCGGATAGAGCAGGCAATCGTTGGGCAGGGAAAAGATCTGCTCGTGCACGGAGCGCCACATCGCGCGCGGATCGCCCTGCTGGAAATCGGTGCGCCCGCTGCCGCGGATCAAGAGGCAATCGCCGGTGAACGCCATCGCGTGGTCGCCCATCACGAAGGTCATGCAGCCGTTCGTGTGGCCCGGCGTGGCACGCGCTTCGAGATGGCGGCTTCCGAAGGAAATCCTGTCGCCATGGGCGAGATAGCGGTCGGCGCCTTGCGCGCCCGTTCCGGCGCCCAGGGCGATCGAGCTGCCGACGCGATGCTTGAGCAGCCAGGCCCCCGTGACGTGGTCGGCGTGCACGTGCGTCTCGAGCGTCCATCCGAGCTTCAAGCCGAGCTCGTCGATCAGCGCCGCGTCGCGCAACGCCTGGTCGAACACGGGATCGATGAGGATCGCCTCGCGCGTGTCGGCGTCGGCGAGCAGGTACGTGTACGTCGAGGACGTCGGGTCGCCGAGCTGGCGGAAGATGAGGTTCATCAGCGGATGATGATGGACCACCCCCGCCGGTGCCGCAAGATTGGCGCTACCGCCAGCGCATCGCCTTCGCGATGGCGGCCTTCGCGAGGAGCCAGGCCTCGAGGTCGCGCCTGAGAAGGTCTTCGAGCGTCGCGTTCATTGTGTTTCCCCATCGTACCTGTAGACAACGGTCACGATAGGAGGCTGCAAGCTCATGGCGTGAGCCACCCGTGACATTCCGTCACATCCGGAATTCGTTGTAGTTGCATCCTATTGCTCGCCGGCGCAACCTGCGCGCCGCTGGGAGAAACCATGCGAAGAATCCTCGTGCTGCTGCTCGCCTCGACGGCGGCCCTGTCGAGCGTAGCGGCCGATCCCGCGGGCCGCTGGAGCGGCGCCGCGCAGGTTCCGGGCCGCGACATCCCGCTCGTGATCGACCTCGCGAAGGACCGGTCCGGCGCGTGGATCGGCTCGATCATCGTCCCGGGCTTCTACGTGAAGGGCGCGCCGCTCGGCAACGTGAAGGTCACGGGAAGCGAGATCTCGTTCGACGTCGGCGACGCGCTGGGTGCCGCTCCCAACCAGGCGACACTCGTCGCGCATCTCGACGAAAAATCCCGCATGACGGGCGAGCTCAAGCAGGCGGGAAACGTCGCGCCTTTCACGCTCGAGCGCACGGGCGCGGCGCAGGTCGACCTCGCCAAGCGAAGCACGGCGGTCTCGCGCGAGGCCGAGGGACGCTGGATCGGCGAATACGAGATGGGCGGCTACCCGCGCCATGTCACGGTCGACATCGCCAACCGCGCGGGCGCCCCGGCAAGTGTCGACTTCGTCGTCGTCGGCAAGGCGACCACGAAACTGCCCATCGACTTCGTGGGCGAGGAGGAAGGGATGCTCCGGATCGAGTCGCACGCCTACGGCATTACCTTCGAAGGCCGCGTCCACGGATCCGACGGGCGCATCGTCGGAACCTTCGAGAACGGCCCCTTCGAGCTTCCGCTCACGCTACGCCGCGAAGGAAAGACATCGTGAAGATCGCGACTCTCGCAACTTTCCTCGTTGCCGCGCTCCCCGCGGGCGCCGGTGCCGAAGCCGTGTTCCGCGGCGATGCGGCGCACACGGGCGCCTACGCGGCCCAGGGTCCGCGCGAATTCCACCGGGTGCGCTGGATGTTCCCGACGGGAGCCCGCATCGTCTCGTCGCCCGTCGCGCAGGGCAACGTCATCTACTTCGGAAGCGACGACGGCAGCGTCTACGCGGTGGATTCCGCCGACGGCCACCAGCTCTGGAGATACACGACGCGCGCGGCGGTCGCATCGAGCCCGGCCGTCGCCGGCGACACGGTGTATGTGATGAGTTACGACGGGCACTTCTACGCGCTCAACGCGAAGACGGGTGCCATGCGCTGGAGATTCGCCACCGCCGGCGAACGCCGCTTCGAGGCCCGGGGCCTGCACGGCATGACGCCGTCGAGCCAGACCTTCTTCGATCCGTTCGACATCTTCCTGTCGAGCGCGGTCCTGGCCGAAGGCAACGTCTACTTCGGCAGCGGCGACGGCAATCTCTACGCGCTCGACGCAATATCGGGCGAGTTGAGGTGGAAATTCAAGACCGGCGACGTGGTCCACGCGTCTCCCGCCTACGCCGGCGGCATCCTGTACTTCGGAAGCTGGGACAGCTACTTCTACGCCGTCGACGCGAAGACGGGCGCGGAGAAATGGCGTTTCCACGGCGGCGAAGACGCTGTCATGCACAACCAGGTGGGATTCCAGAGCTCGGCGGCCGTGGTGGATGGCGTCGTGTACGTGGGCTGCCGGGACTCGAATCTCTACGCGCTCGATGCGGCCACGGGCGAGGAAAAGTGGAGGTTCAACAACGCGGGCAGCTGGGTCATCACGTCGCCGGCGGTCTCGGGCGGAAAGGTGGTCTTCGCGACCTCCGACTCCTCGCTCTACTACGTGGTCGATGCCCGGACGGGAAAGCTCGTCGCGAGGCAGGAGGGCAAGGCCTTCATGTTCGCTTCGCCCGCCGTCGCGGGAAACATCGTCTACCAGGCAGTGATGAACGGGACCGTGGAGGCCCGCGATCTCGCCTCGGGCAACCTGCTCTGGTACTTCCAGACCGACGCATCGCGCGCCAACCGGTCCTGGGTGCTCACGTCGGAGCGCAAGTTCAACATGCCGATGCTCTACCGCTCGACCCTGGGCGAGCAGAGCGTGATCGCGGCAGACCGCGAAACGAGCGTGGGCTCGTTCTATTCGTCGCCTTTGGTGGCCGACGGGTCGCTCTACGTGGGAAGTACTGACGGCAATCTGTACGCCATCGACTAGCCTGCTTGCCCGAAGCTTGCTTCCGGTCCCCCAATTCCGGAAATCGAGCTATGATTGTTGCGCAATGTAACAAGACGTAAGCAAGCTTATTCCAACTGGGGGCCTACAAAATGATCGATAAAAGAGGCAGGTTGCGCCTTGCCGTGGTTCAGGCATTGGGCGCAGCGATCGCTTTTTCAGTAGCAACTTCCGTCTTCGCGCAGCAGACCGCGCCGCGGGAACGGATCGAAGTCACAGGTTCCAACATCAAGCGCATCGAGGGTGAAACGGCGCTGCCCGTGACCGTCATCACCCGCTCCGACATCGAGAAGATGGGCGCGCAAAGCACCGAGGACATCGTGCGCCACATCACGGCGAACACCGCGATGTATTCGGACACGACGCAGGGTGTCGGCTACGCGGTGTCGAACGCGAACCTTCGCGGCCTCGGCGCCAGCTCCACGCTCGTGCTCCTGAACGGCCGTCGCCTCGCGAACCAGGCGTTCGGATCGATCGGCGGCTTCAACGCGGCTCCACAGGCCGTGGACCTCAACACCATTCCCTTCAGCGCGATCGAGCGCGTCGAAGTGCTGCGTGACGGCGCTTCGGCCGTATACGGCAGCGACGCCGTGGGTGGCGTGATCAACTTCATCACGCGCAACGACTACAGGGGCGGCGAAGCGACCGTGTATTACGGCCAGCCGCAGGAAGGCCGCGCCGGCAGCGAGACGAGCGCCACGGGCGCCTTCGGCGCGGGCGATCTCGCCAAGGACGGCTGGAACGCGCTGGTCACCGGACGCGTCCAGTACTTCAAGAGCCTGAAGGCGATCGACCAGAAGCTCTATGCGCGTGCCGACAACATCGACGGAGCCTCGTTCCCGACGTCGTTCCGCGCGAATCCCGGCCGCCTGATGGACTACGGCTTCAGCCCCGGCGCGTACGTGGGAACGCTCACGAACAACCCGCTGCTCGCGCCTTGCGATCCCAACTTCACGGTGCTGCAGGTCTCGGGCACGACGCCGTCGGGCGACCCGAGGATCCGTTGCCGCGGCATCTATGCGGCGTACCTCGACAACCTCCCGGACAACCACCGCGGCGACGTCTTCGGCCGCTTCGTCTACAACGTGGACGCGAACAACACGTTCTTCGCGGAAGCGTCGTTCGCCGAGGGCCACAACATCGGCCGCATCGCGCCGGTACCGATCGACCAGACCGCGGCGCACATCCGTCCCGACGGCACGCAGCCCAATATCCTGCTGCCGCTCACGAGCCGCTACGCGCCTATCGCGCTCATCAACCGGCTGGGCTACGACACGAGCCCGGCTAGCCTGGGCACGCCGGGCTTCCTGGAGGTCGCGTATCGCTCCGCACCCGCGGGCAACCGCATCAACGACATCACCGCGGACCAGTCGCGCCTGTCGGCGGGATTCAAGGGCACGGTGAGCGGGTGGGACTATGACAGCGCGCTCACCTTCGCGCAGGCGAAGAGCGACCTCAAGTACACGGGCTACATCCAGGAGACGCGCTTCATATCCGCGCTCGCCACGGGCAACCTCAACATCTTCGGGCCCAACGACGACCAGGGCACGGCGCTCCTGAACGGCGCGAAGATGGAAGGCGACATGCGCAAGTCGACGAGCACCACGTCGGAGCTGGACGGCAAGATCAGCAGGGACATGTGGGACATGGCCGGGGGCAAGGCCGCGGTGGCGCTGGGCGTCAACTTCCGCCACGAGTCGATCGACGACAAGCCGCTCAATTCCGACTACGAGAATGGCCTGGACATCGGCGGCGAGGGCACGGTGCCGCATACGAACGCGAGCCGCAACGTGGGCGCGCTCTTCGGCGAGATCAACATGCCCTTCACCAAGGAGCTCGAAGTCGCGGCGGCGCTGCGGTGGGACGACTACAACGACGTGGGCTCGAAGGCCACGCCGCAGGTTCGCGCGCGCTGGCAGCCGTCGAAGCAGTGGCTGGTCCGTGCCTCGGCCGGCTCCGGCTTCCGCGCGCCCTCGCTCTGGGACCTGCATAGCCCGCCGTCCTTCGGCAACTCGGCCAACGCGCTGAACGATCCTGGTTGCCCGCAGCAGCTCATCGACGACCAAGACGCACGTTGCGTCGGAACGCAATTGAACGTGCGCAACATCGCGTCGCCCGACCTCAAGCCCGAGACCTCGCAGCAATGGGGCTTTGGCGTGGTGTTCGAGCCGACGAACGGGTCTTCGCTTGCGGTCGACTACTGGAGCATCCACAAGAAGGACACGATCGGCAGCGTCACGGCCGACACGATCCTGGCGAACCCCGATGACCTCACGCTGTACAACAGGTACATCGACCGGTTCCATCGTGCCGCCAGCGGTGTCACGGTCTACGTGGACCAACCGCTCGAGAACCTCGGCGACCTCAAGACCTCGGGCTTCGACATCGACGCCCGCGCGCGCTTCGACGCGTCGTTCGCGAAGATGACGCTCGGTTTCACGGGCACGTACGTGGACACCTACGAGCTGCAACAGGGCAAGGACCTCCCGTTCGTGAGCTACCTCGGCAACAGCTTCAACGGGGGCAACGCGTATCCGCGCTGGATGCACGTCGCCACGCTCGACATGGCCAATGGCCCCTGGCAGGGCACGATCGAGCAGACGTACGTGAGCGGATGGGTGGAGGCGTTCGCCAACGGCGGTACCCACGACATCCCGAGCACTTCGCGCATCAACGCGCAGCTGCGGTACCTGGGGATCAAGCACGTCGCGCTGAAGCTCGGCGTTCGCAACCTCATGGATCGCCTGCCGCCGTACACCGATGTGTCGTCGTACGGCTCGCACGCCGCGGGATGGGCGAACTCGGTGGCGGACCCGCGCGGCCGTTTCTGGTGGGGCTCGGTGACCTACGCTTTCAAGTGACCGGGGGCTGATCACTCCAATCGAATTGCCGCGGATCGACGCGATACACGCCGCCCAGCTCCTCGTAGAGGGCCGGGTGGTGGTGCGCGAAGATCCGCGGTTGTTCGAAGAAGGCTTCGCTCACCACGGCGAAGAACTCCGCGGGTTCCGTCGCGCCGTAATGATTGAAGAGTGACGGCTCGCCCGTAGCGGCGCTGTACTGCAGCCGCGCGAATTCCGCGTTCATCACGCGCGACCACCGCGGATAGCGGTCGCGGCGCCCGAGCCACGGCGCGCCGTTCGCGTAGCCTTTTTCCTGGTCGAGCTGGTGCGCAAACTCGTGGATCACGACGTTGCGTCCGTCGTCCGTGATCGCGGCGCCCTGGACCACATCGCTCCACGAAAGCACGATTTGCCCGTGGGTCCACGATTCGCCCGACAGGACCCGGGTGGAGTCGGATTGCAGCATCGGCCCGCCCACCAGGCGCTCGACCACGAAGGCGCCCGGGTAAACGAGGATGTCGCGCAGCTTCGGGAAATAGTGCGAGTCGCGCCCGAGGATGAGCAGGCACGCCTGCGCGGCGATCGTCACTCGCACTTCATCGGTGACCTGGAATCCGTCGCACCCGACGAAATTTTTCTCATGCATGAAGACTTGCACGTGGCCTTCGAGCTTCGCGCGCAAGTCCGCGGGCATGCGCGATACATAAGGTACGCGGCGCGCGATGATCTTTCGCCATGCGGAAGGGAAAGGACGGGCGCGCAACCGGGCGCGCCGCCATGTGACGGCAAGCGGCTCGAGCGCAAGCCACGCGACGATGAGCGTTGCAATCCCGACGATGACGAGGGGTGTCATCAATCGTATCTGGGGCTCGACTTCCGGGAATCAAGTCCTACACCGTCGCCCTCATCCTGTCCTACGCCTCGTCGCGGAAAGATAATCTTCCTGACACCTCGACGTCACTCCTGCGGTTCACGCTGCCCGCAGTTTCCCCGTGAACGGAGGTAGTCATGAAAGGCAAGGGCAGCAGGAAGAAATGGCACGCAACGGCCGCGTGCGCGACGTCACTCGCCGTCGCCTCGGCGTTCGGTCCCGTGACCAACGCTTATGCGGACCACGGCAAGGACGACAATTCGGGCAGGACGGTCTCTCCGATCAAGCACGTCATCATCATCGTCGGCGAGAACCGAAGCTTCGACCATATCTTCGCGACTTACTCGCCGGCGCATCGCAACGAGCGCGTACTGAACCTGCTTTCGCAGGGCATCGTGCGCGCCGACGGATCGCCGGGCCCGAATTTCGCGAAGGGGCAGCAGTTCAGGATCGTGTCGCCTCCCAACGGCGGCAAGTTCTTCATCAGCGCGGGCATGTCGAACAAGCAGCTCTACTCGACGCTGCCGCCGCCCGACGTGGGCGGAGTGGGAGCGGTCTCGCCCTATGCGGCGATCCTCACCATACCGGGCGGCGATCCGGGCCTGCCGCCGCAGGACCAGTTCCTCTTCGCCACCGGCGGAACGGGCCTGCCGTACACGCTGGGTCCCGATGCGCGCATCACGAATGTGAACGCGTTGCCGCCCGGGCCGTTCCAGCTGACCGGCCCAACGATGCCCTTCGACGCGTTCACCGGCGACACGATCCACCAGTTCTTCCAGATGTACCAGCAGGTGGATTGCGCCATCGACCGCGAACACGTGTCTCGCGACAACCCGACGGGCTGCCTGCACGACCTCCAGCCGGCCATCACCACGACGTACAGCACGCCGCCCGGCGGGACGCCGCACGACACCGGCCAGACGATGGCGTTCTTCAACATGCAGCACGGCGACGCGCCGTTCTTCAAGATGCTCGCCGACAACTACACGATGAGCGACAACTATCACCAGCCGGTGTTGGGCGGCACGGGTCCCGACAGCCAGCCGCTCGGATTCGCCGACCAGGTGTTCTACAGCGACGGCAACGGCAATCCAGTCGCGCCGCCGGCGGCGAACATCTACAACCCGGATCCGCAGGCGGGCACGCTGAACCTTTATACGAAGCGCGCGCAGTGGTTCAACTGCTCGGATCCCAGCGCGCCCGGCATCGCGCCGATCGCGAGCTACCTCGCGGCGTTGCCATACAACGTGAGCACGAACTGCGGTCCGGGCGAGTACTTCCAGGCCGTGAACATCGATCCTGCCTTCACGCCCAAGGGCCTGCCGGGAACAGGGCTCGTCGTCCCGCAAACGCAACAACGCAGCATCGGCGACGTGCTCACCGCGAACAACGTCACCTGGAAGTACTACGGCGGCGGCTTCAATGCCGACGGCACCGGCAGTCCCTTCGCCGGCAGCTACTGCAATATCTGCAATCCGTTCGAGTACCAGGCGAACTATCCGGCAGTCGTGGCCGACCACATGCGCGACGTGACGGACCTCTTCGCGGATTTGCAGAGCGGGAACCTGCCGGCGGTCTCGTATGTGAAGCCCGACGGCACGATGGACGGGCACCCGGCCTCTTCGAAGTGGACGCTTTTCGAGGCGTTCGCCCAGAACATCGTCCAGCTCGCGCAGGCCAACAAGGAGCTGTGGAAGTCCACGGTGATCCTCATCACGGTCGATGAGGGCGGCGGCTACTACGACTCGGGATTCATCCAGCCGGTGGATTTCTTCGGCACGGGTCCGCGCGTCCCGATGATCGCCGTGTCGCCGTTTTCCACGGGGGGCCACGTGAGCCACGTGTACAACGAGCACTCGTCGTTCGTGAAATTCGTCGAGCGCAACTGGAGCCTCGGCACGACGCTCACGAGGCGCAGCCGCGACAACCTGCCGAATCCGAAGATGAGCGACAACGCCTATGTGCCGCGCAACATGCCGGCCATCGGCGACCTGTTCGACCTCTTCAACTTCGGAGGCAACGACGACGACGATCGCGACTGATCGAATCACCCACCAGGGCTTGGGCCGGCACGCGCCGGCCCTTTTTGTTTCCCGAAGTTGCGTGCCTGTGCCGGAAGGGGCAGAGTGATCGCCCCGCACCCGAGGACAGGGCGATGCGAAGACTGATCGGCAACCTGGCGAGCGTCACGCTTGCCGTCGCGATGGGGATGTCGACCGCGGCGAGCGGCGAATATCCCGACAAGCCCGTTCATTTCGTCGTTCCGTTCGCGGCGGGCGGCGGCGCCGATGCGCTCGCGCGCGCCGTCGGCATGGGCATGTCGAAGGTGCTCGGGCAATCGGTGATCATCGACAACAAGCCCGGCGGCGACGCCACGATCGGAAGCGACTACGTGGCCAAGTCGGCGCCGGACGGATACACGATCCTCTTCGCGAGCAATACGGGGATGTCGGGGGCGCCGGCGCTGCACAGGAACCTCGCCTACGATCCGGTGAGGGACTTCACTCCCATCTCGATGATCGGGATGTTTCCGTACTTCCTCGTGGTCAACAAGGACCTTCCCGTGAAGTCGCTGCGCGACCTGGTCGACTACGCGCGAAGCCATCCGGGCCAGCTGAATTACGCCTCGGGAAACGCCATGGGGATCATCGCGACGGGACAGCTCGCCGCCGCGGAGAAGCTGCAGATGACGCACGTTCCCTACAAGGGCGAGGCGCCCGCGATGCCGGACCTGCTTTCGAACCGGGTGCAGATGATCTTCACGACGGGATTCATCGTGCCTTACGTGATCGACGGCCGCGTGAGGGCGATCGTCGCCGCGCTCGACGAGCGCAACGACGCGCTGCCCGACGTGCCGACGATGGCCGAGGCGGGATTTCCGTACATCGGCATCCGCGGATGGGCGTCGATCTGCGGACCCGCCGGGATGCCGCGCGATGTGGCCGCGAAGCTCGCGGCCGCGGTGAGCGAGTCGCTGCAGATGCCGGAAGTGAAGGCGCAACTGGCCCTCCAGGGCTTTCCGGGAAAGGCTTCGACGCCGGCGGAGCTCGGCGCCTTCATGAAGGCGCAACTGCAATCGTGGGCGGCCGCGACGAAGGCCGCGGGAATTCAGCCCGAATAGGCGCCCCAGATCCCCACGGAGTCCCAGGTTCCGTGCACGAGGATCAGCGGCCAGAGGTTGCGGCCGCCCAGCACGTAGAAGATCCCGTGGTTGAGGGCGAAGAGCGTGGCGTAGAGGAAGGCGAACGTCCCTGCATAGAGGTGCAGCGAGCCGAAGAGGATGGATTGCGCGACGATCGCGACGGCGATCGCGATCGCCCTGCCGCCCAGCGCCTTCCCGACGCGATCGAGGAGGAACCCGCGGAAAAGGCACTCCTCGCAAAAGCCGCCCACGATCCAGCCGATCGCGAGCCAGGTCACGAGGCCCGTCACGTCGCCGTGGATGTATCCGAGGAACGACGGCCGCGCGACGGGATGCACGATCGAGGCCAGCCATGGCACCACCCAAGTCACCATCGCATAATCGGCGGCGTAGAGCGCCACGCCCAAGGCGACCGCGCGTGGCCATGACGCGGGCTTCCTGAGGCCCAGCGACTCCCAGGTCTCGCCGCGCCACTGCAACACGAACCACGCGACGAGGAAGCCCGTGACCGGGCGCGGAACGAGCGGCGCGTAGTCCGGAATCGCGAGCGCCGGATAGATGAGCCATTTCGTGAGCGCCCACGCGGCCGCGATGGCGGCAAGGACGATGAGAAGATCGACCGCGGCGCTGCGCGGCGTGGCCTGCATCAGGGGGCCTGCAAGAAGCGGGCGTGCATGCCCGAACGATACCGAATTTCCCATTCGCGAGTGGTATGGTTCCGTTTCCACCCTGACGAGGACGCCATGAAGCTCTACTACTCACCGGGAGCCTGCTCCCTCTCGCCCCACATCGTCGCGAAGGAAGCGGGCGTGGACCTGAAACTCGAGAAGGTCGACACGAAGTCGCATACGGCGGGCACCGCCGACTACTACGCGATCAATCCGAAGGGCTACGTGCCCGCGCTCGAGATCTCGCCGGGAGAAGTGTTGACCGAGGGCCCGGCGATCGTCCAGTACATCGCCGACCAGAAACCGGGCTCGCACCTGGTCCCGCCCGCGGGCAGCATGCAGCGCTATCGACAGCAGGAGATGCTGGGCTTCATCAATTCCGAGATCCACAAGACTTATAGCCCGCTATTCAATTCGGCGACACCGCCCGCGACCGTGGAGGACCGCAAGGCCTACCTCAAGAAGCGCTACAAGGTGATCGAGGACAAGCTGGACGGGCGCGATTACCTCTTCGGCGAGCATTTCACCGCGGCCGACGCGTATCTCTTCACGGTGACCAACTGGGCGCGCCACGTGAATCTCGACCTTTCGGAGTTCCCGAACGTCCTCGCCTTCCAGAAGCGCGTGGCCGCGCGACCCGCGGTGCAGCAGGCGATGCGTGAAGAAGGGTTGATCGCCTAGGGCTTGTCGTTCTGGCGCCAGTGCTCGGCCTCGGCCCGCCGATGCTGGGCGAGGTTCGAACGCATGTCGTCGAGCTTGCGATGCAGCTGCTGGATCGCGAACTCCGCCTTGATGTTCACCTGGTAGTCCTGGTCGGCTTGCAGGCGATCCTTCGCCGCCTGGCGGTTCTGGCTCATCATGATGACGGGCGCCTGCAGCGCGGCGAGGCACGACAGGATCAGGTTGAGGAAGATGTAGGGGAACGGATCCGGCGGCTGGGTGAGGATCCACACGGTGTTCACCGCCATCCATATGGCGAGGAACACGCCGAAGGCGATGATGAAGGTCCATGAGCCGCCGAACCTCGCGACCATGTCGGCGACGTGCTCGCCCACCGTCATCTTCGCGTCGGCGATCTCGTTCACGTTGCGGATCTTCAGGCGCGAGAGCATCTCGTCGGTGCTGCGAAGCCGCTCGATGATCACCGCCATGAACTGCTTGGCGGCCGGCGGATAGTGCTCCACGAGCTCCGCCACCGCCTGGAGCGGGACCGTGATCACGCGAGTGTCGCCCGAGGCGCGCGCCGTCGCGGTGCGCGGCTGGCTGTCGAAGATGCCCAGCTCGCCGAACACGGTCCCGGACTCGAACGTCGCCACGATGAGATCGTCGACCACCGCTGGCAGCACGATGTCGACGGCGCCTTCCTCGATGATGTACAGGTATTTCGGGATGTCGCCCTGGCGGAAGATCGGCGCGCCGTCGGCATAGTCGATCCGCGCGGTGGCCTTGCGCAGCGGCTCGAGGAACGAGGCCGGGACATTGCGGAAAATCGGCAGCGTGTGAAGCGGGAAGGCTTCTTCCATGGTCCCCTCCGGGGAGATCTTGGGCGATCTTATCCCGGCGGGGCCATCGAATGAAAACTGTCAGCCATGTCCTACGCGCGGAGCAAACCTTCGCCAAGCTGACGCGTCGCGACTCGTTACGGTATTTCACCAATGGAAACTATTCCGTACCCCCAGTCGCAAGGTTGATACCGGGAATGGGACTCTCCGGGGCGAAGTGGTATTACGATCGCCCCCACAAGGGGGGTTCACCATGATCAAACGCTTCGCGTTGCTCTGCGTCGGCTTTACCTTTGCCGCGCAGGTGTCTGCCCAATCCACCGACATCCAAAAGATGGAGCGCGTGGAAGTCACGGGCTCATCGATCAAGCGCATCGACGGCGAGCAGGCCCTGCCCGTCACGATCCTCAAGCGCGAAGACATCGACCGCATCGGCGCGGTCACGACGGAAGAGTTGCTGAAGACAATCACCGCCGTCACGAGCGCCGGCAGCATCACGGTCTCGCAGGCCAACGGCACGGTGACCACCTCCCAGGCAAACGTCTCGCTGCGCGCTCTCGGCGCCACGCGCACCCTGATCCTGGTGAACGGCCGGCGTCTCACGGTGTTCGGCGGCACCACGGTCACCGCGGTGGACGTGAACAGCATTCCCATTGCCGCCATCGAGCGCGTCGAGGTGCTCAAGGACAGCGCCTCGTCGCTGTACGGCTCCGACGCGATCGCGGGCGTGATCAACTTCATCCTGCGCAAGGACTACACCGGCGGCGAGGTGAACGCGGGATACGGCTCACCCACTCGCTCGGGCGGCGGGGCGAGCTACAACGCCTCGGCCTACCTCGGGTTCGGCAACCTCGACAACGACCGCTACAACGTGAACTTCGGCGGCGGCTACGAGCATACGGACCGCATCCAGGGGTCGTCCCGCCAGTTCGCGCACCAGATCAACGTGGCCGAGAACAACGACCTCACCTCGACAATCGCGTTCCCGGGCAACATCCTCTCGGGCCCGACGTTCGCGCGGCTGTCCAGCCCCGCCTTCGCCAGCGGTTGCGGACCGAACAGCCTCATCTCGCCGTTCTTCCTCACCAACGCCAACTCGGGGCAGGCGTGCCGCTTCGAGAATAGCCCCTACCTTTCCGTGTTGCCCGAGTTCGAGCGCTACAACGTGCTCGCCAACGCGAGCTTCAAGCTGAACGCCAACCTCACCGCCTACGGCGAGTTCGGCTATACGCACACGGCCAATACCTACAACACGCAGCCGGTCCCGCTTTCCGAAGCGACGGCGCTGCCCGCGACCAACCCGTACATCGCCTACATCAACAATCTCATCAGCACGCAGTACCCGACCCTCCCGTCGGGCTTGCGCCGCTTCGCCACGGCGGGCGACACGCTCATGCTGCTGCCGCCGACGAGCCCGTACTACCCGACTGCATACGTTGCTTCGCTCGGCCTTCCGACCAACCAGCCCATCGCGTTCCGCTATCGCGACTTCGCCGACGGGTTGCGTGAAACGCGCGACATCGGCGAGGCGACGCGCTTCCTCGCGGGCCTGAAGGGCACGATCGGCACCTGGGACTTCGATTCCGCGTTCCTGTACACGGAGAGCAAGGCCGAGTCGGACCTCCTCGCCGGCTATCCGTCGTATTCGCGGACCCTGCCCATCATCGATAGCGGCGTGGTGAACCCGTTCGGCCCGACGACCGACCCGGCGGTGCTTCAAGAGTTGCAGCAGGCGCAGGTCCACGGCGCGATCTACTCGTCGAAGACCTCCAACACCGGCATCGATTTCCGCACCACGAAAGACGTCCTCGAGATGAGGAGCGGCCCGCTCAGCGTGGCGGCCGGTGGCGAATACCGCCAGGAGAAATACACCTTCTCTCCTTCGGCGGACTACCAGATCGGTGATATCGGGGGGTTCGGCGGCAACATCCTGCCCGTGTCGAAGAGCCGCAACGTGTTCTCGGTTTACGGCGAGGCCGCCGTGCCGATCCTGAAAAACCTCGAGGCGGACCTGGGCGTCCGCTACGACGACTACCAGACCGTCGGCAACACGACCAACCCCAAGATCTCGCTGCGTTGGGTGGTGGTTCCGGAGGTGCTGCTGCGCGGCTCCTACGGCACGGGCTTCCGCGCGCCGTCGCTCACGGACCTCTACACGCCGCAGGCCACGAGCGTCACGGCCAACAACTCGCGCGACTACCTGCGCTGCCCGAACCTCGCGACCGGCGCGCCGACGGACTGCGGCAACCAGTTCCCGACGCTCACGGGCGGCAACCCGAGCCTCACGCCCGAGAAGTCGAAATCCGGCACGTTCGGGATCGTGTTCGAGCCCGTGCGCGAGCTTTCAATCGGCTGGGATTGGTACTCGATCCTGCTGAAGGACTCCATCGTGATCGGCGGCCTCAACTCCGCGACGATCCTCGCCAACGCGGCGAACGAGACCCAGTTCGCGGCCTTCATCCTTCGCGGCGCGCCGGACGGAAACGCTTCGGGATTGGGCCCCATCACCAGCGTGATCCAGACCACGTCGAATCTCTTCAAGGTGAAGACGCAGGGCTGGGACCTCGACGTCGTTTTCCGGCCGAACATCGGATCGGGGCAGCACCTGACGATGCGGCTGGACGGTACCTACGTCGAGCAGTTCAAGCGCCAGAACTTCGACGGCAGTTACTCCAACCAGGCGGACACCGCGCTCGTCGCGGCCGGCGGCATCATCCCGAAATGGCGCCACATCGCGTCGATCACGTATGACCGTGGGCCCTGGGAAGCGAGCCTCACGCAGAACTACCAGGACAGCTACCACGACGTTCCCGCCAACATCACCGCCACGCCGCGCACCGTGGGCTCCTACGAGACGTGGGACGTGCAAGGGCGTTACCTGGGCCTCAAGAACTGGCAGTTCACGCTGGGCGCGAAGAACTTCACCGACCGCGACCCGCCGTATACGAACGAGGGCGGCCAGTTCGCCGCCGGTTACGACATCGCGTACTCCGATGTGCGCGGCCGCTTCGTGTACGGCCAGGCGAAGTTCTCCTTCAAGTAACCCCCTCCATCCCGGGCGTCGCTGCTAGTGGGCGTCCGGGGTGGTTCTTACCGGGGCAGCAGGTATCGGGCCCGAGTCGCCGAGGCCTTGAAATCCAGGTCGTGCCAGAGGTTCTCGGGCTTGTGCTCGAAGAGCGAACGCGCATCGGCGTTCACGCGATGCCAGTCCCCGCGCGAGATCTCGCCTTCGAGTTGCCCCGGCGCCCATCCCGCGTAGCCGACGAAGATCCGCAGGCTTTCGGTCGGATTCTCGCGGGCGAGCAGCTGTCGCAGGAGCTCGTTGTCGGAGCTGATGTAGACGCCCTTCATGATCTCCAGGGCTTCCTCCGGCGCCGTATCCGCGCGGAACACGAACGACACCGATTGCAGGGACACGGGGCCGCCGAAGTACACGCGGTCGTCCACCTTGGCGAGTTTCGGCAGGTCGGGAAAAAGCTTCGAGAGCGGGATGCGCGTCGGCTTGTTCACGATGATGCCGAGCGACCCCTCGCCCTCGAGCGGCGTCATCAGCACCACGGCGTTGTTGAAGTTCGGGTCCGGGAGCCCTTCCCGGGAGACGAGGAAGCTCGCGGGCTCGTCCGCGAAGCACGGTGCGAGCGCACCGGCCGCGGCGAGTACGAGCGCGAACAGGATCCGTTCCATGGCCAGCCTTTCCGAAAAAATCCTAACACAGCCCCGCCGCCGATTCGCGGCATAATCGCATCCTTGCGAGGAGGGAAAACGCGTGGGCAAGGCGCGGCTCGAGGCGTTCAGCGACGGCGTGATCGCCGTCATCATCACGATCATGGTGCTGGAGTTGAAGGTGCCGCACGGCACTGACCTCGATGCGCTCGTGCCCATGATCCCGGTCTTCCTCACCTACGCGCTCTCGTACGTCTTCGTCGGCATCTACTGGAACAACCACCACCACCTGATGCACGCGGTGGAGAAAGTGAATGGCACCATCCTCTGGGCCAACCTCCACCTGCTTTTCTGGCTCTCGCTCGTGCCGTTCGTGACCGGCTGGATGGACGAGAACCACTTCGAGTCCGTGCCGGTCGCCGCCTACGGCGTGGTGCTGTTCTTCTCGGGGGTCGCCTACTACATGCTCGCCCATTGCCTGGGATCGATCCATGGGCGCGACTCGGAGATCTCCCGGCGCCTGGGAACCGACTTCAAGGGCAGGATCTCGGTAGTGATCTACGCCGTCGCGATCGGCCTCGCGTTCGTATGGCCCTGGTTGTCGTGCGTGCTCTACGTTTCCGTGGCGGTGATGTGGTTCGTTCCGGACCGCCGCTTCGAGAAGGGATGACGATGACGAAGCACCTTTGCGCAATCATCGCGTTGCTCGCTTTCGCCGCGCTGTCCGCGTCCGGCTGCGCGTCCACGCACAAGAGCGACTCCGAGCGCGAATGGGCGAAGGCCGAGTGCCGCCAGATCATCGATGGCGAAGCCCGCGCCAAGTGCCTCGAGCGCGTCGAAAAGGAATAGGAGGAGAAAAACAATGCACACGATTCGATCCGCCGTTCGCGCATTCGCCGTTGTCACGCTGGCGGTGGTCCCGTTCGTTGCCGTAGCCGCGGATCCCCATGCGCACCCGACGAAGATCGGCATCATCGGTTCCGGGCGCATCGGCGGAACGCTGGGCGAACTGTGGGCCAAGGCCGGCTACGACGTCATGTTCTCGTCGCTCGACCTCGAGCACGACAAGCAGCTCGCGGCGAAGACCCACGCAAAGGCCGGCACGCCCGCGCAGGCGGCGAGCTTCGGCGAGGTGTTGCTGGTCTCGGTGCCGTATCCCGCGCTCGCGCAGATCGGCAACGACTACGAGAGCTCCATCAAGGGCAAGGTCGTGCTGGATACCTCGAACCCGATCCAGTCCCGCGACGGCGACATGGCGATCGCGGCGCGCGAGAAGGGCACGGGCGTTGCGTCCGCCGAACTCCTGAAGGGCGCGAAGCTCGTGCGCGCCTTCAACTCCGTGGGCTACGCGAAGCTGCAAAGCGAGAATCACCGTGAGGGCGAGCGCATCGCGATCCCGCTCGCCGCCGACGACAAGCACGCGCTCGAAGTCGCCTCCCGTCTCGTGACGGACGCAGGTTTCGAGCCGGTCGTTGTCGGTGGCCTTCCCACGGCGAAGACCTTCGACGTCGGCACGCCGGTGTTCGGCAAGGCGCTCACCGCGGCGCAGCTGCGCAAGGCGCTCGGCATCGAGAAGTGATCCCGACGAGGCTCGTCCACCTGCGCGAGGGCGAGGCGCAGGCGCTCGCGTGGTCTTTCGCTTACTTCTTCTGCCTGCTCGCGGCGTACTACGTCCTGCGCCCGATCCGCGACGAGATGGGCCTCGCGGGCGGCGTGCGCAACCTGCCGTGGTTGTTCACGGCCACCTTCGCCACGATGCTGGTCGCGGTCCCTGTCTTCGGCGCCGTGGTGGCGAAGCTGCCGCGGCGCCTGTTCATCCCGGCCGTCTATCACTTCTTCGTCCTGAACCTGGTGCTCTTCTGGGCGCTCCTCGAGGCGGGCGTGCCGAGGGAGGAGGTCGCGCGCGTGTTCTTCGTCTGGGTGAGCGTGTTCAACCTGTTCGCGGTTTCGGTCTTCTGGTCGTTCATGGCCGACGTCTTCACGAGCGAGCAGGGCAAGCGACTCTTCGGGCTGATCGCGGCGGGCGGCTCGGCGGGCGCTCTCGTGGGCCCGCTCGTCACGGTCCTGCTCGTGGAGTGGGTGGGGCCGACGAACCTGCTCGTGATCGCGGCGATCCTCCTCGAGCTGGCGGTGCTTTGCGCGCAGCGCCTCGAGTTCACCGGCAACGCGGCCGCCCTACGGGCTGATCCTCCCGCGCGGGCCGATCCTCCAAAGATCGGCGGCAGCTGGATCGCGGGCATCACGATGATCCTTCGCTCGCCCTACCTCGCGGGCGTGGCACTCTGGCTCTTCTGCCTTTCGCTCGCGGGGACCTTCCTCTATCTCGAGCAGGCGAACATCGTTTCGGCCGCCACGGCGGATCCCGCGCAGCGCACGCGCATCTTCGCGGGCATCGATCTCACGGTGGGCATCCTCACGATCCTGGTCCAGTTCTTCGCCACGGGAAAGCTGCTCGAGCGATTCGGCATCGGGCGCGGCGCGGCTTTCCTGCCGCTCGTGTTCGCGCTGGGGTTCGTCGTCCTCGCGCTCTCGCCCATCCTCGCCGTCGTGGTGGCGTTCCAGGCCCTCCAACGCACGTCCAACTTCGCGATTTCCAATCCGTCGTTCCAGCTCTTCTTCACGGTGCTCGACCGCGAGGAGAAGTACAAGGCGAAGAACGTGATCGACCTGGTCGTGTACCGGGGGTCCGATGCGGCCTCGAGCTGGTTTTTCGCGGCGTTGCGCGGCCTGGGCCTGGAGCTCGCGGCGATCTCGCTCTCGGTCGTGCCCGTGATGGCCGGATGCATCGCACTCGCGCTGGTACTCGGTCGCGCGCAGGAGCGGCGCGCCGCGTCCCGACAAGGTTCGTAACAGATATGTGCGAATGCGGAATGCACGACGGGACTACGATGTTGTCCTAGGGAACGAAAGGAGGCTTCCATGAAAGTCTCGGCCCTCGGTACCGTCGCCGCACTGCTTGCCGCTACTCCCGCGTTTGCGCAAATGCCCGGCAACGGCGGACAACCCCCCGCCAGCCCGCACCATCCCTCGGGGGCGGTTCATGCTCCGGCCGCGCGTCCCAACTACTCGATGCATCCGGGCGCCCGCGGATTCGTGCACAACCCCGCGTGGCGCCATCCGGCGCGCCTTCCCGCGAACGGCCATGGACATGGGCATTTCCACTTCCACTTCGCGGGCCATTCGTACGTCGTGCTCGCGGGCCCGATCTTCGTCGCGCCGTACAACTACTACCCGTACGTCTCGACGCCGTACTATCCCGCGAGCTTCTACGCGCCCAACGATCCGGACTCGGGCTACTTCCTCTACTACTGCCCGAGCCCCGCGGGCTACTACCCCGACGTGGCCGATTGCCCCGCCGGATGGTGGGAGACCGTGCCGGACGACGCGCCACAGGCCCCAGGCTACTATTAGGTCGCGGCGCGATATATCACCCTTGCCTAATATAGGCGGGCGGCGCAACATGGCCGCATCGTTACCGGGGGACAACAACAATGATCGACCGCCGCCGCTTCATCGCCGGAATGACCCTGCCGGCGCTCGCCTCGATTCCCGAAATCGCTCCTGCCGCCGAGAAGTTCTGGCAGCCCGCCGAGCTTGCCGAAGGCACCGTCGAGAGCGCCGTGCTCGAAGCGATTCCCGGCAAGGTGCCGCTCATCAAGCGCAGCTACAGGCCGCCCAATTTCGAGACGCCGATCGACTACTTCCGCGATCCCATCACGCGCAACGACGCGTTCTTCGTGCGCTATCACCTCTCGGGCATTCCGCAGAAGATCGATGCCAAGGCGTGGCGGCTGAAGATCGGCGGCGACGCGGCGAAGCAACCGGTGGAATTCACATTCGAGCAGCTGCGGAAGGACTTCCGCCCGGTCGAGATCACCGCGGTGTGCCAGTGCTCGGGCAACCGGCGCGGGATGTTCCAGCCGCACGTGCAAGGCGTGGAGTGGGGCATCGGCGCCATGGGCAACGCGCGCTGGACGGGCGTGAGGCTGAAGGACCTGCTGGAGAAGGCGGGCATCTCCGACAAGGCGGTCGAGATCTTCTTCAACGGCGCCGACGGGCCGGCCCTGCCGGCGACGCCGGACTTCGTGAAGAGCCTCCCGGTGCAGCGCGCCCTCGACGACAACACGATCGTCGCCTTCGAGATGAACGGCAAGCCCCTGCCGCACTGGAACGGATTCCCCGCGCGCCTCATCGTCGCGGGCTGGACGGGCACCTACTGGATGAAGCACCTCACCGACATCGAGGTGCGCAGCACGCCGCTATCGAACTTCTGGATGGCCACGGCCTATCGCGTGCCCGCCGCGCTCTTCACGAACGCGGAGCGGTTTCCCACGCAGGACAACGCGACCAACAAACCCATCACCGACATCGTCGTGAACTCGCTCGTCACGTCGATCCACGATGGCCAACACGTGAAGCGCGGCGACATGATCGACGTCGCGGGCGTGGCCTGGGACGGCGGGCGCGGCATCCGTGACGTGGAAGTGTCCGCGGACGGCGGCAGCTCCTGGGTCCTCGCCCAGCTCGGCAAGGATCTCGGCAACTACTCGTTCCGAACGTTCCAGCACAAGTTCCGCGTGCCCGCCGAGGGAAGTCCCGTCGTGATGGTGCGCGCCTACAACAATCGCGGCGACACGCAGGTGGACAAGCTCATCTTCAATCCCGCGGGCTACCACCACAACGTGATCCCGCGCATCAAGCTGGAGGTGGCGTGATGAGGATGCTCGCGCTGGTTTCCGCTGGCACGATCGCGGCCGCGACGCTCGCCTTCGCCGGCGAGGAGAAGGTGAAGCTGAAGGACGGTCCCAACATGGACCTGGTGCGCAACAACTGCATCGCGTGCCATAGCCTCGACTACATCCCGCTCAACTCGCCGTTCCTCGATGCGAAGGGCTGGGAGGCGACGGTAGCGAAGATGCAGAAGGCGTACGGCGCGCCCGTCAAGGCGGAGGACGCCGCGCCCATCGCGGAGTACCTGGCGAAGTACTACGGGAAGAAGTAGCCGCGGGTCGTGAGACAATCGCGGTTTTTCCGCGATCGTCTCCTCATGTTCCGTAACAAATACCTCGACTACACCGAACTCACGCAACAACTCAGCGCGTGGGCGAAAGCCCATCCGCAGTTCGTGAGGGTCTCGTCGCTCGGCAAGAGCGCCGAGGGCCGCGACATTCCGCTGCTCGTGATCGGGAGCGATCCCGGCCGCCGCCGCCCCGCCATCTGGGTGGACGGCAACATGCACGCCACCGAGGTTTGCGGCTCCAGCGTGGCGCTCGCGATCGCCGAGGACGTGATCGGCATCCACGCAGGCACCAACCCGCGCGAGTTGCCCGCGCACATGGCCGAAACGCTTCGCGATTCGCTCTTCTACGTCGTGCCGCGCATCTCGCCCGACGGCGCCGAAGCCGTGCTCAAGTCGGGGCGCTACGTGCGCTCGAGCCCGATCGACGAGCGCCTGCACAAGGGGCATGCCTACTGGGAATCGAGCGACATCGACGGCGACGGCTTCATGGGCATCATGCGGGTGCAAAGCGACGACGGCGAGCTCGTGGCCCTCGAGGGCCATCCCAACGTGCTCGTGCCGCGCGGCCCCGAGGATCCGCCGCCCTACTACAAGGTCTATCCCGAGGGAAAGATCGTCAACTTCGACGGCCGGCGCATTCCCGATCCGTACTTCCTCTCGGACAACCAGTACGACTTCAACCGGAATTTCCCGTACATGTGGGCGCCGGAGCACGAGCAGGAAGGCGCGGGCGACTACCCGGGCAGCGCGCCCGAGACTCGCGCCATCATGGATTTCGCGAGCGCGCACCCGAACATCTTCGCGTGGCTGAACCTGCACACGTTCGGCGGCGTGCTGATCCGCCCGCTGGGCGACAAGAGCGACGACAAGATGGACCAGGGCGACCTCGCGGTCTACCGCCAGGTCGAGGCGTGGATGACGCAGTTCACCGGCTACCCCACGGTGAGCGGCTTCCACGAATTCCTCTACGTGCCCGAGCGCCCGCTGAAGGGCGACATGACCGACTACGCGTACCACCAGCGCGGCGCGCTCGCCTACGTGATCGAGCTCTGGGACCTGTTCACGCAACTGGGCATCGAACGCAAGAAGCCCTTCGTGGACGTGTACGCCAAGCTCGAGCGCAAGGACTATGTCGCGCTCGCGAAGTGGGACCGGGAAGTGAACCAGGGCCGCATCTTCTCCGCGTGGAAGAAGGCGAAGCATCCGCAGCTGGGCGAGGTGGAGGTAGGCGGCTTCGACATGCGCGTGGGCATCTCCAATCCGCCCTACGAGAAACTGGCCGAGGTGTGCGAATCGCAGGCCTCCGCGTTCCTGCGCGTGGCGGCACTCGTGCCTCGCGTCGCGGTCGAGGTGGCGAAGAAGGAGAAGGTGGGCGACCTCACGCGCATCGAGCTTCGCATCGCCAACCGGGGCTATCTCGGCACCTATGGCCTGAACTCGGCGAAGAAGCTTCCCTTCTCGGAGCCTTTGCGCGTCACCGCGAAAGGCGAGGGCGTGAAGCTCGTGGCGCCCTCGGAGTCCGTCATCGAGGTGGGTCATCTCGACGGCTGGGGACAGGGCCTCTACGCCGGCGCGAACGTCTTCTTCCCGTGGACACGCGGCAGCGTGCACGAGAAGTTCGTGACGCTCATGGCCCAGGGCAAGGGACGCCTCGAGGTGAAGGTGTCCAGCGTGCGCGTGGGCGAATACACGGTCGCCATCGATATCTAGGAGCCGAACATGAAATTCATGCCTGCGCTTGCCCTTTCCGCTGCCGCCCTGTTGGGCGGATGCATGCACGCCATGCACCACGGAGGGCGCTACGCGGATGCCGCTGAGCGTCCCCACAAGAACCAGGTCGTGATCCAGGTGAGCGACGGCGATCCGGCCCGCTGGAACCTCGCGCTCAACAACGCGAAGAACCTCCAGTCCGACCTGGGCAGCGACAACGTGCAGATCGAGATCGTCGCCTACGGACCCGGCCTCGCGATGCTGAAGATGGGCTCCCCGGTCGCGCCGCGCATCGACGAGGCCGTGCTCTCGGGCATGACGATCTCCGCGTGCGAGAACACGATGGCCAACCAGAACGTGAAGCGCGGCGAGATCCTGCCGGGCGTGAGCTTCGTTCCCGCCGGCGTCGTGGAGATCATGCGCAAGCAGCAGGATGGCTGGACGTATCTGCGTCCCTGAAGGCGAATCCGAGCCGGCCCCGAACGACGTCCAATCCCCTCATGCAATCCGACCTGGCCAAGAAAATGAACCGAATCCTTCGCCCCAGCATCGTCATCGCGCTTGCCTCGGTCGCGTTCGCGGCCGCGTCCCTGCCGGCGCCCGCCGTCGCGGAAGCGCCGAGGCAGTTCCCCGTCCGCGACTTCTTCGCCAATCCCGAGCGCGCTTACTTCCGCCTGAGCGACGACGGCAAGACGCTCGGATTCATGCAGCCCGTGGCCGAGGCCGCGGGGCAGCAGCGGCGATTGAACGTCTTCGTGCAGGCGCTCGATGGCAGCAAGCCCGTGGGAGAACCGCGCCAGCTCACGCACGAGACCGCGCGCGACGTGAACATCTACTACTGGAAGGGCAGCGGCCGCATCCTCTTCACCAAGGACTTCGGCGGCGACGAGAACTTCCACGTGGTCGCCGTGGACGTGAAGACCGGCAAGATCACCGACCTCACGCCGTTCGAGAAAGTGCGCGCCGCGATCACCGACGACCTGCCCGACGATCCCGACCACATCCTCATCGAGCACAACAAGCGCAACCCCGAGGTGTTCGACGTCTATCGCGTGGACCTGCGCACGGGCCAATCCACGCTCGTGGCGGAAAATCCGGGCGACATTCTCGGCTGGCAGACGGATCACCACGGCAAGGTGCTGATGGCGGTGCGCACCAAAGGGCTCGATTCGGACCTGCTTTACCGCGCCGACGAGAAGGCCCCGTTCAAGACGATCGCCACGACCGACTACAAGACACGCCTCGATCCCGCGTTCTTCACCGAGGACGAGAAGAAGGTGTACATGATCAGCAACCGGGGGCGCGACAAGTCCGCGCTGGTGCTGGTCGATCCGGCCAAGCCCGCCGCCGAGGAGCTGATCTACGAGGATCCGCTGGTCGATGTCGACGGTCCCACGTGGTCGCTCGCACGCAAGAAGCTCACGATGGTGACGTACTCGCGCGAGAAGACCGTGCGCAAGTTCTTCGATTCGTACTACGAGAAGGTCTTCGCCGACATCGAGAAGAAACTGCCGGGCATGGAGATCGGCCTGCAGAGCGCCAGCAAGGCCGAGGACAAGTTCATCGTCGCCGCGGCCAACGACCGCACGCCGGGCGCCCGCTACATCTACGACGCGAAGGCCGACACGCTCACGAAGTTGGGCGAGATCAACACGAAGATCCCCGAGGCGGCGATGTCGTTCATGAAGCCCATCAAGTACCAGAGCCGCGACGGACTCACGATCCATGGCTACCTCACGCTGCCCCAGGGCAGGGAGCCGAAGAACCTCGCCTGCATCGTGAACCCGCACGGCGGACCATGGGCGCGCGACACGTGGGGCTACAACCCCGAGGTCCAGTTCCTCGCCAACCGCGGCTACTGCGTGCTGCAGATGAACTTCCGCAGCTCCACGGGCTACGGCCGCAAGTTCTGGGAAGCGGGCTTCGGCCAGTGGGGCCTCAAGATGCAGGACGACGTCACCGACGGCGCGAAGTGGCTCGTGTCGCAGGGCATCGCCGATCCCAAGCGCATCGGCATCTACGGCGGAAGCTACGGTGGCTACGCGACGCTCGCGGGCGTCACGTTCACGCCGGACCTGTACGCGGCGGCGGTGGACTACGTGGGCGTGGCCAACATGTTCACGTTCATGAAGACGATCCCGCCGTACTGGAAGCCGCTGATGCCCAAGTTCTACGAGATGGTGGGCAATCCGGAGAAGGACAAGGAGCGGCTGGCCGCGACCTCGCCGGTGATGCACGCCGACCGGATCAAGACGCCGCTATTCGTGGCGCAGGGCGCGCGGGACCCGCGGGTCAACAAGGACGAGAGCGACCAGATGGTCGCTGCGCTCAAGAAGCGCGGCGTCGATGTCCAGTACATGGTCAAGGACAACGAGGGCCACGGTTTCCGCAACGAGGAAAACCAGTTCGAGTTCTACGAAGCGATGGACAAGTTCCTCGCGGCGCACATGGCGCCGTGAGGATCCATCAGTAGTAGTAGCGGCGGTACGGCCCGTAGCGGTAGTACGGATAGCCGTAGGCGCGCGGGCCGTAGTAGTACCGGGGCGCATAGTAGGCCGGGTAGTACGCTGGCGCCGGATGGTACGCCGGGGCATAGGCGCCGTAAGCCGGCGCGGGTGCGTAGGCAGGCGCAGGCGCGTAGGCCGGCCCGGGAGCGTAGGACGCATAAGGCGCATAGGGCGCCGGTGCGTAATAGTGGGGCCCGTAGTAGTACGGACCGGAGCCCACGGCGGCACCGAAGATGGCACCTACCGCCGCGCCAGGCGGGCCGCCGACAGCCGCGCCGATCGCTCCGCCGACGATGGCGCCGGCGATGGGATCGGCCGAGGCCCGGGTCGAAATCGTGAGGGCGCAAGCACCGAGCGCCGCCATTGCCACCCAAAGGGTTGTCTTGCGCATGGCCTATCCTCCTAGAATCACGGCATGTCCTCCCCTAACGTGAACGGCGCGAATGCGTTGACACGCGCCCTTCGGGCTGCGGGGATATCCCGCATTTTCACCCTTTCGGGCAACCATGTCATGCCGGTGTTCGATGCCGCCCTCGACGCCGGGATCGACTTGATCCACGTGCGCCACGAGGCCGCGGCCGTGCACATGGCCGATGCCTGGGCGCGCCTCACGGGCGAAGCGGGCGTCGCCCTGGTGACGGGAGGGCCGGGCCACGCGAACGCCGTGGGCGCGCTCTATACCGCGTCGATGGCCGAATCTCCCGTGGTCCTGCTCTCGGGCCACGCGCCGCGCCGCGAGCTGGGGCTGGGAGCGTTCCAGGAAATGGCGCAGGCCGACATCGCCGCGCCGCTCACCAAGGCGTCGTGGACCAACGAGGGCGCGAACCTCGTAGCCGCGGACGTGGCGCGCGCCATCGCGACGGCGAAACGCGGGCGTCCGGGTCCGGTGCACCTGAGCCTTCCCAGCGATTGCCTCGAGGATCGCGTGGACAACGAGGCGGGCGTCGCGATGCAGGCCGTGCCCGAAGCCCTCGATTTCGACGCGGCGGCGATCGTCTCGCAGCTTCGCGCCGCGAAGCGCGCGATCGTCGTGACGGGCCCGGCCACGCTCACGAAGGCGGGACGCGCGCGCGTCGCCACGCTCGAAGCGGCGCTCGGCGTACCCGTCGTGGGAATGGAAAGTCCCCGGGGCATCGCGGACCCGAGCCTGGGCGCCTTCGCGCAGATGCTCGGGGAGGCCGATCTCGTCCTCCTGCCGGGCAAGCGTCTGGACTTCACACTGAAGTTCGGAAGGCCCCCGGCCTTCGCGGCCGGCTGCGAGATCCAGCAGATCGCGAGGGACGGCGACGTGTTCGCCGCGATGGACGCCCTCACGACCGCGGCGCACGCGCAATCGCCTGTGAGGGGCCAGTGGCTCGCCGATGTTCACGCCGCGATCGCGTACCGGCCGGCGCAATGGAACCACGCGACGTCGACGACCGCGGGACGGATGCATCCGGTGCAGGCGTTGCGTCCGCTGCAGGCGATCCTCGACTCGCATCCCGACTCGGTGTTCGTGTCCGACGGCGGCGAGGTGGGGCAATGGGCCCAGGCGTGCCTCACGGCACCCAATCGCGTGATCAATGGCGTCGCGGGTTCCATCGGCGCCGCGTTGCCTTTCGCCGCCGCCGCGCGCCTTGCGAAGCCCGGCGTGCCCGTGATCGCCGTGATGGGCGACGGAACGTTCGGCTTCCATCCTGCGGAGATCGACACGGCCGTGCGCTACGGGCTCGCCTTCGTCGCGATCGTCGCCAACGACGCGCGATGGAATGCCGAATACCAGATACAGCTTCGCGAGTACGGAGCGGGGCGCACGGTGGGCACGGAGCTCCTGCCCGCGCGCTACGACAAGGTGGCCGAGGGATTCGGCGGCTACGGCGAGCTCGTCACGGACCCGGCGCAGGTTCTCGCCGCGGCCCGGCGCGCGATGGCCTCCAACCTGCCCGCGGTGCTGAACGTGATGATCGATGGCGTGGCCGCGCCGGTGGTGAAACGATGACGCGGATCGCGGCGATGTTCTGCGCGTTGCTGTCGGCCGGATGCGCGACGCTCACGCCGTCGCCTTCACGACAGATCGTCGGCTATTACCCTGCGTGGGCGGGCGTGTTCGATTTCGACGCGACGCGCGTCACGGTCGTGAACTATGCGTTCCTCGATATCTGCTGGGACGCCAAGCACGGCAACGGCGCCGTCGAAACGCTCGCCGACTGCGACGGGGCCAACGGCTCGATCACGCTGGGACATCCCCCATTCGACGCGGCCAACCTGGAGGCGCTCGCGAAAGCGAAGCGCGCGAATCCGCACCTCGAGCTCGTGGCTTCCGTGGGCGGATGGAACTGGTCCAACCGGTTCTCGGACATGGCGAGCACCGGAGCGTCGCGCGCGCAGTTCATTTCCTCTTCAATCGCATTCCTGCAGCGCTACGGCTTCGACGGGATCGACATCGACTGGGAATATCCGGCCTCGATCGGCATTCCATGCGCGGCGCCGCACGAGACCTGCGACCGTCCGGAGGACAAGGACAACTTCGCGAAGCTGGGGCGGGAGCTGCGCACCGCGCTCGACCGCGCCGGCGCCACCGACGGCAAGCGCTATCTCTTCACGGTGGCCGCGGGTGCCGATGCAAAGTACGTGTTCGACGCGGCGAAGAGCTCCGCATGGCTTGCGGACCTCGCGCACAGCGCCGACTGGATCAACCTCATGACCTACGACTATCACGGGACATGGGAACGCGCGGCGTATTTCGTGGCGCCGCTCGCGCGCGACGAAGCCGATCCCAACGTCGCCAATGTCGAGGCGAGCGTGCATCTCTTCCTCGACCAGGGCATCGCGCCGTCGAAGATCACGCTGGGCGTGCCGTTCTACGGGAAGGGATGGGCCGGTTGCGAGGCGGGGCCCGACGGGACTGTGCTGTACCACGCGTGCGCCGGGCTCGCGCGCGAAGATCACGAGGCGAGCTTCGAGTTCGCGTACCTCACCGATGAAGGTTTCCTCGCGCGCGATGGCGAGGGGCGCTACACGCGCGGCGGGCGCGGCTTCGTCCGCCGATGGAATGCGGCGGCAAAGGCGCCGTGGCTCTACAACCCCGGGACGCGCGTCTTCATCGCCTACGACGACGAGGCTTCGATCCGCGAGAAAGCGCGTTTCGCCGTGCGAATGGACCTGCGGGGAATGATGTTCTGGGAGCTGGCCCAGGACCGGCACGGAGTCCTGGGAGGCGTCATCGCGGAGGAACTGCGCCGCTAGGCGCGGGGGGTGGGAACTCAGCGATCGGCGACCCCGCGGGCGAGCTTCCTCGACTCCTTCACGAGGCTTGTGAACCGCACCTTGCCGAAGGTCTTCGCGACCTCGGCCTGGGCAGCCTCCCACGCCGGCATCGCGAGGGCGAACGCATGGCGGCCCTTCGCCGTCAGCGACACCAGGCGAATGCGCGCATCGTCACCCGTCTGGATCTCCACGAGGCCGAGCGCCTCGAGGCCCGCCACGTTGCGCGACACCGTCGTCTTGTCCATCACGACGTTGCGCGCGATCTCGCTCATGGGGGTGGGCTCCATCGCGACGATGGGCCAGAGCACGGCGAGCTGGTTGGAAGTAAGGCCGGACGGCTTCAGGAATTCGTCGTAGACCGCCGTGAGCGCGCGCGAAGCCATTCGCAGGTTCCCGCACATGCAGTCGAACCCGCGCTTGCGATAGGCGTCAAGGATCTTCTGGGACATTGCCGAATGTTACCATTTCCTTTGGTTGTAGCTGCAACGAGACTCGTGGCGGAAACGGTGGGAAAGCGGTCAGGCGGCTTGCCGGCCACGGGGCTACCATGCAAACCATCGAATCGAACCCTGCAACGGGGAAGGCCATGGATACTGCGCCGAAGGGGCGTCGCGACCTTGCCGCCCGGCTCGCCCGGGTGAACGACGAGATCAAGTCCTATCCGCAGCCCATCGCGCGCTGCGATGCCCAGCTCGCGGGCCTGCTGGAAGAACGCGCGCGCATCCGCACCGAGCTCGAGCGCCTCGCCGAAGATGAGTGAGGCGGTGGCGATGCGCCGCATCGCCATCGTCGTGTTTCCCGACGCCCAGGTGCTCGACGTGGCCGGGCCCACGGAGATCCTGCGCAGCGCCAATCTCACGGTGCAGAAGAGCGCCCGGGGCCGTGGCCCCGCCTACGCCAAGGAGATCGTCGCGGCCCGCGAGGGCGCGGTCCAGACATCCTGCGGCCTCGGGATCGTCGCCACGCATTCGTTCCGCAGTGCCTCGCGCGACATCGACACGCTGATCGTGGCCGGTGGCGTGGTGGACCGGGCGGTCGACGACGCGAGGCTCGTGGATTTCGTGCGCGCGCGCGCCGCGACGGCCCGGCGCGTGGTGGCGATCGGCACCGGAGTCTTCATCCTCGCGGTGGCGGGCCTGCTCGACGGCCGCCGCGCGACGACGCACTGGCGCGCCAGCAAGGATCTCGCGAAGCGCTTCCCGCGGATCGAGGTCGACGCGGAACATCTCTTCGTGCGCGACGGCAAGTTCAATACCTCGGCGGGCGCCACGGCCGCGATCGACCAGGCGCTCGCCCTCGTCCAGGAAGACCTTGGGCGCGATGTCGCCATGGCGGTGGCGCACCGCAAGGTGATGTTCATGCGGCGTAGCGGCGAGGAGCGGCAGGTGAGCGCGCACCTGGCCGCGCAGATGGTGGGCCACGAGCGCATCGCGAAGCTCGTCGGCTGGATCCTGGACAACCTCTCGCGCGACATCACCACCGACATGATCGCGGGGGAGGGCGCCATGAGTGAGCGCTCGATGTACCGGCTCTTCGTGCGGGAGGTGGGGATGCCGCCGGCGCGCTTCATCGAGCAGGCACGCGTGGACCTCGCACGGCGCCTTCTCGAGGAAAGCGACATGCGCGTGGAGACCATCGCCAGGCGCTGCGGGCTGGGCAGCGAGGAGCGCCTGCGGCGCGCCTTCCATCGCTCCTTCGGGATGAGCCCGCGCAATTACCAGGCAAGGCAGCGGCTGGGTACGGGGACAGACCCCTAAGTCCCCGAAGCCCCCAGGGCGTAGTATCTTGCGCAAACGTCCAATCCTGCCCCCATCAGGATGGGGACCCCGAGACGGACCACCGTGGGAGCCGGCCAATGTACAAGCGCATCCTCCTGGCATACGACGGATCGGAAACGGGTCAGAAGGCGCTGCTCGACTGCCGGGAGGTGGCGAGCTGGACGAAATCGGAGCTGTATCTCGTCGCGGTGATGCCGCCCCCGGCCGCCTTCATCGGGGGCGAGGGCGGGATCTACGACGCGGACCGGGAGAAGGAAGAGGAGCAGGCCTACCGGGAGATCCTCGCCGACGGCCTGAAGCGCCTCACCGACGCGGGCAATTCACCGAAGGGCGAGGTCCTCGTGGGCGACGCAGTCGACGAGATCTCGACTCAGGCGAAGAAGGTTGGCGCGGACCTGATCGTCGTGGGCCACAAGCACCTCGAGGGCTGGGCGAGGCGCTGGTGGCGCGGGTCGGTATCGAAGTCGCTGATCGAGCACGCCCCTTGCAGCGTGCTCGTCGTCATCACCAAATAGCCCTTAGTGGTGCCAGTAGTGGTGCCGGTCGTACGCGTAGTGCGAGTGGTACGCCACGGGCGCCGAACGAACCACGAAACGCGGACCGTAGCCGTAGTACACGCTCGGCGCGACGTACACGGGCGCGGGCGCATACACCGGTTCCGGCGCGTACCCCGCCTCCGGGGCGTAGCCCGGCTCGGGTGCGTAGGCCGGAGCGGGGGGCGCTCGGTAGTACGCGGGACCGGTGCTTGCGCCGATCGCGGTGCCGATGATGGCGCCGGCCGCGGCGCCGATCGCACCGCCGTTGTGCTGTCCCGTGTTGTGTCCTATGACGGCGCCGATGCCGCTGCCGACGATCGCGCCCAGCAGCGGGTCCGCCGAGGCGTTCATGGACATCGTCGCGGTCGCAAGGCCTGCCACCATCGTGGCGATCACCAGGGGTTTGCGTGTCATTGCGATTCTCCTTGTCGTCGTTACGGGTGCTCCTGCAACGAATAACGCGCGACAAGGCGGCCGGTGGTCAGCCCTTACAGATTGTTACCCCTAAGGAGAAAATTGCTTCGGGGACAGACCCCGAGAACGCGCAAGCCTCGGGGTCTGTCCCCGAACTATTTCTTCAGCGCGCGCGTGAGCGACGCGATCTCGTCCTTCGCGGGAAGCTGTGGGCGATCGCGATCGGTAGGGACCATGCAGAGGAATCCCAGCGGCTCGTCGGCCGCCGCGTGGAACTGGTGCCACGTCATCGGTGGCACGCGCACGAGGTCGTGCGTCCCGATATCCCACGCCCTGTCGCCGACGAGGCACTGGCCGTGCCCGCGGATCACGATCACCGCGTGCACGTGCTCGTGGCGCTCGAGCGTGGTATAGCCGCCGGGAGACACCTCGAAGTAGCGTAGCTGCGCCGGTACGCCGCCGCCTTCGAAGAGCACCTGGCGCGTGACGTCCTTGAAGGGCGCGCTGCCTTCCTGCTTGTAGGCGAGCACCTCCACGTCTTCCCAATGGAAGTCGCCGGAATGCTTGCGTACGAGGGAGTCTTCGTTCATGGGACGAATTTTACGCCGTGCCACGCACCGCGCGGACGAACTCGCGGCTGCGCTCGAGCAGGTGTTCCTTCGCCGAGAGCAGGCCGCCGCCGATGAGCAGCATGGTGTCGGGCCCGTAGCCCGACAGCATCTCGCCCACGCGCTCCAGGGTCATGCCGCCGGCCGGGACGGGCAGCACGGGCCTCAACCCATTCCATGGCGCGCGCGCGTTCTTCGCGATGGCCATGCACGTCTCGCGGCTGTAGCTGAATCGCCCGCCGTGGTTCGGAAAGATCGTCGCGTCGGCACCCAGCATGCGGTAGAGCGTTCCCAGCAGGACGGGCGCCGCGATGCGCGCGGCACCGCCGAACGCAGGATGCGCCATCACCGGGATGTCGAGCATCGTTCGCAGCTCGACGAACGCAGGCAGGCCGACGAGCATCGGGGCGACGAGCGCCATCTTCACGCCATGCTCCCGCGCGACACTCGCCTGCGCCGCGAGCGCCGAGCCTCCGCCGGAGAACGTCGGCGCATAGATCGTGCGGCCGCCGCTCTCGCGATTCGCGGCATCGATCGCTTCCTGCACGGCGGGCACGCGCGCAGCGAAAGGATGGGGCGCCTGGTCGGCGATCCCGTGATCGTCCTTGATGACGTCGATGCCGGAAAGCGCGAACGTGCGCGCGAGCTCCGCGAGATGCACGACCGTCGAGCCCTGGGGCTTGAGCGCCGTGCATGTGAGCGCGCGTCCCTGCACGCCCGTCACGCTGCGAATCCCCTCGACGCCGAAGCGAGGGCCGGGGAAGGCTTTCTCGTAGCCCTGCGGAAACTCCACGTCGATGAGCTCGATCTCCGGCTGGAGCGAGCAGTTGCCGAAGAGCATGTTGGCGAGTTGCGAGGCTTCGGCACCGGTGGTGAGGGGCGCGATGCCGAGCGTCACGTCGAAGTAATCCGAATGGGGCCGGATCGACTCCACCGTGGCGGCGGTTTCGCGGCGCACGCGCTCGTCGCCGATCGCGGAAAGGGGCATCTCGACGCTCTGCTCGGCGGCGAGGGCCTCGGCGCGAACGCGGCTTTCCGATTCGGATGCGGTGATGCGGTAGGTGGCTAGGATGCGGTCCACTAGGCGGCCCTCAGGGAGTCGACGATCTCCAGGCGCGCGGCCTGCACACTCGGCAGGAACCCGCCAACCAGTCCCATGATCACCGAGAAGATCATCGTCTTCACGACGATTCCCGCCGTGAGGTAGAAGCCGAAGGCGAGCTGGCTGAACGATTGCCAGTTCATCGTGGTGATCGTGAAGGCCTGCAGGAACGAGGCAAGCAGCAGGCCCGTGGCGCCGCCCACGAGGGCGAGCAGGACCGACTCGAGGAGGAACGCCGCGAGGATGCTCGAACGCCGGAAGCCCAGGGCCCGCAGCGTGCCGATCTCGCCGGTCCGGTTGGCGACCGCGGAATACATCGTGATCATCGCGCCGATCATGGCGCCGATCGAGAAGATGATCGACAGCGTGATGCCCAGCACGCTGATGAATACCGAGAGCGTCTTCGATTGCTCCTCGTAGAAGGCGGGCTCCTGCTTCACGTCGAGGATGAGCCGCTGGTCGTCGCTCACGTGCTGCTGGAGCCGGGAGAATTCGTCGCGGTCCTGGAGCTTTACGATCACCGACGAGTAGGTCGTGCGCCGGAAGGCCTGCATCATCTGCTCGACGTCGCCCCAGATCTCCGAATCGAAGCCGGACTTGCCGCCGTCGAAGGTGCCCACCACGGTCCACTCGCGCCCGGCGAAGCGCAGGCGCTGCCCGATGCCCACGCCCTCGAAGCCGTCCGCGATGCTGCGTCCGACCACGACCTCGGAAGTGCCGACGCGGAACATGCGGCCATCGACAACCTTCACCTGGGGCCGCAGCTTCACGCCGATCGGCGGAAGCCCGCGCACCACCACGTTCTGGGGCCTGTCGCTGCCGCGCTTCGGGATCTGGGTGAGGACGAGGACCTCCTTCGAGACGAGAGGGTCGCCATTCGTGTCGTGCGCGATGTCGGGAAGCGTTTCGATGAGCGAGGCCTGGTCGCGATACACCGAGCTCTGGATCTCGGTTTGCGAAGATTGCCGCAGCAAGATCGCGTTGTCGTAGCTGCCCGTGGACACCAACGTGTGCTTGAGTCCCGCGTCGAGCATGAGCACCGCGGCGAACACGAACACGACGAGCGCCATGCCGCCTGCCGTGAGCAGCGTCGTGATCTTGCGCGTCCACAAATTGCGAAAGATGTATGAAAAGGGGATCTTCACCGGGGCTGATCTGCGTTCATCTGCGTTTATCTGCGGATAGGCCTTAGCCAGCGTAGCGCAACCCATCTACGATCTTCACGTTCGCCGCGCGGTACGACGGCAGCACCCCCGCGAGGATCCCCACGCTCGCCGCGGCGATCGCCTGCATCATCACCGTGTGCGCGTTCACGTAGAACACCGGGAACATCGTCCCCATCATCGACTTGAATCCGGCCGCCACGGGGAACGTGAGCGCGATGCCGATGGCTCCGCCCAGCCCGGAAATCATGACGGATTCGCCGAAGATGAGGGCGGCGACGAAAAGAGGCGAGAAGCCCAGGGCCTTCAGCGTCGCGTATTCGGCGAGCCGCTCGCGCGCCGTCATGGCCATCGTGTTGGCGACCACGGCGAAGATGATGATGATCACGACGAACGAGACGATGCGGACCGCTGTGACGATCGCTTCGGTCTGCGCGACGAAGCCGAGCGAGAAGGCCTTCTCGGTTTCCGTGAGCGTCTCGGCGAGCGAGTTCCTGAATTCCTTGTCGATTGCCTGGCTCACCTCCGCGGCCCGCGAGCCGTCGGCGATCTGCACGATGAAGACGCCCGCGAACTCGGCGCGCTTCGGAAAGCGCTTCTTCATCTGCTCGTTGAGGTAATCCCAGTGGAAGTAGAGCTGGCGCGTGACCGTCGTCTCGTCCTTGGGCTCGTAGATGCCGCGCACCGTGAATTCCCAGGTGCCGCCGCCGTAGATGGGGCTTGTCATCGGGATCACGTCGCCCACCTTGAAGCCGTGCTGGTCGGCGATGAGCCGGCCCACCATGCAGCCGCGCTGGTCGCGCTTGAAGGCGAGCAACTCGTCGGGATTCACCTTGAACTCGGGATACAGGTCGAAGAAGACATCGTGGTCCACCGCGAACGTGGCGAAGAAGTTCTTGAACGTCTGGTCCTTGTAGATGCCGCCGAACCAGTTGGAGATGGCCACGGCCGTGACGCCATCGATCGCCCGGATGCGCTCGCGGTAGTACGCGGGCAGCGAGAAGACGAGCGAGGTGGCGTTGCGGGTCACGAGCCGGTTGGCGCTCGCCATGTCGGCGCCCGCGTACCACGCGTTCACCACCGTCTGCAGCAACCCGAAGGCGAGGATCGCGACCACGAGCCCCACCATCGTGAGCAGGCTCCGCAGCTTGTGCCGGAAGATGTTCTTGAAGATGAGTTTGATGTAGTACATGGGGCCTTCATTGCCTCGAAGGCGGCATTCCTGCCGGCTTCGAGGCAATGATTTCATCAGGGATCAGCTCGCCCTTCTCGAGGTGCGTCACGTGCTTCGCGGACTGCACGGCATGGCCGTCGTGGCTCACCATGATGATCGTCTTGCCCATCTCGGCGTTCAGGCGCCGCAACAAGCCGAGGACCTCTTCGGCGCTCTTCCGGTCCAGGTCGCCCGTGGGCTCGTCGGCCACGATGAGCGTGGGATCGGTGATGAGGGCCCGCGCAATGGCCACCCGCTGCTGCTGGCCGCCCGAGAGCTCATTTGGATAGTGCTCCATGCGATCGGAGAGGCCCACGAGTGCCAGCGCGGTCTCGACGCGTTCGCGGCGGTCGCGTTTCCCGAGCGACGTGAGCAGCAGCGGCAGCTCCACGTTCTCGAAGCCCGTGAGCACCGGCATCAGGTTGTAGAACTGGAAGATGAATCCCACGTGGGACGCGCGCCAGTCGGCCAAGTCGGCTTCGCCGAGGCGGGTGATGTCCTCGCCGTCGACGAGGAGCTCGCCTTCGTCGGGCTTGTCGATGCCGGCGATGAGATTGAGCAGCGTGGACTTGCCCGAGCCCGAAGGCCCCATCAGCGCGATGAAGTCGCCTTCGGGGATCGTGAGCGTGATGTCGCGCAGCACAGGCACGACCTGGTCGCCGCGCTTGTAGCTCTTCGACAGGTGCGTGATGCTGACGATCGGGCGCGCGGCCACGTCGGGATCACTTCTTCGCGATGGCGACGGCCACACCGTCCCGCACGCGGTCACCGGGGTTGAGCACCACCTTGTCGCCCGCCTTCACGCCGGTCACCTGCACGAGGTCGCCCAGCTTGTCGGGCTGCGGTTGGACGACCTGCTTCGCGACGTTGTCGTCGCCCAGGACGAAAAGGACGCTCTTGCCGTCGCGCTTCACGATCGCTTCGGGGCGCACGGCCGTCACGGGCCTGCGCTCCTCGGGTTTCGGCGCGCGCGACAGGAACGCGACCTTGGCGCTCATGTCGGGCAGCACGCGTTCATCCTTCTCGACGAAGCTCACCTTCACGAGGAGTGTGGCCTTGGTGCGATCGACGGTCGGCACGATCCGCGAGACCTCGCCCAGCAGGCGAAGGTCCGGATAAGCGTCGAGCTGGATCTCGGCGGGCTTGCCCACCGTGATCTTCGAGATCGAGGCCTCGGAGACATCGGCCTCCACCTCGAGCGTCGACATGTCGGCCATGTTCACGACGGCGCCCTTGGAGTCCGTTGCCGACGAGAAAGGCGTGATGATGTCGCCCATGTTCGCGTTCTTCGTGAGCACGATGCCGTCGAAGGGCGCGCGGATGAGCGTCTGCTCGACCGACACTTCGGCCTGGCGCGCGTTGGCCTCGGCGACGCCGATCTGGCCGTTCAGCGACGCGATCGACGCCTTGGCCTTGTCGTAACGCGCTTCCGCGGAGTCGAGGGCCGCGGCGGAGATGAACTTCTGGTTGTAGAGATCCTGCGTGCGCTTGTAGTTGTGATCGGCGTCCTTCAGCTCGGCCTCGCCCTGCTCCAGGTTCGCGCGGGCGGCCCTGGCGCCGGCCACCGCCGAGTCTCGCGCCGCGGCGACGTCGCGGTTCTCGAGGCGCGCGATCACCTCGCCTTCCTTCACGCGCGAGCCTTCCTGCACGCCGAGCCACTCGAGGCGCCCGGTGGCCTTCGTGGACACGGCGGCCTTGCGCCACGCGGACACACGCCCCGTCGCATTCAGCAGCGAGATGGCCGCGGTGGGGTAGGCGGTTGTGACGGTGGCCACCTCGACGGATTCCGGCGCGCGGGATCGAAATCCCGCCATGGCGAGCACCAGCAGCACGATGACGGCCGCCGCGATCGTCCACGCGTTGATCCAACGGCGTTTGCGCCGCGGCGCGAACGATTTCGACCCGCGGTCGATGGAGAGCTTCGAGAGATCGGGGCTCGACACGGAAGGCTCTGGTTGGAATTGTTTCGAAATTATAAAGAACTAAAGAAGGGAAGAGCGCGAAAAGCAGGAGAAAAGCTGATTGGCGGGTAGTTCTTCTTCGATGCTTGTATTCCGCGACGGGCCAGCACAGCCTTGCTTTTCTCCTGTTTTTCTCGCTCTTCCCGTCTTGAGAGCGCCAGCGAGAAATTCAGAAGAGCGCGAGCGTCGCCTCGTACAAGGGCTGGCCGCGTTCCGCGAAGGAATCGACGATGTTGAAGTGGTTGAGGCCGGGCAGCAGCAACGCGGAGCCCGATTGCGGCGACCACGCATCGGCAAGCACGCGTGACTGGCGCTGGAACTCGGAGCTCTCGCCCGCGCCCGCGGCCACGACGAGTTTCGCGCCGACGGTGCGCTGCTTGTCGAGGAGCGACAGGCGCTTTACCGCGGCATCGTCCAGCTTGTAGTCGGAGTTGAAGGCGAAGTGCACCATGGGCTCGAAGTCGAAGATGCCGCTGAAGGGTACGCCGCCCGCGATGCACGCCGGATCGAATCGAAGGCGCTCGCGCGGCGCGGCGAAGAGGGCTGCCGTGAGGTGGCCGCCGGCGGAATGGCCGCTCACGACCAGGCGGTCGCAAGGCACGCCATGCCGCGCGCCGTTCGCGGCGAGCCAGTTCGTGGCCTCGATGATGTCGTCCACGATGTCGTCGATGCGTGCCTCGGGCGCGAAGCGGTATGAAGGCATGGCGACGTTCACGCCGGCCGCCGCCCACGAGGCGGCGAGCCACGAGAACATGCTCTTGTCGAGCGAGCGCCAATAGCCGCCGTGGATGAACATGAGCGTTCCGCGCGGCGACTCGCCCGCGCAGAACAGGTCGATGCGATGGCGCGGATGCGGCCCGTAGGCGAGGTCCAGGTGCGCCGGGAGAGTTTCCCGCACGAACCGGGAATCCTTTTCCCATCGCGCGAAATAGCCGACATGCTCCGGCACGAGCGCGCGGTTGTTGTACTCGCGCTCGACGAACTCCTTCGAATAAGTCACTTCTTGTCCATGGACCGGATCGCCTCGGCGATGTCGTGCGCGACGCGCGCAAGCGCGCGGCTGTGCGCGGCGGCGATGCCTTCGGCCCCCGGCCCGGCGGCCTCGCGAACCGTGGTGCGGCCCAGTCTCGGCGCCTCGGCCTTGCGCGACCGGATCGTCCAGATCACGTCCTCGGAGATTTCACCGGGCGACGAGTCGAAGTGCTGCACGTCGAGGGCGACCCGGTAGTCGATGTCGAGCGCCGAGGATTGGCGGCTCGTGAGCACGTTGGGCGTGTTGAGCTCGCGCGCGATTGCATCGGCGAGAAGGCGCGGGATCGCGTTTTTCAGCGGCTCGACCCATCGGTGCTGGTCATCGATGTCGACGCGGTTGTCGTCGCGCCGCACGATCATCTGCGGGCGGTCTACCGAGTCGGGCACGGTGACCGGGCCGATGTGGATCGCGAGCGTCGAGGCAGGCGTGCCGGGCGCGGAAGGCCCGGGCGGCGACGACAGCGAGTAGAAATCGATCTGGGGCGCCGAGCCGCACGCGCATGCGAGCAGCGCGGCGCCGGTGGCGACGATCCTGCGCATCATCTCTGTTCTCCCTGTCGTCGGCCGCGGATCAGCGCATCGGGCTGGCGCTCGAGGTAGTCGACCAGCGCGCGCAATTCCTCGGAAGAGCGCTTCACTTCCTCGAGCGTGTCCCGCAGGTCCGCCTGGACCGGCGAATCCTCGGAGACCGCCTTCTGCGCCTCGATGAGCGTGCGCCGCGCCTGCTCGAGCGTGCGCTTCAACTCCGGGCCCACGTCGGTATCGAGGCGCTTCACGAGCGCATCGGCATCCTTGAGCGACGTGTTCAGCTGCTCGAGCGCCTTGCGCAGGTCGTCGCCGATGGCTTCGAACGGCATTTTCTCGAGGCGCTTCAGGATCCGGCCGATGGCGTCCTGCAACTCGCCCAGGCCTCCCGGTACGCTCGGGATCTCGGGCGGGCTCGCGTGGAAGTCCATGGTGGCCGCGGGCGCGTTCGGGAAGAAATCGAGCGCGACGTAGAGTTGGCCCGTGAGGAGGTTCGAATTGCGAAGCTGGCCGCGAAACCCGGCGCCCACGAACCGGCGCATGCGTTCGTCGGCGGGAATGTCCTCGGCGGCCTTGCGCGAGCCGTTTCGCGCGAGCGGTCCCAGGCGTTCGGGGAAGAACTTCAGCTCCACGAGGGTGCGGAAGTTCACCTTGTCCGGCAGGTACTCGAGGTTGATCCGGGAGACTTCCCCGACCTCGACGCCGCGGAAGTCCACCGGCGCGCCGACGTTCAGGCCGCGCACGGACTGGTCGAAGCGCATCGCGTAGGTCTCGACCACTTTCTCGCGCCTCTTCGCGGCGTCGCTGCGGTCGCGCCACAGCACGAAAAGGTCGTTCTTGTTGGCACGAGTGGTTACGCCGCCCGGCGCGTCGAACGCGATGCCGCCCACGAGCACCGTGACCACCGATTCGGTGTCGACCTTGAGGCCGTTCGCGTCGAGCGCCAAATCGATGCCGCTCGCGTTCCAGAAGCGGGAAGCGGGCGTGACGAACTGGTCGAAGGGCGCGTTCACGAAGACGCCCACGATCACGTCGCCTCCGTCCTTCGAGACTTCAGTGGACACGACCTGCCCCGCCGATACGCCGCGGAAATAGAGCGGCGAGCCGATGTCGATGGAGCCGAGATCCTCCGCGGACAGGCGGAATGTGCTCCCCGGGACGTCGGCCGTCACCGCCGGCGGCGATTCGAGCCCTTCGAAGTCGCGCCGTTCCTCGGTCGAGCGGCCCGGGTCCGTTCCGATGTACGCGCCGGCGAGCAGCGTGCTCAATCCCGAGACGCGCCCGCCCGAGATGCGCGGGCGCACGACCCAGAACCTCGTGTCCTTGACCATCGTGCCGCTGGAGACCTCCTTCACCATCGCGGCGGTCACGATGACGCCCTTGCGGTCCTCGTCGATCGTGATCTGCTTCACGGTGCCGATGTCGACTTCCTTGTACTTGATGCGCGTCTTGCCGGCCTCGAGGCCTTCGGCGGTGCGGAAGCGGATCGTGATCGTGGGACCGCGATCGAGGAAGTGGTGCAGGGCGAGCCATCCCGCGATGAGCGCCGCGACGATGGGAATGATCCACACGGGTTGCACCCAGCGCATGCCCGGCCGGCGGGCCACGGCGCGTGGGAGGTCGGAGTCCGGCGTCGGGTCGGTCATTTCGGGTCGTCGAGAGGATCCCAGATGAGGCGTGGATCGAAGCTGAGCGAGCAGAAGAGGGTGAGGATCACGACCATCGCGAACGGCAGCGACGCGGGCCCGATGCTCACTTCGCCGACCGTGTTGAACTGCACGAGTGCCACGAGGAGGCCGCCCACGTAGATGTCCACCATCGACCAGCGGCCCACAGTGTGCACGACGCGATAGACGCGTGCCCGCTGCCGCGGCAGCCACGTGGAGCGTGCCTGGGCGGTGGCGAGCAGGACGCCCATGGCGGCCAGCTTCGCGAGCGGAATCACGATGCTCGCGCCGAAGATGATCGTCGCGATGAGGTAGTCGCCGTCTTCCCAGAAGACGCGCACGCCGCCCATGATCGTGGCGCTAGTGAAGGAAACCAGGGTTGTCGACTCCAACGCGGGCAGGGTATTGGCGGGAACGTAGAGGATGCACGCAAGCACGAAGAACGTCCATGCGCGCATGAGGCTCTCGGGCTTGCGCGGGTGCAGCGCCTCGCCGCAGCGCGGGCAATCGCTTTCGGCGCCATGGCCTAGCGGGTGGCAGATGAGCTCGCACGCGCGGCACACGAGCAGGCCCGAGCGAAGCGCCGTGGCGCTCACTGCCGGATCTCCTTCACGCGGGCCCAGAACGCGCGCGGGTCGTACATCGAGACCGCCGCGGAGACCATCACGATGGCGCCGGCGAGCGAGTAGACGCCGATGCCCGGCACGACAGTGGCCATGTGGCTCAGCTTCACGAGGGCGACGAGCACTCCGATCAGGAAGACCTGCATCATCGTCCAGGGCCGCACCGCTTCGGTAAGGCGGTATGCGAAGGACAAGGCGCGCGGGACGTGGCCCAGGCTCACGGACCCCAGCAGGTAGAGCATGGCGGCGATCTCGATGCCGGGCAACAGGATCGTCGTCATGAAGACGAGGATCGCGACCAGCCGTTCGGCTCCGTCGTAGAGCGCCTGCGCGGAGCCCAGCAGCGTCGTGCTGTTGGTGAGGCCCTGGGCCTCGAGCGACAGCACGGGAAACGCGTTGGCGATCACGAAGAAGATCGCCGCGCCGATCATGCACGCGAGCGTCCTTTCGACCGAATGCGGGATGCTGCGGAAAAGCTGCGCGCCGCAGCGCGGGCATTCGGCCACGCACCGCGGGCCCAGATCGACCTCCTGCTGCAGCAGGTCGCACTCGGGGCAGGCCAGCATCGCGCGCGCTTCGCTCATATAAACTCGCACTCAACCATGGAGACCGCATCCGCGGCCGCCGGCCGGGAGATCATCGAGCGCGTCCAGCGCCTCGCCCGGCACAGCGACTCGCCCCATCATTACACGCGCACGTACCTCACGCCCGCGCACCGCGCCGCCGCCGATGAGATCGCGCAGTGGATGCGCGATGCCGGAATGGCCGTGCGCGTCGATGCGGCCGGCAGCGTGATCGGGCGATATGACGCCGCCGTGACCGGCGCGAAGACGTTGCTCCTGGGCTCGCATTTCGACTCGGTTCGCAATGGCGGCAAGTTCGACGGCGTCCTGGGCATCCTGGTTCCCGTCGCATGCGTTGCCGAGCTCCATCGGCGCGGCGAACGCCTGGCGCACGCGGTCGAGGTCGCCGCGTTCAGCGACGAGGAGGGGGCGCGCTTCCAGACGAGCTTCCTCGCGAGCCGGGCGATGGTCGACGGAAGCGCCTCGATGGCCGGATTGCTCGAGCGCCGCGACGCCGACGGCGTCACGATCGGCGATGCGATGCGTTCCGCGGGGCTCGATCCCGCCGAGGCCGACGCGCACCGCATCGATCCGCGCTCGCTCGCGGCCTACGTGGAGCTGCACATCGAGCAGGGTCCCGTGCTCCTCCACGAGGGACGCGCGCTCGGCGTGGTGACGAGCATCGCGGCGGGATTGCGCTATCTCGCGAAGGTGAAGGGCGAGGCGGGGCACGCGGGCACCGTGCCCATGGCGCGGCGCCACGATGCGCTCCCGGCCGCCGCGGAGATGATCGTGGCGATCGAGAGGCGATGCTCGACGGGCGGATCGCTCGTCGGCACGGTGGGAGTCCTGCGCGTGAAGGACGGAACCGCCAACGTGATTCCCGGCGACGTCGAGTTCACGGTGGACATCCGCGCGGCCGATGGCGTCGCGCATGTCGAGGCGGCGCGTGACGCGTTCGCGGAGTGCGAAGCGATCGCAAGGCGCCGCGGCGTCGCATTCGAGGCGGCGAAGACCCACGAGGTCCCGGCCGCGCCCTGCGCCGCGTGGCTGCAGGATCTCATCGCGGCCAGCATCGAGCGAACGATCCCGGGCGAAATGGCGCGGCGCCTTCCGAGCGGCGCGGGGCACGACGCGATGGTTCTCGCCAAGGCCTGCGACGTGGGGATGATGTTCGTGCGCTGCGGCGCCGGCGGCGTGAGCCACAATCCCGCCGAGACCGTGAGCGCCGGGGACGCGGAGCTCGCGTTCCGCGCGCTGCTCGATTTCCTGCGCACCTTCCGCCGCTAGCGGCGCATTCATTTCGACGACACCAGGTGCAGCGGCGGGCGCCCCGCGTTCGCCGCCTTGCGACAGTGATCGACGATGAGCGCCGCCTGCCGCGCGAGCGCGAGCGGAACCGCCGCGCGGCCCTCGAGCACGTCGCGGGTCCATCGCGCCGTGGCTTCGGCTTCGCGCGCGGGCAGCAGGGAGTTCGCCTCGCTTTCGCCGATGAGGTGCGACATCGTGGATCCGTCGGAGCGCATCTCCTCGATGGGCTGCGGCGCATTCAGGCGAACGATCGCCTCGCCTTCCACGCCGCGCATCACGAACGCGTTCGCGGGAAACGCGGTGAAGTAATCGCGCATGAGCTTGAGGAAATCCGGGTGCGTCACGGGGACCATCCGGCATGCGGCGGCCGGGCCCACGCCGTTGGGCAGCATGAGCTTGGCGAGGGTGTGCGCGCTATTGCGCACGCCCGTCACCGAGCGAAGGTCGATCACGCGCGCGAGATCCGGAGACAGCACGCCCACCGGCATGACGGCGAGCTTGCGCGTCTCGAGATGCTCCTCGGCCTCCGCGACCGACTCGGCGCGCGGATGCCCCAGGTGCTCGAGGATCTCGAAGGTGCCGACGCGCGCGGCTTCCTGGCGCACGCCGTGAACGAGCACCGGCACCTCTTCGCGCGCGAGCATCATCGCGAGCAACGGAACGAGATTCGCGATCTTTCGCGAGCCGCTGTAGCTGGGAAGGATCACCGGAATCGCGCGGCGCACGGGCATGTCGAGCGGGCGCGTGTGAGGCTGCAGCGCGTCCATCATCCCCGCCAGCTCCTCGAGGCTTTCGCCCTTGACGCGAAGCGCCACCAGGAGCGCGCCGAGGGCGGCGTCCGGCACCTCTCCGGCGAACACCGCCGAGAAAAGGGTCCGGGCCTCGCTGCGTGTCAGGTCCCGGGCGCCGTGGCGGCCGCGCGCGATCTCCTTGATGTACGGTTTGGCATCGAACATATTGTCCAGACTAGCTTTTTTTCCGGGTTGGCGGGCATATCACCCCATGGAACTGCCGAAAATTCGGCAGATGCACCCCCCCTACCGTGCTATCTTGCATCCGTAGTTTGAGTCCTACCCTGAACAAGACGGAGCTGACAATGAGCCAAAAAGACAAGAAACCCGGTGACGGCGAACTCTCCGAGCAGCAGCTCGACAAGGTTGCCGGCGGCCAGGAAGTGCGCAAGATGGAGACGATCGTGGTGACGGCCAAGCGCCCGCAGCCCGAGCAGAAGGTCGTCAAGATGGACACCATCGTGGTGACCGCGCAGCGCGATAAGCCCGACCTCGCCGGCACGAAGGTCGCGCAGGCCGACATCAAGACCCACAAAGACTAAGCCGTCTGCCGCGCGAGCATCGCGCGGAACGGTCCTGCCTCGGCCGCGAGGTCCTGGAAAGTCCCCTGCTGGACGATCCTCCCGCGGTCGAGCACGACGATGCGATCGGCTCCACGCACCGTATTCAGGCGGTGCGCGATCACGATGCGCGTCGCATCCAGCCCCGAAAGCCCCGCCAGCACCGTTGCCTGGGAGACGTTGTCCAGCGCGCTTGTCGCTTCGTCGAGCAAGAGGATTCGCGGGTTGGCCACGAGCGCCCGGGCGATCAGCACTCGCTGGCGCTGTCCCCCCGATAGGGTGCTCAGGCCTTCCCCCACCACGGTGTAGAGGCCCATCGGCATCGCCTCGATGTCGCGCTCGAGGCCGGCGCGGCGCGCGGCGTTGGTCGCGTCCTCCACGCCCACCGCGTTGGCTCCCATGATGTTGGTGAGGATGTCGCCCGCCCAGAGCTTGCCGCCCTGGAGCACCGTGCCGATGCGCCGGCGCAGGTGGCGAAGGTCGAGCGAGCGGACGTCCTTTCCGTCGTAGCGCACGGCGCCCGCCGCGGGTGCTTCGAATCCGAGCAGCAATCGCAGCAATGTCGACTTGCCCGAGCCGCTCGCGCCCACGATCGCGACGAATTCGCCGGGCCGCACCGAGATGTCGATGCCCTGGAGCACGGGCGGGCCCCCGGGATAGGCGAAGGTGACGCCGGAGAGCTCGATCGCGCCGGCCGGATCGTGGCGCTCGCCCTTGTTGCCGGCATCCTCGGGAGTTGTCACGAGGATCGGGCGCGCGCGGTCCCACACGGGCTTGAGGTTCACAAGGTCCAGGGCCGTGGACACCAGCGCATGCACGCCGCCCAGCAGCGAGAAGAGCGCGGCGTAGAAGGCGACGAAGTGTCCCGTGGGCATGGGCGACGTCGCGGCCTCGCGCCATGTGAGCCAGAGAATGAGGACCGTCGCCAGGGGCTGCAGCAGGTTCAACGCGATGGATTCCCAGTTGGACAGGCGCGCGCTCTCGCCGCTCGCGATGCGGAACTCGTCGTACTTCGCGTACCAGCGCTCGAGGGCGCGCGGCTCGGCGGCGCCGGCGCGCAGCTTCGCGATGCCCGAGAAGATCTCGAATTCCATCGACGAGAGCTTGCCGTCGAGCGCCTCGATGCGCGGCCCCACGCGAAGGCGGGCGAGCCCGATCAGCGTCGAGACTCCGATCACGACCATGACGATGCCCGAGGCCGCGAGTGTCAGCGACGGGCTGTACATGATCATCAGCACGATGTTCGAGAAAAGGAAGAGCGAGGTCACGAACGTGCCGATTGTCGAGCCCGTGAGTGTCCGCTGGATCGTGTTCACCGATCCCATGCGAAGCGCGAGGTCGCCGCTCGAGAAATCGCGGAAGAACCGCGCCGGGGCCGAGATCACGCGATCGACGAGCGCCGCCTGCATCGATACGCCTACGCGCGACTCGAAGCGGATCACGGCGAGCGAGCGCAGCACGTCGAGCACGATCATGCTGAGTCCCGCGACCGCGAGCCCGAGGACCATCGCCTGGACGGTGCCCATGGAGCCCGCGGGAATCGCGTGGTCGATGAGCCAACCGGTGGCGAGCGGTGTCAGCAGTCCCACGATCCCCGCGGCCAATCCGGCGAGCATGAGCACCACGAGATCGCGCCCCCCGTGGACGGCGGCGAAGCCCAGCATGTCCCTCGCGCCCAGCGCGCGCGCCACGAAACGGCGATGGAACGTGAATGCGAAGGGCGAGAGGCGTCGCGCTGCGACTTCCTCGACGCGCCACTCCGCGGGCTTGCCGTCGTCGCCGATCGCGCGCATGCGGTAGCCATTGGCGCCGGGAACCAGCGCGACCCATCCCGTGCCCTCGGCGAGCGAAGGATTCGGCACCGGCGCCTGGCCGCGCGGCACGCGGCGCCGGTCGGCGACGCGCGCGATCATCGGGCCGCCCGCCTGCTCCCACCATCGCCCTTCCAGCAGCACGCGCCGCGAGCGCAGGTTCGCTCCCAGCGC
>JBAQKF010000041.1:0-73850 GCA_049300695.1 Usitatibacter sp.
GGCTTGGGAGCGGGCGCCGGGGCCGGTGCGGGCGCAGGTTCGGGAGCAGGCGCGGGCGCCGGTGGCGATACCGCGGCGAGCGGCGAGCCGATGGAGTCCTGCAGTCCCAATCGCAGCCCGTCGACCAGCTCGCGCGCCGTGCCGAAGCGATCCATCGGATCCTTCGAAAGCGCGCGCTGGATCACCCAGTCGAGCTGCCATGCGATCTTCGGAGTGAACGTCGACGGATCCTGCGGGCGCTCCTGGAGCACCCGATGGATCACTTCCTCGCGCGAGCCCGTGAAGGGAACCTTGCCGCTCACGAGGTGATAGACGAGCGCGCCCACCTGGTAGAGGTCCGTGCGCGCCTCACCCGGAATGTCGCTGAATTGCTCGGGAGCCATGTAGGCCGGATTGCCGGCGCTTTCCGGCGCGAGCGGCCGGATGCCCAGGTCGGTGAGCTTCACGCGGTTCTGCGCGTCGAGGATGATGTTCGATGGCTTGATGTCGCCGTGGTAGACGCCCTTCGAGTGCGCGGCGTCGAGGGCTTCCAGCACCTGGCGCACGATGTCCCACGTCTGGCGAAGGTCGGGGCGCCGGTCCTTCTCGAGCCTCGTCGCGAGCGACGTGCCTTCCGCGAGCTCGGAGACGACGCAGATGGCCTTGTCCGTGACCACGAGCTCGACAAAGTTCGCGAGCACCGGATGGCGCACGCGCGCGAGCGCCGAGGCGTTCTGGCGCATCTTGTCGAGCGCCTCGTTGCCTACCGGCGCGCGCGGCAGGACCTTGAGCGCGACGGCCCTCGAGCCATCGGTGCCGCGATAGACGGAGGCCCAGCTGCCCTTGCCGATCGGGCTTTCCAGCGTGTACTTGCCGATCTTGCGGGTCTCGGCGTTCATGCGCTCACCGCCTCGGTCCCGGACTCGGAGTGGGAGGCGAGATCGGCCGGCGGCTCCACGGGCAGGGTCACGATCACCGTCGTGCCCACGCCAAGCGTCGAACGCACGTCGATGTGGCCACCGTGCTGCTTCACGATCTTGTAGGCGATGGTGAGGCCCAGGCCCGTGCCCTTGCCCACGTCCTTCGTCGTGTAGAACGGGTCGAAGATCTTCGGCAGCGACTCTTCCGCGATGCCCTTGCCGTTGTCCTCGACTTCGATGGCGACCGTGCCGGGCGCGTCCTCGCGGGTGATGACCGTGATGCGCCCCCGCGGCTTGTCCATGGCCTGGGCGGCGTTCGTGACGAGATTGAGCAGCACCTGGTTCACCTGGGACGGCGAGCACGTGATCGAGGGAATGTCGCCCAATTTCCGCTCCACGTCCACCTTGCGCAGCGCCGGCTTCGCGATGAGGAGCGTGGCCCTCACGCCCTCGTTCACGTTGAAGCTCGCGACCTTGCTACGGTCCAGCCGCGAGAAGTTGCGCAGGTTCGTGACCAGCTCGACGATCTGCTCGATGCCGTGCAGGCCATCCTTGGTGAGCGCGTCCAGGTCCTCGAGCACGTGCTCGGTGCGCAGCTTCGCCAGGCGCGACTCGACCGCATCGAAGGATGCCTGCAGCTCGGCGGGATCCGGTGCGTCGTGGCGCAGGATGTCGAGCAGGTGCGTGGCTTGCTCCAGGGCGCCGCGAAGGTCCGGCATGCGGTCGCGGGCCGCGGCCACGCTGTTCTTCACGTACGCGAGCGGTGAATTCATCTCGTGGGCGACGCCCGCCACCATCTGGCCGAGCGAGGACATCTTTTCCGACTGCACGAGCTGGGCCTCGGATTCCTGCAGGCGCTTGAGGGTCGTGGACAGGTCTCGCGTGCGCTCGGTCACGCGCTTCTCGAGGCTTTCGTTGGCGTTGCGAAGCTGGCCCTGCGCCTGCGCCACGCGCATGGCGAGGTATCCCGTGGCGATGAGCAGTGCCAGCGCGTAGGTGAAGAGGTAGGCGCGCCAGCGGTCCTTCTCGTCGAGCGTGTTCTCCACCGACGTCGAGAGGGTGCGAAGCGCCAAGTCGATGCGCCCGCCCAGCGTGAGGAACGAATACTTGCTCCAGAGGGAGAGCTCGTTTTCGCGCGCGGCGACGAGCGCGCGGCTCGCGTTTTCCGCGCGGCCGGCCGCCTCTCCCAGGGCCGGGTCGATGGCGAGGGATTCGAGGCGCAGCGTCGCGATGCGCTGCTGCATCGCGGGCTCACGCCCCGGGAAAGCGTCGATGGGCTGCGTTGCGTCGGCGCGAAGCTGGCTCACGAGCCCGCTCACGATGGCTCCGTGCGCCCCGCGCGATTGCGTGGCTCGCGCCTCGGCGAGCTGCTGGAGCAGTTGCAGCGCGGCATCCGCCGCCTGCGACGCTTCCAGCGTGCGCTGGTGCGCGTCGCGCAGCGACCGGGCGGCCAGGTCCTTGTCGCCGAGCCCCGCGCGCAGTTGCGCGAGGTCGTGGCCGAAGGCGCTGCCGGGGCCGGAGCGTTCGAGGTCGGAAAGGATGCGCCCCATCTGCAGGGGAAAATCGGCGCGCGGCGCCGTGCCCGAGAAATCGTTGGCCATGCGCAGGACGTCTTCGTCCCATCGGCTGTCGAGGTCCTTCATCTCGCGCAGCAACGACAGCGCGTGCGTGTCGTGCTTCACGTCCATGCCCGCCGTCTTCACGAAGAGGAAGACGAGCATCGCGAGCAAAAAGGCTGCGCCCAGCGCCTGCAAGGCGCCGCGCGTGGTTCGGTTCATGGCCGGAATTCCCTAAGTCGAGATCCTCGCCGCCCTGACGTCAGGCAGGAGCATTTTGCCTGCCCCCGCCGTCGTCCGTATATGTGGGGCGTCACTCCCTGCAATTGCAATTGTAGTGAATCGGCGAGCACGTCGGCGGCAGGGGCTGATTGAGCGTTATGGAGGTACTCGTGCAAAGAGCTTTGGATCCGCAGATAAACGCAGATGAACGCAGATTCAAAGCGGATTCAGGCGAACGGGATTTCCTCGCATGTCATCGAGTGCGCGTTCAGGGTCAGCAATGCGTTGGGCGCGGGATTTCTCGAAAAGGTCTACGAGAACGCGCTCGCAGTAGAGTTCCGGGGATCCGGGTTGGAATTCAGGCAACAACCGCTGTATCGGGTGCGCTACTTGGGCGAGGTTGTTGGCGAGTACATACCCGATTTTGTCGTCGCGGACACCGTGATCGTGGAGATCAAGGCATTGGCCGCCTTGGACCGTGTGCACCAAGCCCAATGCATGAACTATCTGCGGGCTACGAACCTCTCGGTCGGCCTGCTGCTCAACTTCGGCACTCCTCGCGTAGAAATAAGACGCGTCGTGTGGCGGTTCTAGTTCCAAATCTGCGTTTATCCGCGTTTATCTGCGGATCAAAGCATTCGCCCGCTTACTCGCCCAGGTACGCCTCGCGGATGCGCGGGTCGCCCAGCAGGGAGCGCGCCTCCCCTGAGATCGTGACCTGGCCGCTTTCCAGCACGTAGCCGCGGCGGCTCACCTCGAGGGCGAGGCGCGCGTTCTGTTCGACCAGCAGCATCGTGACCCCGTCGGCGGAGATGCCGCGGATCACCTCGAAGATCCTCTCCACCATGAGGGGCGCGAGGCCCATGCTGGGTTCGTCGAGGAGCAACAGCTTCGGGCGGCTCATGAGGGCGCGCGAGATCGCGAGCATCTGCTGCTCGCCGCCCGAGAGCGTGCCCGCGGTCTGGCGCCGGCGCTCCTTCAGGCGCGGGAAGAGCGTGTAGGTACGTTCCAGATCCGCCGCAACGCCCGCGCGATCGTGGCGCGCGTAGGCGCCCATGGCGAGGTTTTCCTCGATTGTGAGCTGCGCGAAGACGCCGCGTCCCTCGGGCACGAGGGCGAGGCCCTTGCGCGAGATCTCATGGGGCTTGAGCGAGGCGATGTCGGCGCCGTCATAGACGATGCGTCCGCCGGCCGCGCGCACGAGGCCGGTGATCGCGCGTAGCGTCGTCGTCTTGCCCGCGCCGTTGGCGCCGATCAGGCACACGAGCTCGCCCGGCTCCACCACGAGATCCACGCCTTTCACCGCACGGATTCCACCATAAGAGACCTGCAGGTTCTCGAGGGCGAGCAGGCTCACGCGGCCGGAGCCTCGCGCGGCGTGCCGAGATACGCCTCGATCACCTTCGGATCCTTCTGGATGTCCTTCGGGAGCCCCTCGGCGATCTTGCGGCCATAGTCGAGCACGAGGACGCGGTCGCAAAGGCCCATCACGAGGCGCACGTCGTGCTCGATCAGCAGGAGCGTGGTGCCGTCCTTGCGGATGGACTCCAGGAGCCTGCGAAGGTCGGCCTTCTCGGAAGCGTTCATTCCGGCGGCGGGCTCGTCGAGCGCGAGCAGCTGCGGATCCGTGGCGAGCGCCCGCGCGATCTCGAGGCGGCGCTGGTCGCCGTAGGAGAGGTGCTTGGCGAGCTCGTTGCCGCGATGCGCGATGCCGACGTAGTCGAGGAGCTCGTGCGCGCGCTTTTCGATGGCGCGCTCCTCGGCGAGCGTCGCGGGATTGCGAAGGATCGCGCCGAAGACGCTTGCACGCGTGCGAACATGGCGCCCGATCATCACGTTCTCCAGCGCCGAGAGATTCGCGAAGAGGCGGATGTTCTGGAACGTGCGCGCGATGCCGAGCTTGGCGATGCGGTCGGGCGTGGCGTTGCGAAGCTCCGCGCCCTGGAAGCGGATGGTGCCCACGTCCTGGCGATAGATGCCCGTGAGGACATTGAAGAGCGTGGTCTTGCCGGCGCCGTTGGGGCCGATCAGTCCATAGATCTCGCCGCGGCGGATCGCGAAAGAGACGTCGGAGAGCGCCACGAGCCCGCCGAAGCGCCGCTCGATGCGATCGACTTCGAGAAGGGGGCCGGCGGCGGGGAGCGGGGCGGCGTCAGTCATTCTTCGCTCCCGCCAGTTCCCGCTTGCGTACCGCCGACGGCAGGATTCCCGCGGGACGGAAGAGCATCATCACCACCATCGCGAGCCCGAAGAGCAGCATGCGGATCACCTCGGGATCGATGAAGGAGCGTCCGAAGATCGCGAGCTGCACGGGCTCGACGGTGTAGCGCAGGATCTCCGGCACGAAGGAAAGCAGGATCGCGCCCACGATCACGCCGAAGATGTTGCCCATGCCGCCCAGCACCACCATCGAGAGCACCATCACGCTCTCGGTGAGGATGAAGCTTTCGGGGCTGATGAAGGCCTGGATCGCGGAGAACATGCCGCCCGCAACGCCGCCGAAAGACGCCCCCATCGCGAAGGCGAGCAGCTTCATGTTGCGGGTGTTGATGCCCATCGAGCGGGCGGCGAGCTCATCCTCGCGGATCGCCTCCCAGGCGCGACCGATGCGCGAATCCTGCAGGCGCAGGTTGATGATCACGACGACCACCAGCAGCACGAGCAGGAAGAAGTAGTACTTGATCGCCTCGCTGAACACGAGCGGGCCCAAGTGCGAGACGTTGCCGAAGCTGATGGATCCCACCTTGATGGGATCGATCGTCGTGATGCCCTTCGGCCCATTGGTGAGGTTGAACGGCTCGGAGAGGTTGTTGAGGAAGATGCGTACGATCTCGCCGAAACCGAGGGTCACGATGGCGAGGTAGTCGCCGCGCAACTTCAACGTCGGCGCGCCGAGCAAGACGCCAAAGAAGCACGCGGTGGCCGCGCCGATGGGCAAGATCACCCACCAGGGCAGGTGGATGTTGAAGTGGGGAGACGCAAGCAGCGCATAGACGTATGCGCCGACGGCGTAGAACGCGATGTAGCCGAGGTCGAGCAGCCCCGCGAACCCGACGACGATATTCAGCCCGAGCGACAGGAGGATGTAGAGGATCGCGAGGTTCGTGATCCGCACCCACGCGGTTCCCACCGTCGCCAGCGCGAACGGCAATGCCACCAGCGCGAAGACGATCAGCGCCACGCCGATCCACTTGGCGGCGGGGTTCTTCCTGAGATCAGCTAGCGTGCCCATGGACGCGTAAGAGCTTTGGATCCGCAGATAAACGCGGATAAACGCAGATAAGACCAAACTGTTGATGGCGTTTCGTGCCAACGTTGGAACTGACCCGAATCACGCATTGAGGCTTTCGTCCGCGTTTATCTGCGTTTATCTGCGGATCCAAAGCCCTTTGCACGAGTAATTCCACGCTCGATCAGGCCCGGTCGCCCACGCGCTCGCCCAGCAGGCCTTGCGGGCGGAAGACGAGCACGAGGATCAGCACGATGAAGGCGTACACGTCCTTGTAGTTGCTGCCGAACAGGCTCGACTCAGGACTGTCGAGGCAGACCTGATGGAAGCCCGGCAGCCACTGGTCGAGGAAGCAGACGTTGGTGAAGTCGCCGACGTATCCGGCGCCGAGGGCTTCGATGAGTCCCATGAGGATGCCGCCCAGCACGGCGCCCGCGAGGTTGCCGATGCCACCGAGCACCGCTGCGGAGAAGGCCTTCAGTCCCAGGAGGAACCCCATCTGGTAGTGCGCGATGCCGTAGTAGCTTCCGACCATGACGCCCGCGACGGCACCCAGCGCGGCGCCGATCATGAAGGTGATCGAGATCACCTTGTTGATATCCACGCCCATCAGGCCCGCGATCTGCGGGTTCTGCGACGTGGCCCGCATCGCGATGCCGATCTTCGTCTTGTGGACGAGCACGAGCAGCGCCGCCATCATCGCGAGCGACGTAAGGATGATCACGACCTGGACGTTGCTGATGGCCGCGCTCGAGTCCGAATTGCCCAGGTGGTAGAGCTGCAGGGTGATGATCTGCGGGAAGGCGATGATGTTGCGGCTCCAGACGAGGAGCGCCAGGTGCTGAAGGACGATCGATACGCCAATCGCCGTGATGAGGGGGGCGAGGCGCGGTGCGTTGCGAAGCGGCCGGTAGGCGACCCGCTCGACCACGTAGCCCACCGCCATGCACACGGGGATCGCCGTCAGCGCCCCCACGATGACGATCAACATCGGCGGGGCGCCGGTGGGCGCGAGCGCCACGATCACCGAGAAGGCCGTCATGCAGCCGATCATCACCACCTCGCCGTGGGCGAAGTTGATGAGCTGGATGATCCCGTAGACCATCGTGTAACCCAGCGCCACGACGGCGTAGACGCATCCCAGCGTGAGGCCGTTCACGATCTGTTGCAGGAAGGTGTCCACGCCCGGATTCTAAGGGCACTGTCCCCGGCGTGCGAGCAAAAAAAACGGCGCCCCCTGAGGCGCCGTCCATGGTGCGGGTTTTCCCGCGGTTCTTGTTATTTCTTCTTCTCGTCTTTCTTGGGTTCTTCCTTCGCCGGGGCCATCGGGGCCATCGGGGCGGCAGCGGGTGCCGCGGAGGCGGGAGCGGCGCCAGCGGCCATGAAGGGCGTGGCGACGCCATTCTTCACGATCGAGATCGGAACCACCTTGCCGTCCTTCATCTTGAAGATCGTCATCTCGGCGTCCTTGCGGTCGCCCTTGGCGTCGAATTCCACCTTGCCGGTGGCGCCCGTGAACGAGATGTTGAACATCTCGGGCGTGAACTTGGCCGGGTCGACGGAATTGGCCTTCTTCATGGCCTCGATGATCGCGTTCGTGCCGTCGTAGAAATACGGCGCGTACTGCTTGATCTCGCCGAACTTCGCGTTGAAGGCGTCGACGAAGTCCTTGCTGGCGGCTTCGCGCGGCAGCCCGGCTTGCGAGCACACCATGCCCTCGGCCGCGGCGCCCGCGAGCTTGCCCATCTCGTCGGTGCACGCGCCGTCGCCGAACGCGAAGGCGGCCTTGATGCCGAGCTCACGCGCCTGCTTGAGCATCGGGCCGCCCGTGGCGTCCATGCCGCCGTAGAAGATCACGTCGGGCTTTTCCGACTTGATCTTGGTGAGGATCGCCTTGAAGTCGGTTTCCTTGTCGGTGGTACGCTCGCGCCCGACGATATTCACCTTGTCGGCCTTCAGCGTCTTCTCGACCTCGTTGGCGAGGCCTTCGCCGTACGCGGTCTTGTCGTCGGCGATCGCGACCTTCTTGGCCTTGAGCTCGTGCGCGATGTAGGCGGCGATCGCGGGACCCTGCTGGTCGTCGCGTCCGACGGTGCGGAACACGGTCTTCAATCCGCGCTCGGTGAGCTGCGGGTTGGTGGCCGAGCCCGAGATCATCGGGATGCCCGCCTTGTTGTAGATCTCGGAGGCCGGGATCGAAACGCCCGAGTTCAGGTGGCCGATGACCGCGGCGACCTTCTCGTCCACCAGTTTCTGGGCCACGGTGGTGCCGACCTTCGGATCGGCCTGGTCGTCCTCGCTCACCATCTTGAACGTGACGGGCTTGCCGTCGATCACGATCTTCTTGTCGTTGGCCTGCGAGATGGCGAGGGCCACGCCGTTCTCATCGTCCTTGCCGAGGTGGGCGATGGAGCCGGTGAGCGGGCCCGCGTGGGCGATGGTGACGGTCAGTCCGGGCGGCGGCGCGGGCGCGGCTTCGGCGGCTTTCTTGGGTTCTTCTTTCTGGCCGCACGCGACGAGGCCCAGGGCCAGGGCGACGGCGAGGCTCAGCTTGGTGGAGCTGTTCATTGAAACTCTCCTGCGAATAGGTTGGCGAACGGGACGGGCGACTAACGGGAAATACGGGCGCGGAAAGGCGGCAATTATGGGAAGTGCCGCCCCCTGCTGTCAATTCGTCACTTCAGCGACAGGATCCACTTCACGAGGGCTTTCACGTCCGCGTCGCTCACCTGGGCGTTCGGCGGCATGGGAACCTGGCCCCATACGCCCATGCCGCCCTTCTTCACCTTGTCCACGAGCCTCGCCTCGGCGCCCTTGTCGTTGCGGTACTTGGCGGCGACTTCCTTGTAGGCCGGGCCGACGACCTTCTTGTCGACGGCGTGGCAGGCGAGGCAGCCGTTCTTGGAGGCGAGGGCTTCGTCGGCGAGGGCGGCCGCGGGTGCCGCGGCAAGCAAGGCTGCGAGGATGGCCATCTTCTTCATGGGGTGCTCCTGGGCGCGGGGTTGGCTTTTGCCGAAGGCGCGATTGTGGGCAAACCCAGCTCTTCGCGCAATCGGGCCGGATCGGCGATGGGCGGCAGGCAGGCTACGCCCTTGCACAGCCATGCGACAGTTTCGCTCGATGCGGGCTTCGCCAGCGGGGCGGGAAGCCCCGCGGAGTCCCTCCCCACGGCGAGCACCATCGTCGTGGGAAGGTAGTCGCCCTCGAGCCCCTGGCGCCACGGCGCCATCGATTCCTTCGGGCCGGAGAGGATCACGGTTCGCGGCGGCTCCAGCAGCTCCTCGAGGGCGCAGAGCATCGTGCCGAACGCCATGGGCTGGCGCTCGATCTCGCGCCAGAAAAGCGCGAGGGTCGCCTCGGCCGCACCGGAAAAGCGCATCTCTCCCGTGAGGAACGCGAGGCGATTGAGGGCCCACGCCGCCACGGCGTTGCCCGAGGGGGTGGCGTTGTCGGGGCCGGGCTTCGGCCGGTGGATCAGCGATTCGTGGTCATGGGACGTGAAGAAGAATCCTCCCTCGACCGGATCGCGGAACTCGTCCATGAGGAGCCGCCCGATATCGCCCGCCCAGGCGAGGTCGGCCGCGTCGAAATCGGCCTCCAGCATCTCGAGGAGGGCCGCGAGCAGGTACGCATGGTCGTCCAGATAGGCAGCGAGGTGCGCATGTCCGTCCTTGGCCGTGGCGAGCAGGCGCCCGTCCTTCCACAGGTCGCGGCGGACGAAAGCGAGCGATGCGCGGGCCGAGTCGAGCCAGTCCTTGCGGCCGAAGACGCGCGCCGCATGGGCCATGCCGCGGATCATGAGGGCGTTCCACGAGGTGAGGATCTTCTCGTCGCGCCCGGGGCGCACGCGCGTCTCGCGCAGCTTGAAGAGCTTTTCGCGCGCGCCATCGAGGATCTTGCGGGATGCGGCGTCCTCGACCGGTCGCGCGACGACCAGGTGCCACGCGTGTCCTTCGAAGTTCGGCGGCCCGTCGAGGCCGAAAGCGGGCACGGCGATCGCGAATTCCTCCGGCGTGAGGTGCGCGCGGACCTCCTCGACGCTCCAGACGTAGTAGCGGCCTTCCTCGCCTTCGGAATCGGCATCGAGCGAAGAGTAGTAGCCCCCGTCGGGCGACTGCATCTCGCGCATGACCCACGCGCACGTCTCTTCGCATACGCGCTTGAAGAGCGGGTCCCGCGTGATCGTCCAGGCATCCGCATACAGGCGCAGGAGCCAGCCGTTGTCGTAGAGCATCTTCTCGAAGTGCGGAATCGCCCAGCGCTCATCCACGCTGTAGCGCGCGAAGCCGCCCCCCAGCTGGTCGTAGATCCCGCCCTCGGCCATCTTGCGAAGCGTGAAGGTCGCGGCCTCGAGCGCGGGCTTTTCCCCCAGCGCGGCATGGCGGCGCATGAGCACCTCGATCGTGTCGGGATGCGGGAATTTCGGCGCGCCCGTGAATCCGCCGTACCGCGGGTCCATCGACCGGGCGAGGTGGTCGGCCGCCTCGTCGAGCGGATCGCCCGTGAATTTCTCGACGCCCGTGCCGCCGCGCGGCTGCATGCGCGAAAGCGCCGCGCGAAGCTGCGTGCCCTGCTCGCGGATGTCGCCGGGATTCTCGTCGTAGAACGAGCGCACGCGCGCGATCAGCTCGACGAACGCGGGCATGCCGTATTTCGCGACGTTCGGGAAATACGTCCCGCCGAAAAATGGAAGCTGGTCGGGCGTGAGGAACATCGTGAGCGGCCAGCCGCCGTTCCTCTGCGTGAGCATCACCTGGGCGAGCTGGTAGATCTGGTCGATGTCGGGGCGCTCCTCGCGATCGACCTTGATGTTCACGAAGTTGTCGTTCATGACCTTCGCGATCGCCGGGTCCTCGAACGACTCGTGCGCCATCACGTGGCACCAGTGGCACGCCGAATACCCGACGGACAGGAGGATCGGCTTGTTGGTGCGCTTCGCCTCGGCGAGCGCTTCCTCTCCCCACGGATACCAATCCACCGGATTGTCAGCGTGCTGCTGGAGATAAGGGCTGGTTTCCTTGGCTAGGCGGTTGGGCATTTAGAGTGACGCGAACAAAAGGCTTTGGAACCACAGATGGACACAGATGGACACGGATAACCCCGGCAATAACTTGTGCTTTCGTGCAATCGCTCGAGCGTCCCACCAAGGATCAAGCTATCTAGATTCTATCTGTGTCCATCTGTGTTCATCTGTGGTTGCATCGCCTTAACTCGCCGAACGGCGAACCGGAAATCGCACGAGCCCGAGGATCAACGAGCAGCCGGCGAGGACGATGAGGCAGCCGGCGACGCGGCCGGGGGTGAGGGGCTCGCCGAGGAAGAGGATGCCCCAGAGCATCCCGAAGATCGGCACGAGCAGCGTCACGGTGATCGCCTTCACGGGCCCCACGTCCGCGATGAGGCGGTAGTAGAGGATGAATGCGATCGTCGTCGAGAAGAACGCGAGGCCCAGCACCGCCAGCCAGGCGATCGCGGGAATTTCCGCGACCGGATGGGGCGGTGGCGCGAACGGCACCACGAGCGCGAGGCTCGCGGCCGCGAACATCAACGTCCCGGCCGAGGTGCCCAGCGGGCTCGCGCCCTTCAGCTTCACCTTGGAGAAGACGCTGATGTAGCCGTAGAGCGCCGTGGCCGCCACCGAGAGCGCCGCGGCGAAGAGCTCGCGGCCCGACATCGGCGACGGTGTCCAGCCGACGAGCACGGCCGTGCCCACGAGACAGGTCGCGATGCCCGCGAGCTTCTGCGGCGTGAGCGGATCGCGGATCCAGGCGGCGGCGACGATCGACGCGAAAAGCGGCGAGAGCGCGTTGAGGATCGCCGCCGTCGATGCATCGATCGCGGTGAGCGCCTGCGCGATCAGCACGAAGGGAAGCGCGACCCCGATGGATCCCACGACCAGGTACGGCACCCAGAACCGAGACCATCCGACCGAGGCGCCGGTCGTCACGAGGAACGCGGTGAGGGCGACTCCCGCGATCAGCACGCGCAACTCGATCAGCGTCGCGGGCCCGAAGTACTGCACCGCGTAACGCATGAACAGGTACGACGCGCCCCACACGGCGGCGAGCGTCACGAGGCGCGCGAGGTCGGCAGGTCTCAAACGAGGGATCCTTGCAGCACGCCCTCGATCTCGAGCAGCCGCGTCTTGCGCGGAAGTCCTCCCGCGTATCCCGTGAGGCTGCCGTCGCTTCCGACCACGCGATGGCACGGCACGATGATCGAGATGGGGTTGCGCCCCGTCGCCGCACCGGCCGCGCGCGCCGATCCCGGCGCGCCCGCGCGCTGAGCGAGCTCGGCATACGTGATCGTCTCGCCGTAGGGAATGCGCGCGATCTCGATCCAGACGCGCCGCTGGAAGCCGGTGCCCTCGGGGGAGAGCGGCAAGTCGAACGTGCGGCGCGCGCTTTCGAAGTATTCGCGCACCTGCTTCGCGCATTCCGGCAGGGGCTCGGCGCTCGCGTCCTCGTGCCAATCCTTCGTCATCGCAGGCGCGTGCTTTTCGTCGTGGAAGTAGAGCCCCGTGAGCGCGCCGCCGACGGCGGTGGCGATCAGGGTTCCGATGGGTGTTGCGATGCGGGCGTAGCGGATCATTTCGAATCCTCCAGGGATTTCCAGAGGTGCAGCACGGCGTAGGCGCGCCACGGCCTCCAGGTTTCGGCTGCGGCGAGCGCAGCTGCAGGTTTGGAATGCTTCATCGCCTTGATCACGGCGACATCGGGATGCGGAAAGGCGTCGGGCCACGCGAGGGCGCGCATCGCGATGTACTGCGCGGTCCAGGGGCCCACGCCCGGCAACGCGTCGAGCGCGGCGACAGTCGATTCGACCTCCGCGGTGGGATCGAGGTGAAGCTTCCCACACGCCAGCTCACGGGCTAGCTCCACGATGGCGCGGGCTCGCGTCGCGATGATGCCTTGCTCCGCAACCTCGCGCGGTTCAAGCGCCGCGATGCGCGCCGCCGTGGGAAAGAGCGTCTTCACGGAATCGCGGGGCGTCTCGATGGACTCGCCGAATGCCGCGGCGAATCGGCCGGCGATTGTCGTGGCCGCGTGCACCGTCACTTGTTGCCCGAGAATCGCGCGAACGGCGATCTCGAAGCCGTCGATGGCCCCGGGAAGCCGCAGGCCCGGATGCTTCTTCGCGAGGGCCCCCAGCGCGCCCGCGATCTCGTCGGGATGGCAGCCGAGGTCGAAGAGGTGCTTCACGCGCGAGAGCACGATGGGCAGCGCCGCCGCGAGCGAGGCGCTCACCACCACGCGAAGCGCATCGCGCCGCTTCGAAGGCGCCACGCTGATGTACCCCGTGTGCGTCTTGCCCCGCCGCTCCACGCGAATGGAACGAATGTAGGTGCGGCCCTCGATCGCTTCGACGCCCGCGATGGCGCGCCTGGCGAGAAAGGCGAGCATCGCGTCCCAGTCGTAGGGCGGGCGATAGGCCAGGTCGAAGGCGAAGCGGTCGGCCACGTCGGCCTTCGCCGCGCGCCGGAGGTCCCCGGGCGTCATGCGATAGCGTTTCCGGAAAAGATCGTTGAAGCGCCTCAAGCTCGCGAACCCCGCCGACATCGCGACATCGATCACCGGCAGGCGCGTATCCGTGAGCAGGCGCTTGGCGAGGAGCAGGCGCTGCGTCTGCGCGTACTCGACGGGCGCCACGCCGAACTCGTCATGGAAGACGCGGCGCAGGTGCCGGTCCGTGACGCCGAGCGTCGCGGCGAGCTCGGGCAGGCGCGCATCCGTGAGGCGCCCATCCTCGATGAGGGTCGCGGCCGATTGCGCAAGGCGCCGGTTGGCATCCACCGCGGCGAACCCGGGGGCGAGCTCCGGGCGGCAGCGAAGGCAGGGGCGGAATCCCTGCGATTCGGCGGCCGCCGCGCTCGGAAAGTAACGGCAGTTCTCGCGATTGGGCACTCGTGCCGTGCACACCGGGCGGCAGTACACCCGTGTCGTGCGCACGCCGATGAAGAAGCGCCCGTCGAAGCGGGTGTCGTGGGACTTGAGTGCCCGGTAGCAGGTGGCGTCGTCGAGGACCATGACGCCATTATCCGCCGCCCGGCGCTAGCCGCTCGCCATTTTCGGACGTCGAAGTCCGCGCCTCCAGGCGAGCCACGCGGCGAACCCGCCCGCGAGCAGGATCGCCGGAAGCGCCACGTAGTTGAGGGTGTCCCATCCTTTCGTGTTCACGAGCACGCCCGAGGACAATGCGGACAGGGCCTGCACCGCGAAGATCGTCATCTCGTTGACACCCTGGGCCTTCGACTTCTCCGAGGGCCGGTACGCTTCGGTAAGCAGCGTCGAGCCGCCCACGTACATGAAGTTCCACCCGACTCCGAGAAGGGCGAGCGCCCACCAGAAGTGCGGGATGTCCTGGCCGGAGAGTGCCACGCCGACGCACGCCATCTGGATCGCCACACCCGCGAGCATCACGTTCAGGACCCCGAAGCGCTTGATGAGCGAGCCCGTGAAGAACGACGTGCCGAACATGCCCACGACGTGGGCGGAGATCACGCTTGCGGAGGCGGTGTACGGAAGGCCGCAGAAGCCCATGGCGAGCGGAGTCGCGGTCATCAGCAGGTTCATCACCGCATAGCCCAGCGCGGCCACGACGGCGGCTACGATGAACGTCGGCTGCGCCACGATCTCGGAGAGCGGGCGCGCGGGCTCATGCGAGGCGTCCGCGGCCGCTTCGGGAATGCGAAGCCGCGACACGATCGCCATCGCGATAAGCGAGTAGATGAAGAGCGAGCCGTAGGAAGCGAGGAATTCGGTGGGCAGGAGTGTCCGCGTGTACTTGCTGATCTCCGGCCCCACGACGCCGCCCACGAGCCCTCCGGCCAGCACGAACGAGATCGCCTTCGCCTTGAATTCCGCCGGCGAGGCATCGGCGGCCGCGAAGCGGTAGTACTGGCCGAACGCGTTGTAGGCGCCGAGCAATATCGTTCCCACGCAAAGCAGCGCGAGGCTGGACCAGGCCATCGCGAGCGTGGCGATGACGGAGCCTGCGAGGCCGATGGCGCCGCCCGTGAGGAAGCCGTTGCGCCGCCCCACGCGCTTCATCAACATCGACGCGGGATACGTCGCGATCGCCGCGCCGATCACGTAGGTCATGTTCGGCAGCGTCGAAAACGTCTTGTTGCCGGCGAGCGCGTAGCCCGCGAGCGCGGTGACGGAGATGAGCGTCACCGCGTTCATGAGCAGCAGCGCCTGGCAGAAGGCGAGCAGCCAGACGTTGCGCCGGGAAGGATCTGTCATCGTCATCCGGTATCCTAACCGGGATGGACTATCGACGACTTGGCCGCTCCGGCCTCAAGGTAAGCGAGCTTTCGTTCGGCTCGTGGGTGACGTACGGCAACCAGCTCGATTCCAAGGCCGCCATGGAATGCATGGCCGCAGCCTGGGATCGCGGCGTGAACTTCTTCGACAACGCCCAGGTATACGCCGCGGGCCAGAGCGAGGAGATCATGGGCGATGCGCTGGCGAAGCTCGGCTGGCCGCGCCTGAAGTACGTCGTGTCGACGAAGTTCTTCTGGGGCATCTCCGACGGTCCCAACGAGAAGAGCACGCTCAATCGCAAGTACCTGCTCGATGCGATCGACGGATCGTTGAAGCGCCTGAAGCTCGATCACGTCGATCTCGTGTATTGCCACCGCGCCGATCCCAACACGCCGATCGAGGAGACCGTGTGGGCGATGCACGACATGATCGAGCGCGGCAAGGCGCTCTACTGGGGCACGAGCGAGTGGAGCGGCGTGGAGATCATGGAGGCGTGGCAGGTGGCCGAGCGCCATCACCTGCACAAGCCCGTGGTCGAGCAGCCCGAGTACAACCTCTTCCACCGCACGCGCGTCGAGGCCGAGTACAAGCGCCTCTACGAGGACATCGGCATCGGGCTCACGACGTGGAGCCCGCTCGCGTCGGGACTGCTCACCGGCAAGTACCGCAATGGCGTGCCGGCCGATAGCCGCGGCGCGATGCCGCGCATGAAGTTCCTGGTCGAAGGCTTGACCGACAAGGCGAGGAACGATGCCGTCGGAAAGCTCGAAACGATCGCGAAGGAGCTCGGATGCACGATCGCGCAGCTCGCGATCGCCTGGTGCGCGCGCAACCCGAACGTCTCGACCGTGATCACGGGGGCTTCGCGTGTCTCGCAGGTCGAGGAAAACCTGAAGGCCGCCGGCGTGATCCCGAAGCTCACCCCGGAAGTCATGGCGCGGATCGACGCGGTGACGACTTCGCTCTCGGAGTGACTGGACCCCCGCTTGCGCGGGGGTGACATTACTTCGTGAACTGCGCGAACGTGACGAGGTTGCCGCCGGGCTCCGTGTAGGTGACTTCGTCGGCGCCGTAGAAGGTGCTGTGGCGCTCGACCAGCACGGGCGCGCTGCGAAGCGCGTCGATGACGCCGTCCAGGTCGTCCACCTCGAGGAAAATCTGCGCCGCGCTCGACTGTCGCGTCATGGCGCGCAACGCCGCGGATTCGCGCGGGTTGTCCCGGGTTTCCACCATGAGCTGGATGCCGTCGCGTTCGAGGATCGCGAAGCCGATGCCGTCGCCTTCGCGGATCTCGACGATTGCGGTGAAGGCGACCCGCTTGAAGAAGTCACGCGTGGGCTCCACGCGATCGGCAAGGAGGACCGCGGTGACGCGTTTGACCTTCATCAGCCGGTCACCGCGCCGTGGCTCGCATCTCCCACGAGCTTCGCGTACTTGCCGAGCACTCCCGAGGCGTAGCGCGGCTTCGGCTGCTTCCATTTCGCGCGCCGGCGGGCGAGCTCGGCCTTCGAGACGTTCACCTGGATCAATCGCTTCTTCGCATCGATTGTGAGCGAATCGCCTTCCTTCACGAGCGCGATGGGGCCTCCCTCGAACGCCTCGGGCGTGACGTGGCCCACCACCATGCCCCACGTGCCGCCGGAGAATCGTCCGTCGGTGACGAGACCCACGGATTCGCCGAGTCCCTTGCCGATGAGCGCGGACGATGGCGCCAGCATCTCGCGCATGCCCGGGCCGCCCTTGGGACCTTCGTAGCGGATCACGACGACATCGCCCGGCTTGATCCGGTCGCCGAGGATCGCGTCCATCGCCTTGGGCTCGGAATCGAAGACGCGCGCGCGGCCCGTGATCGACGGATTCTTCAGGCCCGTGATCTTCGCCACGCATCCGTCGGGCGCGAGGTTGCCCTTCAACACCGCAAGGTGTCCCTGCGCGTACATCGGGTTCGACCACGGGCGGATCACGTCCTGGTCCTTGCGCGGCTCCGCCGGCACGTCCTTCAGGTTCTCGGCGACCGTCTTGCCGTTGATTGTCATGCACTCGCCGTGAAGGACGCCGTTGGCGAGCAGGATCTTCATCACCTGGGGGATGCCGCCCGCCTTGTGGAGATCCACCGCGACGTAGCGTCCCGAGGGTTTCATGTCGCAGAGCACCGGAACCTTGCGGCGCACGCGCTCGAAGTCGTCGAGCGTCCAGCGCACGTCGGCCGCATGCGCGATCGCGAGCCAATGCAGCACGCCGTTGGTGGAGCCGCCCGTGGCCATGATCACGGCGATCGCGTTCTCGATGGACTTGCGCGTGACGATGTCGCGGGGCCGGAGATTCTTCTCCACCGCCTCGATGAGCACGCGCATGCTTTCGGCGGCACTTAGCCTCTTCTCCTCGTCCTCCGCAGCCATCGTCGAGGAATAGGGCAGCGACATGCCCACCGCTTCGACCGATGACGACATCGTGTTCGCGGTATACATCCCGCCGCAGGCTCCGACGCCGGGCAAGGCCTTGCGCTCGATGCACTCGAAATCCTCCTGCGACATCTTCCCGGCGGTGAAGGATCCGACGCTCTCGAACACCGAGACGATCTGCAGGTCGCGGCCCTTGTAGCGGCCGGGCTTGATGGTGCCGCCATAGACGCAGATCGCCGGCACGTTCATGCGCAGGATCCCCATCATCGCGCCCGGGAGGTTCTTGTCGCACCCGCCGATGGCGAGGATGCCGTCCATGAACTGGCTCTGGGTCGCGGTCTCGATCGCGTCGGCGATCACCTCGCGCGACACCAGCGAATACTTCATGCCCTCGGTGCCCATGGAGATGCCGTCGGTCACGGTGATCGTGCCGAACATCTGCGGCATCGCGCCGGCGGCGCGCGCGGCGGCGTCGGCTGCGTCGGCGAGCGGCTGGATGCCCGCGTTGCACGGATTCATCGTCGAGTGGCCGTTGGCGATTCCGACGATGGGTTTGTCGAAGTCCGCGTCCTGGTAGCCGATGGCGCGAAGCATCGAGCGGTTGGGGGAACGGGCCACGCCCTTGGTGATCGTGAACGAGCGGTATTTGCGAGTCATGGGGACATTTTAGTCCAGCGACGGATGTAGGCGGAATCCGACGCAAGGTTCAGCGCAAGTGGCGGCACCTCGCGCCTTCGGTCGGGGTCTACCAGAGACAATCAACACATCGGGAGATGACCATGAAATACGTCGCCCTGGTTCTCGGTCTCGTGCTGGTCGGCCTCGGCATCGCCTCGTTCGTTCCGGAGGCGAGCAGTTCCGGCGAGCTCTTCGGGATGATCCCCGTATCGGTCGAGATGGGCTTCATCCTTCTTGGAGCCGGCGCGCTGGGCGTGATGGCGGGCCTCTCGCGGACTCGCGAGTTGGAACCCCCGCATCCGGCCGGCGGACACGACCTGCGGGAGTGGCTGGCGTAAGTTGGCGTGAAGCAGCAATGCCGCAAAAGGAGTGTCCTTAAGGGATAATGCGGCGCTCACCCGCGTAATCCCTTGAGGGCACTCCTTGCTCGTCCATCCGCAGTTCGATCCAATCCTCGTAAGCCTCGGCCCGTTCGCCATTCGCTGGTACGGGCTGATGTACGTGCTGGCGTTCGTCGCCGTCATCGTGCTCGGCAAGTGGCGCGTGCGCCACGGGCTGGGCAACGGCATCACCGAGCGCGACGTGGACGACATGCTGCTCTATGGAGTGATCGGGGTGATCCTCGGCGGGCGGCTCGGATACGTCCTCTTCTACAAGCCCGAGTACTACTTCCAGAATCCGTTCGAGATCGTGAAGATCTGGACGGGCGGCATGAGTTTCCACGGCGGATTCCTCGGCGTTCTCGCCGGCATCGCGATCTACTGCTGGCGCCACAAGCTGCGCTGGATCACGACGATGGATTTCCTCGCGCCGCTGGTGCCACCGGGACTCGCCGCGGGGCGCATGGGCAATTTCATCAACGGCGAGCTGCCGGGACGGCCCACCGACCTGCCCTGGGGCATGTGGTTCCCCCAGGTCGACCACGAGCGCGTGGCACGCCATCCATCGCAGCTCTACCAATTCGCCGGCGAAGGACTACTGCTCTTCGTAATCCTCTGGTGGTACTCGAGCAAGCCGCGTCCCGCGGGCGCGGTGTCGGGCGCGTTCCTCGTAGGCTACGGGACGCTTCGCTTCCTCGTCGAATTCACGCGGGCCCCCGATGACTTCCTCGGGTTGCTGGCCCTGGGACTATCGATGGGCCAATGGCTCTCGGCTCCGATGATCGTGATCGGTATCGCGATGATGGCGTGGGCCTATCGACGTTGATGTCATCCCGGGCGCTGCAATAGCAGCTTGACCCGGGATCCAGTCTAGGGACTCAACAGCACCCTCACGATCGTGGGCTTGGGCACCTGGTCGGCGCGCTCGATCTTGCCTTCGTCGTTGTAGTGCCCTACGCCGGTCGCGGCGAGCAGGAAGAAGCCGTGGTCCGTGGGCGCGCCGGCGGTGGGCTCGTCCAGGCGGTTGTGGTGATGCGAGAGCATCGTCTGCACCTTGGCGATCCGGTTGCCGTCGGGCGAGAGCGTGATGAGGATCACGCGGCCCGGCGTCGTCACGTTCTGCACGCCGATGAGTTGCCCATGCCATTGGTACAGGCCGTCGATCGCCGAGACGTTCTCGCGCGTGTCGTTGCCGAGCTGGCGCATGGCACCACCATCGAGGTCGATCACGGCGATGCCGGTGTTGTGCGCGACGTACAGGTGCTTCGCGTCGGGCGAGGCCGCGAGGCCGTTGGCGCCCGGAAGCACGCGCGGCTCGACCAGCGTGCGCGCCGTGTTGTCCGCGGTGATCTCGTAGACCGCGCCGGCCCCGGAGTCCGTCGTGAACACCCGGCCACCCGGCGCCACCGTGACGTCGTTCAGCTGCACGGCATTCGGCACGTCGACGCGGCGCTTGAAGTTGCGTGAGTCGGTCTCGTATTCGACGATCGCGTTGCGAGGAGCCTTGCGCCCTTCGGCGGTGAGCGTCGATGTGGTCACCGCGTAGAGCACCCGCCGCGGCGAGTCGACCGCGATGCCGAGCACGCTGTCCAAGTTGACGGCGAAATCGTGGACCTCGTTGCCGGGCAGGATGCGCACGATCTTGCGCTTGGCGATGCTGCCCACGAAGAAACTGTCGGAAGGCGCGTCGTATGCGATGCCTTCGGGCAGCAGCAGGTTGTCCTCGAGCTCGATCGCGACGGGCGCGTAATCGAGGCGCGGCAATTTCTTCTCCATCCGCGCGCGCACTTCGTTGAATCCCGGATCGTCCCAGACCTTCTCGAAGCCCAGGTCCTTCGCCGGCAGGAATCCGTCGCCGAACTCCTCGCACTTCGCGAGCGCTTCGGTGGCGCCCTTCGCGTCGCCCTGCGCGGCCTTCACGCGCGCGAGGAAGAAGTAGAGCGTCGCGTCCTTCGGCCGCTCCTTGAGTTTCGCCTGGATCCTGGCGAGCGCCTGCTGGTTGGCGTCCGGGTCCTGCTGGGGAAGGGCGGCGAGCGATGCGGCGAGCAGCCCGAGGGCGAGAATGAGGGGTCGCATGGGGGCATTATCTCGCGTCCGGAGGCCTCTCCGGTTATAATTGCAGTCGATTTTCGGGGTGGTAGCTCAGCTGGGAGAGCGTCGCGTTCGCAATGCGAAGGTCGAGGGTTCGATCCCCTTCCACTCCACCAAAAAATTCAACATTTGCCGCCGACGCTGCTACGGCACGCATGCCGGGCGGCATATGGATTCTCGGCTTCGTTAGCCTGTTGATGGATATCTCGTCCGAGATGATCCACAGCCTGCTCCCGGTTTTCATGGTATCGGTGCTAGGCGCCAGCGCACTTACGGTCGGCTTGGTCGAGGGTGTCGCCGAGGCAACGGCGCTCATCGTCAAGGTGTTCTCCGGCACGTTGAGCGACTACCTGGGCCGCAGGAAGGTGCTGGCGGTCATTGGCTACGGCCTGGGCGCGTTCAGCAAACCTCTCTTTGCCATCGCCGCGAGCTCGGGAATGGTTCTCACCGCGCGCTTCCTGGATCGTATTGGCAAGGGAATTCGCGGGGCGCCGCGCGACGCGCTGGTCGCGGATCTCGCGCCGGACGCAATGCGGGGAGCGGCGTTCGGGTTGCGCCAGTCGCTGGATACCGTGGGCGCATTCGTGGGCCCGCTGCTGGCGATCGGATTGATGTTGCTCTGGTCGAATGATTTTCGCGCGGTCTTCTGGGTAGCGGTTATCCCGGGCCTTCTCGCCGTTCTCTTGCTCGTTCTCGGGGTGCGGGAGCCCAAGCCGGCGACATCGCGAAAGCGCGTCAACCCGATCCAATTGCGCGAGATCAAGCGCTTGAGCAGCGCCTATTGGTGGGTGGTCGGCGTCGGTGCGGTATTCACCCTGGCGAGGTTCAGCGAGGCGTTCCTGGTGCTGCGCGCGCAACAAGGCGGGTTGCCTATCGCGTGGATTCCGCTGGTATTGGTAGCGATGAACGTCGTATACGCGGTGTCCGCATATCCGTTCGGCAAGCTCTCCGACCGCATGAGCCACGCGAAGCTCCTGGCGATCGGGTTGCTAGTGCTGATCGGAGCCGATCTCGCCCTCGCATACAACGATTCCATGGGCACTGTGTTCGCCGGCATTCTCCTTTGGGGCCTGCACATGGGAATGACGCAAGGCCTGCTCGCAACGATGGTCACGGACACGGCGCCCGCAGATCTTCGCGGTACGGCGTTCGGCTTCTTCAATCTGCTTGCCGGCCTGACCATGCTCGTCGCGAGCGTGCTGGCAGGCTTGCTGTGGGATCGGTTCGGCGCCTCGTCTACCTTTTACGCGGGTGCAATCTTCTGCGCCTTCGCGCTCGTTGGAGTCGCGTTCAGGCCCGCCGCCGGCGTCAGGCGACGACGGTAGCGCTCTGGCGATAGCGCACGTCGGAGAGCAAGCGGGTGAGCTCCGTCTTGACGACGGCGTAGCACTCGCAAACGCGCCTCTCCAGTCCGCCCCGATCGAGCACCGCGATGTGGCCACGGCGATAGCGGATAAGACCGGCGCGCTGCAAATTCCCGGCAGCCTCGGTGATGCCTTCCCTGCGCACGCCGAGCATGCTGGCGACCAGGTCCTGGGTAATGACCAGCTCATGCGACGTGACGCGATCGACTGTCGACAATAGCCACCGGCACAGCTGCTGCTCCACCGAATGGTGCCGGTTGCAGGCCGCGGTCTGCATCGTCTGCATCATGAGCGCCTGGGTATAGCGCAACAGCAGGCGCTGCATCACGCCGCCGCGACTGAATTCCTGCTTCAGCAACCGGCTGTCCAGCCGGTAGGCGTGACCCGCGGTTTTCACGACGGCCGAGCTCGGCGTGGTATCCCCTCCCATGAACAGCGAGATGCCGACGACGCCCTCATTGCCCACGCCCGCGGTTTCAGCCGACGCGCCGGACTCCGTGACGTAGTGCAGCGACACGATGGCGGTGGTGGGGAAGTAGGCGTGCTGCAACTGCCCGCCGGGTTCGAAGAGGATCTTGCCGAGCTGCAGCGGCGCCGGCTCCAGGTGTTGCGCCAGGCGCTCGAATTCCGTCGTGGGTAGTGCGGCCAGAAGGTGATTCTGGTTCGGGCTATTGGGTGTTGGCATCGGTGAGCTCCACGCCGATTCCGCGGTACCCGATGAAGCGGCAGGACTGGCTGAACATCGGCTCCCCGCTCACGCGGAATCGCTGTCGCGAGCCGTCGGTATTGACGCGGCTGAAGAGGTAGTCCAGGAACGGCTGCCGGGCCGCGATTGTTGCGCGCAGCGTCTCGCGCTCCGCCTCATTCCAACCCGCTTCCGGCGTACGGTCCGGATCGTCCTCCAACGCGTCGACCCGGATTCCGAGCATCTCCAGGACCGGGCCGGAAACCTTGGTGAAGGTGCCGTTCTCGTCCTGCTCCCAGTACCAGTCGGAGGCGAGCTCCGTCAGGCTGCGAAAGCGCGCTTCGCTTTCGCGCAGCTCCGCGGTACGCTCCCGCACCGTCTGTTCCAGCACCTTGCTGTAGCTCTCGAGTTTCCCGTACAGCAGGCGCACTTCCAACATGTTGTGGATTCGCGTCTTGACTTCGACCATGTCGAACGGCTTGGCCACGAAATCCTTTGCGCCGGCTTGCAACGCGCGCAGCTTGTGGCCGGGTTGGGCGGTGATCACGAGGACCGAAAGGTAGGCATCCGCATCGTTGGTCTTGAGGCCTTCAATCACCTGGAATCCATCCATGCCGGGCATCTGCAGGTCGAGCAGGATCAGGTCGTAATGGTTCTTGCGGTGCAGCGCGCAGACCTCCCGCGGATTCGTGGTCGACTCGACCGAGGTGTAACCCGCTTCCAGCAGCATCTGCTCCAGCAGGCTCACATTGACCTCCTGATCGTCGACGATCAGGATGCTGGCGTTGAGGATGGCGGATTCATCGAGCTTCATTTTTTTCCTCCTTGCCTGCGCGAGCCGCTTCCGCCTTGGCGGATTTCAGCGCGAGGTCGAGCACCTCCATGAACTCGTTCACCTTGATGGGCTTGGTGAGATAGCGGAAGAATCCCGCCGCCAGGCCTTTCGCGATATCGCCGGGCATGGCATTGGCGCTGAGGGCTATCACCGGGATGCGCGCCGTCGTCGGGTCCGCGCGCAGGATCTTGAGCGCCTGGATACCGCTGATGCCGGGCAGGTTGATGTCCATCAGGATCACATCCGGCCGGGAGGCGCGCGCGATCTCGACGCCGCGATTGCCGTCCGCCGCGCTCAGCAACTGGATATCGGGCAGGCGCTCGACCAGGTCCTCGATCAGCATGAGGTTGGCGGGGTTGTCCTCGACGTAGAGCAGTGTCCGCAACTGCGCGCCGGCCTGCACCTGCGCCGGCGGAAGTGCCACGGGTTGGCCCGGGGCCGCGGCACGTCGCAGCTCGGCCGTCAGGTGGAGCTCGAACCAGAACATGCTGCCCACGCCGATCGTGCTTTCCACGCCGACCCTGCCCTTCATCAATTCGACAAGCTGCTTGCTCACCATCAGTCCGATGCCCGTGCCTTCTTCGATGCCGGCCTCCTTGCCGAGACGGTTGAACGGCTGGAAGAGCTGCTTCAGCTCATCGGGAGTCAATCCTTCCCCGGTGTCGCTCACGCAAATGCGAATGCGCCCCAGGGTGCTCGTGTTGTAGCTCACCAGGACCGATCCACCCACCTTGTTGTATTTGACGGCGTTGGAAAGAAGGTTGATGAGAACCTGCTTCAACCGCGTCCGGTCGGCCTTGACGAAGTAGCGGACATCGAACTCGGGAAAGGTCATGCGGATGTCGCGCTTCAGCGCCTGCGCTTCGATCATCGCGTGGCATTCGCGCACGACTTCGGTGAGGGATATCGGCTCCAGCGACAACGGCAGCTTCCCGGACTCGATCAGCGCGAGGTCGAGGATCTCGTTGATCAGCTCCAGCAGGTACCACCCCGCCTTGAGGATCTGGTCGATGCTGCGCTTCTGGGTGGGCGTCGGCGACGGCGCGCCGGATTCCATGAGCTGGGCGAAGCCGAGGATCGCGCTCAACGGCGTGCGCAGCTCGTGGCTCATGTTGGAGAGGAAATTGGATTTCGCGAGGTTGGCGTTTTCCGCGCTGGCCTTGGCCTTGTTCAGCTCCAGCTCGACTTGCTTGCGCACGGAGTTGTCGGTGCCGATCAGCAGGTAACCGATGATCGCGTCGTAGTCGTCGCGCAGCGCCGTGATCGACACGATCGCCGGGAAGCGGCTGCCATCCTTGCAGATATAGGTGAGCTCGTAGATGTCTTCGATCCCGCGCGAAGCCTTGAAGGCCAATGCCTCGAAGCCCGGCGTGATCGGAGTTGCGAGCTCGAGGCTCAGCGCCTCGGCGCGCGCCCTCACTTCCTCCGGATCATGGATATCGCTGGGATTGATCTTGTTGACGACTTCGGCTGCCGTGTAGCCCAGCATCCGCTCGGCGCCGACATTGAATAACTGGATGATGCCTTTCTCGTCGGTGGCGATGATCGAGAAATTGGCGCTGGTGAGGATCGCGTTCTGCAAGGCGCCGGTCTTGAGCCGCGCTTCTTCAGCAAAGGTGGGGCCGCCGCCTGTCTGGGACATTGGCGCATGGTCGCGGTCTTCCCGGCGGAGGTCTGTGCGGTGGTGCACATAAGGGGGTCTCTGTAAGAAATCTCCTATGCGCGAAAAAGGCTGAAACGGATAAGCAGTCGCACGCCGTCGCGGCAAGCTGTGGTCATGGATGCTCGATTGACCCGCCCCGCCTTGCTGGCGATCGTGCTCACCAGTTCATTGATCTGGCCGGCGAGCGCGGCACCCGTGCACAAGGTGATCGAGGCCGATGGCTCGATCGTATACACGGATGTGCCGCAGCCGCCAGGTTCGCCTCGCTACGAGATCACTGCGCCCGACCAGGCCGTGGCACGTGCGAATGCGCAGGTCGACCGTGCCGAGCACGAGCTCGCCGTGGCGCGGCAGGGCCTCTGGTCTCCTGAGTTGAACCTGTCCCCCGAGCGCATGACGCCGGCCGACCGGTCGCGCGTGGAGTACTGCAAGAGAGGCGTGCAAATCGCGCACCAGCAGCTGATGGAGTTGCTCCGCGAGCGACGGGCGTCCCCGCCCGGTTGATCCGCTTTACTTGTCGGTGGCGGACTTTTCCTTCGGCTTCCTCAGCAGGAGCGAAGGATTTTCCTTCACCTTGCTCGCCGTCTCCTTGATGTCGCCCGTCGCGGCGCCCACGTCGGTCAGCACTTTCTGCGCCTTGGTCTCGATGCCGGCGAATTTCTCCGCGATCTTGGGCAGCGTATCGAGCAGGTTCGCGAGCTTGCTCTTCTCGGAGGGAATTTCCGGCACCTGGCCCTTCGGCGTCGCATCCGCGAGCCTTTGGGCACCGGCGGTTCCGCCCGTCAGCTGGACAAACACCACGCCCGTGATGCCCTTCAGCTCGAGGCTCGCGTGCGTGTCGGTCTTGACCGGCGCTTCCTTGCGAAGGCGCACGTCCACGTCCACCCGTTGCGGATCCGTGCTGTCGATCGTCATCGCGGTCACGCTGCCCACGTCGACCCCGTTGAATTTCACGGGATCCCCGACGCCCATCCCGCTCACCGACTCGGCGAAGCGGATGCGATAGAGCACGTCGTCGTGGTGGCTCGCTTTCGACAGCCACATGAACGCGAGCGTCGTGGCGATCGCGAGGACGATGATGAAGAGCCCCTCGATGAAATAGTGCCTATCCGTTTCCATGGTCCATCCTCCTCGCGCTCATCGCGCCTTGCGCCCGCGGCCCGTGCAGGAAATCGTGGATCCAGGGTTGTCGCGAGGCCATCAACTTGTCGATCGTGCCCGCCGTGATCGTCTTGTCCACGAGGATCGCGACGCGGTGGCAGACGGTGAAGAGCGTGGTGAGGTCGTGGGTGACGATGACCACAGTGACGCCGAGGCTCTTGTTGAGCTTCGTCACCAACTCGTCGATGCCGCTCGCGTTGAGGGGATCGAGGTCGGAAGTGGGCTCGTCGAGGAAGAGGATGCGCGGGTCGAGGGCCAGCGCCCGCGCGAGTGCCGCGCGTTTCACCATCCCGCCGGAAAGCTCGTTGGGCAGTTTCGGCCCGGTGTCGGCGTTCATGCCGGCGAGCTCCAACTTCATCGCGGCGATACGCTCGCGCTCGCCGGGCTCGACCTTCGCGTACTCGCGGATGGGCAGCATGATGTTCTGCGCCACCGTGAGCGAGGAGAAAAGCGCGCCCTGCTGGAACAGCACGCCGATGAGCGAAGCTTTCTCCGCACCCGAGAGGTCCTCCACGGGCTTGCCGTCGAGGAGGACCTTCCCCGCGTCGGGGCGATTGAGGCCCGTGAGCGTCTTCAGCAGCACCGACTTGCCCGAGCCCGATCCGCCCGCGATGCCGAGCACCTCGCCTTCCTCGATGTCGAGGTCGAGCTTGTCGTGCACCACCTGCTTGCCGAAACGATTGACGATCCCTCGCGCGGAAAGGATCGGATGGGCGCGCGCCTTGGGCCTCGCGCTCACAGCCCGAGCTTCTCGAAGAGGATGGAGAAGAACGCGTCCAGCACGATCACGAGGAAGATCGTCTTCACCACGGCGCTCGTGGTCTCTTTCCCGACGCTTTCCGCCGAGCCCGTCACACGCAGGCCGTGCATGCAACCGATTGACGCGATGATGAGAGCGAAGACCGGGGCTTTCGCGAGCCCCACGAAGAGGTCGCTCATGTCGACGGCGTCCCGCACCCGGTCGACGTACTGTGGCGTGGAGACGTTCAGCAGGACCCGCGATGTGATGGAGCCTCCCAGCACGCCCGTCACGTCCGCGAAGAAGGTGAGCAGCGGCAGGGTGATGACGAGCCCGATGAGGCGCGGCAGCACCAGCAGCTCCATCGGGTCGAGGCCCATCACCTTGAGGGCATCGATCTCCTCGCGCGCCTTCATGACGCCGATCTCCGCGGCGAAGGCCGAGCCCGAGCGTCCGGCGACGATGATCGCTGTGATCAGCACGCCCATCTCGCGCAGCATCGACACCGCCACGAGGTTCACGGTGAGGTCCTCGCCGCCATAGGGCCGCAGCTGCACGACGCCCTGGTACGCGATCACGATCGCGATCATGACCGCCATGAGGCCCACGATGGGAAGCGCATCGACGCCGGTCTCCTTCACCTGGCGCGAGATGGAGGGCAATCGCAGCTGCCGCGGATGCGTCACCGCGCGCGCAAAGGTGCTCCCCACGCGCCCGATGAAGGTGACGATTTCGATTGTCGCGAGACGGAAATCATGCGCGCCGCGGCCGATCGCGATCGCGAGCTCTTTCCATCGCGCGACCTCCGGCGTCTTCGGAATCGGCGCAAGGTCGAGACTGCACACGAGATCGAGGAGCGACTTGTGCTCGGGGCGCACGCCCGTGAGCTCCACGTCCTTCGCGCGAAGCCCGCACAGGAAGAGGGCGCCCGGCGTGTCGAGCTCGCTCAAACCGCTCACATCGAGCGCGCGGGCCTTGCGCTGGCCCTTTCGCGTCGCGAGGGCGCCCTGGGCCTGGCCGAGCGTGCGAATGTCCAACACGCCTTCGAGGGACAAGCGCTCCCCATCGCCCTTGATGGCGAGACCATTCGACGGCAGCGCTGCGGACGCATCGGCCATGCGTCAATCAGACCCCGCGCCGCGGGCGCGGTACAGGCGGGAAGCCCTTGTTCGGGTGTAGGAGTTGTCTGACTAACTACCGTGCGGACGCGTGCGACATGCGCCAGGCGCTGAGAGTCCGCAGGCGCTCGCCCATCACCTTCATGATCTGCACCGAGAAGTAGGGCGTCTCCTGGACCATGTAGAGGAAGCGCTTGAGCGGAATCGAGGCGAGCACCGTCGGCACCTTCGCGATCGCGGTCACCAGGCGCGGCGTCTGGTCGATGAGCGCCATCTCCCCGAAGGGCTGGCCCGCGACCAGCGTTTCGACCACCTCGCCGCCGATGCTGATCTCGACCTCGCCCTCGAGAATCACGAACATCGTGTCGCCCGAATCGCCTTCATGGAAGATCGCCTGCCCAGCCTCGAACGACACGTTTTCGGCTTCGTTGTGGAACATCTCGAGCTTCAGATCCATCGTCCCCTCCCGCGGTGTGACGATGACGTTACGACGCCGCAATGACGCCCGCGTGACGGCGCTTCAGTCGAGGGTGAAGCGATCGTGCCGGATGTAGCCTTCGAAAGTCGCCCCCGAGGGCGACGTCACGTGCCACCAGTCGTCGACCGAGGGGTGCACGAGGATGCGCACGCCGGGCGGGAGTTGAGCAACCACCGCCGAGTTGATGTTCGGCGCCCGCCGGATGTTCGACCGGCCCTTCGGGATCGTGTGCGCGCGTTGCCACGCCGGCGGTGCAGTGGGCGCGGGCGGCGGTTGGGCCGGGACCGCCGCGGACTTGGGCGCGGCCACGGGTGCCGGCGCAAGTTTCTCGACAGGCGGCGCGCCGGGCTTCGGGGCCGTCGCGGCGGCAAGGGGCTTTTCCGCCGGAGCGATCGCCACGGTCTTCTCCGCGATCACCTCCCGGGGTGGGTAGGCCGATGTTTCGCCGCATGCGGTGAATACCGCGTCGGGTCCCGGCGCATAGGTGGGGACCTGTACTGCCACCTCCTCGAACTCCCGCCCGAGTGCGGGAGGCAGCAGGATCTTCTCCCGCACCTCGATCGACGGGCACGCGCGCAGCTCCGAGGGCGAGAGTCCGCGTGCGATCACGTCGCCCAGCTCGTTCGCCTCCCATTTCGCGGCGATCTCGCTTCGCGGTGGCAGGGCGCCGGGGCCGGCCACTCCAAGGCAGGTGAGGCGCGGGACCTCCTTCAGCTTCAATCCGCCCGCGAGGTCGTCGCTGCGCGCGTTGGTGAGCTCGACGGCGATCTTTCCCACTTTCTTCTCGCACGACAGATAGATCGTGGAAACGATCTTCTCGGTGCCGAAATACGACGTGTGGGCATCGAGGCTGATGGCGACCTTGATGGGTCCCATCTTCGGGTGATTTCCGTCCCGCACGCGCCAATGCAGGTCCGAGTCCACGGCGCGGTACATCCCCTGGGCGACCACGAGACTGTCGGCCGGGGCGGCCCCGCGCGCGGAGAAGGCGATGAGGAAGATGAGGCACGTCGCGCAACGCACCCGCAGATTCTAAGTCCGCGAGGCCCCTAGCGCGAGGACCGGCCGTCGATCCAGGTCTCGAGGGCCTGCATGCGCTCGTCGCACAGGACGAGGTTGGCGCGATAGCCCGGCGCGATGCGTCCCACCTCGCCGCCGAGGCCGAGGAATTCGGCGGGGTAGGCGCTCGCCATTCGCGCGGCCTGCTCGAGGGGCACGCCCAGCAGGTCCACGCAGTTCTTCACCGCGGTGGCCATGTCGATCGCCGAGCCCGAGAGCGTGCCGTTGTCGTCCACGCAGACTCCGTCCTTCACGGTGATGCGCTTGCCCTGGAGCATGAACGAGTCCCGCTGCGATCCCACGCTCGGCATCGCGTCGGTTACCAGCATGAAGCGGTCGGGCCGCTTGCAGCGAAGCGCGAGCTTGAGGGCGATTGGATGCACGTGGCGGCCGTCCACGATGAGGCCGCACCAGGAGTTGTCGTCGATCAATGCCGCACCGACGGCGCCCGGCTCGCGATGCGTGAGCGGCGACATCGCGTTGAACAGATGCGTCACGCCCGAGGCGCCGTGGCGGAAGGCTTCGGCCACTTCTTCGTAGGTGCCGTTGGTGTGCCCCGCGGAAACGACGACGCCGGAATCGGCGAGCTTGCGGATCGTCTCGGGCTTCGTCACCTCGGGCGCGAGGGTCACGAGCGTGCGGCCGACGCCAAGCGAGGAGAGCAGCTCCACGCCCTCGGCGTCGAGGGTGCGCAGCTTCGCCGGATCGTGGGCGCCTTTTCGCAGCGCATTGATGAACGGGCCTTCGATGTGCACGCCGATCACGCCGGGCACGCCCGCCTCGATGGCCGAGCGCACCGAGGAGATCGCGCGGGCGATCACCGAGAGGTCGTCGCTGATGAGCGTCGGCAGGAACCCCGTGGTTCCGTAGCGGCGGTGCGCGCGGCCGATGGCCCTGATCGCCTCGACGCTGGGATCGTCGTTGAACAGAACGCCGCCGCCACCGTTCACCTGGCAGTCGATGAAGCCCGGCATGAGGTAGGCGCCTCGCAGGTCACGGCGTTCGGCCTTCACGAGGCGCGGGTCGTCCCTGGCCGTGAGTGCCACGATGCGCTCGCCGTCGATGAGCAGGACACGATCCGACACGAAGCCGTCGTCGGTGAGGACGCGCGCATTGCCGAGCGCTTGCATCAAGTGGTCTCGGTGACTTTTCTCAGGTGCGGGGGGCGGTCGGGATCGCAACCGCGCGCGATGGCGAGCGCGTTCGCGAGGCGGTAGAAACTCTGGGCGACGAGCAATGGCTGGATCACGGGATGCGACTCGAGCGTCGGCAGCGTGACGGCGCCGGGGACTGTCGCTCCCGCGGCGAGCACGTCGACGCCGCGCGCGACGAGGTCCGCTCCGAGCGCCTCGATGCCCTCGCGGGTCTCGTCGTCCTGGGCGAAGAGCAGCGCCGGGAAATTTCCGTGCAGGAGCGCCTGGGGGCCGTGGCGCACTTCTGCCGCGCTGAAGCTTTCGGCGTGGAGCCCGCACGTTTCCTTGCACTTGAGGGCGGCCTCCTGCGCGATGCCCAGCCCCACGCCGCGCGCGATCACGTAGAGGTGGCTTGCCGGGCGGAGGGCCTCCAGGGCCGCGGTCCAGTCCAGTTCCCACGCGCGTTCGAGATCGCCAGGAGCGCATTCCAGGGCCTGGAGCATCGGGGCATCGCGGGTCCACTCGGCGGTGATGTGCACGAGCGCGGCAAGCGATGCGATATAGGACTTGGTGGCCGCGACGCTCAGCTCGGGACCGGCGCAGAGCGGCAGCGCGTTGTCGGCCATGGCGGCAAGCGGTGAGTCCTCGTCGTTCACGAGGGCCACGACCATGGCGCCGCCTTCCTTCGCCGCTTGCGTGGTGGCGAGCAGGTCGGGGCTGCGGCCCGATTGCGAGATCGCCACGAAAAGGCATTCGCGCAGGTCCTGCCGCGCGCCGTAGACGGATGCGATCGAGGGCGCGGCCGATGCGGTGAGCACCCCGGCCCGCGTCTCGAAAAGATATTTGGCGAATGTCGCCGCGTGGTCCGAGCTGCCGCGCGCGCAGGTGACGACGGCGCGGGGAGGTGTAGCGCGCAGCTTCGCGCCCAGCGAATGGGCGCGGACGCGATTGCGCTCGACTTGCGTGCGCACCGCGTTACCCGCTTCCGCGGCTTCGCGGAACATCGCGGTGCAGGCCGGATCGAGGATCGGGCTATTCACCGGGAGAGCTCAGCTCGGCGACGAAGTCGTAGGTATCGCCGCGAAAATAGGTCTGGCAGAACTCGATGGCGCTGCCGTCGCGGAGGAAGCCCACGCGCTCGACGAGGAGCCCCGCGTCGCCTTCGCGCGCGTGCAGCAACCGCGCCTGCTCCGTGTTGAGCAAGAGGGCCCGGAGCCTCTGGAGGGCCCGAACCGGGCGGTTGCCCGCGGCCTCGAGGGCCTCATAAAGGGAGGCCCCGACCGCCGAGAGCGAGGGCAACGCGGCCGAGGAGATTGTCGCGTACTCCAGGCACATCGGCGTGTCGTCCGCGTAGCGCAGGCGGTGGAACCGGTAGACCGGGGCGCCGGGGCTCAGTCGCAATGTAAGCGCTTCCTCCGGGGTCACGGCCCCCTCGGAGCGCTTGAGCCATTCGCTTCGCGGGGCGCGGCCGCGGGCGCGCATGTCCTCGGAGAAGGAGGTGAGTTTCGCGAAATTCTTCTCGATGCGGGAGCAGACGAAGTTGCCCGATCCCTGCCGGCGCACGAGGAGCCCCTCCTCGACCAGCCCGTCGATCGCCTTTCGCACGGTGATGCGCGAGACCGCCAGTTCGGAGGCGATCTGCCGCTCGGCAGGCAGGGCGTCATCCGGAGCGAGGACCCGTGTCTCGATCGCCTCCCGGATGGCCCGCTGGAGCTGCTGGTAAAGCGGCTGGGCCCCTGCAGGATCCAGGGGCCGCAGAATTTCGGCTAGTCCGGCCATGTAAACGATGCTACCAGTGAAATACCAATTTGCAAACTCTTGACAAAGTGGTAGTACATTGGTTTACATTGGTCGCGTATTGGCATCTAACACCAATGTTTTTTGGGGCATTCGGCGCAATTTCTTGTAACTCTGGGGGAGACATGAATTTCAAGCCAACACCCATCGCTTCTGCCGTCGCGCTCGCCTTCGCGGGAATGGCAATGCAAGCGCATGCGCAGCAGACTCCGCAGCCGCCCAAGGCGGACGCGACTGAAACCATCACCGTAACCGGCACGCGCGCGTCGATCGAGAAGTCGCTCGAAGCGAAGCGCAACTCGGATAACTCGATCGAGGTCATCACGGCCGATGACATCGGCAAGCTGCCGGACAAGAACGTCGCGGACGCGCTGCAACGCGTGCCCGGCGTCACGATCAGCTCGAGCGCCGGCGGCGAAGGCGGATTCGACGAGAACGACCGCGTGAGCATGCGCGGCACGAACCCCTCGCTCACCCAGACGCTCATCAACGGACACTCGGTCGCCTCGGGCGACTGGTTCGTGCTGGACCAGGTGGGCCTCGTCGGCCGCAGCGTGAGCTACTCGCTGCTGCCCTCCGAAGTCGTTGGCCAGGTGATCGTGCGCAAGAGCGCCACGGCGGACCTCACGGAAGGCGGCGTGGCAGGCGCGGTGGACATCATCACGCGCAAGCCCCTGCAGTTCTCGCAGCAGCTCACGATCGAGGCCGCGGCCGGAACCGTCTATGCGGACCTGCCGAAAAAGTACGACCCGCAATTCAACGCCTTGCTCAACTGGAAGAACGACGCCAATACAGTCGGCATCATGCTGCAGGGCTTCTCCGAGAAGCGGCACCTGCGCCGCGACGGCCAGGAGCTCCTCGGCTACTCGCAAATCGCGCCGGGAAGCGCCCTCGCGACGGCCAGGCCCGACCTCACGAACGTCTATTACCCGACACTCATCGGCTCGGCGGAATTCGAGCAGGAGCGCGACCGCCACGGCGGCCTGATCGACATCCAGGTAAGGCCCAGCAAGGACTTCGAGGTCGACTTCAACGCCTTCACCTCGCACATGTCGGCGACGAACTACAACCGGAACTGGATGTTCTGGGGTAGCAAGGTGATCGGAACGGACAACCGCGTGCCGACCTCGTACACGGTCTCCAACGGCACCCTCACCTCGGCGGTGTGGCCCAACGCGGGCGCGCCGGGCGCGAACGCGCAGTACGCGATCGTCGACCAGATCTACCGTCCGGGCTCCTATTCGGACACGAGCTACAGCGACCTGTCCTTCAAGTGGCACCCTGTCGACAGGATGCAGGTGTCGGGCGACATCGGCTATACCAAGGGCAATGGCGTGACGCCCAAGCAGGACGTGTTCGAAGGCGACGTGTTCAACACGGGCGCGTCCTACACCATGCACGGCATCTCCTCGGCCACGGACGTCTCGTTCCCGAGCGGCAACCCGTCGAACTTCACGGGCACCTCGCTCGACTGGATCTTCGGCGCGAGCCCGGCGGGCACCCACGACAACGAGCAATATGGCCAGCTCGACGGCGAGTACAGCTTCGACAAGGGCCTCTTCAGCTCGGTCAAGTTCGGCGGACGCTGGGCCGACCACCACCGCGACACCTTCCAGGTCGCGCAGGGCCCGAATTTCGCGTTGAACCCGTTCGACGCGGCGAACCTGCCGGCGTGGAACGGCTCGACCTATCCCGGCAACTTCGGCAGCGGCCTCGGCGGCAACTTCCCGCGCCAGCCGTGGCAGCTGGACCCCAGCATCCTCGAGAACTGGGGTGACACCTACTCGAACCGCGATCCGGTCACGCGCGACTACTGGCCGGGTGAGTTCGCGATCGACGAGAAGGTCCAGGCCTACTACCTCATGGGCAACTTCGAGGGCCAGGGCTGGAGCGGCAACGCGGGCGTGCGCGCTGTGAAGACCGACGAAGACGTGTTGGTGAACGTCGCGATTCCGGGCGATGTGTGCGGCGCGCTCGCACCCTGCTCGGTGCCCGGCGCCATCACGACGTCGGCCTTCGGGTCGTACTACCAGTCGCACGTGAAGCACACGTACAACGACGTGCTGCCGAGCGCCAACTTCCGCATGGACCTCACCAAGGACATCGTGGGACGCCTCGCCATCGCCAAGACCATGTCGCGGCCGGACTACAGCGCGCTCGGCGGTTCCCTCACGGCGGACGACACGACGCACACCGGAAACGGCGGCAACCCGGACCTGAAGCCCATCACGTCGAACAACTTCGATGCGTCGCTCGAGTGGTACTACGCTCCGAGGTCGCTGCTGTCGGCGGGCCTGTTCTACATGGACCTCACCAACTACGTGGGCTTCGGCACGTACCAGATCGAGCTGCTGAACATCCGCCACAACGCGTTCGAGACCTACACGATTTCCGCGCCGATCAACAGCAGCGGCAAGTCGAAGGGCATCGAGCTCGCGTGGCAGCAGCCGCTGCCGTGGGGCTTCGGCGTGAACGCGAACTACACGTACGCGGACGCGAAGGACGACACGGGAACGCCGCTGCTCGGTGCTTCGAAGAACACGTACAACCTCCAGGGCTACTACGAGGATCACGGGTTCGGTGCGCGCCTCGCGTACACGTTCCGCTCGGCCTTCTTCGTGGGCCTGGATCGCAGCACGCCGGAGTACCAGGACGACACGGGCACGCTCGCGGCATCGTTGAGCTACCAGATCAACAAGCAGTTCTCGATCAACTTCGATGCGCTGAACCTGAACGATCCGATCCTCAAGTACTACGCCATGAACAAGGACCAGCCGCGCGCGTTCTACCAGAACGGCCGGCAGTACTACCTGACGGTGAGGTTCAAGCTCTAAGGCCCTTGCCGCGAGGCGCAAATCGCCTCAGCATGCTCCCAGGGGTAGAGGCCCCTTTTGAGGGCGGGACAGATAACGTTCCGCCCTCTTTTCCTTCATGAGACGCGCGTTTCGACTCGCCGCATCCGCCTGCACGCTTGCCGCCACGATCGTGGCGGCAGGCGAGCTTGCGATCGTCCCGGCCCCCGCATCGGTCGAGCGGCACGAGGGCGCGTTCGCGTTATCCGGCGGTGTTCCCGTCGTCGTGCAGGCGGGCGGCAAGGATTGCCTTCGCGCGGCCCGGAATTTCGCGAGCCTCGTCGAGAAATCCCACGGGCTGAAGCTCGCGGTATCGGCGGGCAAGGCCCGCGACGGCGCGATCGTGCTCGAGCGCCGGGCCCGCACGGGAACAAATCCCGAGGCCTATCGCCTCGAGGTCACGGCGAGGCGCATCACGATCACCGCGTCGACGGCCGTAGGACTTTTCCGGGGCGAGACCACGCTCTGGCAGATGCTGGGGCCGCGTGGCGCGACCGTGAGCGTCCCGGCGGCCACGATCGAAGACGCACCGCGCTTCGGATGGCGCGGCCTCATGCTCGACTCGGCGCGCCACTACCAGTCGCCGGAGTTCATCCTTCGCTTCATCGACGCGATGGCGCTCGAGAAGCTGAACGTGCTGCACTGGCACCTCACCGACGACCAGGCCTGGCGCCTGGAGATCCGCAAGTATCCGAGACTCACGAGCGTGGGCGCGTGGCGCGTTCCCGCGGGACACGCGCCGCAGAACGACATCGATCCGGCCACGGGCAATCCGCGCCTCTACGGCGGGTTCTATTCGCAGCGGGACGTGCGCCGCATCGTGGCGTATGCCGCCGAGCGCGGGATCACAGTCGTTCCCGAGATCGACATGCCGGGCCACGCGACCGCCGCGATGGTCGCCTATCCGAAACTCGCTTCGATCGCCGATCCTCCGAAGGAGGTCCCGGCCGACTGGGGCATCTATCCGCACGCCTATTCGCTGGAGGAAGGCACGTTCCGGTTCATCGAGGACGTGCTCACGGAAGTGATGGCGCTCTTCCCGAGCCACTACATCCACGTGGGTGGCGACGAGGTGGAGAAGGGCGAATGGAAATCCTCCCCGCGCGGGCAGGCGCTGATGCGGGAGCTGAAGACCACGGATCCCGAGCGCCTGCAGATGTACTTCACGCAGCGCCTCGCGAAATTCCTCGAGGCGCACGGGCGCCGGCTGGTCGGCTGGGACGAGATCCTCGCGCCGGGGCTTCCGAAGGACGCGGTCGTGATGTCGTGGCGCGGCGTGGATGGGGCGGTGTCCGCGGCGCGGCAAGGCCACGACACGGTGATCTCGGCATACCCCACGTTCTACTTCGACAATCGCCAGAAGGATTCGCCCACGGAGCCGCCGGGCCGGCGCCGCGTGATTTCAGTCGAGGACATCTACAATTTCGATCCCATGCCCGCATCGCTCAAGCCGGGTGAGCGCGAGCACGTGCTGGGCGTGCAGGGCGACGTCTGGACCGAGCACATCCGCACCGAAGAGCGCGTGGGCTGGATGACGTTCCCGCGCGCCGCTGCCGTGGCCGAGCTTGGATGGTCGCAGGCCGCGCGCCACGACTACGCGGGTTTCATGCAGCGCCTGGCCGCTCAGCGCACGCTCTTCGACGCCATCGGGATGCCTTACGCGACGAGCACGTTCGAGCCGCCGCGCGCGCCCGACACGGCGAGGCTCATGAGCCAGCAGCTCGACCTGTGCAGCGACGACCTCGCGATCTCGATCGAGGACGATGCGCCGGTGAAGGGCCCGCGCGCCGTGTTCATGGTCGACATCCAGAACCCCTGCTGGATAGCGCGCAAGGTGGACCTGTCCAAGGTCCGAGGGATAGTTGCGGCCGTGGGCCAGATCCCTTTCAATTTCCAGATCGGCGAGGCGGCGAGCAAGATCGCTTTCCCCACGCCCACGACGCCCGAAGGAGAGTTGCTGGTGCGACTTGGAAGCTGCGATGGAAAGCTGATCGCCTCGATGCCGCTCGCCCCGGCGGTGAAATCCGATGAGGTCACGGTGCTGCCGCGGGTCGCGATCGAAGGCGAGGGCGTCCAGGACCTGTGCTTCCGCTTCTCGCAGCGCAAGCTCGATCCCCTCTGGGTCATCGACTGGATCGATTTCGGGGCGCCGTCTTGAGCCGCCTGAAGCTCGTCTCTCCGCTGGCGGGCTGGTGCATGCCGCTCGCCGAGGTGCCGGACCCGGTGTTCGCGGGCGCGATGGCCGGTGATGGCGTGGCCCTGGATCCCACGGCCGGCGTCCTCCATGCGCCGTGCGACGGCGAGATCGTCTCCATGCAGGGCGCGCGCCACGCGGTCACGGTGCGCTCCGATTCAGGCGTCGATGTCCTCATGCACGTCGGCATCGACACGGTGAACCTCAAAGGCGCGGGATTCGATCTCCTCGTGGCGCCCGGCGATCGCGTGAAGCAGGGCGCGCCGTTGCTGCGTTTCGATCTCGACAAGCTCGCGCGAACGGCGCCGAGCCTGGTGACGCCGATCGTGCTCGCGTCCGAAGGAAAGGTGCTGGCGCGCGCACGGCCGGGGCCGATTGCCGTGGGCGAGTTCCTCATGGAAGTCGAGGGCGTTGCCGCGAAAGCCCCGTCCGCCGCCACGCCCGAGCAGCACCTGCGGCGATTCCGCGTTCCGTTCGACCACGGGCTGCACGTGCGCCCCGCAGCGTTGATCGCCTCGGCGCTTCGCCCCTTCAGCGCCGAAGTCACGTTCATCGCGCGCGGTCGCGAAGGCAGCGCGCGAAGCACGGTCGCGATGATGTCGCTCGGCGTGCATGGCGGCGAGACGATCGAGGTTCGTGTCGTCGGGACCGACGCCGCCGCGGCGCTTGCCGCGCTCGAGGCGCTGCTGGCACCCGAGATGCCCGCCGCCGTCCAGAAGGAAGTCGAGAAGCCGCGCAAGGTGCCCGCCGATTCCGGCAGGCTGGAAGGAGTGATCGCGAGCCGCGGTGTCGCGGTGGGCGTGGCCGTGCGCTGGGCCCAGGAAGAATTCGAAGTCGAGGAGCAGGGCACGAATCCCGCGAGCGACTCGGCGAAGCTCACGAACGCCATCGCGTTCGTGAAGGACTATCTCGAAGGCCTCGCGGCGCTCGCCACGGGCGAGGCCCAGCAGCTTCTGCTCGCGCACGTGGAGCTCGTCCAGGACCCGGAGCTCTCGCGCCGTGCCATGGACTCCATCGCGAGCGGCAAGAGCGCCCCCTTCGCGTGGCGCGACGCGGCGCGCTCGATGGCCGAGTCGCTTTCGAAGCTCGACGACGCGCGCATGCGCGAACGGGCCTCGGACCTGCGTGACCTGGAGTCGCAGGTAGTCCGCGTGCTGCGCGGCGAGTTGCCCGTGGCGCGCAGGGAGCTGCCCGCCGGCGCGATCGTGCTGGCCGACGACCTCCTGCCGTCGCAATTCATGGCGCTCGATACGCCGAGGCTCGCGGGCCTGTGCCTCGCGCGCGGCGGCGCGACATCGCACGTCTCGATCATCGCCGCGGCCAACGGCATTCCGACGCTCGTGGCTGCGGGAGCGGGAGTCCTCGAGATCGCCGACGGCACGCCGGTCGTGCTCGACGCGGAGCACGGATGGATCGACGTCGATCCCCCGGCGGCGGAGCTCGCGGCGGCGCAGCGCGCGGCGCTCCAGCGCGCGGCCGAGCGGGCCGCCGATCTCGAAGCCGCGCAGAATTCCTGCTCGACGCGCGACGGCATCCGCATTACCGTGAACGCGAACGTGGGATCCGTGGACGAGGCGCGCGCCGCGGTGCGCTCCGGCGCGGAAGGCTGCGGGCTGCTGCGTACGGAATTCCTCTTCCTCGACCGGCGCGAGGCTCCCACCGAGGACGAGCAGGCGGCCGAATACGGGCGCATCGCCTCGGCCCTCGAGGGCAAGGCGCTCACGATCCGCACGATGGACATCGGCGGCGACAAGCCCATCGCCTATCTGCCGATGCCGCGCGAGGACAACCCTGCACTCGGGCTTCGCGGCGTGCGCGCGAGCCTGTGGCGCCCCGAGCTGCTGCGCACGCAGCTCACCGCGATCCTGCGCGTGCAGCCCCACGGCCAGTGCAAGGTGATGCTGCCGATGGTGAACGACCTCGCGGACCTGCGCACGGTTCGCGCCATCGCCGCCGAGTGCGCGAGGCAGCTCAAGCGCGCGACGCTGCCTGCCATCGGCGTGATGGTGGAGACGCCCGCGGCCGCCGTGATGGCCGACCAGCTCGCATCCGAAGCCGATTTCCTGTCCATCGGCACGAACGATCTCTCGCAGTACACGCTCGCGATCGACCGCGGGCATGCGGAGCTCGCCGACAAGTTGGACGCGCTGCATCCTGCCGTGCTCCGCATGATCCGCATGGTGGCCACGGCCGGGCAGGCGAACGGCAAGACCGTTTCGGTGTGCGGCGCCATGGGCTCCGACGTGGACGCGTTGCCATTCCTCATCGGCCTGGGCGTGCACGAGATCTCGGCCACGGCGGCGATGATCCCGCGGCTGAAGCGCACGATCCGGCTGCTCGACGCGGGCGAATGCCGCGAGCTCGCGAAGCGCGCGCTCGCCGAGCAGACCGCATCCGCCGTGCGCGAGCTGGCGCTGCTCGCGAGGGGCCGCGCGCGCCTCGGCGGAATCGAACTAGGAGCCGCGTCGCCATGAAGAAGCTCATCGAGAACACGCAGAAACTCGGCCGCGCGCTGATGCTGCCGATCGCTGTGTTGCCGGTCGCGGGCCTGCTCCTTCGCCTGGGGCAGCCCGACCTGCTCAACCTGGCGCCGGTCGCCGCCGCGGGCCTTGCGATCTTCTACAACCTCGGAATCCTCTTCGCGATCGGCATCGCGGTCGGCCTCGCGCGCGAGAACCACGGCGCGGCGGGGCTCGCGGGCGCCGTTGCCTACTTCGTCGCTTCCAAGGGCGCCGAGGTCCTGCTGCAGATGCCCGCGGATGCGGGGCCGTACGCGGCGTTCGAAAAGATCCACAAGCTGAATGTCCCGCTGGGAATCCTCTCGGGAATCATCGCCGGCTGGCTCTACAACCGCTACCAGAACATCAAGCTGCCCGATTACCTCGCGTTCTTCGGCGGCCGGCGCTTCGTTCCAATCGCCGCGGGCCTGGCGGGGATCGCGCTCGCGTTCGCCTTCGGGTTGGGATTTCCCGTGCTCGAGCGCGGCATGGATTCACTTTCCCGCGCGGTGATCGCTTCGGGCTCCGCGGGGCTGTTCGTCTACGGCGTGCTGAACCGCATCCTCATCGTGACGGGCCTGCACCACATCCTGAACAACGTCGCGTGGTTCATCGTGGGCGACTACCACGGCGCTACAGGGGACCTGAATCGCTTCTTCGCGGGCGATCCGTCGGCCGGCGCCTTCATGAGCGGCTTCTTCCCCGTGATGATGTTCGGCCTTCCGGCGGCGTGCCTCGCGATGTACCGCACCGCCGCGCCGGAGAAGCGCACCGCGGCGGGCGGCCTTCTCTTCTCCATGGCGCTCACGTCGTTCCTCACGGGCGTGACCGAGCCGATCGAATTCACGTTCATGTTCCTCGCGCCGTCGCTCTACGCGGTGCATGCGGTCCTGACCGGCGCGGCGATGGTGTTGATGGACCTGGTCGATTGCAAGCTGGGATTCGGATTTTCCGCGGGGCTCTTCGACTACGTCCTCAACTACGCTCGCGCGACGCATCCGCTGTACCTCATTCCCGTCGGTCTCGCGTACTCGGCCGTGTACTACTTCGTGTTTCGCTACTTCATCCTGCGCTTCAATCTCGCCACACCCGGCCGCGGCGCCGATGACGCGACCACGTCGGCGCAACCCGTGGGTGACGCCGAGCGCGCCGACCGGTTCGTGGCCGCCCTGGGCGGCGCGGCGAACCTGCGCGAGGTCGAGGCCTGCACGACGCGGCTTCGCCTCGTCCTCGCCGACCGCACGCGCATCGATGCTCCTGCGTTGAAGGCCCTCGGATCGCGCGGGACTGTGAACGTGGGCGGGGCCGGCTTGCAGGTGGTCGTGGGGCCGATCGCGGACCAGGTGGCGAGCGACATCCGCTCGCGCCTCGCGCTCGGACCGGCGAAGGCATCTTCCGCGCCGCCAGCGAGCGCGCCATCCACTTCCGCGGCCACCGCCCCCGCGCCCGACGCGGCCCTCGTGCTGTCGGCCCTCGGCGGCAAGTCCAACATCTCCCGCGTGGAGCCCGTGCCAGGGCGCGTGCTGGTGACGGTGAAGGAGCAAGGCCGCGTGGACCTGGAGGCGCTGCGAGCCCTCTTCATCCGCGGGGTGGCCGCACCCGGGGACGCGAGCGTTCACCTGCTGCACCCCGACTCAACCGCCATCGCTTCCCGTCTCTAGCCGTAACAAAGCGTCACCCGGGGCGCGAAGGGCCGTGGAGTATCCTGCAAATATCGTTTTTGCGAACCAGGACAGGATGCACGCCGAGCCTCTCAGCCGCGATCCGATGCCGACCCCCGCGCGCCACCCCCGGGTGCTGCTCGTCGAGGACAGCACGCGCCTGGCGGCCTCGATCCGCGATTACCTGGAGCGCCATGGTTACGAGGTGACGATCGAAAGCGACGGCCTCGTTGCGGCCGAGCGTTTCGATCGCCTCAAGCCCGAGCTCGTGGTGCTCGACCTCATGTTGCCCGGCAAGGACGGACTCACAATCTGCCGCGAGCTTCGCGCGCGCGGCTCGGTGCCGATCCTCATCCTCACGGCGAAAGGCGAGAACATCGACCAGGTGCTGGGCCTGGAGATGGGCGCCGATGATTACGTCGTCAAGCCCGTAGAGCCGCGCGTGCTGCTCGCGCGCATCGAGGCGCTGCTGCGCCGCGCGGGCGCGCGGCCGGGACCGGCGCAGGAATCGTCGCTCACCGTGGGACGGCTCGCCATCGACGGCGCCCGCCGCTCGGCCACGCTGGACGATCACTCGGTCGAGCTCACCACCGGCGACTTCGACATCCTGTGGCTTCTCGCCGCGCGCCACGGCACGGTAGTGACTCGCGACGAGATCCTGCGCGTCGTTCGCGGAATCGACTACGACGGGCTCGACCGCTCCATCGACGCGCGCATCTGTCGCCTGCGCCGCAAGCTCCAGGACGCGGGCGGTGCCGAGTCGATGATCAAGACCGTGCGCTTGAGAGGGTACCTCTTCACCGGCGACGCCTAGGGGCGCGCTTTGCTCAGGCTCTTCCTGCGGCTGTACGTCTTCCTCATGCTGCCCGCGACGGCGGCATTCGTGTTCTTCATGTACGTCACCGACCAGGTGATGGCGCACATGGACTCCGAGCAGCAGCGCGTGCGCGCCGGCGTGGCCTTCGACCGCGCCGAGCGGATCATTTCCGACACCCGCGTGCCCGACTGGCAGGGGCGCCTGAAGGAAATCGAGAAGACCTTCCGGGTCGAGCACGAGATCGTCTCGCTGGACAAGGCGCTCGACGATTTCTTCATGTCCTCCGCGGAAAAGGAGCGCCTGCGTGCCGGCGACATCGCCTTTCGCGACCGGCCCGGGGGCGGATGGGTCTACCTGAGGCGCATCAAGAACTCGGATCGGGCGCTGCGCATCGAGTGGGTGGGCGCCTACGAATACCAGCTCACGTACTACGCGATCATCATCGCCCTCATGACGCTCGCGATGCTGGCGATCCTGGGGCGATGGCTCTGGCCGCTCTGGCGCGACCTGCAGAACTTTTCCGCGGTGACCTCGCGCGTGGGCGAGGGCGACTTCGGGGTGCGCGCGAAGGTGGAGCCCAGCTCGTTGCTGCAGCCGATCGCCACGGCGTTCAACCTGATGGCCGGCCGCGTGCAGGCGCTGCTTCAATCGCACCGCGACCTGGAGCAGAGCGTGGCCCACGAGCTGAGGACGCCGCTCGCGCAGCTGAAGTTCGACCTCGAGCTCGCGCGTGCGAGCGGCGAGGCGAGCGAGCGCGAAGAGCGTTTTGTCGCGATGGAGCGCGACGTCGAGGACCTCGAGGAGCTGGTGGGAGAGCTGCTGGTGCTCGCGAGCCTGCGCCAGGCGCCGCCCTATTCGCCGCGCCTGGTACCCACGGCCGCCCTCGTGGACGAGGCGCTTCGCCGCGCCCACGACGAGATGCGCGCTTCCGAGCGCAGCGTCGCGATCGACGCCCCGAAGGATCTCCCGCAGACCATCTCGTGCGATCCGAAATATCTCACGCGCGCGCTCGTGAACATCCTGCGCAACGCCGTTCGCTATGCGCGCTCGCGTGTCTCGCTATCGGTGTCCCACGTGGACGGCCGCACCGTCGTGAGCGTCGATGACGACGGCCCTGGCGTTCCGCCGCGGGAGCGCCCGCGCCTCTTCGAGCCGTTCACGCGCCTGGAAGGAAGCCGCGGACGCGACAGCGGTGGAGTGGGATTGGGCCTCGCCATCGTGAAGAGCGTGGCGGAATGGCACGGTGGCGTCGCGGAGATCAGCGATTCGCCGCTCGGCGGGGCGCGCGTTTCGATCCGTTGGTAGCCCGCGGCCGACGCTGGGCGGCCTTGCGGCGATTCGTGATCCACGCTTCGAGGTCGGCGGCGGCCACGGGCGGGCACATCAGGTAACCCTGGCACGCATCGCATCCTTCCTTCGCGAGGAAGTTCAACTGCGAGCGCTTCTCCACGCCTTCGGCGACGACCTTGAGGCCCAGCCCGCGCGCGAGCCCGATCACCGCCGAGACGATGGCCGCGCCGCCGGCGTTGTCGCCCTTGCGTTGCGCCACGTCGATGTCGGCCACGAAAGCCTTGTCGATCTTCAGCACGTCGACCGGCAAGTGGCGCAGGTGCGAAAGGCTGGAGAAGCCGGTGCCGAAATCGTCGATGGCGATGCGCACCCCGAGCGCCCGCAGCTTCGCCAGCACGAGGCTCGCGCCTTCCACGTCGCGCACCATGCTCGTTTCGGTGATCTCCAGCTCGAGCCAACTCGGCTCGCAGCCCGTGCGATCGAGGACGCGCTTGAGATCCGCGATCATCGAGGTGTCGCGAAGCTGTCCCGCCGAGAGGTTGATGCTCACGGTGATGTCGCCCAGTCCCGCATCCCGCCACGTCCGCGCCTGGCGGCATGCGTTCTCCATCACCCAGTGGCCGATCGCGTGGCCCAGGCCCGATTCCTCGGCGAGCGGGATGAATCCCTGGGGCAGCATGAGGCCGCGCTCGGGGTCGTGCCAGCGCAACAACGCCTCGACCTGCCGAACGCCGCCGCCCTTGATGTCGACGATGGGCTGGAAATGAAGCTCGAGCTCTCCGTTCTTGAGCGCGTGGCGTAGCGCCGTCTCCACCTGGAGGCGTTTCGTGCGGCGATGCGCGAGCTCCGCCGAGAAGTTGCGGAAGCCGTTTCGCCCGAGCTCCTTGGCGTGGTACATCGCTGCGTCGGCGTTCTTGAGGAGCGTCTCCGCGTCGCCCCCGTCCTCGGGATGGAGCGCGAGGCCGAGGCTCCCGCTCACGTGGATCTCGTGGTTCTCGATGTGGAAGGGGCGGCGGACCTCGTCGAGGATCATGCGGGCGACGCGTTCCGGCGAGCCCTCGTCGGGGAGGTCCTCGAGCACGACGACGAACTCGTCGCCCGAGATCCGCGCGAGCACGTCGCTTTGCCGCAATGCGCCCCGGATGCGCCGGGCGAGCTCCTTCAGCAACGAGTCGCCGATGCGGTGGCCCAGCGTGTCGTTCACGTCCTTGAAATGGTCGAGGTCGAGGAACATCACGCCCACGCGGCGCTTGGCGCGGTGCGCGCGCGTGAGCGCGGCCTCCAGGCGATCGTGCAGCAGCACGCTGTTGGGCAATCCCGTGAGGCCGTCGTGCGTGGCCATGTACTGCAGGCGCTCCTCGGCCTGGATGCGCGAGGACACGTCCTGCGCGAGCGACAGGATCGAGATCACGCGGCCTTCCGCGTCGCGAAGCGCCGAGTTGTGCCACTCGACCCAGATCACGGACCCGTCCTTGCGGTAATTGCGGTGGCGCAGCGTCGCGTGGCGCTCGGTCCCGTCCATGAGGGCCCGGATCATCCCGTCGACGGACCGTTCGTCTTCCTCGTACACGAGCCGCCAGCCGGTGAGCGTCCGCCCGAGCGTCTCGGAAGCGTTCCAGCCGAAGATCGCCTCGGCCTGGCCCGACCAGCGAACGATGCGAAGCTCCGTGTCCCACTCGATCACGGCAAGCGGCGTGTTGTCGAAGTGCGCCGAGAGGATCGTGTTGGTGCGGCGAAGCTCGTCCTCCACCAGCTTCTGCTCGTGGATGTCGCTCGTGGTCGCGTAGTAGCCGAGGTACTCGCCGCCCGCGAATCGCGGCGTGAGGCGCACCGTCATCCAGCGCTTGCGCCCGTCGGCGAAGCGCACGAGCCGCTCGACGGCGAGCGACTCGCCGGCCCGCACGCGCTGCATCGAGGGGCTGAGCAGCGACCAGCGATCGACGCCCAGCACCTCGCGCACGGAATGTCCCACGATCTGCTCGGACTTGAGGCCGACGTAGGAGAGGAACGAATCGTTCACGTAGCGATAGCGGTCGTCGGCATCGACGTAGCACATGGGCGTCGGGATCGAGTCGATCACCTGGCGCAGTTGCCGTTCCTTGTCGGCGAGCTGCTCCTGCGTCGTCTTGATCTCGTGGATGTCCGTGGACACCGCGTAGTAGCCGCGGACCTTGCCGCCGGCATCGAGCCTGGGCGTGAGGCGCACGCGCGCCCAGCGCCGATCGCCCGAGGGAAGATCGAGGAACCGCTCGAAGCTCGTCTCCTCGCCGCGTTGCACGCGCTCGAGGTGCGGCCGCAGCGCTTCCAGCACGTCGGGCGGGTAGGCCTCCTGGTCGGGAAAGCGCCCGAGGGCGAACTCGCGGGAATAGCCGCGGCTCGCGAGAAAGAGGTTGTTCACGAACGTGCAGCCGCGCTCGATGTCCACGTAGGCGATGGCCTCGGGGATGTTTTCGGCGAAGAATCGAAGCTCCTCCTCCCGCGCGGCGAGCTGTTCCTGCGCCTGCTTCACGTCGGTGATGTCGTGGCTTACGACATACATGCCGGCAACGGAGCCGTCCTCGGCGATGTTGGGCACCGCTTTCACGTGCAGGTGGCGCTTTTCGCCGCCGGCCCCGCTCTCGACGCGCTCGTAGGTCACCATCTCGCCGCGATCGAAGACAGGCTGCGTGCGCTTCGCGATCCAGTCGGCGAGATCGGCGCCCATCACATCGCGCGTGCTGAGCCCGACGATGCGCTCGGGCTCGGTATTGCGAAGCTGCGCGAACTTGCGGTTCACGAAAAGGAAGCGGCGTTCGCGGTCGAGGTAGGCTACGGAATCGGGGATGTTGTCGGTGTAGAGGCGCATCTGCGCTTCCTTCGCGAGGAGCGCGCTACGCATCTGGTGATCCTGCTCGATGTCGAGCAGGACGATGAGGACCCCCAGCACGGCGCCGGCAGCATCGCGGTCCGGAATCATGTGGCCGCGGATGTGGCGCGCCTCGCGTCCCGGCCACAGCGCCTCGCGCTCGTAGGTGATGGGCTCGCCGCCCAGCGCGCGCAGGATGAGCGGCATCGCCGCCATCTTCACCTCGGGCGTCATCACGTCGAGGATGGACTTGCCGATCATCTCGTCGGCGGCGCGTCCCGACCATTCGCAGCTCGGCTGGTTGGCGAAGCGGATCACCTGGCGGCGGTCCACGTAGGTGATCGGGAAGCCGACGGAGTCGATGATGAGCGAGAGCTGGCGCTCGCGGTCCGCGAGCGAGGCCTCGGCGTCCTTGATCGCCTGCACGTCGACCTGCACCACGAGGGCGCCGACGACTTCGCCGGATTCGCCGCGGAGCGGAATGTAGTGCGCGCGTAGCCACTTCCCGGCGCCCGGGCCCTCGGCGCTCTGCCGGTTGTAGGCCGACGTCTCGCCGGCCAGCGCGCGCGTGAGGTATTGGCGGCGATCGTCGCGGGGCGCGCGGCCGAAGACTTCCTCGGGGGTGCGGCCGATGCATTCGCCGCGGGATTTTCCCGACATCGCCAGGTAGGCGGCGTTCACGAACCGGTAACGGCGTTCGTGGTCGAGGATGCACGCCGGCAGGCTGAGGACCTCCAGTCCCGGTGCAAGCGCGAAGACCCGCGCGGAAAGGTGCGCGTGGCCGGCAGTGTCCATTCCGGACATGATGCATTGTCCATCGCCGGGGCGGTACACTGCTAGCCCGTCTGTCGGCAAATCCCTACCGTATGAACCTCCACCGCCTGCTGCAAGCCCGGGCCGCGGAAAAGCGCCCCGTCCGCGCCGTGCTCGTCGGCGCCGGCAAGTTCGGCTCGATGTACCTCGCGCAGGCGAGGCGCACGCCGGGCCTGCACGTGCTCGCGGTGGCCGACCTCGCGCCCGATCGCGCCCGCGCCTCGCTCGCGAGGGTCGGATGGGAGCCGGAACGTTTCGCCGCCGGATCGCCCGACGCCGCCCTGCGCGAGGGGACCACGTTCGTGACGGACCATGTGCTCGCGTGCATCGAGCATCCGGCCACCGAGGTGGTGATCGATTGCACCGGGCACCCGGCCGCCGGAATATCCCACGTGCTCGCCTGCTGCGCGAACCGCAAGCACGTCGTGATGGTGAACGTCGAGGCCGACGCGCTTGCAGGGCCGCTCCTTGCGCGGCGCGCGCGCGAAGCGGGCATCGTCTATTCGCTCGCCTACGGCGACCAGCCCGCGCTCATCTGCGAGCTTGTGGACTGGGCGCGCGCCGCGGGATTCAACGTGGTCGCCGCGGGAAAGGGCACGAAGTACCTGCCCGACTATCACGCGGCCACCCCGAAGACGGTGTGGGGCCACTACGGCTTCAGCGACGAGATGGTCGCCAAGGGCGATTTCAATGCGCAGATGTTCAACTCCTTCCTCGACGGGACCAAGAGCGGCATCGAGATGGCGGCCGTGGCCAATGCGACGGGGCTCACGCCCGCGCCCGGGGGGCTCTCGTTTCCGCCATGCGGCGTGGACGACCTCCCGCGCGTGCTGCGGCCGAAGAGCGCCGGCGGAACTCTCCATCATGCCGGGCAGGTCGAGGTGATCTCGAGCCTCGAGCGCGACGGGCGTCCGGTGTTCCGCGACCTGCGCTGGGGTGTCTACGTGACCTTCGCCGCGGAGAGCGAATACGTGCGCAGGTGCTTCCACGAGTACGGCATCGTCACGGACCCGTCCGGCGAATACGCGGCGATGTACAAGCCGAGCCACCTCATCGGACTGGAGCTGGGCATCAGCGTCGCGAGCGTGGCGTTGAGGAATGAACCCACGGGCGCGGCCACCGGATGGCGCGGCGATTGCGTGGCCACGGCCAAGCGCGACCTCGCGGTGGGCGAGGTGCTCGACGGGGAGGGCGGCTACACCGTCTGGGGCAAGCTCATGGGCGCGGCCGACTCTTCCGCGAAACGCGCGCTGCCCATCGGGCTTGCGCACAAGGTGAAGCTGAAACGCGCCGTCACGGCGGGAACCACCGTCTCGTGGGACGATGTCGAGTTCGATTCCGAATCCCAGGCGGTGAAATTTCGGCGCGAGATGGAAAACCTGTTTGGAACCACAGATGGACACAGATGAACACAGATTTTTCTTGATGGTGAATCGGATAGTAGCCATGGGCACGAAGCTCTCAAGGGTTGAGGTCCATCTGTGTCCATCTGTGTTCATCTGTGGTTGCCTTGCCTTTTGCTTGAACGCCGTGGCGGCAGTGACCGCGACGGACGCCTGGGTCCGCGGAACGGTGCCCGCGCAGAAGACCACTGGCGCTTTCCTCACGCTGGAAAGCAGCGAGGACGCCAAGCTCGTGTCCGTGAGCACTCCCGCCGCGAAGAGCGCCGAGATCCACGAGTCGCAGCAGGTGCAGGGCATGATGCACATGCAAGCCGTGGAGGCCGTGCCGCTTCCGGCCGGCAAGCGCGTGGAGTTGAAGCCCGGAGGATTCCATCTCATGCTCGTGGGTCTCGCCAGGCCCCTCGGCGAGGGCGACAGCGTGCCGCTCACGCTCACGATCGAGGACAAGCGGGGCCGGCGCACGAAGGTCGAGGTGAACGCGCCCGTGAGGCCGCTCGGCCGATGAAGCTCGGTACGCGGCTCGCCCGGCTCGGGCGAAAGGCGGCGTCGAATCCAGGAACGGTGAACCTCCCGGTCACGCGCGCTTCGACCGTGACGTTCTCGTCGCTCGCCGAGATGGAGGAAGTGCAGCGCCGTTTCGACGCGGGCGAGGTCATTCCCACGTACGGCCTGCTCAACATGCCGCTACGCGCGGCCTTCGAGGAGCTCGTGGTCGAGCTGGAGGGCGGCTATCGCGCAGTCACGCTCCCCTCGGGGCTCGCCGCGGTCGCGATCGCGCTGGTGTCGTGCCTGGAAGCGGGAGACCATGTGCTCGTCACCGACAGCGCCTACGGCCCCGCGCGGCGGTTCTGCATGCGGATGCTCAAGCGTTTCGGCATCGAGGCCACGTTCTACGATCCGCTCGTGGGCGCGGGCATCGAGGCGCTCATGAAGCCCAACACGCGCGCCGTCTACCTCGAAAATCCGGGCTCGCTCACCTTCGAGGTGCAGGACTTTCCCGCGATCGCGCAAGTCGCGCATGCGCGCGGCGCCGCGGTGCTGCACGACAACACGTGGGCTACGGGGATGTTCTTCCGCTCCTTCGACCACGGCGCCGATATCGTGATCCAGGCGGCGACGAAGTATCCGGGCGGCCACTCCGACGTCCTCATCGGCGCGGTCGTCGCCAACGAGAAATGGTGGCCGCGCCTTCGCGACACCTCGCGCGACTACGGGCAATCGGCGAGCCCCGACGATGTCTTCCTCGCGATCCGCGGGATGCGCACGATGGAAACGCGCATCCTGCGCCACCAGGCGAGCGCGTTGCAGGTCGCGCAGCGCCTGGAGAAGCATCCGGCGGTGAAGCGCGTCCTGTATCCGGCGTTGCCGGGCGATCGCGGGCATGCGTTGTGGAAGCGCGATTTCCTCGGGGCGACCGGACTGATGGGCGTGGAGCTCGCCCCGTGCAGCAAGGCGCAGCTCGCGGCGTTCATCGATCCCCTCGAGCTCTTCGCGCTCGGCTACAGCTGGGGCGGCTACGAGAGCCTCGTCACGCCCGCGAACCTGCGCGAGGGGCGAAGCGTGCGTCCCTGGACGGGCGGCCCCCTCGTTCGCCTGCAGATCGGCCTCGAGGATCCGGGCGACCTGATTGCGGACCTGGAGCGCGGCTTCGATCGCATGAAGGCCGCGTGAGCGCCGCGCCGGCTGCGCGCGCGATCGCCGCGGCCATCGCGGAGGTGACTTCCGCGCCATTCGAGCTCGCCGCCACGCGACCGGTCGGGGGCGGATGCATCCACACGGCGCTCGAGATCGCCGGCCGCACATCGATCGGGGAGCAGCGGTACTTCGCGAAGGTGAACGACGCTGAGCATTCGGCGATGTTCGCGGCGGAAGCAGGCGGACTTGCCGCGCTTGGCGAGGCGGGCGCCCTGCGCGTTCCGCGCGTCATCGTGCAAGGCGCGAATGACGACGCATCGTGGCTGGTGCTCGAATGGCTCGAGCTCACGAGCCTCGACGCCGTGAGCGGCGCGAGTCTCGGCGCCGCGCTCGCCGCGCAGCATCGCCTCGCGCAACGCAGCTTCGGCTGGCCCGGCGACAACTTCATCGGCGCGACACCCCAGCGCAACACGCCGTCGGACGATTGGCTCGAGTTCTGGCGCGATCGCCGCCTGCACGCGCAGTTGCGTATCGCGGCGGCCCACCGCCTGCCGTCCCGCATGATCGATCGCGGCGAGCGCCTCGCGGCCGATTGCGGCGCCTTCTTCCGCAACTACGCGCCCGCGCGTTCGCTGTTGCACGGCGACCTCTGGAGCGGGAACGCGTCGGCGTTGGCCGATGGCGCTCCCGTCGTCTTCGATCCGGCCGTCTACGTGGGCGATCGCGAGGCCGACGTCGCGATGACGGAGCTCTTCGGCGGCTTTCCCCGCGATTTCCTTTCGGCTTACCGGGCCCACTGGCCGCTCGACGACGGCTACACTGTGCGGCGTGACTTCTACAACCTCTACCACGTGCTCAACCACGCGAACCTCTTCGCCGGCGGATACGTGCGCCAGTCGGCCGATGCGATCGAGAAGCTGCTCGCCGAGATCGCCTGAGGCCCGCTAGGGATGGGGGAGATCGCCTTCCGGCGCTTCGCGGTCGAGGACATGCAACAGCTCTACCTGTGGCTCGCGCGGCCCCACGTGGCGAAGTGGTATGCGCCTTCGCCGTCGTCGTTCGCCGAGATGGTCGCGAAGTACGCGCCGCGCACCGAGGCGGGGAGCGTCGTGCAGGCATACATCGCGAGCGTGGACCGCGCCGACTGCGGGTATATCCAGACCTACCCCATCCGCGAGTTTCCCGACTATGCGCGCACGCTCGAATGCGCCGAGAGCGCCGCGGGCGTGGACCTGTTCATCGCCGACGCGTGGCGCCTGGGTCGCGGCCTGGGCGCGCAGGTGCTGCGCCGCTTCGTGGACGAGATCGTGTTCGGCGCGAACGGCGCGGGCGAATGCGTCGCGGGGCCATCGGAAGGCAACACCGCGTCGATCCGTGTGTTCGAGAAAGCGGGCTTCGCGCGATGGAAGGTCATCCGGATGGAAGGGGCCGAGCCCGAATGCGTCATGCGCCGCCTGCGGGGGACGCAATGAGCGCACCGGGAAAGCTTCGGGTCGCAACGACAGCCGACGCGCCTTTCATCCACGCGATCTATGCGCCGATCGTGCGCGACACGTTCATCTCGTTCGAGATCGACGCGCCTGCGGTGGACGAGATCGCGCGGCGCATCGCTTCCACGCTCGGCACCCATCCGTGGCTCGTGTTCGACGACGGCGAGGGTGTCGCGGGCTACGCGTACGCCTCGGAACATCGCGGCCGCCCGGCATACCAATGGTCCGTGGATGTTACCTGCTACGTGCACGAGCGAGCGCGCCGGCGCGGCATCGCCTCGCGCCTGTATCCCGCGCTCTTCCGGATCCTCGAAAAGCAGGGCTTCACCAATGCATTCGCGGGAATCGCGCTGCCCAACGAGGCGAGCGTCGCGATGCATTCGTCGGCCGGCTTCACCGAGGTCGGGACCTACGTGAACGTAGGCTTCAAGTGCGGCGGCTGGCATGACGTGGTGTGGATGCAGCGCGCGCTTGCCGCGATCGCTCCGCAGCCTTCCGCGCCCTTGCGCTTCCGCTCGCTCGGCGCGAGCGGGATCGAGGAAGCGCTCGCGGCGTCCTAGGTCTTCGGCGGCCGCGGGTACTCCACGACCTTGCCCGCCTTGCGCTCGAAGGAGTCGCGCTTCGTGAGCAGGCGCTCCTGGCGGCGCGAGATGAGCGGGAAGTGGCGAAGCTCCACGAGCCGGTCGTGGGTCTTCCAGCAGGACTTTTCGGACGTCACCCACTCCACGGGATCGATGCGCCGCATGTCGAAGGGTGCCGAGTAGCTGCGCAGCGTCTTGTGGCCGCGCCTGTTCGCGTATTCGTGGAAATAGGACAGCGCCAGCTCGCGAAGCGTGCGATAGATGGGATCGCGATAGCGAAGCGGCGTGCCGTTGGTCTTCGAGATCGCGCCCCAGGCGCCGGCGCGGCGGAACACGGCGATCACGTGCGGGTAGTCGCTCAGGTCGCAATCGAGATGCACGAGCAGCGGCGGATCGCCGTTCGCCCAGAGCGCCGCCGCGGCCACCATCGCGCCTTCGATGCAGTGCGCGCGACGTTGCCGCAACACCTCGCGCACCGCCAGCACCGTCTCGCCGCCGATCTCGTGGTTGATGGGGATCGCGTTCAGGAACGCCTGGATCTTCGCCGGCGTCGACAGGCGTTTCAGGGTGAGGTACTCGCGCGGCGCGAGGCCCAGGTCTTCCGCTCGCGCGGTACGCCGCCCTGCGGGGCGTTCTACCCCCGCGCAGGACACGCTTACTTTCTTGGCATTGCGATTCCCGGACCCCATCGTGCGCCTCCCTGCCGCGAATAGATTAGTGCATCGGCGGCAGCTCGCGCGCCACGCACGTCCGGCGCCGCACCCCGTCCGGCGAGATTACCTCCGCCACGTCGATGGGCCGCCCGTATAACGCCGAAAGATTCTGCGAATTGATCGTGTCGCCCGCATGACCGGCGGCAAGCACCCTGCCGTCGCGGAGCATGACCACGCGGTCGGCGATCCGCAAGGCATGGTCCGGGTGATGGGTGGAAAAGAGCACCGCCGCGCCCGAGGCCTTGAGGCGGGCGACTTCATCGAGGATCAACGCCTGGTTGCCGAAGTCGAGGTTCGCGGTGGGCTCGTCCATGAGCAGGTGGCCGGCTTCGGTGGTGAGCGCCCGCGCGATGAGTGCCAGCTGGCATTCGCCGCCGCTCACGCGGTGGATCGGGCGGTCGGCCAGGGCGCCGATGCGAAGGCGATCGAGGCTCGCCATCGCCCGCGCGCGGTCCTCTTCGCCGGGGACGCCGAAGATGCCGCGATGCGCCGTGCGGCCCATCTGCACCATCTCCAGCACGCTGAAATCGAAATAGCCCTGCGCGGCCTGGGGCACGTAGGCGAGGCGCGCCGCGCGATCGCGTGCGTCCCACGATTCGAGGCTGCGGCCTTCGAGCGTGACATCGCCCGCGAGTGGCGCGATGAGCCCCAGCAGCGTGCGAAGCAGCGTGGTCTTGCCGCTGCCGTTGGGACCCAGCAGGCACACGATCTCGCCGCCGGGAAACTCGAGATCCACGCCGTGGCCCACGCGGTGGCCGCGGAATCCGAAGTCGAGGGCGCGCGCGGCGAGCGTCATGGGGCGCGCTTAAACGCGACGGCGAGCAGCACGATGAAGACCGGCGTTCCGACGAACGCGGTCACCACGCCCGGCGGGATCTCCGTGGCGAACATCGTGCGGCACGCGGTGTCGACGGCGAGCATGAAACCGGCGCCCAGCACGAGCGACAGCGGCAGCAATCGCGCGAAGGCCGCGCCCGTGAGCAGCCGTGCGGCATGGGGCACGAGAAGCCCGATCCACCCGATCGTTCCCGCAAGCGACACCGCGGAGGCGGTGGCGAGCGTCGCGGCGACGATGATCACGATTCTCAGGCGCCTCACGTTCACGCCGAGGCTTCGCGCCTCATCTTCCGAAAGCGCCAGCACGTCGATGCGCCCGCGAAGGAGCCACAGGGTGACGACGGCGGCCGCGATCGGCAGGATCGTCGCGGGCAGGTCGCGCGGCAATGCGCCGGTGAAGCTGCCGAGCAGCCAGAACGTGATCGCCGGAAGCTGGTTGTAGGGATCGGCGACATACTTCACGAGCGCGATGCCCGCTCCGAAGAGCGATCCCACGACGACGCCGGTGAGCACGAGCGTGAGGATCGGGTCGCGTCCCCCGATCCACGTGCCGATCGCGACGACGAGGCCCACGGCGATGAGCCCGCCCACGAACGCGAAGGCCTGGATCGCGCCGATGGGCAGTGACGCGAGCACCGCGAGGCCCGCGCCGAGCGCGCAGCCCGCGGACACGCCCAGGATGTCGGGCGAGACCAGCGGATTGCGAAAGAGGTTCTGGTAGGCGGCGCCTGCCGCGGCGAGGGCTGCGCCCACCGAGAGCGCCGCGGCCACGCGAGGCGCGCGGACCTGCAGCACGACCGCATCGACGTTGCGCGCAAGGCCGCTTTCCTCTCCGAAGAGCGACGCCCACAGCACGCGCAGCACATCGCTCGCCGAAACGGCGAAGCGTCCGATTGAAAAACTCCACGCGACGAGGAGCGCCAATAGCAGCAACGCGATTGCGATCCCGGCCGGGAATCTCGCGCGCGGCAGGATCATCGCGGCGCCACGCCGGGCTCCGACAGCAGTGATTCGATCTGCGCCGCCGTGGGCTCCTGCTGGTAGAAGAGCCGGTAGAACCGCGCGACTTCCTTCTTCAAGTCGTGTTCGAAGGTCGCCGGGTAGAGGATGTCCGAGAGCCAGATGAGGCCGATGAGGCGGTTGGCGCCCGGCGGGAAGTCGAACCATCCGAAGGGCAGGTGCGGCGAGAGGTATACGCGCTTCTTGCGGACGGCCTCGACTGAATTCCACACCGGCAGCTTCCAGGCGTCGCGATAGAAATTCGGGTCGTTGGTGACGATCACCTGCGGATCCCAGAGCACCACCTGCTCGAGGCCCACGTTCGTGAGCCCGCCGCGCTCGCCTCCCGCGACGTTCTTCGCGCCGAGGAGTTCGATCATCTCGGCGTTGATGGAGCCCGCGAGGCCCGTCTGCAATCCCTGGGGCCCGCGCGCGTAGTAGACGCTCGGGCGCTTGTCCACCGGGATCGCCGCGATCTTCTCGCGTAGCTCCCCCAGGACCTTCGATGCATACGCCGAGAGCTCGCGGCCGCGATCGGGCACGCCCAGGGCTTCGGCGAGCCTTTCGATCTGGCGCGGCGTGGTGTCGAGATGGCCGTCGAGGAGGATGTACGGAATTCCCGCCTGGGATTGCACGCGATCGGCGAGGGAAGTGTAGGTCTCGCTGGTGGATCCGATGTCGACGATGAGATCCGGTCTTGCCTTGAGGACGACTTCGATGTTTGCCGAGTTGCCGCGTCCCGTGAGGCGTCCGAGTTCCGGAAGGTCCGCGTACTTCTTCGGGACCCACGCCGCTTCGTCGTCGCGGAAGCGGCGCGTCCAGCCGATGAGGGTATCGGGGGCGAGCGCGAATACCAGAACGGAGGCGGGCGGTCCCGACGCGAACACGCGATCCACGCGATCGGGCAGCGTGACCTTGCGCCCGGCATCGTCGATGAATTCGCGCGTGGCCTGCGCGGCGCTGGAGAGCGCCACCGCCGCGAGGACGATGGCGACGAAGCGGGCGGCCTTCACGGGACTTTCTCTAGGGACCGGGATGGGCCGTGGCGGGAACCAATTCCTCGTACGCCTCGCCCGCATCGCTCGCGTCGTAGCCCGCGAGCGTCGCCACCATGGCGCGGAACTCGGTGCCCTTCAATGTGGCGACGAGCTCGCGCATGGGCTTGGAATCGCGCTCTTCCGCGCGGCACGCGAGCAGGTAGCGCTCACGGCACAGGGGCAGGAAATCGAGGCGATACTGCGCCGCGGCCGCTTCCACGCCGAATCCCACATCCGCCTGGTTGCCGGCGATGAGCGCGGCGACGGCGCCGTGGGTGATCTCTTCCGTTTCGTAGCCCTGCATGCGCGAGCGGTCGAGCCCATGCGAGGAAATCAGGAATTCCAGCAAGGCACGAGTGCCCGAGCCGCGCTGGCGGTTGATCATGCGGACGTCGGGGCGGCACAGGTCCCCCACTTCCCGGATCGCCTTCGGATTGCCGGGGCGGAGGATCAGCCCCTGCATCCGCGTGACGAACCTCATCAGCCGGTAGCCGTCCGGCGGAAGGCACTCCGCGTAGCGCTGCGCCATCAACGCGCCCAGCGGGCCTTCGGGAAGGTGGAAGCCCGCGATGTCGCACTCGCCGCGCCGCAGCGACGCGAGCGCGTCGAAGCTTCCCTTGTACTGCAGTCCGATGGCCGCGCGCGAGGAAGCCGACATGTCGCGCAGGCCGCCGATGGCGAAATCATGGCTCGCGTGCACGACGAGCGAGGGCGCCGACTCGGTGAGCGATTCGTTCAGCGCGTCGGCGAATTCCGCGGCGAGGTTATCGAGCTCGGGTGCGAGGCGTGCCTGGGCACGCTGGCCGGCCCAGAGCAGGCGCTTGCCCAGGGGCGTCAAGCGCGAGCCGCGGCCCTTCGCCTTCGTCACGAGCGGCGTGCCGAAGAACGTTTCCCAATCGGCAACGATGTTCCAGGCATGGCGGTAGGAGACGCCCGCGCGCGCCGCCGCATGCGTGAGCTTCTGCGACACGTCGAGCTCCGCGAGGATCGCGATCAGCTGGAAGTCGAATTCCTTCTGGGTGCCCGAATGGAAGCGCCAGACCGGCCGGATGTCTATGCGGATCATGGGCGCATTATGACTTGTAGTTCGGGAAGAAGAGCTGCTCGCCGCCGATCTTGTAGCCCGCGATGGTCGCCTGGCCCGCGGGCGATATCACCCAGTCGATGAACTTCTGCCCCATCTCCTTCTTCACGTGGGGGTATTTCGCGGGGTTCACCAGCATCACGCCGTACTGGTTGAAGAGCTTCACGTCGCCTTCGACGAGGATCACGAGGTCGCCGCGGTTCTTGAAGGACAGCCACGTGCCGCGATCGGCGAGCGCGTAGGCGTTCATGCCCGAGGCGGTGTTGAGCGTCGGCCCCATGCCGGAGCCGGTCTCGCGGTACCACTCGCCCTTGGGAGCGATGCCCGCGGCTTTCCAGTAGCGCTTCTCGGCGGCGTCGGTGCCGCTCTTGTCGCCGCGCGAGCAGAAGGGGGCCTTCGCCTCGGCGATCTTCTTCAGCGCCGCCACGACGTCGTTGCCCTTCGCCTTCGCCGGGTCGGATTTCGGGCCCACGATAACGAAGTCGTTGTACATGACCTCGTAGCGCTTCACGCCCCAACCCTCGGCGAGGAATTTCTCCTCGGCGACCTTGTCGTGGACGAACTCCACGTCCGCGTCGCCGCGGCGCCCCATGTCGAGCGCCTGGCCCGTGCCGACCGCGACCACGTGCACGTCGAAGCCCAGTGCCTTCTTCGCTTCGGGAAGGAGGTACTTGAACAGGCCCGATTGCTCGGTCGATGTCGTCGACGCGACTGTGATGAAATCGTCCGCCTGCGACCCGGACGAGGATGCGAGCGCCACCGCGGCCACGAGGGCCGCGGCGATCCAGGTGGCGGTGAGGCGGTTCAGGAATCGTGCGAGGGTGGCCATGGCAATTCTCCTTCGAGGAATTCGGCCGCCTCGGCGGACCGGGGTGAATTGAAGAACATCCCGACCGGGGTCCTTTCCGTCAGGCGCCCTTCGTGCAGGAACACGATTTCGGAGGCGATGCGGCGAGCGAATCCGAGGTGGTGGGTCGTGAAGACGATGGCGGTTCCCGCCACGCGAATCTCGCCGATGATCCGCTCGATTTCCTTTGCCGCGGCCGGGTCGAGGCTCGCCGTCGGTTCGTCGAGGAACATCACGCGCGGGCGCAGTGCCCAGGCCCTCGCGAGCGCGAGGCGCTGTTGCTCGCCTCCCGAGAGCACGCGCGCCGGCCTCGCCGCCAGCGGCTCGAGACCCACGCGAGCGAGGGCCTCACGGGCCCGCGAACGCCGCGCGCCGCCGCGAACGCCGTTCACGGCGAGGGCGTACTCGACATTGGCGAGCGTCGAGCGCCGCAGCAGCACGGGGCGCTGGAACACCATTGCCTGGTCGCGGGGCCGCGCGGTGGATCCCGACCACAACACCGCGCCATCGGTCGGCGCCACCAGCCCGTGCAGCGTGCGAAGCAGGACGCTCTTTCCCGCACCGTTGGCACCCAGCACGGCGACGGGCGCATCGCCCTCGAGACGAAGATCGATTCCGTGGAGCGCGGGGTGTCCTCCCAGGCGAACCGTCACGCCGCGCGCTTCGATGGGAAGCGACGTGACGCTAGCCATGGCGCCTGGCGCTCCATTCCCGCACGGCGTAGGCCGCCGCATTGAGGGCCAGCACCATGCCGAGGAGGAAGATCCCCAGTCCCAGTGCCAGGGGCAGGTTGCCCTCGCTCGTCTCCAGGGCGATCGCGGTCGTCATCACGCGCGTGACGCCATCCACGTTGCCCCCCACGATCATGACGGCACCGACTTCGGAGGCCGAGCGCCCGATGCCGGCGAGCACGACTGTCAGGAGCGAATAGCGCAAGTCCCAGAGGAGCGTCGGCACCGCGCGCGCGGCCGAGACCCCGAGCGACGTGAGCTGTTCGCGGTATTCGCGCCACGCGTCCTCGACGAATTGCCTTGCCAGCGCCGCGACGATCGGCAGCACGAGGATCGATTGCGCGATGACGATCGCCTTCGGCGTGAAGAGGATGCCGAACGAGCCGAGCGGGCCCGCGCGCGAAAGCAGCAGGTAGACCACGAGGCCCACCACGACCGACGGCAATCCGAAGAGCGCATTCATCACGATGACGACCACGCGGCGTCCCGGGAAGTTCTGCACGGCCACGAGCGCGCCGAAGGGCAGCCCCAGCGAGCAGGCGATGAACGCCGACGCGAGGCTCACCTGGATCGAAAGGGTGACGATGCGCCAGAGCTCCGCATCGCCCTCCGTGATCAGGTGGAAGGCGAGGCCAAAGCTCGCCATGATATCTAGCATCCGCCGATTGTCTCCGCGAGGGACGCGGAGACACATATGAAGTGAAGTTCCAATCTACCGCGGTATCAAGCGAAGCCGACGCTTCGCCGGTCGATGGAGACGGCCTTCACGAGCGCGTGGACCTTCATGCCCGGCGCGATCCCCAATTGCGATGCGGCCTTGCGCGTGATCCGCGCCGTGAGCGGCGTGGCCCCCACGCGAAGCTCCACGTCCACGATCGCGCCGAACTCGCCACCCACGGAGACGACACTCGCCTCGAAGACGTTCTGGATCGACAGGCGATCGGGGTGGCCGAGGGCCAGGGACACGTCCCGTGCGCGGATGCGCGCACGCACGGTTTCACCGGGTAACGCATCGATGTTGGGCACGATGAGCCGGCCTCCGGCGAAAGTGAGCGTGGTGAGCTCGAAGGCGGGATCGTGCGACGCGACCTGCGCTTCGATCACCGCGCCTTCCTCGGAGCGCCCGGTGAGCATGCCGTCGTGGCGTGAGAGGGCATCGACTGTGCTTCCCTCGGCAACGACGGCGCCGTCGGCGATCACCACGACGCGATCGGCGAGGCGCGTGACTTCCTCGATCGCGTGGCTCACGTAGACCATGGGCAGGCGAAGCTCGTCGCGAAGCACCTCGATGTAGGCGAGGATCTCGCCCTTGCGGGCCCCGTCGAGGGAGGCGAGCGGCTCGTCGAGGAGCAGGATGCGCGGGCTCGCGAGCAGCGCGCGCCCGATCGCCACCCGTTGCTTCTCGCCGCCCGAGAGGTTCGTGGGACGGCGATCGAGAAGGGCGGCGATGCCCAGCAGCGCGAGGATCCGCTCGTGGTCGACGAAACGCTCCGCGGCGGGCGTAAGGCGTTCGCCGTACGCGAGATTGGCGCGCACGTCGAGGTGCGGGAAGAGCAACGAATCCTGGAACACGCATCCCACGCGCCGCTTTTCCGGCGCGAGATCGATGCCGCGTTCCGAGTCGTAGAGCGCGCGGTCGCCGATCACGATTCGGCCGCGCTCGGGATGGACGATGCCCGCGATCGCGTTCACGAGCGTGGACTTGCCCGATCCCGACCGGCCGAAGAGCGCCACGATGGGCGCGTCGCTGCGGAACGCCGCCTTCAGCGCGAAAGTGCCGCGGCGAACCGAGACATCGACGTCAAGCATGGCGCGAGCCCCGCGGGTCGTGGCGCCTCACCAGCCATTCGGAAAAAGCGAGCGCGCCCAGCGAAAGCACGACGGAGAAGATCGAAAGGCGCAGGGCCTGCGCGTCGCCACCCGGTACCTGCGTGAACGTGTAGATGGCGAGCGGGAGCGTGCGGGTCTCGCCGGGAATGTTTGAAACGAATGTGATTGTCGCGCCGAACTCGCCCAGGGCGCGCGCGAAGGCGAGCAGCGCTCCCGTGACGACACCCGACATCGCCAGCGGCAGCGTCACCGTGAAGAAGACCCGCGTGCGGCTCGCGCCCAGCGTGCGGGCCGCCGCCTCGAGGCGCGTATCCACGGCTTCGATCGCCAGGCGGACGGCGCGAACCATCAGCGGAAAGCCCATGATCGCCGCGGCGAGCGCGGCGCCCGTCCAACGGAAGATGAGCACGATGCCCATCTCGTTCAGGAGCTTCCCGACCGGACCTTGGGTGCCGAAAAGCACGAGGAGCGCATAGCCGACGACGACCGGCGGCAGCACCAGCGGCAGGTGCACGAAGGCGTCGAAGAGCGTCTTGCCGGGGAAGTCCTTGCGCGCCAGCACGAACGCGACCGCGATGGCGAAGGGCAAGCTCGCCGCGAGCCCCCAGAGGGCGACCTTCAGGCTGAGCGTGAGAATCCCCCACTCAGCCGCCGAAGGCATCGGTCAGGGCGCCCGGAAGCCGAACTTCTCGAACGTCGCGCGCGCTTCCGGCCCCGCGAGATAGGCTGCGAGCGCGGCTGCCGCGGGGGTGGCGGAGCGCTTCAGCACGACAATCGGATACACGATCGGCGGATGCGTCCCCGCGGGAAATGCGTCCACCACGCGGACACTCTTCTCGGCCATGGCATCTGTGCGGTACACGACGCCCAACGGTGTTTCGCCGCGAGCCACCAGCGCCAACGCGGCTCGCACATTGTCGGCAGCGGCCACCTTGCCTTCGATCGCGCCCCAGGCGCCCAGCGCGGTGAACGCCGTCTTCGCGTACTTGCCCGCGGGCACGGCGTCGGGATTCGCGAGCGCGATGCGCTTGTCGCCGAGGACGGCCGCGATGTTCACGCCGGGCGCGAGTTTCACCTGCACGTTCGAGGTGGCGGGGGCGATCAGCACGAGATCGTTGGCGAGCAACGTCTTGCGCGAACCGGGCGCGACGAGATTGCGGCTTTCCACGTAGTCGATCCAGTCCGTGTCGGCGGAGATGAACAAATCCGCGGGAGCGCCGTTCTCGATCTGCCTGGCGAGGGCATTGCTGCCGGCATAGGAAACGGCGACCCTGTTTCCCGTCGAGGATTCGAACGAATGCACCGCGGCGTCGAGCGCTTCCTTGAGGCTTGCGGCCGCGAATACGGTGACGCTGTCGGCCCATGCGGCGGGCGCAAGGGCGAGCGAAAGGGCGAGGGCGGCGACGCGTCGCATGACGGTCAGGGAGCCCTGAAGCCGAACTGCTTGAAGATGATGAGCGCCTCGGGCGATGCGAGGTAGGTCTGGAGCGCCGTGACGGAAGGCGACGTCCCCCGCTTCAGGCGCGCCATCCTGTATTCGACCGGAGGGTGCGTGTTCGCGGGAAACGTATCCACGATCCGCACACGCTTGTCCAGGAAGGCGTCCGTGCTGTAGACGACGCCCAGCGGCGCCTCGCCACGGGAAACGAGAGCAAGCGCGGCCCGCACGCTGTCCGTGGCAGTCACCTTGCCCTCGATCGCGCTCCAGGCGCCCAGGGACGTGAATGCGGCTTTCCCGTACTTGCCCGAGGGCACGGTATCCGGATCGGCGAGCGCGATGCGCCCGTTGCCGAGGGCGCCGGCGATATTCACGCCGGGCGCGAGCTTCAACTGGACCTTCGACGCGGCCGGCGCGATGAGGACGAGATCGTTGGCGAGCAGTTTCGTTCGCGAGCCCCGCAGCACGAGGTTGCGCTGCACGACGTAGTCGATCCACTCCTTGTCCGCGGAGATGAAGACGTCGGCCGGCGCGCCGTTCTCGATCTGCCGCCCCAGATCGTTGCTGCCCGCGTACGAGACGATCACGTGATCCTTTCCATTCGCCTCGTACGCATGGACGACCGCATTGAGCGCCTCCTTCAGGCTTGACGCGGCGAAGACGACGATGTCGTCGGCTCGCGCTGCTCCGGCGACCAGGAGAAACGCGGCCAGCGCGAAGAGGCGTCGCACGCCTATTTCGCGACGCCGGAAATGAGCTTCTGCAGCTCGCCGCTCTGGTACATCTCGCGCATGATGTCGCATCCACCGACGAATTCGCCGTTCACGTAGAGCTGCGGGATCGTGGGCCAGTTGGCGTATTGCTTAATGCCTTCGCGGATCTCCGGGTTCTGCAGCACGTCGACCGTGAAGATCTCGCCCGCGCCCGAAAGCTTGAGCAACTGGGTGGCCGTGGCCGAGAAGCCGCACATCGGCATCTGCGGCGAGCCCTTCATGTACAGCACGACGGGATTGGTGGTGACCTGCTGGCGAATCGTGTCCTGGGCGCTCATGGGTATCTCCTGGAGAAGCTCATATCTTACCGCCGGCCACGCGCGGGATGCCCGCGAGGTCGGGGACCGAGACGAGGTCCCGGAATCCCGACGCTTCGAGGAGCCCCGCCACCGCCGCGGCCTGGTCGTAACCGTGTTCAAGCAGCAGCCATCCGCGCGGTTTCAAATGCTCGCTCGCGCCCGAGACGATCGCGCGAATGGATCCGAGCCCGTCGGCGCTTCCGTCGGTGAGCGCGTGCCGTGGCTCGAAGCGCAGGTCGCCGCGCGAAAGGTGCGGATCGCCCGCGGCGACATAGGGTGGATTGGCGACGATCACGTCGAAGCGCCGCGGTCCCACGGGCTCGTACCACGACCCCTGCAGGAACTCGATGCGATCGGCGCACTCGTGCGTCTGGGCATTGCGTTGCGCGAGCGCGAGGGCTTCCGCGCTCGCGTCGGTGGCGACCACGCGCGCCTCGGGGCGCTGGCGCGCGATCGTCACCGCGACCGCGCCGCTGCCGGTGCCGAGGTCGAGGCAGGTGTCGCGGGGCGCAAGCCGCGCGAGCGCCGCCTGGACGAGCGTCTCCGTTTCCGGGCGGGGGATCAGCACGTCCGGTCCGACAGCGAACTCATACCCGTAGAACTCGCGGCGGCCGAGGAGGTAGGCGACCGGCCTGCCCATGGCGCGTTGCGCCGCGAGCGTCTCGATCTGGGCGTCCTCGCTTTCCGTGAGGATGCGCATCGGGTTGGCCGCGATCCATGCGCGATTCACGCCGAGCACGTGCGACATGATGACCTGCGCATCGATGCGGTCCATGGACGCCATGAGTTCCTCGAGTGTCGCCTTGACGGTCAGCACGGGCGTCAGGAAGCCTGCGCGAGGCTCGCGAGCTGCTCGGCCTGGTGTTCCGCGGCGAGCGCGGAGGTGATCTCCGCGAGGTCGCCGTCCATGATCGCGTCGATCTTGTGAAGCGTGAGGTTGATGCGATGGTCGGTCACGCGGCCCTGCGGGAAGTTGTAGGTGCGGATGCGATCGGAGCGGTCGCCGGATCCGATGAGGCTCTTTCGCTCGCTCGCCTCCTTCGCCTGCTGCTCGCGAACCTGCTTGTCCTTGATGCGCGCGGCGAGGATGCGCCACGCCTGCTCGCGGTTCTTGTGCTGGCTTCGCCCGTCCTGGCACTCCGCGACGATGCCGGTGGGCAGGTGCGTGAGGCGGACCGCCGAATCGGTCTTGTTCACGTGCTGTCCGCCCGCGCCGCTCGCGCGGAACGTATCGACGCGCACCTCGGCGGGATTGATCACGATGTCGGAAGCGTCGTCGGCCTCGGGCATCACCGCGACGGTCGCGGCGGAGGTGTGGATGCGCCCCTGCGTCTCGGTGGCCGGAACGCGCTGCACGCGATGGCCGCCGGATTCGAACTTGAGCCTGGAGTACGCGCCGTTGCCCACGATGCGCGCGATGACTTCCTTGAAGCCGCCCGCCTCGCCCGGCGACTCGGACACGAGCTCCACCTGCCAGCGGTTGCGCTCGGCGAAGCGCGTGTACATGCGGAACAGATCGCCCGCGAAGAGCGCGCTCTCGTCGCCGCCGGTGCCCGCGCGGATCTCGAGGAAAAGGTTCTTCTCGTCGTTGGGATCGCGCGGCAGGAGCATGCGCTGCAGGGCGGCCTCGAGGGTTTCCAGGCGCTTCTTCGACGCCGCGACCTCCTCCTCGGCGAACTCGCGCATGGCCGGATCCTTCGCCATCTCCTCGCCGGCGGCCAGGTCGTCGCCGGCCTTGCGCCACTCGCCGTACGCCTCGACGACCGGATGGATCTCGGCGCGCTCCTGCGAGAGCTTGCGGAAGTTGTCCATGTTGCCGGTCGCGTCCGGAGCGGACAGGCGCGCGTCGATTTCCCTCAGCCTCGCGTCGAGGCTCGCGAGCTTGGCGGCGATCGACGGCTTCATGGATCGCGCGAAGGGTCGCGGTCTTCGGCCTCCGGGTAGAGGATCTCGATCGCCCTCATGAGCGCCTCGCGCTCGCCTTCCACCGCGCGCGACAACGCCTGGGACGGGTGATGCAGGAACTTGTTGGCGATCCCCTTGGCGAGGCCTTCGAGCACGGCGCCGGGTTCTTCACCCCTGGCGAGGCGCGCACGCGCTTTGGCGAGCTCGGTCTCGCGATAGGCGTCGGCGCGGCGGCGCAGCTCCACGATCGCGGGCACCGCCGCGCGCGAGTCGTTCCACTCGCGGAACGACGCGACCTGCGTGTCGACAATGGCCTCGGCCTCGGCGGCGGCGGCGCGCCGGCCCTCCGTGCCGAGCTGCACGATGGCGCCCAGGTCGTCGATCGTGTAGACGAAGGCGTCGCCGAGCGAGGCGACCTCGGCCTCCACGTCGCGCGGCACGGCGAAGTCGACGATGAACATCGGGCGGTGGCGCCTTGCGGCCAGGGCGCGCTCGACGAGCCCCTTGCCGATGATGGGAAGGGTCGAAGCCGTTCCCGTGAGCACGATGTCGTACTCGTGGATGCAGGCGGGAAGCTCGGCAAGCGAGATGGCGCGCGCCGAGAATCGCTCGGCGAATTCCTCGCCGCGCGCGAGCGTGCGGTTGGCCACGACCACGGCCTGGGGCCTTTGCGCGACGAAGTAGGTGGCGGCGAGCTCCACCATTTCGCCCGCGCCCACGAGCATGACTTTCGTGCGCGAGAGGTCGCCGAAGAGGTTCTGCGCGAGCTTCAACGCCGCGGCGGCCATGGAGACCGATTGCGCGCCGAGGGAAGTGTCGCTGCGCACCTGCTTCGCCACGGCGAACGTCTTTCGGAAAAGCCCGCCCAGCATCGGGCCCAGTGTCCCGGCGCCTTCGGCGGTGCGGACCGACTGCTTCACCTGGCCGAGGATCTGGGGCTCGCCCAGCACCATGGAATCGAGCCCCGCGGCCACCCGGAAGGCGTGGCGGATGGCCGCGTCTTCCGAATGGAGGTAAACCTCGCGTTCGAGGGTCACTCCCGACTTCACCGCCTCGGCACGCAGCCATTGATCGACGATCTCGGCGCTATCCCCGCGGCAATAGACCTCGGTGCGGTTGCACGTGGAAATGAGCACGGCCTCGGCCACGCCCGGCTGGCGGGCGAGTTCGGCAAGCGCGGCACCCTGGCGATCCGGCGCGAAGGCGAGCTTCTCGCGGACCTCCAGCGGGGCGCTGTGGTGGCTGACTCCGACGACGAACAGGGGCATGGTGGCGGCCCTTTGGGGGCGGCTTGAATTATACCTGCGATCGAGTAGGCTTTCTTTACAAGTAGAACGCAAAAGGCGCATTATGACTTTGATTTAACGCATCCTTTTTATGGCCGCTCAACCCTCCCAATTCAGCGCCCTCGGGCGCGCTCTCGTTCAGCAGGGCCGCCTCGTCCAGGCGGACGCGAACGCCATACAGGCCGAGGCCAAATCGGCCGGGGTCTCGTTCATCCAGCAGCTCGTCGCGTCGAAGAAACTTTCGGCGAAAGAGGTCTCGCTCTTCGCGGCCACGACGTTCGGATATCCGCTGCTCGACCTGAACGCGGTCGACATCGAGAACCTGCCGCTGACACTCATCGACAGCAAGATCGTCTCGAACCATCGCGTGGTCGCGCTCGGCAAGCGCGGCAACCGCATTTTCGTGGCGATGTCCGATCCTTCCAACGAGCAGGTGCTCCAGGAGGTGAAGTTCGCCACGGGCATGACGATGGAGCCCGTCGTCGTCGAGGACGACAAGCTCTCGAACATCGTCAAGAAGATGACCGACTCGTCGGCCAAGACCCTCGAGCAGGCCACCGAGGACGTGGACCTCTCGGGGATGGAGATCACCGACGGCGAGGCGCAGCCCGACGTCTCCACCGAGGACATCGACGACGCGCCGGTCGTGAAGTACGTGAGCAAGATCCTGCTCGACGCGATCAACGGCGGCGCGTCGGACATCCACTTCGAGCCCTACGAGAAGTTCTACCGCATCCGCTACCGCACGGACGGCATCCTGTACGACGTCGCCCAGCCGCCGCTCGCGATCAAGGAGAAGATCGCCTCGCGCATCAAGGTGGTCTCGAGGCTCGACATCTCGGAAAAGCGCATTCCGCAGGACGGGCGGATGAAGATGGTGCTTTCGAAGACCAGGGCCATCGATTTCCGCGTCTCGACGCTGCCCACGCTCTTCGGCGAAAAGATCTGCATGCGCATCCTCGATCCCTCGAGCGCCACGCTCGGGATCGACGCGCTGGGCTACGACCCGGACCAGAAGGAGAACCTGATGGCCGCGATCCAGCGCCCGTACGGCATGGTCCTGGTCACCGGTCCCACGGGCTCGGGCAAGACGGTCTCGCTCTACACGTGCCTCAACATCCTCAACAAGCCCGGGATCAACATCTCGACGGCCGAGGACCCGGCGGAGATCAACCTGCCCGGGGTGAACCAGGTGAACGTGAACGACAAGCAGGGGCTCACGTTCCCGGTGGCGCTCAAGGCGTTCCTGCGCCAGGACCCGGACATCGTGATGGTGGGCGAGATCCGCGACATCGAGACGGGCGAGATCGCGATCAAGGCGGCGCAGACGGGCCACATGGTGCTTTCGACGCTGCACACCAACGACGCGCCGCAGACGCTCACGCGCCTCATGAACATGGGCATCGCGCCTTTCAACATCGCCTCGTCGGTGATCCTGATCACCGCCCAGCGCCTCGCCCGGAAGCTCTGCACCTGCAAGAAACCCCACGAGATCCCGGAGCCCGCGCTCAAGCGCGCGGGCTTCACGGACGAGCAGCTCGACGGCACCTGGCAGGCTTTTGGTCCCGTCGGGTGCGAGCTGTGCAAGAATACCGGTTACAAGGGACGCGTCGGCATCTACCAGGTAATGCCCATCTCCGAAGAGATGGAGCGCATCGTGATGAAGAACGGGACCGCGATCGACCTCGCAGACCAGGCGCGTCGCGAGGGCATCAAGGACCTGCGGCAGTCGGGGCTCATCAAGGTGATGAAGGGCCTCACGTCGCTGGAAGAAATCGAAGCGGTCACGAACGAGTAGGGAGACAGACATGGCAGCGATCGCGAAGAAGCAGGACGCCGGCAAGGACGTCAAGCTCTACAACTTCAAGTGGACGGGCAAGGACAAGTCCGGCAAGACGCAACAGGGCGAGATCCGCGCCGCGGGCGACCACATCGTCCTCGCGCAGCTGCGCCGCCAGGGGTTGCAGCAGGTGTCCGTCAAGAAGGTGAGCTCGCGCGGCGGCAAGAGGGTGAGCGAGAAGGACATCACGATCTTCACGCGCCAGCTCGCGGTGATGATGAAGGCGGGCGTGCCGCTGCTGCAGGCCTTCGACATCGTGGGCCGCGGCCACTCCAATCCCTCGGTCGGCAAGCTCCTGATGGACATCAAGACCGACGTCGAGACGGGCTCCTCGCTCGCGCAGGCCTTCCGCAAGTACCCGCTCTACTTCGATGCGCTCTTCTGCAACCTGGTGGGCGCGGGCGAGGCGGCCGGTATCCTGGACAGCCTCCTCGACCGCCTGGCGACCTACAAGGAAAAGATCCTCGCCATCAAGGGCAAGATCAAGAGCGCGCTCTTCTACCCGATCGCGGTGATCGTGGTCGCGCTCGTCGTGACGGCGGTGATCATGATCTTCGTGATCCCGGTGTTCAAGGACCTGTTCAAGGGCTTCGGCGCGGACCTGCCGGGACCGACGCTGGTGGTGATGGCGATATCGGATTGGTTCGTGGGGAACTGGTACATCGTCTTCCCGGCGCTCATCGGCGGCATCTGGTTCTTCCTCTACTCGTGGAAGCGATCGGCCACGATGCAGCGGTTCATGGACCGGTTGATCCTGCGGATACCCATATTCGGCGAGGTGATCCGCAAGGCGTGCATCGCACGCTGGTGCCGGACGCTCGCCACGATGTTCGCGGCGGGCGTGCCCCTTGTCGAGTCGCTCGATTCCGTGGCGGGCGCGGCGGGCAACTACGTCTATTTCGAGGCGACGAAGAAGGTGCAGGCCGAGGTGTCCACGGGCACGGGCCTCACGGTCGCGATGACCAACACCGGCGTCTTCCCGAGCATGGTGCTGCAGATGTGCGCCATCGGCGAGGAGTCGGGCGCGCTGGATTCGATGTTGAGCAAGGTCGCCGATTTCTTCGAAGCCGAGGTCGACGAGGCGGTCGATGCCCTCGCCTCGCTCATGGAGCCGATGATCATGGTGGTGCTGGGCGGCCTCATCGGCGGCATCATCGTGGCAATGTACCTGCCGATCTTCAAGATGGGCCAGGCGATCTAGGACAAGGCCTCCCGGCCCAGGCAAACACAGAGCCGCACTTCGGTGCGGCTTTGTTCTTCTCGCGCCTCGTGCCAACAACCATGACCTTCCTCGACGTCCTTCGCGATTCCCCGGGCTGGCTCTATACCGCGGTAGTGCTGCTCGGCCTTTGCGTGGGATCCCTGCTCAATGTCGTGATCCACCGCCTGCCGAAGATGATGGAGGCCGGCTGGCGCGATGAATGCGCGGAGCTCGAGGGCCGCGAGCCCCCGCCGCGCGAGACCTACAACCTTTTCACTCCGCGCTCGGCGTGTCCCAAATGCGGCGCGAGGATCACGGCGCTGCAGAATATCCCCGTCGCGAGCTGGATCGCGCTTCGCGGCAAGTGCGCCGCGTGCGGGAATCCCATCAGCGTGCGCTACCCGGCCGTGGAGATCCTTGGGGGCCTCGCCGCGGTGCTGGTTGCCTGGCGGTTCGGCTACTCCGCCGCGCTTCCGTACGCCCTCGTCTACGCCTGGGCCATGATCGCCCTCGCCTTCATCGACTTCGATACCCAGCTCCTGCCGGACGACATCACGCTGCCGCTGCTGTGGCTGGGGCTCATCGCGAACGCCTTCGGCGCCTTCACGGACCTTCGCTCGGCGGTGCTGGGCGCGGTCGGCGGATACCTGGTGCTCTGGCTCGTGTATTGGGCCTTCCGGATCCTCGCGAAAAAGGAGGGGATGGGCTATGGGGACTTCAAGCTGCTCGCGGCCATCGGGGCATGGACCGGATGGCAGGTCCTTCCCGTCGTGATCATCGTATCGGCGGGCCTGGGGGCGGTGATCGGATCACTCGCGTTGTGGCTCTCGCGCAAGGGCGCCGACACGAGGATTCCCTTCGGGCCCTACCTCGCGCTGGGCGGGATCGCCGGCCTCGTCTGGGGCAAGGTCGCCGTGATCGCGTGGCTCGGCCGTTTTCCGGCGTGATCGCGATCGGCCTGACCGGCGGGATCGGCGCGGGCAAGAGCACGGTGGCCGCGCGCCTCGCATCCCTGGGCGCTGCCGTCGTCGATACGGACGAGATCTCCCGGTCGATCACAGTCGCGGGCGGCGCCGCGATCCCGGGCTTGCGCGACGCTTTCGGCCCCGGGTTCATCGATGCCTCGGGAGCGCTCGACCGCGCGGCGATGCGGGACCTCGTTTTCAAAGACGAGTCGGCGCGAAAGCGCCTGGAGTCGATCCTCCATCCGGAGATCCGCAAGGCATCGGACGAGGCGCTCGCGCGCGCGAGCGGCGCCTATGCGGTCCTCGTGGTGCCACTCCTTTTCGAGTCCGGGGGCTACGCCGACCGCGTCGCGCGCACGCTCGTTGTCGATTGCTCCGAGGAACTCCAGGTCGCGCGCACCGTGGCGCGATCGAGCCTCGAGCCGGCCGAGGTGCGGGCGATCATGCGCGCCCAGTGGCCGCGCTGGCGGCGCCTGCAGATGGCTTCCGACGCGGTCTGGAACGGGGGAGGCGAGGCCGGGCTCGCCTCCCAATGCGAACGCCTGCATCGCGCGTATTGCGAATTGTGATCGCGCGCGCTGATTCCGTTGTCAACGCCGCGCCATTGCCCCACAATCCGGGCGAACGCGGGGCGAGTCCGTGATCACATACGAGTATCCCCTCAACGAACGCGTCAGAACGCTCCTCCGTCTCGAGGATCTGTACGACCGCGTTCGTCATTTTCTCGACGAGGACGATCCCTATTGCCATCACTCGTGCCTCACGGGCATGTTCGAGATCGTCGAGGTCGCGAGCCGCGCCGACCTGAAGAGCGACCTCCTCCAGGAGCTGGACCGCCAACGCACGTTCCTCGAGGCGCTGCGCAACAATCCGGCGATTTCCGAAGAGAAGCTCGACGGCGTCCTGAAGGAGATCAACAGCGCCTTCTCCAACCTGCATGCCACGTCGGGCAAGACCGGGCAGGCCCTGCGCGAGAACGAATGGCTGATGGCGATCAAGCAGCGTGTCGGGATTCCGGGGGGCACCAGCGAGTTCGACCTGCCTTCGTACCATTACTGGCTGCACCAGGAGGCATCCCGCCGGCGAGCCGACCTGGAGACGTGGTTGAAGACCATCCTGCCGATCCACGCGGCCCTCGCCATCGTGCTGCGGGTCCTGCGCGAGAGCGGGCGTTCTACCTCGCTCATCGCCTTCCAGGGCGTCTACCAGCAGACGCCGGCCGAGAAACCCGCGCAGATGCTGCGCCTGTCGCTGCCGGACGACCTGCCATGCGTTCCGGAGATCAGCGCCAACAAGTACGCGCTGAACGTGCGATTCCTCCTTCCCGAAGGCGTCCAGAAGAGCCGCGTGTACGAACACGACGTGCCGTTCGACCTCGCCTCCTGCAGCCTGTGAGCGCCGCGGCGGGCCCGCGGCGCGTCGTGGCGTGCCCCGGATGCGGCAAGCCCGCGCCGCTCGCCCCGTCCAATCCATGGCGTCCCTTCTGCAGCGAGCGCTGCCGCTTGTCCGACCTGGGGGCGTGGGCTTCCGAGTCGTACCGGGTCCCGGCCAAGCCCGCCGAAGGCGAGGGCGGCCCCGAGGGAGGCGAGCCTGAAGCCTGAGCACTCCGGCTTTTTTGCGCCCGGGGCCGCGGTTCGGCTAAAATGCGTCGGTTCCTGAGCGTGGTTCCTGCGATGTACCTCGAAGCGGATCCCCCGTCATTCGTCCATCACTCGGTACCCAACCGGTCCCTGAGCCCGGCGGGCCGGCGGATCTTCCTCGCGATCATGGCGGCCACCACGCTGGGTGTCGCGGGGTTCGCCGCGTCGGTGGGCGCCTGGCCCGTGATGCCTTTCGCGGGGCTCGAGGTGGCGCTGCTGGTGCTGGCGTTCCACGTGATCGCGTTGCACGACAGGGATTTCGAGCGCCTCGAGGTGGGAGCGCACGAGGTGAAGGTCGAATCGCGGGATGCGCGGTCGTTCACGCGCTTCGTGGCCCACCAGCCGTGGGCCCGGATCGTGGTGAGCGAGCGCGGGGAGCGTTGCACGCTGGGGCTCGCTTATGCGGGCCGGTTGGTGCCGCTGGGACGGTTGATGTCGGATGAAGGGCGGCGCAGCCTCGCACTCGAATTGCGAGGCAGGATCGCCTTAACCGCAAACAGATAGAACTTGTACAAAAAAGGTCTGGCCATGCTTCTGAAACACCTTCGCGCGCTCGCCGGTTCCGCCGCGCTCCTGTCGGTCTGCGCACCCGGATTCGCCGGCTACGAGGTGGACATCCTCCCGCCGGTCACGCCGGTGTCGAGCGAGATCTACGCGCTGCACTGGGGAATCCTCTGGGTGTGCGTCGCGATCTTCGTGGTCGTGTTCGGCACCATGTTCTGGTCGATCTTCCGCCACCGCAGGAGCGCCGGCGCGAAGGCGGCGCAGTTCCACGAGAACACCACGGTCGAAGTGATCTGGACCATCGTGCCCTTCGTGATCCTCATCGCGATGGCCTATCCCGCGACCAAGACCGTGCTCAGCATGAAGGACGCGTCAAACCCCGACATGTCGGTGAAGGTCACGGCCTACCAGTGGCGCTGGGAATACGACTACCTGCAGGATGGCGTTCATTTCTTCGCCAACCTGTCCACGCCGCGCAACCAGATCGACGAGCGCGCGGGACCCGGGGCGCCGAAGAACGAGAATTACCTGCTCGAGGTCGACAACCCGATGGTGGTGCCGGTCGGCAAGAAGGTGCGCCTGTTCATCACCTCCAACGACGTGATCCACGGCTGGTATGTCCCGCAGCTCGGCATCAACCAGTACGGCATCCCGGGGTTCGTGAAGGACGTGTGGTTCAGGATCGACAAGCCCGGCACCTATCGCGGGCAGTGCAGCCAGATCTGCGGCAAGGAGCACGGCTACATGCCGATCGTCGTGGTCGCCAAGTCGGCCGATGACTACGCCGCCTGGTTGAGGGACATGAAGGCGAAGATGCCGCCGCCTGCGCCCCCGCCCGCCGCGGAAGCGCCGGCCGCCGAGCCTGCCGCCGCGGGTGGAGCCGCCGCGCCCGCCAAGGCGGCCGACGGCAAGACGGTCTTCGAAACGGTCTGCACGGTGTGCCACACCGCGGGTGTGGCCGGAGCGCCGAAGTTCGGCGACAAGGCCGCATGGGCGCCACGCCTGGCGCAAGGCAAGAACGCGCTTTACGCGTCGGCCCTCAAGGGCAAGGGCGCCATGCCGCCCAAGGGCGGCAACACCACGCTCT
>JBAQKF010000042.1:0-62973 GCA_049300695.1 Usitatibacter sp.
ATCAGGGCGTGCTGCCTACGCATAACCTCGGGATTCAGCTCGGGGTTGTATTGCCGACCGGGAACTACGGCGGACCCAATGCCAGCGGCACCGGCATCGTCGGGCGCAACCCCGTCGCATTCAGCTCAGGCCCCAACGCGCAAAATCCGTCGCCGGACAATCTCCTCGACACCAGCCTGCAAGCGGGCGTAGGCGCGACTGACCTGATTGTCGGCGCGTACTACTACCAGGCCGTGAGCCAGAATTTCGACGCGTTCGTGAGCGGCCAGTTTCAAGCCGCGTTGTGGCACAAGCTCGACGGGCCCGGTGAGGACTTCCGTCCCGGCAATCTTGCCACCGTCAGCTTCGGTGTGCGCTACGAGGAGAACCCCATGATCGTGCCGCAGCTGCAATTCAACATCACCAACAAGCGAGCCGACCAGGGGGCGCTCGCCGACACCGTCTCCACGGCCGGCACCGTGGTGTACCTGAGCCCCGGCGTGAGCGCGAGCATCACGCATGACTTCCAGGTCTTCGCGTTCGTGCAGGTGCCGCTCTATAGCCGGCTCAGTGGCTACCAGCTTTTCCCGCACTGGACGGGCTCGGTTGGCGCGAGCTACGCCTTTTGAAGACTTTCAATTCGAGATATGCGGCGTTGTTCCTGATCGGTTGGTGCGGCCTGGCGCTCGCCGCAACCGAGGGCCAGCCCGCGCCGGCGATCCAGGCCAGGCTGCTCGACGGCACGGCGTTCAATCTTGCCGACGAATCGGGCAAGGTCGTCATCGTCAACATGTGGGCGACCTGGTGCGCACCTTGCCGCGAGGAGATGCCCGCGCTGGACGCGTATTACCGCCAGCACCGGGGTCAGGGTCTCGTCCTGGTCGCGCTCAGCATGGATGATCCCAAGGACGAGGCCAAGGTGCGCGAGGTGACGCGAGGCTACTCGTTCCCGGTCGGGTTTCAGCACGACACTTACCTGAAGGGCTACGGACGCATCTGGCGCCTTCCCATGACCTTCGTCGTGGACCGCAAGGGAATCCTGCGCAAGGATCAATGGCACGGGGACCCGGGCCTCGACGTGCAGCTCCTCGAGCAGACGGTAACCCCGCTGCTGCACTAACGATCCTTGTAAACGGTTGCGGTGCAATGCACGTTCGATTCGGGATAGACTATTGCCCAGTCCCGAGTCAATGATGCGTCCGCACCGCTTATTTCTCCCGCTATTCCTCACCCTAGGCCTGCTGCTCGGCCAGCAGGCGGCGCAGCTGCACGATCTTTCCCACGCGATCGGCAGCATCCAGCAGGGCTCGCAGGACCACCATCCGGGAAGCGACACCTGCGACAAGTGCTCGCTGTACGCGCCGTTCTCGGGCGCGGCTTCGAGCTTCGTCGCCCCCCTCATCGTCCTTGCCGCCGCCATCATCGCGGCGCTTGCGTCGTGCCTCCCCGCGCTCTCGCGCACCGTAGTCCACTCGCGCAGCCGCGCTCCTCCCGCCTCCGCCTGAAGTCCTGATTCCGGCAACTCATTGCGGCTCGTGCTTTGCGCGCGCCGCGGTACCGAATCGCACTCGGAGGTTTGCATGATTGGCAAGAAAGCAATTCGCGCGGCCATTGCCGCCACGGCTGCCCTGTATCCCGCATCCGCAGTGTTCGCAGGGGACGCGTCGACGGACACGGCGAACGGGCCGGTCGCGGCGGCGGATACGGCGTCCGCCGCAGGCGACGCCACGCCCGTCGAAAGCGAGCGGATCACCGTCACGGCACAGAAGTTGAAGGACGCGCGCATCAACTTGTCACCCAAGGTCGGCACGACGGTCTATTCCATCGAGGACGCGGCGATCGACACCATCGGCAAGGGCGCGGCCACGCCGTTCGACGAGGTGCTCCTGCACTTGCCCGGGGTCGACAAGGACTCGAAGGCGTCGGGATCGCTGCATGTGCGTGACGACCATGGAAACGTCCAGTATCGGGTGAATGGCGTCCAGCTCCCCGAGGCCATCTCGGGCTTCGGGACCTCGATCGATACGCGCTACGTGAGCAAGATCGACTTCATCACCGGCGCGCTGCCGGCGCAATATGGCTTGCGAACAGCGGGCATCGTCGAGATCCAGACGCGCGAGGGAACCGACCAAGCCGGCGGACAGATTGGGCTTACCGTCGGCAGCAACAAGGATTTCGAGCCCAGCGGCCAGGTGTTCGGGAGCGTCGGCTCGCTCAGCTACTACCTTTCGGGAAGCTACGTCACCAACGAGTACGGGATCGAGTTTCCCACGCCCGACAAATCGAACCCGCACGACAAGACCCAGCAAGTGAAGTCGTTCGGCAATTTTTCCTACTATCTCGACGACAGCACGCGCGTCGGGTTCATGTTCGGAACATACAACGGGAAGTTCCAGATCCCTGTGAATCCCGGCCAGGACCCGGCCTACTCCCTCACCGGCTACAGCGACCTCGACACCGGCTTCAATGCGCTGCCGTCGTCGCAGCTCGACCAGAACCAGACAGAGGTGAATCGCTTCTTCGTGGCAACGTTGCAGCGCAGCGCCGGCGCGCTCGACTACCAACTGTCGTTCTTCCACCAATACTCCGACCTGCATTACAAGCCCGACCCGCACGGCGACCTGATCTACCTCGGCGTCGCGTCCGACACGATGCGCTCGAACAATGGCGACGGCATCCAGCTCGACACCGCCTACAAGCTCGGGGCATCCAATACGGTGCGGTTCGGGGGCGGTTACACGCAGCAGAAGACTGAAAGCAACAACACCGTGGGGGTGTTCCCGACCGATGCCGACGGTAACCAGTCCTCGAGCGACCCGTTCACGATCATCGACAACTCCGCCAAGACCGGGCGCCTCTACAGCGTCTACCTCCAGGACGAGTGGCGCATCGACCCGAAGCTTACGTTGAACTACGGTCTGCGCTACGACAAGGTCGACGCATTCGTGAGTGAGCAGCAGTGGAGCCCACGCCTGAATGTGGCGTACCAAGTGACCGAGGACACCGCCATCCACGCCGGATATTCGCGCTACTTCACACCGCCTCCGCAGGAGCTCGCTGCGCAGCAAAGCATCGATCTTTACGCCAATACGACCAATGCGCCGTCGGTCCCGGTGTCGGACAACGTCAAGTCGGAGCGCACCAACTACTACGATATCGGCGTGGTCCACAAGGCTTCACACGAACTGACGCTCACGGCAGACGCCTACTACAAGGACATCAAGAACCTGATCGACGAGGGGCAGTTCGGCGCGGCGTTGATTCTCTCCCCCTTCAACTACGAGCAGGGGCACGCGCAGGGCCTCGAGCTCTCGGCGATCTACGCCGGCACGCAATGGAGCGCCTACGCCAACCTCGCGTACCAGAAAGCGCAGGGAAAGCACATCGTTTCCGGCCAAGCGCTGTTCGAGCCGGACGAGCTCGCGTACATCGCCAACCACTACATCTACCTGGATCACGACCAGACCTACACGGCCTCCGCCGGCGCCAGCTACAAGTTCGGCGCCAACCGGGTGGGTGCCGACGCCATCTATGGCAGCGGCCTGCGGCGGACCGGCGACGACAACATTCCGAACGGGCAGTCGCTGCCGGACTATACGGTTGTCAACGCTTCGTACGTGCATACGTGGCCGACGGCGCACGGCCAGCTCGATGGGCGATTGGGAGTCCTCAACCTGTTCGACAAGTCCTACGAGCTGCGCGACGGGAGCGGTGTCGGTGTGGGTGCCCCCCAGTGGGGCATTCGCAGGACGTTCTTCGGCTCGATCTCGTTGTCGTTCTAGGAGCCACCCGATGAAGCTTCGTCATGCGGTCGTTTTCGGCGCGGCCTGGGCGGTGGCGAGCGCGCAGGCGGCGCCACCCCATGTGCACGGCATTGCCGCGCTCGATGTGGCATTCGATGGCAAGTCCCTCCAGCTCACCCTCGACAGCCCGCTCGAGAACCTCGTGGGCTTCGAGCACGCGCCCGCGAACGCGCGCGAAGAGCAGGCCATCCGCGCGATGGTGCGGCGTTTTGCGCGGGCCGAGGAGCTCTTCGCACCCTCGTCGGCAGCGCACTGCTCGCTGAAGGCGGTGCGGCTCTCCTCGCCCGTCATCGACGCGAAGGTATTCACCGCCGAAGGAGTCTCCGCCGCCGCGCCGGGTGAATCCCACGAGGAAGCGGGGCACGCGGATCTCGATGCCAGCATCGAGTTCAGTTGCCAAAGGCCGTCCGAGCTGAAGGCCGTCGAGGCCAAGATCTTCGCGGTCTTTCCGGGGCTGCACCGGATCGACGCGCAGATCGTGACGCCGGCGCGCCAGTCGGCCGCGACCGCGACGACCGAGTCGCGCATGATCGCGTTCTGAACGCCGTGGACGCAACGCCTCTCCTCGAAGCCGGGGACGTCTCGTTCCGTTGGGCGCCCCACCTCGCGCCGACCGTGGAGCTCGAGCGCTTCGCGATCGGCGCGGGAGAACGGGTGTTCCTTCACGGCCCGAGCGGCAGCGGCAAGAGCACGCTGCTGGGAATCTTCGGAGGCGTGCTCGTGCCCCAACGCGGGCACGTGCGCATCCTGGGCAGCGACATCACGGCCCTGGGCGCGAGCCGGCGCGACGCGTTCCGCGTCGATCACATCGGCTTCATCTTCCAGCAGTTCAACCTGATCCCGTACCTGTCGGTGATCGAAAACGTGCTGCTGCCGTGCCGCTTCTCGCGGCGACGGCGCGAGCGCGCGCTGCAAGGCGGGGGCAGCCTAGAGGCCCAGTCACAGCGGCTCCTCGCGGAGCTCGACCTCGACGCGTCGCTGCATGCGCGCAGCGTGACGCAGCTGTCCGTGGGCCAGCAGCAGCGCGTGGCCGCCGCGCGCGCTCTCATCGGCCGGCCGGAGCTCATCATCGCCGACGAGCCCACCTCCTCGCTCGACGCGGAGCGCCAGCAGGGCTTCCTCGATCTCCTGCTCGCTGAATGCGAAGCGTCCGGCGCCGCGCTGCTCTTCGTGAGCCACGACCGCCGCCTCGCCGCGCATTTCACGCGCCTCATCGCGTTGGATGAGGTGAGCGTCGCCGCGGGCGCGAAGGACAAGGCCGCATGACGAATCTCCTGCGACTTGCGCTGCGCAGCGCCTGGAACCGGCGCCTCACGCTCGCCCTCATCGTCTGCGCCATCGCGCTCAGCGTCACGATGCTGCTCGGCGTGGAGCGCGCGCGCATCGCAGCCCGGGAAGGATTCTCGCAAGCGGTGTCGGGCTCCGATCTCGTGGTGGGCGCGCGCACGAGCCCGATCCAGCTGGTGCTCTACGCCGTCTTCCACCTGGGCGAGGCGACCAACAACATGCTCTGGAAGAGCGAGCAGGTGATCGCCGCCGATCCCGGTGTCGCGTGGGTGATCCCGCTTTCGCTCGGCGATTCGCTGCGCGGCTTTCCCACGCTCGGAACGACGACGGCTTTCTTCGAGCATTTCAGGTACGGCCTGCGGATCGCGCTCGCCTTTGCCGAAGGCCGCCCGTTCTCGAATGTGTTCGACGCAGTTCTCGGCGCACAGGTCGCCCGCCAGCTCGGTTATCGCCTCGGCGACACCATCGTCCTCACGCATGGCAGCGGCGGCATCGGCTCCATCGAGCACGCCGACAAGCCCTTTACCGTCGTGGGCATCCTCAAGCCCACCGGAACGCCCGTCGATCGCACGGTGTTCGTGAGCCTGGAGGCGATCGAAGCGATCCACCTCGGATGGCAGGGCGGCGCTCCGCTGCCGGGGTTTTCGATTCCATCGCAGTACGTGCGCAAGTTCGACCTCACGCCCAAGACGATCACCGCGATGCTGGTGGGCCTGAAGAATCGCGCGGGTGTGTTCCGCGCGCAGCGCGCGATCGACGATTTTTCCGATGAGCCGCTCATGGCGGTGCTGCCCGGTGTCGCGCTCGACCAGCTCTGGCAGGTGGTTGGCGTGGTCGAGAAAGCGCTGCTCGCGGTGTCCGCGCTCGTGGTGGTCGTGGGGATCGCGGGGATGGTGGCCGCGGTGCTCGCGAGCCTGAACGAGCGGCGGCGCGAGCTTTCGATACTGCGTTCGGTGGGTGCGGGGCCTCGTCACATCGTCGCGTTGCTCGGCATCGAGGCGCTGCTCGTTACCGGCGCGGGCGCGGCGTTCGGCGTGGCGCTGCTTCTCGCGCTCTCGCTTTCGCTCGCGCCGCTGCTCGCGTCGCGCTTCGGCCTGTCGGTCGATCCGTGGACGTGGTCGGCGAACGAGTCCCACCTTCTCGGTGCCGTGATTCTCGCGGGAATCGCCGCGGGACTCATTCCCGCTTACCGCGCTTGCCGGCTCGCGCTGGCCGACGGCCTCACCCCCAGAATCTAGGAGAAGATCGATGCGAATCGCACTCGTCGTCATGGCCGCCGTGGTTTCCTGTGGCGTGGCTCTTCACGCCGCGGCCGACTACAACGTCGGCGACAAGCTCGCCACGCCCGGCGCCGAGACGAAGGGCGGCACCAAGTACGGGATCATCCTCTGGGGCTCGCTCATCCCGAAGGACTGGGATCCGGTGAAGGAATTGAAGGATGCGGCCAAGGACGAGAACCTGGCGATCATGAGCGACGCCGATCCGCGCGCCCAGCTCCTGCTGCTCAAGATGCAGGAAGTGTGGGAGAAGGCGCCGGTGGACCACGCGCTGGACGGCAGGCGCATCCGGATCGCCGGATTCATGGTGCCGCTCGACGAGGCGAAGGGCGAGGTGGGCGAGTTCCTCCTCGTGCCTTACTTCGGCGCGTGCATCCACGTTCCGCCCCCGCCTGCCAACCAGATCATCGACGTCGTTCCCGGAAAACCGGTGAAGGGATTCCACATGATGGATCCGGTGTGGGTGAATGGCGTCCTGCGCACGATCCACTCGGAGAATCGCGCGGGCATGGGCATGGCCTCGGCCGGTTACCGCCTCGAGGCCGTCAAGGTGGAAATGTTCAAGGAAACGAAGACCCCGCCCCGATGACGGCCATCGCACTGTCGGCAGCCGCGTTCCTTTCGACGCTCGGCGGCGGCCTTTTCGCGCTCCGCCATGCGCAACGCCTGCGGCTCATCCTCGCATTCACCGCAGGCGTGCTGCTCGGGATCGTGGCCTTCGACCTTCTTCCGGAGATCTTCGAGCTCGCCCACGGGCACGGCTTCGAGCCGCGCGAATCGATGATCGCTCTCGTCGTGGGCTTCGTCCTCTTTCATGCGCTGGAGAAGTTCGTGCTGGTGCACTCCGGGCACGAGGCGCAATACGCGGAGCACTCGCATCCGCGTCGCGGCGTGCTCGCGGCCGCCGCGCTCATCGGACACAGCTTCCTGGACGGCGTTGGCATCGGCGTTGGGTTCAAGGTTTCCCCGTCGCTGGGAGTGGCCATCGCGACGGCGGTCATCGCGCACGACTTCTGCGACGGCCTCAACACGGTGAGCCTCATGCTCGTGCATCGCAACACGCGTGGCCGGTCGATGGTGATGCTGCTGCTCGACGCCATCGCGCCCGTCGCTGGAGCCGCCTCGGCGCTCCTGTTCGAGTTCTCACCCAAGTTCCTGATTCTTTACCTGGGCTTCTTCGCCGGTTTCCTGCTGTACATCGGAGCGGCCGACGTGCTTCCCGAGGCCCATTCCGGCGCCGGGGCGCGCAAGTCGCTCGGGCTCATCGGCCTGACTTGCGCCGGGGCGGCGTTCTCCTTCGGCGTGACGCAGGCACTTGCCGGCCGGTGAGGTGACGGTCGAGTCGAGGGCTCGTCCGGTCGGCGCGACGCGCGCTCTCACGACGCGAGTCCAGGGCGTATCATTCGCGTTCGATGGGGCCTGCCGCGCGGCTCGTCCGCGCCTTTCTTCTCGCTGTCGCACTGTTCGCCGGCCAACAGGCCGTGGTGATGCATGGGCTCGAGCACGCAATCGATCAGCTCACGCAGAAGGATGCGAAGCCGGGCCCGGGGACGTGCGACCAGTGCTTCACGTGCGCCGAGCTTTCCGGCGCCGTGGGCTCGGCGCCCCTGCAGCTGCCCGTCGATTGCGCCACTCCCGTGCAGGCCGGTGTGCCGCTCGCGCGGGACGCGGAGCCCGCGCCACGTCTCGCGTTTCGTTCCCGCGCACCTCCGATCGTCCTCTGACGTTGTCGCATCGGGCCCCGGCCTTCGCCGGGGTGACAGCTTCATCAGAGGAGATTCACAGTGTCACGCCATCCGTTCTTGCCGCGCGCGCTCGCGCTGGCATTGCTGGTTGCCCCGAATGCGCGGGCGGCCGATCCCGAGATCGATGCGATCCGCAAGGAGATCAACGATCTGAAGTCCAACTACGAAGCCCGCATCCAGGCGCTCGAGCAGCGGCTGAAGGACGCGGAAGCGAAAGCACCTGCGCCTGCGCCCGCGCCCGCGGTGTCGAATGCCACGAGCAGCATCAGCGCGTTCAATCCCGCGGTGTCCGTCGTGCTGCAGGGAAGCTACGCCAACCTCTCGCAGGATCCGTCGAAGTTCGCGATGACGGGATTCCTTCCCGGCGGCGAGATCGGTCCCGGCAAGCGCGGCTTCAGCCTCGGCGAATCCGAGCTCGCGCTGTACGCGAACGTCGACGACAAGTTCGCGGGCAACCTCATCGTCTCGTTGACGCCCGAGAACACAGTCTCCGTCGAGGAAGCCTACGGCCTCTGGGTCACGGCGCCCGCGGGCCTCACGCCGAAATTCGGGCGATTCTTCTCCGGGCTCGGCTATCTCAACGAGCAGCACCAGCACGTGTGGGACTTCACCGATGCGCCGCTCGCCTACCAGGCCTTCCTGGGCGGCCAGTACCACAACGACGGCGTGCAGGTGAAGTGGGTCGCCCCCATCGACCAGTTCGTGGAGCTGGGTGCCGAGCTGGGCTCGGGCGACAGCTTCCCCGGCACGTCGCGCAACAAGAACGGCGCCAATTCGTGGACCGCGTTCGCGCACACGGGCGGCGACGTCGGCGATTCGCACAGCTGGCGCGTGGGGCTTTCGTACCTGCGCACGAATGCGGATAACCGTCCCGGCACGCTGGCCGACATCGCGGCCAACGACGCGGACCTCGCGTTCACCGGCAAGAGCGACACCGCCATCGCGGACTTCATCTGGAAGTGGGCGCCGCACGGCAACGCGCACGACACCAATTTCAAGATCCAGGGCGAGTACCTCTATCGCAAGGAAGCGGGCGACCTCACCTACGACGCGTCAAATGCACTGGGCCTGATGAGCACCGCGGCCTACAACGCGCGGCAAAGCGGCTGGTACCTGCAGGGCGTATACCAGTTCATGCCGCTCTGGCGTGTCGGGGCGCGCTACGACCGGCTCGACCCAGGCCATCCCGACTACAGCGCCAACGCGCCGTACTACGCTGCGACGGATTTCGATCCGAAGCGTTACAGCGTGATGGTCGACTACACGCCGTCGGAATTCAGCCGCTGGCGCCTGCAACTCGCGCAATCGAAAACGCGGCCGGACTTCACCGACAACGAAGTCTTCGTGCAGTACATCCTGAGCCTGGGCGCCCACGGTGCCCACAAGTATTGAGGAGCCCGCGATGAAGAAAATCCTCGCGATCGTCACGGCGGCACTGGCCGCCTTCGCAACCTCCGCCCACGCAGATCTCAACGTCTTCGCCACCGTGCCCGAGTGGGGCGCGCTCGTCACCGAATTGGGTGGCGACAAGGTGAAGGTCTACACCGCCACCAACGCGCTGCAGGATCCCCATCACGTGGAAGCGCGCCCGAGCCTCATCGCCAAGATGCGCGGCGCCGATCTCGTGGTCGCCACGGGCGCGGAGCTGGAAGTGGGTTGGCTTCCGCTCATCATCCAGCAGGCCGGCAACTCCAAGGTGCAGCCGGGGAAGCCCGGATACTTCGAGGCTACCGCGTACGTGCGGCTGCTCGGCAAGCCCGAGCGGCTCGATCGCGCCGAAGGCGACGTGCATCCGATGGGAGATCCGCACATCCAGACCGATGCCCGCAATATCGCGCTCGTCGCGGCACCCCTGGCTGCGAGGCTGGCCGAGCTCGATCCGACCAATGCCGCGTTCTACCAGGCGCGCTTCAAGAGCTTCAACGAGCGCTGGACCGCCGCGATCGCGAAGTGGGAGAAACTCGCCGCGCCATTGAAGGGAGTCAACGTGGTCGTGCAGCACAAGGCGTTCACGTACCTCATCAACTGGCTCGGGATGAAGGAGATCGCGGCGCTCGAGCCCAAGCCTGGTGTCGAGCCCACCACGTCGCACCTGGCCGAGGTGCTCGAGACGCTGCACGCGAACCCGGCGAAGATGGTGCTGCGCGCCGCCTACCAGAGCGACCGCGCGTCCCAGTGGGTCGCCGAGCGCGCCAAGATCAAGGCCGTGGCGCTGCCCTTCACGGTGGGCGGCGACGACAACGCCAAGGATCTCTTCGCGTACTTCGACGACACCATCCAGCGGCTCCTGCAGGGGGAATCTTGAACCTCACGGCACTCGACCTGTCGATCCTCACGCCCGCGCTCATCGCTGGCCTGCTGGTGACGGCCACCCACGTTCCGCTCGGCGCGCAGGTGCTCGCGCGCGGCATCGTCTTCATCGACCTCGCGATCGCGCAGATCGCGGGCTGCGGCGTGCTGCTCGCCGATCGCATGGGTTTCGAGGCCGAAGGCATCGCGGTCCAGGTAGCGGCGCTCTCGGCGGCGCTCGCGGGCGCGCTCCTGCTCACGTGGACCGAGAAGATCTGGCCCGACGTGCAGGAGGCGGTGATCGGCGTGACGTTCGTCCTGGGCGCCACGGGCGGCATCCTGTTGCTCGCATCGAATCCGCACGGCAGCGAACACCTGCAGGACCTGCTCGTGGGGCAGATCCTCTGGGTGCAGCCCACGCGGCTTGCATGGGCAGCGGGACTCTACGCGGCGATCCTCGCGGTCTGGTTCGGGTTGGGTCAACGCATCGGGCGTGTCGGGTTCTACGTGCTCTTCGCGTTCGCGGTGACCGTTTCCGTGCAGCTGGTGGGCGTGTACCTGGTGTTCGCGACACTCATCGTCCCGCCGCTCGCGACGCGGCGCCTGGATCGCGGCAGGCTCGCCGTCGCATGGACGATCGGCGGGCTTGGCTACGCGGCGGGACTCGTCATCTCGACGGCGACGGACCTGCCGAGCGGCCCCGTGATCGTCTGGACGCTGGTTGCGTTCGCGCTCACCGCCCATTCGATCATCGTGCGCCGCGTCGCGTCGAAGGCATAATGCCGGCATGACCGTCATCACCGAAAAGAAGGCCTTCGAGAAGGCCGTCCCCATTCTCGCCACGGATGCGAAGCGGCTCGCGAAGCTGCTCCAGTCGTTGTCCAACTCCGACAAGGCCTGGCTCGAAGCTTCGGGCTTCGATGCCTCGCCGGGCTCTTTCGCGCTCATTCCCGACGGCAAGGGCGGCATCGCTCGCGTCGTCGCGGGCGTGCGCGACGGAAGCGACCCGTGGGCGCTCGCGGCACTGCCCTTGAAGCTTCCGCGCGCCCGCTACGCGCTCGGCAAGGGGCCCGTCACGATCGCGCCGGAAGACGCGGCCTTCGCGTGGGACCTGGGCGGCTACCAGTACACGCGCTACAAGAAGGCGAAACGGAAACCGTCCGACCTGCAGCTCGAGTCGTCCGGCAAGGTGCGCGCGGCGCTCGAGCTCGCGCAGGCCGTGCGCCTCGTGCGCGATCTCGTGAACACGCCCGCCGAGGACATGGGGCCCGCCGAGCTCTCGGACATCGTGCGCGAGCAGGCCGAGCTCTTCGGCGGCGAGTTCGACGAGTGGGTGGGCGACGAGCTCCTCGCGCAGAATTTCCCCGCGGTGCACGCCGTGGGCCGCGCGGCGACCCGTCCGCCGCGACTGCTCGAGATCCACTGGGGCAACGCGAAGAACCCGCGCCTTGCCATCGTCGGGAAGGGCGTGTGCTTCGATTCGGGCGGCCTCGATATCAAGTCCGCCGAGGGCATGCGCCTCATGAAGAAGGACATGGGCGGGGCCGCGCACGCGCTGGCGCTCGCGCGCCTCGTCATGCAGCGCAAGCTCCCCGTGCGCCTGCACCTCGTGATTCCCGCCGTGGAGAACGCCATCAGCGGCAACGCCTACCGGCCGGGCGATGTGGTGCGCACGCGCAAGGGCCTCAATTTCGAAGTCGGCAACACCGATGCCGAAGGCCGCGTGATCCTCTGCGATGCGCTCGCCTATGCCGCCGAGGGCAAGCCGCGCACCATGATCGATTTCGCGACACTCACCGGGGCGGCGCGCGTGGCCTTGGGACCGGAGCTCCCGGCGCTCTTCTGCAACGACGAGAAGCTCGCGGCGAAATTCCTGGCGCGGGCACGGCAACTCGACGATCCCATGTGGCGGATGCCGCTCTGGCGCAACTACCGGCGCCTCTTCTCGAGCGACATCGCCGATTTCAGCAACTCGGGCCGCGCGGGATTCGCGGGCTCCATCGTCGCGGCACTCTTCCTGGACTACTTCGTCCCCGACGACATCGCCTGGGCGCACTTCGACGTTTACTCCTGGAACGACATCTCCCGCCCGGGTCGTCCCGCGGGCGGCGAAGCCCAGGGACTTCGCGCGGTGCTCGCCGCCCTCTCGTAGGGAGCCTCTGATCTATGCACGGGGATCAACCCGGCGATGCAGCTTCGACGGCCAAGCTGCATCAGGGACGGGCGATTTCGGGCCGCTTCGTCGTTGCTCGTCCTTGCAAGGTACCTACCTTGCTGCGGACTCGGCGCCTAGAATCGACCTCGAAATCGACCCGTCGCAGACCCCGTGAATAGATCAGAGGCTCCCTAGCTCGTGAAGAAGCTCGCTATCGCGCTGGCGGTGCTCGCCGCGATCGCGGCCGGCGCGCTGTGGTGGACCTACGAGAGCCTCGACGTCATCGTGAAGTTCGCGCTCGAATACTACGGGCCGAAGGTGGCGGGCGTGGACGTCAAGGTCTCGGAAGTGCGCATTTCGGCGAGCGACGGGCGCGGGAGCCTTCGCGGCATCGAGATCGGCAACCCGCCGGGATTTTCATCGCCGCGCGCGGCGCGCTTCGGGGAAGCGTCGGTATGGATCGATCCGGCGACGATCCGCTCTCCCGTCGTGCTGATCCACGAGATCATCGTCGCGGAGCCGGTCATCACCTATGAAAAGGGCGCACGCTCGACCAATCTTGAGGCGATCGAGAAGCGCATCGCCGAATCCGCGAGCGCGGCCCAGTCGGCGCCCACGGGCACCTCGCCCCTGGCGGGAGAAAAGCGCCGCTACACGATCGAACGCTTCGTGATTCGCGGTGCCAAAGTCACGATGACGAACAATGCGCTGAAGGGGCAGGGTGTGACCTTCGACCTGCCCGAGATCGAGATGAAGAACATCGGCCAGGGCCGCGGCGTCACCGCCGACGAGGCGGCATTGCTCGTCGCGGCAGCGGTCAGCACGCGCATCGCCCAGAAGGTCCTCACCAACATCGACCTGCTTCGCAAGGGCGGGCTCGAGGGCGCGATGGACGCGCTGAAGGGGTTGATCCACTAGAGAAACCGGGGACAGACCCCGGTTTCTCATATCATTGGGGTATCGATTGGAAGGAGTGCCGGAAATGAATCGTTGGATGCATCGCGCGATCGCGACAGCCGCGCTGCTCATGGGCTTCGCGCTCCCGGCTTCGGCCACGAGCACGGGCATCGACTACACCGACCAGTGGTGGGGCGGGCAGAGCGAAAGCGGCTGGGGCGTGAACTTCATCGAGCAGGGCACCACGATCTTCGCCACGCTCTTCGTGTACGGCTCGGATGGGACGCCGCGCTGGTTCGTGTCGACGATGGAATCCGGCGGCACGACGTCGTTTTCGGGCGACCTGTATTCCACGACGGGGACGTACTACGGGACGAACCCGTTCAATCCGAACATCGGGGTCACGAAAGTCGGCACGATGGCCGTGAACTTCGTGAGCGCGTACGGCGGGTCGCTCCAATACGTCGTGAACGGCGTGACCGTGAACAAGACCGTCATCCGGCAGAGCTTCAGGAACAACAACATCGCCGGCAGCTACATGGGCGGCCTGGCCGCTGCCGGGAGCAACTGCCACAACGGCGTGACCAACGGGTCGATCTTCATGAACGGCGGGCTGGTGGCAACGCAAACGGCCCAGAACGTGAGCATGGCGGTCAGTTTCTACAATGCGAACGGCGATCCCACTGTGTGCACCTTCAGCGGCAACCTCGCCGCGCAGGGCGTGCTGGGGCAGATCGCCAATGGCAGCTTCAGCTGCGTAATCGTCACCAGCTCCGGCAACGTTCCCGCCAATGCCGGCAACTTCAACCTGGACAACATGACCATGACCCAGAACGGCTTCTCGGGCGTGTTCACGGGCAGCGACCAGTACTGCACCTTCAACGGCTGGTTCGGGGGCATTAAGGCTCCGATGTAAACTGTAGAATGTCGATGCGCGTGGACCTTTCGAGGTGGGCGATGCGGAGAGACTTGATGCTGGGCATCGTGGCGTTCGTCGGTGCGGCGGCTTTCGTGCCCCTCGCGGCGCGAGCCGTGGAGGAAACCTTCGACGCCTGCGACGTGTTCACGTCGGCCGATGCCGAGGCGGTACTGGGTGTCGCGGCGGCCGCGGAGCCCGTCAATCCGAAGCTGAAGAAGCCGAAAGTGATCCTCACCTGCACTTACACGGGCTTCAAGGACAGCAAGCCCGTGGCGGCGGCGGTGCAGTTCCGCTTCGGCAAGACTCCCGAGGAAGCGGAGCGCGCTTTCGAGGATGCACGCCTGCAGTTCCAGACCAAGCCCCTGCTCATCTCCGGCGCCGAGTCGTCGTTCTGGAGCTCCAAGACCGGGCAGCTCAACGTGCGCAAGGGGCGCACGTGGGTCGCGCTCTCCGTCGGCTCGCCGAAGCTGAGCGAGCGCGACATGGCCGATGCGAAGAAACTTGCCGAGATCCTCGTCAAGAAGATGTAGCGGATTCTGTAGAATCGGGCGTTTCTCCGCACAAGGGAACCGCCCAGCATGACCGCCATCGTCGAAGTCGTCGCCCGCGAGATCCTCGATTCGCGCGGCAATCCCACCGTGGAAGCCGATGTGCTCGTGGAGTCGGGCGCCATGGGGCGCGCGGCCGTGCCGTCGGGCGCTTCCACGGGATCGCGCGAGGCCATCGAGCTTCGCGACGGCGACCCGCAGCGCTTCTTCGGCAAGGGGGTGCGCAAGGCCGTGGACCACGTGAACACGGAGATCTGCGAGGCGGTCCTGGGCCTGGACGTGTCCGAGCAATCGCACATCGACAAGATGTTGATCGACCTGGACGGCACCGAGAACAAATCGCGCCTCGGAGCCAACGCGATCCTCGCGGTGTCGGTGGCCTGCGCCAGGGCAGCGGCCGAGGAATCGGGCCTGTCCCTCTACCGCTACTTCGGCGGCAGCGCTCCGCGCAAGATGCCGGTTCCGCAGATGAACGTGATCAACGGCGGGGCGCACGCGAACAACAACCTCGACTTCCAGGAGTTCATGGTCCTGCCCGTGGGCTTCTCGTCGTTCCGGGACGCGCTTCGCTGCGGCTCCGAGATCTTCCACACGTTGAAGAAGATGATCGACAGGGAAGGCATGTCCACCGCCGTGGGCGATGAAGGCGGCTTCGCGCCCAGCCTTCCCACCAATGAGGCGGGCCTGCAGTACATGATGAAGGCGATCGAGGCCGCGGGCTACCTGCCCGGCGAGCAGGTGATGCTCGGCATGGACTGCGCCGCGAGCGAGTTCTACAAGGACGGCAAGTACCGCTTCGACGCGGAGAAGGTCTCGTACACCTCGGCGCAGCTCGTGGACCTCTTCGCCACGTGGTGCGACAAGTACCCGATCATCTCGATCGAGGACGGCATGGCCGAGCAGGACTGGGACGGCTGGGAGCTGCTCACGAAGCGGCTGGGCAAGGACGTGCAGCTCGTGGGCGACGACGTGTTCGTCACCAACACGCGCATCCTCGCCGAGGGCATCTCGCGCGGCGTGGCCAATTCCATCCTCATCAAGATCAACCAGATCGGCACGCTGTCGGAAACATTCGAAGCCATCGAGATGGCCAAGCAGGCGGGCTACACGTCGGTGATCTCACACCGCTCGGGCGAGACCGAGGATTCCACGATCGCCGACATCGCCGTGGGCACCAACGCGATGCAGATCAAGACCGGGTCGCTCTCGCGCTCGGACCGCGTGGCCAAGTACAACCAGCTGCTCCGAATCGAGGAGGAGCTGGGCGAAGGCGCCGCCTACGCGGGGCGGAGTGCCTTCTACCAGATCAAGGGATAGGTGAAGACACTCGCCCTCATCCTCGCGGGGCTCCTCCTGGGGCTGCAATACCCGCTGTGGATCGGCAAGGGCAGCTGGACGAAAGTCTGGGAGCTGGAGCGCGTGCTCGCGCAAAACCGCGAGGGCAACGCGAAACTGAAGGCGCGCAACGACGCGCTCGATGCCGAGGTGCGGGACCTGAAGGAGGGCATGGAAGCGATCGAGGAGCGCGCGCGCCTCGAGCTGGGGATGATCCGCAAGGACGAGGTCTTCTACCAGATCGTGCCGGCGCCCGCGCACTGACGTGGACGCCCCGCGCGTCTCGATCCTCATCCCGGCCTACAACGAGCGCTTCTTCGGCGAGGCGTTCGAGAGTGCCCGGGTGCAGGCGGGAGCGCAGCTCGAGATCGTGGTGTGCGACGACTCGCCGGGCAGCGCCATCGGCGAGCGTGTGAAGGCGGCGAACGACTCGCGCGTGCGCTACGTGAGGAACGATCCGGCGCGCGGCTTCGAGGGCAACTTCACCTTCGCGCTATCCCAGGCGCGCGGCGAGCTCGTGAAATTCCTGAACGACGACGACCGCCTGCGGCCCGATTGCGTTGCGCGCCTCGCGGCCGCGTTCGACGATCCCCGCATCCGGCTTGCCACGAGCCGGCGTGTCGTGATCGATGCCGCGGGCGTACAGCAGCCCGACATGCCTGCGACGACCCCCATATCGCACGCGACCTGCATCATCGAGGGCATCGAGATGGGGGATCTCGCGCTCGTCAACGGCCTGAACCTCATCGGCGAGCCCACGTCGGCGATGTTCCGGCGGGGCGGCGTGGAGATCGAGCCCGCGGGACTCTTCACGTGGCAGGGCAAGTCCTATCGCTGCCTCGCGGACCTTGCGCTCTGGCTTCGCCTGATGGCGGACGGCTCGATGTTCTACTGCGCGAGCACGTTGAGCGAATACCGCGTGCATGCCGGACAGGAGCAGCGCAGCCGCGGCATGGGCCTCGATTGCATCACCGAACGCGTGGATCTCGTGAAGGCCGCGCGCGACGCGGGCTACCTCGCCAAGCCTGCCCAGCACCAGGTGGCGCTCATGCGCGTCGATGCGCTCGCGAAGGCGTGGCGGCAGCGTCCGGGGCTCACGGCCGCTCAGGCCGCGGAGCTGGACGGCGTCGTGTCTTCCGTAGGTACCGAGCTCGCGCGCCTGGCGAGCCAGATGCCCGCGAGCACCACGGCGCCGCCCACGAACTGAACCGGGCCCACGGGCTCGTTGAAGAGCCACCACGCGAAGAGCGTGGCCATCACCGGCTGGATCAGCAGCGATACCGACGAGAGCGAAGCCGGCAGGTGCGCGAAAGCGTAGGCGATGAGGCCTTGGCCGAGGATTTGCGTGACGAGCGCGAGGCCCACCAGCACGAGCCAGCCGTGGGCGCTCGAGGGCAGGAAGGGCTGGGGCGAGACGAGGGCGACGGGCAGCAGCGCGATGGCGGTGATCGTCGTGCTCCACGCCATCAGCCGCGCCGTGGATGCGCCCGCATCGCGCGCCACCTTGATCGTGAGGAAGTACCCCGCGTAGAACACCGCCGTGAGCGCGCCCAGCGCGTCGCCCAGCAGCCGCGTTCCGCCGGCGGCGAAGTTCGGCCCCACGAGCACGAACATGCCGGCGATCGCGATGAACATGCCGGCGAGGAACGCGCGCGTCACTTTCCGGCGCCACAGCAGCCACCCCGCGAGCGTCACGAAGATGGGTGCCAAGTTCGCGAGCAGCGTCGAGTTGGCTACGGATGTCCACACGATGGACCAGTGCCATACGCCCAGGTCGCCGGCGAAGAAGAGGCCCGCCCAGAGAAGGGGCCAACCGCTGGCGCGCCGGAGCTGGATCCCCGTCTTCACGGGGATGACATTCAAGTACACGGGGATGACATTCAAGTACACGGGGAGGACGTTCAAGGCCCACAGCACGGGAATGGCCAGCGCGCAGCGCCAGAAGGCACTCGCGACCGGTCCCGTGTCCGCGAGGCGCACGAAAATCGGCGCGAAGGCGATCGCGCAGCCGCCGGCGAGGAGGCAGAGGAAGGCTACCCGTCTCATGGAGGCAGCTATCATAACGTCCCATGAAGGGTGAATTCCTCTCGGCGGTCGTGCTCCTGCTGCTGGTGACCGATCCGTTCGGCAACGTGCCGCTCGTGAATGCCATGCTCGCGGGCATCCCGGCGAGGCGCCGCCGCGCCGTGATCGTTCGCGAGTGCGCCATCGCCACGGCGATCCTCGCGGTCTTCATGATGGGCGGCCAGGCGATCCTCGACCTCATGCACTTGTCGGAGACTTCGCTGTCAATCGCCGGTGGAGTCATCCTTTTCATGATCGCGATCCGCATGGTCTTCGGAAACGCCGAAAGCGCCTTCGGTCCCATGGCCGTGGGCGAGCCCCTCATCGTCCCGCTCGCGATCCCGCTCATCGCCGGGCCCTCGGCGCTCGCGACAATCATGCTCATGGCCACGCGCGAGCCCCAGAACATCGGCATCTGGGCGGGCGCTCTGGCCGCCACGATGGCGATCGTGACCGTCGTCCTGCTCTCGGGCGAGCGCCTGCAACGGTGGCTCGGCGACAAGGCGATGCAGGCGATCGAGCGGCTGATGGGATTGATCCTCACCGCGATCGCCGTCGAGATGCTGCTGGGCGGCATCCGCGAATTCATCAACGGACTCGGATGAGCAAGGCCTTCACGCGCGAGAACGACCGAGCGCCCGACGACGATCGCGACGACGACGCCAACCCGATCCCGGCGGGCGCCAAGAACTACCTCACGCCCGCGGGCTGGCGGCGCATGCGCGACGAGGTCTCGTGGCTCGTGAAGACCGAGCGCCCGAACGTCACCTCCGTCGTGTCGTGGGCCGCGAAACTCGGCGACCGCTCCGAGAACGCCGACTACCAGTACGGCAAGAAGCGCCTGCGCGAGATCGACCGTCGCATCCGCTACCTCACCAAGCGCCTCGAGGCGGCCGAGGTGGTGGACCCGGCCACGCGCGAGGAGACCGACCAGGTGTTCTTCGGCGCGACGGTGACCTACGCGATGTCCTCGGGTGAAGAACTCACCATCCGCATCGTGGGCATCGACGAGACCGATCCGCCCAGGCACTACGTGAGCTGGATCTCGCCCATCGCGCGGGCGCTCATCAAGGCGCGCGAGGGCGACAGCGTGAAACTCAACACGCCCGGCGGTGCCGAAGAGCTGGAGATCATCGAAGTGCGCTACGAGGAGATTCCCATGGCGCCCTTCATCCCCATCGAGAGCCAATGGAGCCCCAACACGAAATGAAATCGATCCGCCGAATCCTCCTGGGACTTCTCGCCGCCACGGCCTCGCTCGCCGCCGTGCCCGCGGGCACTGCGCACTACCTCTGGGAAGTCAGCTCGCTCACCAACAAGGTCTACCTCTACGGCACCGTGCACGCGGGGAAGCCCTCGTGGTATCCGCTGCCCGCCGAAGTGGAGGACGCCTTCGAAAGCTCGCACGTGATCGCGGTGGAAGCCGACATCACCGACGAAAAGGCCATGGCGAAGAGCCAGGCCGCGACAATCTATACGCCGCCCGCCAATCTCACGACGCACGTTCCCGCGGCCGATTACGCGCGCTTCCGCAAGCTCCTTCCGCGCTACGGGATTCCCGAGGAGTCGATCGTGCGCGTGAAGCCCTTCATGGCGGCCACGATGCTCGTGTTCAGCGAGTGGGCGCGCCTGGGATACCTGCCGAACTATGGCGTCGATCTCTACCTCATCACGCGCGCCAAGGACGAGAACAAGAAGTTGGTCGAGCTCGAAGGCGCCGACGTGCAGATCGCGCTGATGGACTCGCTCACCGACATGGAGACGCTCCGGCTCTTCCGCGGCACGCTCGATGCGATCGAGAGCGGGCTAACCGGCGAGCAGGTCACCGACCTGGTGAAGGCGTGGCAGGCGGGCGATCCCGACGGCGTGCTGAATGTCGCGCGCCGCTACAACGACAAGATCGCGGGCGCCGCGGATTTCGAGGAGCGCTTCATCTGGTCGAGACACGATGCCATGGTGAAGAAGATCAGCGGATATCTCGACGGCAGGGAGCGAACGTTCGTCGCGGTGGGGGCGCTCCACCTCGCGGGCCCTCGCGGCCTCGTGGAGCTGCTGCGCAAGAGGGGCTACCTGGTGAAGCAGCTATGAGCACGCGCCACGGCGGCAGGCTCCTCGTCGACCAGTTGGCACTCCACGGCGCCGATCTCGCCTTCACGGTTCCGGGCGAGAGCTTCCTCGCGGTGCTCGACGGTTTCTACGACGTGCAGGAGAAGTTGAAGCTCGTCGTGTGCCGCCACGAATCGGGCGCGGCCAACATGGCCGAGGCCTACGGCAAGCTCACCAATCGCCCGGGCATTTGCCTGGTGACGCGCGGGCCGGGCGCCACGCAAGCGTCGGTGGGCGTGCACACGGCGTTCCAGGACTCCACGCCGATGATCCTCCTCATCGGCGACGTGGGCAGCGACTTCCGCGACCGCGAGGCGTTCCAGGAGGTCGATTTCACGGCGATGTTCCGGCCGCTCGCCAAGTGGGTGGAGCGCATCGACGACGTGGACCGCATTCCCGAGTACGTGGCCCGCGCGTTCCAGATCGCCACGTCGGGACGCCGCGGCCCCGTGGTGCTTGCCCTTCCCGAGGACATGCTCGCGCGGGAGTCGAAGGCCGCCGACGCGAAGCCCTATTCGCCCTCGGAGGCGCATCCGGGCCGCGAAGCCATGGAGAAGTTCTCGCACCTGCTCGCCGCGGCCAGGAGCCCGCTCGTGATCCTGGGCGGCGCGCCGTGGACGCGCGAGTCGTGCAACGACATGCAGCGCTTCATCGAGGCGAACGCGCTGCCGTGCGCGTGCGCCTTCCGCTACCAGGACCTCTTCGACAACCGCCTTCCGAACTACGTGGGCGACGTCGGCATCGGGATCAACCCGGTGCTCGCTTCGCGCGTGCGCAATGCCGACCTGCTGGTCGTCGTGGGCGCGCGCCTGGGCGAGATGACCACCAGCGGCTACACGCTGCTGGAGTCCCCCGTGCCGCGCCAGAAGCTCGTGCACGTGCACCCGGGAGCCGAGGAGATCGGTCGCGTGTTCCAGCCGGAGCTGGGCATCCTCTCGGCGCCTGCGCATTTCGCGCGGGCCTGCGCGGCCATGGCGCCGATCGAGAATCCACCCTGGAAGGGCTCGGCCGAGGAAGCGCACGCGGATTTCATCGCGTGGGGAGGAAGGCGGGAGACCCCCGGGCGCGTCCAGATGTGGGACGTGATCGACGCCATCAATCGACTCTGCCCCGAGGACACGATCTTCACCAATGGCGCGGGCAACTTCTCGCAGTGGCTGCACCGCTTCCATCGCTATACCGGGTGGCGAACGCAGCTCGCTCCGACCTCGGGCGCCATGGGATACGGCGTGGCCGCGGCGATCGCGGCGAAGATCGCGCGGCCCGAGCGCACCGTGGTGTGCCTCGCGGGCGACGGCGACTTCCTCATGGCCGGCCAGGAGCTCGCCACGGCGGTGCAGTACGACGCGCCGATCGTCGTCGTCGTCGTGAACAACGGCATCTACGGCACGATTCGCATGCACCAGGAGAAGGACTACCCGGGGCGCGTGATCGGCACCGACATCGCCAATCCGCACTTCGCCGCGTTCGCGCGCTCCTTCGGCGCGGTGGGCGAGATCGTGGAAGACACGGCTCAGTTCGCCCCGGCCCTCGAGCGCTGCCTCGCCTCGGGCAAGCCCGCCGTGATCGAGGTGCGCACCGATCCGCAGGCGATCACGCCGAACACGACGCTCGATGCCATCCGGGCGGCTGCAACGAAAAGGTAAGAAGCCCCGCCCCTGAGTCGGTAACGGAGCTGTCATACTGCGAATGTAACCTGAGCGGGAGACCGCCATGACAGAGCATATTTCCAAGCAGTACGATCAGGACCTCGAAGCCATCCGTTCGCGCACGTTGCAGATGGGCGGCCTGGTGGAAGCCCAGATCCGTTCCGCGATCGCCGGCTATTTGGACCACGACACCGAACGCATCGAGCAGGTGATCGCCGACGACGCCAAGGTGAACGACCTCGAAGTCGCCATCGACGACGACCTGCGCCACGTGATCGTGCGCCGCCAGCCTGCGGCCTCGGACCTGCGCCTCATCATGGCCGTGAGCAAGACCGTGACGGACCTGGAGCGCATCGGCGACGAGGCCTCCAAGATCGCGCGCATGGCGCGCGAGATCGGCACGCCGGCGCGCGGCACGCACGCGAGACTCGCGGCCGTGAACCACGTTTCCGAGATCGCCGTCGGCATGCTACGGAAGTCCCTGGACGCGTTCGCGCGCCTCGACGCCGTGGCCGCCGCGCGCATCATCGGCGAGGACCAGGCGATCGACGAGGAATTCCACGCGATCCTGCGCCAGCTCATCACGTTCATGATGGAAGACCCGCGCACCATCTCGACTTCGATCAACATCGTCTGGGTCGCCAAGGCCATCGAGCGCATCGGGGACCACGCGAAGAACATCGCCGAGCAGGTGATCTACATCGTGAAGGGCCGGGACGTCCGCCACACGCCGCTTGCTGAAGTCGAGCGCGAGGCGCTCGGCTGATGGCCGCATCCATCCTCGTCGTCGAAGACGAACCCGCGATCCAGGAGCTCATCTCGATCACGCTGGCGCGTAACGGCCACACCGTGCGCCGCACCGCCAACGCGAAGGAAGCCTACGAGGCGGTGACGGTCGCGCTCCCGGACGTGATCCTTCTCGACTGGATGTTGCCCGACGGCTCGGGCCCGTCGCTCGCGCGCCGGCTTCGCACTGAGCAGCGCACGCGCGAGGTGCCCATCATCATGCTCACGGCCCGCGCCGCCGAGGACGACAAGGTCGCGGGCCTGGACAGCGGCGTCGACGACTACGTGACCAAGCCTTTCTCGCCGCGCGAGCTCGAAGCGCGCATCCAGGCGGTGCTGCGCCGGCGCCTGCCCCAGCTTTCGAAGGAAGCCGTGGAGATCGAGGGGCTCGTGCTCAATCCCGCTACCCGCGTGGTCAGTGGCAAGAGCCGCACCCTCAAGATGGGCCCCACGGAGTTCGAGCTCCTGCACTTCTTCATGACCCACACCGACCGCGTGTACACTCGCGCCCAGATTCTCGACCAGGTCTGGGGTGATCACGTGTTCCTCGAGGACCGTACGGTGGACGTCCATATCCGGCGATTGCGCGAAGCGCTCTCGCCCAGCGGCCACGACCGGCTCGTCGAGACGGTGCGCGGCGCGGGATACCGCTTCCGCTCGAGCGACTGAAATGCTGGCGATTGCCGCGAGCGCGCTGATCGCCGTCGCGGTCGGATGGTTCGCGGGCATTGCCGCCGGTCTCGGGGTCTTCTCCATCTTCACGCTGGTCCTGCTGGCGGACGAGGCGCGACGCATGCGCCAGCTCTCTTACTGGTTGGAACACGGCGAGGCGCCTGAGCCGCCGCGCGCCCGCGGCGCGTGGGATCGCCTGCACGCGTTGCTGCATCGCTCGCGGCGCGAGGCCGCGCGGCGCGAAGCCGAGCTCGTGGACATGCTCAAGCGCTGGCGCGAGGCCGCGCGCGCGCTGCCCGACGGCGTGGTGATCCTCGACGAAGACCGCATCGCGTGGTGCAACGACACGGGGCGCCTGCATCTCGAGATCGATCCGGTGCGCGACGCCGGCATGCCCATCACGCATCTCGTACGCATTCCCGAATTCCTCGAGTACCTCGAGGGCCAGGACTACGGCAAGCCCATCCAGGTGATCGCGCCGCACTCGGCCGATCGCGTGCTCTCGATGCAGGTCGTGACCTACGGCGAGAACCAGCGGCTCGTGCTCTCGCGCGACGTGACGCAGCTTCGGCAGCTGGAGCGCATGCGCCGCGAGTTCGTCGCCAACGTGTCGCACGAGCTTCGCACGCCGCTCACCGTCGTCGCGGGATTCCTCGAGACGCTGCGCGACGAACTCGATCCGCAGGCGGCGAGGCGCTACATCGACCTCATGGCCGAGCAGGCCCAGCGCATGCTCCGCCTGGTCGAGGACCTGCTCACGCTCTCGGCGCTGGAATCGTCGCCGCCGCCGCCTATGGAAGAGCCCATCGAGATGCGCAAGCTCCTCGAGCGCCTGGGCGCCGAGGCGCGCGCGCTTTCCAACGGGCGCCACACGATCGAGGTCGAAGGCGAGGAGGGCATCGACCTCCTGGGCAGCGAGAAGGAGTTGTCGAGCGCATTCGGCAACCTCGTCTCCAACGCGATCCGCTACACGCCGGCGAGCGGCACGGTGCGGCTTCGCTGGCACCGCACGGATGATGGGGCCACGTTCGATGTCGAGGACACGGGCATCGGCATCGCGCCCGAGCATATCCCGCGACTCACGGAGCGCTTCTATCGCGTCGACCGCGGCCGTTCGCGCGAAAGCGGCGGCACGGGCTTGGGCCTTGCCATCGTGAAGCACGCGCTCTCGCGCCACGGCGCGGCCCTCGACATCGCGAGCAGCCCCGGCGAGGGCAGCCGCTTCAGCGCGAGGTTCGCGGGTCCCCGCGTCCGCTTAGGGGACAGACCCCGAGCGCCGGCTGGCGGGCTCGTCCGAGCCTCGGGGTCTGTCCCCTAGGCGGAGGTGCCCTAGGCGGAGGTGTCGTCAAACGGTCACACCCCTCCCCCAATATTCGTTCGCGATCCTTAAGCGGAATTAGCTGCTGTTTTTTCCCCCGAGGTTGCTCCTCCCCTTGCTCCGCCGGTGCCGCCAAGCCCGGCGGATTTTCTTTTCTGGTGACACGAACCGCCCTGAATGATCGTGGCGCTCTCGACCGTGAACCACCGGACGATGTTCGAGCTGCTCGGCCCGAAACTCGCGCACGGGGTCATGGTCACACTGGTGGTCGTGACGGCCGCGACCACGGAGCCTTCGTGGACATCGCCATGATCCGCCGCGACGGAGGCTTGCTCCGGTAGGCAGATTGTCACCGTGCATCGATAGGCTTCAGCGCATGAGAATTCACGATCTTCCTCCCGGCTTCGACGATCCCGTCGAGGCGTTGCTGGGATTCCACCGCCGCATCGAGCGCCAACTCGCGGCCCTGTGCGGGCTGCCGGGCAGCATCGAGTCGCGCGGCATGGACGCGGAAATGAGCGCTGCCGCAGGAACCGCGATCGAATTTTTCTCCAATCTCGTCGCGACGCACCAGGCGGATGAAGAGGACCTGATGCCGCTGCTCGAGATGCGCCTTGCGTCCGGGGAGCGCGATGCGGTGCGAGGCCTGGCCGCCCGGCTGCAATCGGAGCATCGCGAGATGGACCGCGTGTGGCGCGTGCTGCGCCGCCCGCTGGAAAGCGTCGCCGCGGGAATCAACCGCGGCCTGCCCGGCGACCTGCTCCAGTACTACCGCTCGCTCCAGGCGACGCACATCGGCCTCGAGGAAGGCGGCATCCACCAGCGCGCCGTGCGCTGCCTGCTGTCCGCCGACCGCGCCGCGCTCGGCCGCGGCATGGTCGCGCGCCGCACGCGCAAGCACCGCTTCGCCTAGTTCGGGGACAGACCCCGAAGGCCGCCGGCGCTCGGGGTCTGTCCCCGAACGGTCACGAAAACGTCACGCTGATGACTTGTGCAGGCGCGACAATCGGTTGCGAATGGATACTGCGATTTCACATGAAGACGACGCGGCTCCTACCCTTCGTTACCGCTCGATCTTCATCTCGGACATCCACCTGGGAACGCCAGGCTGCCAGGCGGGACATCTGCTCGATTTCCTGAGGCACACCGACAGCCGTTACCTGTATCTCGTCGGCGACATCATCGACGGCTGGCAGCTCAAGCGCCGCTGGTTCTGGCAACAGAGCCACAACGACGTGATCCAGAAAGTGCTGCGCAAGGCGCGCAAGGGCACGCTGGTCACCTACATCGCGGGCAACCACGACGAGGTTGCGCGCCAGTTCATCGGGCTCGCCTTCGGCGGGATCGAGATCCGGGCCGAGGCCGAGCACCGCACCGCCGACGGACGCAAGCTCCTCGTGATCCACGGCGACCTCTTCGACGCGGTGGTGCAGGGCGCGAAGTGGCTCGCCTACCTGGGCGACCAGGCCTACATGATCACGCTCAAGTTGAACCGCTGGTTCAACCACATCCGCGCCACGATCGGCCTGCCGTACTGGTCGCTCGCGCAGTTCCTGAAGCATCGCGTGAAGAACGCGGTGAGCTACATCAATCATTTCGAGGACGCGCTCGCCGCCGAAGCGCGCAAGCGTGGCTTCGACGGCATCGTGTGCGGCCATATCCACAAGGCGGAGATCCGCGACATCGGAGGGATCCTGTATTGCAACGACGGCGATTGGGTGGAGAGCCTGACGGCGTTGGTCGAGCTGGAAAGCGGCGAGCTGAAGATCATCGACTGGAAGGCCATCGAGGCGCTGAGGGATAACGTCAATGAGGGGATCCGACATGGAGCGGAAATTGCGCATACTTCTGGTGACTGACGCCTGGGCGCCGCAGATCAACGGCGTGGTCGTCACGCTCACCAACACGGTGCGCTGGCTCGAGCGCTGGGGGCACGAGGTGCACGTGCTTTCTCCCCAGGGCTTCAAGACGTTCCCGATGCCCACGTATCCCGAGATTCCGCTTGCGATCATGCCCGGCGCCAAGGTCGCGCAGCGCATCCGCGATTTCGTTCCCGATGCGATCCACATCGCAACCGAAGGCCCGCTGGGCGGCGCGGCGCGCGCCTACTGCCTGAAGAACAATCTGCACTTCACGACCGCGTACCACACGTGCTTCCCCGAATACGTGAAGCCGCGCTTCGGCATCCCGCTTGGCATCACCTACGCATGGCTGCGGCGCTTTCACGCGGCGTCCTCGGCCATCCTCGTGGCTACACCCGCGATCCGCAAGCTTCTCGAGGATCGCGGCTTCCGCAACATCACGGACTGGTCGCGCGGCGTGGATACCGAGCTTTTCACTCCGGGCGATGCGCGATTCGTCGAACTGCCGCGCCCCGTGTTCCTCTTCGTCGGGCGGGTCGCCGTGGAGAAGAACCTTCCGGGATTCCTCGGGCTCGACCTGCCGGGCACCAAGCTCGTCGTCGGCGACGGGCCTGCGCGAAAGCAACTGGAGGAGCGATATCCGGACGCGGTGTTCGTGGGCTCCAAGGTGGGCGCGGAGCTCGCGTCGTACTTCCGCCGCGCGGACGTTTTCGTGTTCCCCAGCCGCACCGATACGTTCGGCCTGGTGCTTGTCGAGGCGATGGCGAGCGGAACGCCGGTGGCGGCATTCCCGGTGAGGGGGCCCATCGACGTCGTGAAGGACCCCGCGGTCGGCGTGCTCGACGAGGACTTGGGGGCCGCGGCGCTGGCGGCGCTTCGCCTCGATCGCGAAAAGGTCGTTCGCTACGCGCAGCAATACTCCTGGGAGCACTGCACCCGGCAGTTCCTTTCGAGCCTCGTTCCCGCGCGCGCCGTGGAAGGATCCCTTGCTCAAGCCGCCTGAGGCGCCCGCGCGGGGCGCCCCCGGGGCGCCGCAGGAGGAAAGCCCCTTCAAGGGGAAGACCGGCCTCATTCGCATCGTCCACGCCTTCTTCAACTCGCTCGCGGGCCTGCGGGATGCGTGGACGTACGAAAGCGCCTTCCGGCAGGAGATCCTGCTTGCCGTCGTATTGGTGCCCACGGCGTGCCTCGTGCACGTGAGCGCCGTGGAGCGCGCGCTCCTCATCGGCTCCGTGCTTGTCGTGATGATCGTCGAGCTCCTCAACACGAGCGTCGAGGCCGCGATCGACCGCATCTCCTTCGACCACCACTCGCTGTCGAAGCGCGCCAAGGACATCGGCAGCGCCGCGGTCTTCGTGGCGCTCGTGCTCCTCGCCGTGGTCTGGGGGTTGATCTTGCCGCCAGCGCTGTCCGCGAGTTAGCCAGTTCGGGGACAGACCCCTAGAAATGTGATCAGGATCTCCTTGGTTCTAGGGGTCTGTCCCCGAACCGTTTGACCCGGGGCGCCACCCCCACCAGAATGGGGGCTCCGGACTCGCGCGCTCGCATCCTTGCAATGAGCTATCACTTCAAGATCGAGGAGAATCCGAAGTACCTGCATGCCTCCGCGTCGGGCAACAATACGGCGGAGAACGTGCTGCGATTCCTTCGCGAGTCCTACGAGACGTGCATGACGAAGCAGGTGACGGCGGTCCTGCTCGAGATGAAGTTCGAGGGCCCGGCGCTGGACACGGGCAGCATCTACAGCGTGATCGCGCAGCGCAGCGAGAGCGGCAAGCAGCTGCGGAAGATCGCCTACGTGGCGCCGCCCGAGCGCGAGGTCTCCAAGTCGAAATTCGCCGAGACGGTGGCCATCAACCGCGGAGTGAACGTACGCCTGTTCGCCGACGTGGACGCGGCGAGGAAGTGGCTCGAGGAGTGACTAGCCGAAACGGCCCGTGATGTAATCTTCCGTCTGCTGCTTGCCGGGCTTCAGGAAGATCTGGTTGGTCTCGCCGAACTCGATCAACTCACCCAGGTACATGTAGGCCGTGTAGTCGGATACGCGGGCGGCCTGCTGCATGTTGTGGGTGACGATCACGACCGTGTAGTCGGCCTTGAGCTCCGCGATGAGCTCTTCCACCTTTGCCGTCGAGATGGGGTCCAGCGCCGAGCACGGCTCGTCGAGGAGCAGCACCTCGGGCTTGACCGCGATGCCACGCGCGATGCACAGGCGTTGCTGCTGGCCGCCCGAAAGGCTGTGGCCGCTCTGCTTCAACTTGTCCTTCACTTCCTTCCAGAGCGCGGCCTTCGTGAGCGCCCACTCGACACGCTCGTCCATCCGCGCGCGCGACAAGTCCTCGAAGAGGCGCACGCCGAAGGCGATGTTGTCGTAGATGGACATGGGGAAGGGCGTGGGCTTCTGGAACACCATGCCGATGTTGGCGCGGATGAGCGAGACGTCGCGGCGCGAGGTGAGGATGTTCTCGTCGCCCAGCAGCACTTCTCCCTCGGCGCGCTGCTCGGGGTAGAGCTCGAACATCCGGTTGAAGGTCCTCAACAGCGTGGACTTGCCGCAGCCCGACGGCCCGATGAAGGCGGTCACCCGCTTTTCTGGAATTTCGAGGCTCACGCGCTTGATCGCGTGGAACGAGCCGTAGTAGAAATTCAGGTCGCGGACGCGCAGCTTCGGCGGCGTCGTCGGCTGCGCAGCGCGGTCGGGAAGGGCTTGCGCCACGGAGGACATTGTCATTTCCTCGAGAAAAGGACGCGCGCGGCGATATTCAGGCCGAGCACGAAGAGCGTGATGAGCGTGGCACCGCCCCAGGCGAGGCGGTGCCAATCCTCGTAGGGGCTCATGGCGAACTGGAAGATCACCACGGGCAGGTTGGCCATCGGCGCGTTCATGTCCGAGGACCAGAACTGGTTGTTGAGCGAGGTGAAGAGCAGCGGCGCGGTCTCCCCCGTGATCCGGGCGATCGCAAGCAGCACGCCGGTCACGATGCCGGCGGTCGCCGCGCGGTAGGTCACCATCGTGACGACTTTCCATGACGGGGCTCCGAGCGCCGCGGCCGCCTCTCGGAGGCTATTCGGGACGAGCTTCAGCATGTCGTCGGTGGTGCGCACCACCACGGGGATCACGATGATCGAGAGCGACAGGGCTCCCGCGAAGCCCGAGAAGTGCCCCACGCGCGCGACATACACCGCATAGACGAAGAGCCCGATCACGATCGAGGGCGCCGAGAGCAGCACGTCGTTGATGAATCGGGTCGCAGGCGCGAGCCACCCGCGCCCGCCATACTCGGCCAGGTAGGTGCCCGCCAGGATGCCGACGGGTGTCCCGATGAGGGTGCCCAGCCCGGACATCGCGATGCTTCCCATGATCGCATTGGCGAGCCCGCCGTCGCTGCCGGGAGGCGGGGTCATCTGGGTGAATAGCGATGGCCGCAGTGCCGAGGCGCCTTCGTAGAGCAGCAGCGCGAGGATCCACAGGAGCCAGAAGAGGCCGAAGAGCAGCGCCAGCGTCGACACGCCCATCATGACCTTGTTCACGATCCGCCTGCGCCGGTAGACGGGACCGCCGGTAGTGACGCTCATGTGCGCTCACCCTCGCCCTTGGCAAGCTGCATGAGCAGCAGCTTGGACAGCGCCAGGACGATCGTGGTGATGACGAAGAGGATCAGGCCCAACTCGATCAATGCGGAGGTGTAGAGGTCGCCCACGGCCTCGGTGAACTCGTTGGCGAGCGCCGAAGCGATGGAATTGCCCGGCGCGAAGAGCGAGGCGGAAAGCTGGTGGGCGTTGCCGATCACGAACGTGACCGCCATGGTCTCGCCGAGCGCGCGGCCCAATCCGAGCATGACGCCGCCGATCACGCCGACCTTCGTGTACGGGAGCACGACTCGCCAGACGACTTCCCACGTGGTCGAGCCCAGGCCGTAGGCCGATTCCTTGAGCATCGGCGGCACGAGCTCGAAGACGTCGCGCATCACGGCCGTGATGAAGGGGATCACCATCACGGCGAGGATGATGCCCGCCGTGAGCATGCCGATTCCCATCGGGGGACCAGAGAACAGCATCTTGATTCCCGGGATGCTGCCCAGCGTGCTCGAGAAGATCGGCTGCACGTACTGCTGGAAGATGGGGACGAAGACGAACAGGCCCCACATCCCGTAGATGATGCTCGGGATCGCGGCGAGCATCTCGATCGCCGTGCCCAGCGGGCGGCGCAGCCACACGGGGGACAGCTCCGTGAGGAAGAGCGAGATGCCGAAGCTCACCGGGATCGCGATTCCCAGAGCGATCACCGACGTGGCCAGCGTGCCATAGATCGGGACGAGGGCGCCGAAGTCTTCCTGCACCGGGTCCCAGTTGTCGTTCACGAGGAAATGCAGGCCGAACTTGTGGATCGACAGGGAGCCGCCCACAAACAGGGACACCAGGATCGCGGCAAGGAGGCTGAAGACCAGGAACGCGAAGAACCGGGTGGTATTCCGGAACAATGCGTCCATCAGCGCGTTGTTGCGAAGCATGGGTGGGTTCGGGGCACGCCGGACTGCGATCGGGGACTCGTTCGCGCCAGTGATTGTCACACTATCCAGCGTTGTGCTCATAGTCCCCCGAGGCGATCAGGTGCCCGTTACAGAAGCGAAGGGGCGACCGGAAGCCGCCCCTTTCCGCTTGCGTACGGCAAACCGCGATCAATAAACCGACTTTCCGGACGAGTCCTTGATGTTGCTCTTCCACGAGGCCTCGATCTGCTTCACCACGCTGTCGGGCAGCGGAACGTAGTCCAGGCTCTCGGCGAGCTTGTCGCCGTCGTTGCCGTAGGCCCACTTGAAGAACTTGAGGACTTCCTTCGCGTTTTCGGGCTTCTCCTGGGTCTTGTGCATCAGGATGAACGTCGCGCCGCTGATCGGCCAAGCGCCCTTGCCAGGTTGGTCGGTGAGGATCAGGTAGAAGCCGGGGGCCTTGCTCCAGTCGGCGTTGCCCGCGGCTGCCTTGAAGGCGTCCGCGTTGCCGCGGACGAAGTCGCCATCGCGGTTCTGAACGGCAACGTCATTCATCTTGTTCTGCAGGGCGTAGGCGTACTCGACGTAGCCGATCGAGCCTGCGATGCGCTGAACGTACGAGGCGACCCCTTCATTGCCCTTGCCGCCTACGCCCGCGGGCCAGTTGACCGACGTGCCCTCGCCCACCTTGGTCTTCCACTCGGGGCTCATCTTCGACAGGTAGTTCACCCAGATGAACGTCGTGCCAGAACCGTCGGAGCGATGTACGACGGTGATGTCAGTGGCCGGAAGCTTGATGCCGGCATTGAGCTTGGCGATCTCGGGATCATTCCACTTCTTGACTTTGCCGAGGTAGATGTCGGCCAGCACAGGGCCCGTCAGGTGCATCTGGCCGGGGTTGACGCCCGGCAGGTTTATCACGGGAACATCTCCGCCGATCACGGTCGGGAACTGCGTGAGGCCGTCCTTCTCGAGGTCCTCGGGCTTGAGTGGCATGTCGGACGCGCCGAAGTCCACGGTCTTGGCGGTGATCTGCTTGATGCCGCCCCCCGAGCCGATCGATTGATAGTTCATGCCGGTGCCGGTGCTCTTCTTGTACGACTCGGCCCACTTGGCGTAGACGGGGTACGGGAAAGTCGCACCCGCGCCGGTGATGTCGGTGGCGAAAGCGGAAATCGTTGTCAGCGTGGAGACTGCGAGCGCGGCTACGGAGACGCGGGATATGCGCATGGTTTGACCCTCCTCTTTGAATCCAAACGACTATACGGAGGGCATATGACAGTCCGGTGACAGGCGTCACCGGCCGTGTGACAAGGTTGATCCGACGCGAAGAATCGTCCTAGGTTTTTGCCGGTCTCGTCATGCGTGGAATCCCGGGGCCCGCTTCGGCCCAGCGACGGGCACGCGCGAGAACGAATGCCGCAATCGCGTCGTGGTCATCAAGCCCAAAGCTAATCGGCTTGCCAGAATCGGGCGATCGCATCACTCGCCCGAACATCCAGCGTGGGTTTCGAGCGGTGTGGTTCGCGTCGGTCTGGTCGTCGAAGACCTCGAGGCGTGGGATCTCGGCATCGCGGAAATTGATCGCGAGAACGATGTCGACCGGCTTGAGCCTCCCGACGAGCTCCGAGAGATCGGGCGGTGTGCTGTCGCTCGGGTACTCCTCCATCAAGGCCATTCGGCGATCGCTCGCGATGACCATCTGCGTGCATCCGGAATCGCGCTGGCGGTGTGAGTCCGTGCCTGGGCTATCCATGTCGAACGACACGGGAGCGCGCTTCACTATTGCCACGCCGAATCCGTCCAGCCTGAGCCGCGCGACCAGCTCCGAAACGAGCTCGCTGCGGCCCCCCTTGCTCTTACCGCAGATTCCAAAGATTCGCATTGTCCACGCTCGAGAAAAGGCGGGCCGGCCGAAGCCGGCCCGCGAGGCCGCCCGAAGGCGAGGAGGAGCTTTCAGGCGCTGTCGAAGCGCCGGCCCTTGGTCGAGACGGTCTGCTGGTATTCCTCGACGCTCCCGATACGGCGGATGCTCGCCCATGTGCCCTTGTAGTAGGGCACCACGTTGCGGTCCGTCCACGATGTCGTCACGTCACCGGCGATGCCGTTGAAGTAGCCGAACAGCATGAAGGTCTGGTTGCGCTTTATGTCGGGCTCCGTATACGCCATCGCGAACGTCGATCCGTAGTTATTGAAGACTTCGACGACGTCTCCCGATTTCACGCCGAGGTCGCCGGCGTCCGCGGGGTTGATCTCGATGAACGCCATGGGCCAGCGACTCCTCACGAAATCGTTGTACTGGTCGTGGTAGGCCGTCTGCCAGACTTCATTCACGCGTCCGTTGTTGATCCAGAACCTGTGCTTGGCCTTCTGGTCGGAGACGAGCTTCGGCAATCCGGGCCACGTCGCGGGCTTGAATTCCGCGCGACCGTCGGAGGTGTCGAACTTTCCGTCCATGTAGGCCATCTCGGTCCCGACGAGTTTTCCGTCCTTGTACTCCTTGATGGGAAGCTGCACGCCGTTGTTTCCCGCGGCTGCCAGTCGTTCGTACGTCGCCAGGTGCCCTGTCGAACCACCTTGGCTGTCGATGTGCCCCGCGCCCGGCTGGCCCACGCGCCGGAAGCCGTCGTTGAATGCGTCTTCCTCGGTACGCCAATCGAAGCCAGAGAACCGGTTAGCCATCGTGGCGTTGCCTTCGGCCTCGTAGAGTTTCTTCAACGTATTGGCGAAGTCGGCCGCGATGAGGCAGTCGGGCCTGGCCGAGCCCGGCGGATCCATGAACCGTTGCGACAGGCGCATCCGCCGCTCACCGTTCATCGAGGTGAGGTTCATCTCGCCCGGATGCGTCGAGGGGAACATGAGGTGCGCGCCTTGCGCGAGCATCGTGGGATACAGGTTCACGTTCGTGAGGAACAGGCCCCCTTTCTTGCATGCGTCGTAGGCGATTGCGGCCATTTCGGACGCGGGAGCGCCGCGGGCCTTGTCCATCGCTTCCTTTACCATTTGCGAGCGCTTGAGGATCGTGGCGCGATGTTGTTCGGCATTGAGCGTCGTCTGGAACGGATTGGCGCCCCAAGCCGTGTACATCATGCCGCGGCCGTTGATGATCTCCTGGTCGATGTAGATCTTGGTGTTGCCGGGATACGGCGGACGCGTGTAGCCCTCCTGGTGGCCGCCCATCCTGCAAACCCCCGTGCCACGGCGCCCGACATTGCGCGTGGCGAGAACGAGATCCACGAGCGCCGACTGGATAAGGTAGTTGTCGTTACCCCAGATGATTCCCTTTTCGTACACGTGCATCGCGCGCGGGCGCTGGCCGGGAGCTTTCTCCCGGTATGCCCATTCGGCGGCTTGCCGCAACTTGTCGGCGGGAATTCCGGTGATGCGGCTGCCTTCGTCCAGCGACATCTTGTTGGCCGCGCGAGCCTGGTCGAAGTTCTTCGTGTACTGAGCGATGAATTGCTTGTCTTCCCAGCCCTGGTCGGTGACGTAGGTGAACAGGGTATTGAAGAGCGCGATGTCGGTGCCGGGTTCGATGTCCAGATGCAGGACGCGATCCTTGCCGAGCACGGTCTCGCAGATCGCCACGGTCGGCGTGCGCCGCGGATCCACGATGATCATGCGAAGCGCAGGCGTGGCCTCGCCGGGGAACCACTTCTTCTTCTTGTCCGCCGTGGCGCCCTGCATGTTCGGGAGCCAGTGGTTGAGGAAGTAGTTGGTCTGGGTCTCGTAGCTGTTGGTGCCGGTGGCCACGATCACGTCGGCGAGCTCGGCGTCCTCGTAGCTATTGTTTAGCTCGCCGATACCCATGTCCCGGGTCGCGTGGCACTCCGAGTTGTAGGCCGGCCGGTTGTGGATGCGGACCATGGGTGTTTGGAGCGCAGTGAACATGAACTTGCCCGTGCCCCAGGTATTCTCGAAGCCGCCACCCGCGCCGCCGTGGTCGAAGCAGTCGAACACGATGCCCGCGGGCCCGTCGTTGTCGAGAATCTTCTTGGTGAGCCCCGCATAGACTCCGAGCGCGTAGTCCCACGAGACGTCGAGCCATTGGTCGCCCGTGTAGAAGCGCGGGCTGCGCAGGCGCTCCTTGGTCTGCCCGTCACGCACGAACATCGCTCGTGCGAGCTGGCCGCCCCGCGTCGATGAAAGGCCGCTATTCACCACGCACTGCTTGTCGGGAACAATGAGGATATTGGAGCGCTTGCCGTCGCGATCCATGATCGTGTTCTGCATCGCCGGCGTGAGGATCGCTGTGAGTGGCGGAAGTTGCTTGCGAAAATCGAGGCCGAGGGCATTCTGGTTCGGCGCCCTGCCCCCTTCCTCGTGCTCGTCCCATTTGTAGACGTGATACCCGCATCCGACGATGCAGAAATGGCAGGTGAGGTTGGTTTTCTGCGCCGTGACAGGCGGCAGCGCGATGCGGTCCTTGGAAGTGGCCATGGATGTCTCCTAAAGAACGTTCGACTGCCGGCCGTAGATCAGCCCATCGACCGCAACGGCGGAAACGGACCCGCTCGCGTTGTCGTACTTCAGGATGATTCGCGGCAGGTTCTCGGTGGCCTGCCCACAGATCATCTGGCCTTCCTTCTCCGCGTCGAACATGCTGAAGTGGCACGGGCACTTGAAGGATTTCGTAGCCGCGTCGTATGCGACAGGGCAACCCATGTGCGTGCACATCGTGCTGTACGCGACGATGTCGCGATCAGGTCCCACGCCGCCGGGCACGGGCGCTCCCAATTTCAACGCAACGCACGGGGACGAGGCATCCGGATACGTGAACGCGACCGGCTTGTCGGCGCTCATCGAAGCCGCGCGTCCGATCCCCTTCACGGGATATTGCGGCATCGCGCGTCCAGGATCACCCGCCGCATCTGCCGACGTCGAAGCCGCAACAGGTACCGCGGCGACCACCGATCCGCTCGCCTTCAGGAAATCGCGTCGAGTAATGCTCATCGCTCCTCCATTGGTTGATGAATTTGTGTCCGCAGTCCATTGCAGGAGGCGTGCCACTGCACCGGAATTCATCAAAACAATGACTTGCGCGAGCCGGAGGGTACGCTGGCGTTACCCGTTGGTAACGGCGTAGGCTTCCACACTCCGCTTCGTGTTACCAATGAGGAATGACCCGCGGTAAAGCGGGCTGGAGGAGCGATGAGGGCGAGCCGCCGACGGTTCCTGTCCGGGATTGCCGCGGCCTCGGCGATTGGGGCGATCCCATCGGCCCGGGCAGGCGATAGCGAGTGGCTGATCGGAACCACACCGGTCTTCCTGGATGACCACGTGTCCCTGCTCAACGATTGGGGGACCTATTTGTCGAATCGAATGGCGATGCCGATTCGGTTCGTCCATCGCCGCAGCTATCGCGACATCACCGAGCTGCTACTGGAAGGCCGCGTCGATTGCGCGTGGGTATGTGGCGCGCCCTACGTGCAGCACCGTGATCGACTGCGCCTGGTTGCGGTGCCCATGTACGAGGGCCATCCCCTCTATCGTTCATACATCATCGTCAACCAATCCAGCGCGATCAAGCGGCTCGCCGATGTGAGGGGCCACACCTTCGCGTACTCCGATCCCGACTCGAACTCGGGCCACAACGTTCCGCGCCATCGAATTCGCCAGCTTGGTTTCGAGCCCCGCGAATTCCTGGGCCGCACGTTCTTCACTTACGGGCATCCCAGGGTCATCGAAGCAGTCGCTACCGGACTCGCAGATGCCGGAGCGGTGGATGGTTACATCTGGGAAACACTGAGGTTGCGATCGCCGGCACTCGTCGGCAAGACCCGGGTCATCGATCGCTCCGAACTCTACGGCTTTCCACCCATCGTCACGCCGAACAGCGCGAACGCCGCCCTTGCCGATCGCTTCCGCAGCATCCTGCTTGCCATGAACGGCGACGCGGCAGGGAGGGCGCTGCTGGACCGGTTGAACCTCACCGGATTCTCCCGAGAGAAGGATTCGCTCTTCGATGGCGTCGCCAATGTGATTCGTGAGCTCAATGCGGTGGCTTGAGCGCCTCGACAGCCTGAGCTACCGGGTCAAGATGCCGGTGAGTTTCGCCGTGGCCGCGGTCGTCGCTGCCCTCGTTGTCGCGTTGGGACTCACGTGGGCCGCATTCGAGGATAGCGAAAAGGCATTCGCCGATCGAGCCGCGCGTTTGGCAGAGACGGCCGCGCGCGCGCTGCCAAACCTCGTGCTCAAGGACGAACTATGGTCGGCCTTCGATCTTGTGCGCGGATTCGCCGCCACCGGAAGTCCCAATGCCGGAGACGTGGTCCTCGTTGTCGTCGATGCGAACGATCGCGTGTTTGTCTCGAACGACCCCGAAGCCTATCCCGTTGCGAGTCGATTCCGGGCACCCACGTCCAACGACAAGTTCTCCGACAACGCGTCCGCATCTGCCATCTGGCAAAGCGCGCCGATGTTGTCGAATGACGACGATCGCATCGGGACCGTGTATGTCCGCATACGTCGCCCGGTCCTGTTGCACGAGTTCATCGCGCGCGCGCAGTCCGTCGGGATATGGGCGTTGATCGGCCTCGCGATCGTGCTGCCCGTGGGATGGTACGCGGGCAACCGGATGGCCAAACCGCTGGTCCAGCTCGCTGAAGCACTGCACCACGTGGGAGCCAATCCGGGTTCGCAAAGCAAGCTGCCCGAACACCCGGCGATGGATGAGGTCGGGTTGGTGACGCGACGATTCAACGAGATGACACAGGAGCTTGCACAGAGCGAGGCGCTCAAGCAGGAGGTCTACCGGGCGGAGCGCATGGCCGCGGTAGGGCGCCTTGCCGGAGGCGTAGCTCACGAGATAAACAATCCACTTGCTGGCTTGTTGAACGCGATCGACACCCAGCGCCGTCACGGCCCACGGGACGCTCCACTCACCGACCGAACGCTCGATTTGCTGGAGCGCGGCCTGAACCAGATTCGGCAGACCGTGGCTGCGCTGCTCGTGGAGGTCAGGGCCGGCGATGACCTGCTTGCGCCGGCGGATTTCGAAGACTTGATGACCCTGGTCGAGCCGGGCCGCGCGGAAAAGGACGTCGTTCTCGACTGGAAGATCGATCTGCACGAGGAGGTCGCGCTTCCCGCGGCACAGGTGAGGCAAGTCGCGCTGAACCTGCTGCTCAATGCAATCGAGGCGACACCTCGTGGCGGAAGTGTGCAGGTTTCGGCCCGGATCCGGGATGGATCGCTCCACCTCGTGGTGAGCGACGAAGGAGGAGGCTTCGAAGCTGACTCCCTGGGCCACGCTTTCGAACCATTCCAATCGACCCACCACAGTGGCCAGGGACTTGGACTGTGGGTCACCCACCAGCTTGTCCAGGATTTGAATGGCGACATTACGGTGGCCCGCAAGAACGAGGTCACCTTCTTCCAGGTGAGAGTTCCCATCACGCAACCCGCTCGATATGACACTGCGAATCTGTCTCATTGAAGACGACCAGATCCTCGGGGAGTCGCTCATGGAGCGATTTCGCCTGGAGGGCGTTGCCTGCGACTGGAGCCGCTACGGACGGCCCGCGATGAGCCAGATACGCTCACGCCCTTATTCTGCCGTGCTGAGCGACATCCGCTTGCCCGACATGTCCGGTGGAGAGGTCTTCAACCAGCTTCGGCGCACGGAACCGTTCCTTCCGCCGTTCCTATTCATTACCGGCTTCGGAACCGTTGACGAGGCTGTGACGCTGTTGAAGCAGGGCGCCGCGGACTACGTGCGCAAGCCCTTCGATCTGGAGGGCCTCATCGGCAAGTTGCGAAAGGTCGCCGTGCCGATCAACGATGTCCCCGCATCAGGTGAGGGATCGAAGCTCGGCCTATCGCCCGCGATGAAGAAGATCGAGGAACTGCTTCCAAAGTTGGCGAAGCACGCCCACTCCGTTCTCATTACCGGAGCGTCCGGAGTCGGCAAGGAGGTCGTGGCTCGCGAGCTTCATCGGCTCGATCCCCGGGGTGCGGACCTGCCGTGGGTGGCGGTGAATTGCGCGGGACTCGCGGAATCGCTTCTGGAAGCGGAGCTTTTCGGTTCGGAGAAGGGCGCCTATACGGGCGCGCACCGGATGCGACGGGGCGTATTCGAGCTTGCCGAGGGCGGCACCCTGTTTCTCGACGAGATCGGGGACATGGCGCTCGGAATGCAGTCCAAGATCCTGCGTGCAGTCCAGGATCGCATCATCATGCGCGTCGGTGGGGAGAAGCCGGTCAAGGTGAACGTGCGGCTGCTTTGCGCCACCCATCGCGACCTGGGCGCCATGGTCGCTGCGGGCACCTTCCGGGAGGACCTGTACTACCGGATCAATACGCTGCAATTGCGGGTGCCCCCGCTCACCGACCGGCAGGAGGACATTCCGTGGCTTGCGCGGCGCTTCTGGGATTCCTATTGCCGCGAGCAAGGTCTCGGCCTTCCCTATCCGGGCGCGCACCTGGACCAGCAGCTGCTCGTGCACGACTGGCCCGGCAACGCGCGCGAGTTGAAGCATGTGGTCGAGCACGCGTGCCTGTTCTATGACGCCTCTAGCGGTGCCCACAGGCTGTCCACCGTCATCGACACGCTCGCCCGATCACCCCAGGCCGCGGCCAACGGCGTTTCCAGCCAGGCGCTGGCCGATCATCTTTCGCAGTGCGAGCGCCTCTTCGTGACCCAGCGGCTCGGGGAGCATGAGTGGCAGATCGCGAGGACCGCGGAGAGCCTGGGCATCACGCGGAAGAATTTGTGGGAACGCATGAAGCGCCTGGGCATTTCGCGCACGTCGCCTCCTGGGCACTAGTCGGGAAGGCAGTCCTCGACCCGAATGCAGCCGCATCGCAGGCCCGACTCGATGGCTTTCTTCATCCGGCGCGCTCGCTCGATCACGCGATCGAGCTCCTCGAGCTTTGCCTGTGCCAACGGCCGCCACTGGGCGCGCAGGTCCTTGCGACCCCGCATGCCGCTGAAGAGCCGCTTGATCTCGGCGAGCGAGAACCCGACGCTTTGGGCGAAGCGGGCTACTTCGATGAGGCTCACGAGTTCCTCGCTATAGCGGCGACGTCCATTGATGCGCGCCGCGCGTGGCAGGATGCCCGCGTCCTCGTAGTACCGAAGCGCGGATGTCCGCATCCCCGCGCGCCGCGCAACCTCTCCGATGCTCAGGTCCGCCATGGGCCGCCCCTTGACTTCAAGTTCACTTGAACTACTACGGTAGCACCCGGTTGCCCGAAAGCCAACATCCCCCCATGACCGACACGCCTTACAACGTCCTCTTCCTCTGCACCGGCAATTCGGCGCGATCCATCATCGCCGAGGTGCTCCTCAACCAATTGGGCCGCGGCCGATTCAAGGCCTACTCTGCAGGCAGTCATCCCTCGGGAACGGTCAACCCCTTCAGTATCGAGATCCTCAGGTCCGCGGGACTCGATACGATGGGACTGCGGAGCAAGAACTGGGAGGAGTTCGCGCAGCCGGGCGCGCCGCGGATGGCCTTTGTCTTCACGGTCTGCGACAGCGCGGCCGCTGAGGTGTGCCCCATCTGGCCGGGCCAGCCCATGTCGGCACACTGGGGTGTCGCGGACCCGGCGGCGGTCGAGGGCACGGATGAACAGAAGCGGGCAGCCTTCAAGGAGGCCGCCACGGTACTGCGCCGCCGCATCGAGCTGCTGATCAACCTGCCGATGGCGACGCTCGATAAATTGACGATTCAGTCGAAACTCAAGGAAATCGGCAAGCAGTGAAGGCGAGGGGATCCCAAGTGCCACTGAGCGTCTTCGAGCGCTACCTCACGGTGTGGGTGTTCCTGTGCATCGTCGTGGGCATCGTCGCGGGCCAGCTCCTGCCGGATTTTTTCCAGGAGGTCGGGCGGCTGCAGATCGCACGCGTCAACCTTCCCGTGGGCATGCTGATCTGGGTGATGATCATCCCGATGCTCATGAAGGTGGACTTCGGCGCGCTGGGTGAAGTGCGCCGGCACGTTCGCGGCATCGGCGTGACGCTCTTCGTGAACTGGCTGATCAAGCCCTTTTCGATGGCGTTCCTCGGCTGGCTCTTCATCCGGCACCTGTTCGCGCCTCTGCTGCCCGCCGATCAAATCGACAGCTACATCGCGGGCCTGATCCTTCTCGCGGCGGCGCCGTGCACGGCCATGGTCTTCGTCTGGAGCCGCCTTACCGACGGGGATCCACTCTTCACGCTTTCGCAGGTTGCGCTCAACGACACCATCATGGTGTTCGCCTTCGCGCCGCTCGTGGGGCTGCTGCTGGGCATCGCCAGCATTACCGTGCCCTGGGCGACGCTGCTCACTTCGGTCGTGCTCTATATCGTGATCCCGGTCGTGATCGCCCAATTGCTCCGGCGCGCCTTGCTTGCGAAGGGCCACGCCGCGTTCGATGAGGTCATGGCGCGAATCGGTCCGTGGTCGATCGCGGCGCTGTTGGCCACTCTCGTGCTGCTCTTCGCCTTTCAGGGGGAGGCGATCCTGCGCCAGCCGCTCGTCATTGCGCTGCTGGCGGTGCCCATCCTGGTGCAAGTGCTATTCAATTCCACGCTCGCCTACTGGCTCAACAGGACGTTGGGCGAGAAGCACTCGGTTGCCGGCCCCTCCGCGCTGATCGGCGCGAGCAACTTCTTCGAGCTCGCGGTGGCGGCCGCCATCAGCCTGTTCGGGTTCGAGTCCGGCGCGGCGCTTGCCACGGTGGTCGGTGTGCTGATCGAGGTTCCGGTGATGCTGCTGGTCGTCCGCGTAGTGAACGCTTCACGCGGTTGGTATGAATCCGGGCGGGGCGCAACGGTAGAGCATCCATGACCGCTTATGCGTGTGGGCCTAAGAGTGTTTCGACTCGATCGTGCGCGATGATCCGCGTGTGGCGATTGCGTAGCACGCCAGGCCCGCGATCAACATCGCGGCGAGGGCGCCCATCGCGGTGGATTGCGTGAATCCGATTGTCAGCATCAGCGAGTAACCCGCTGGAGCCAGCGCGCGCGCGTACGACGAAGCGCGGGCCAAGTACCCCAGCAGCTCGCCCAGCCCGCGACTACCGTAGAGTTCCGCGGGTGCCGCGCCGCGAACAATCGTGAGAATGCCGTTGCCGCATCCATAGGCAACGACGAAGGCGATCGCGAGCGCGCCGTTGCCGGATCCCGCCGCAAGCAGGACCAGGGCCAAGACGATGAGCAGGAACGCGCCGGCGCCCACGAGCGTGGCACGAACGCGCGCGAGAAAAGTGATCTCTATGACGCGGCCGGCGACCTGCATCGGCCCCATCAACATCGAGACTGTCACGGCCTGCGCCGCCGTGAGCCCCGCGCCCGAGAGGAGTCCCACCATGTGCACGGCGATGACGCCAACGACCAGGTTTGCGGTCGCGAACGCTGCGTTGAGCCAGAAGAGGCTTGGGCTCTCGAACGCGGGGGATCTCGCGGCAGGATCGGTCGCGTGCCCCTGCCCTCGCGACGATTGCATCGCCGGCGGAATGACGAGCGCGTGCAGCGGCAGGCAAATGAGCAAGTGCATGCCAGCATAGATGCCGAGCGTCGCGCGCCAGCCCCACGCTTCGAGCAGCAGGTGCGAGAGCGGCCAGAAGACGGTCGATGCGAACCCGCCGAGGAGCGTGAGCGCGGTGACCGCGCGGCGATATCGGTCGCCCGCGTGCTGCGAGAGCGTCGCGAACGCGGGATCGTAGAGCGTGGCCGACATGGCGGCACCCGCGATCACCCAGCCGAGTATGAGCACGACCTCGTTGGTGGCGAGTGCGAGCACGATCATCGACACGGCCCCGAGGATCGAGCCCGACGAAAGCACGGTGCGTCCGCCTTTGCGGTCGATGAGGCGGCCCGCCGCCGGGGCGAGCACCCCCGCGGCGAGCAGGCCCACGGTGAACGATGCGAACAGGAAGAGCTCGCTTACGCCCAGGTCGGCGCGCATCTCGGGGCCCAGCACGCCGATGGCGTAGTAGAGGCTGCCCCAGGAGATGATCTGCGCGATGCCCAGCGCGCCGACCAGCCCGATCATCCCCCGCATCGTGTCGCGGCTTGCCCAGCCGTCTTCGAGCGTCCGGATCCACACCCGGACTTGCCCGCTTCCTTCGCCAGCTCGTCCTCGACGCAGCACGCGGTAGCGAGTTTCTTCGGCGGGCCGCCGCAGCAGGAACTCGCGGGGCGAGGTGCCGGGGCAACTGCGGCCTTGGCAACGACGGAGCCCACGACCGGGATCGCCGGCGCGTCGCCGCTCGTGCAGCAACCCGACGATGCTTCATCGAATTGTGTCGAGCACACGCCGGTTTCCGGAAGTTCGAGCTGCACGTCATTGGCTGCCACGAGATCACCCGCAAGAGCTGCGACGACGGAGCGAACCTGTTCATGCCCGGTCGCGAGCAGGAAGTTCGGCGCCCGCCCGTAGCTCTTGGCCCCCACGACGTAGAAGCGTGCCTCGGGATGCTGGAGCTCGCGATGGCCGTGCGGTCGCACGGTACCGCAACTGTGCACGTTGGGATCGATGAGAGGCGCGAGCGCTTCCGTGCTCTCGATCCACAGGTCGAGCTTCACGCGAAGCTCCGATGCGAGCGAGAGGTCGGGGCGCCCGCCCGTCGCGACGATGATCTCGTCGACGCCTTCGATGCGCCGCGGCTCGCCGTTGGCGCCGATGCCTTCGACGACCATTCGTTCCCCGGTGGATCGAATCGCGGCCGTGCGGAAATCCGCTTGCACTTCCAGGCGCCCGCTGTCGGCGAGCGCCCGCAGCCGCTCGCCCAATGCTCCGCGCGCGGCGAGACCGTCGTTTTCGCCACCGCCGAAGATGCGCGCGAAATTGTGGCCCCGGATGGTCCACGAAATTTTCGTCGCGCCCGACTGCTCGGCAAGCTTGGCCAGCGCGAGCAGGCTCCCCGCGGCCGAATGTCCCGATCCGGCGACGACGACGCGCTTGCCGGCATAGCGCTCGCGTTCGGCGCCGAGGACGTCGGGCATCCCGTAAGCGATGTGCGATGCGGCCTCGAGTTCACCAAGCGCAGGAAGGCCGTTGGCGCCCAGCGGATTGGGCGTGCCCCACGTTCCCGAAGAATCGACCACGGCCCAGGCGCGAAACTCTTCGACGCCGTGCGGAGTCGCAGCGCGCACGAGGAACGGGGCTTTCTCCCGGCCCTCGGTCTTCGCCTTGTCGAACCCTTCGCGCGCGATGGCGACCACGCGATGGGAAAGCCGCAGTCCTTGCGCGATCGGGGGAAGCGCGGCGAGCGGCGCAAGATATGAATCGATCATCTCGCCCGCCGTAGGCAGCGTGTCCATGTCCGGCATCGACCAGCCGGAGGCCTCGAGCAAGCGGCGCGCGGCGGTGTCCACGTTGAAACGCCACGGCGAAAAGAGCTTCACGTGCCGGTAGGACTCCAGGTGCGCCGCGGCTGACCGGCCCGCTTCGAACACCACTGGGAAGAATCCACGCTCCAGCAAATGCGCAGCCGCCGCGAGTCCGATGGGGCCGCCGCCGATCACGGCCACGGGCAACGACTTGAGATCCGTATTCATGAGGCCTTCCTTCTTTTCTGGGTTTGCGTGCGCGGCGCGCAGCAGGCCGATACGGCCTGGCCGATCCGCGCCACGTTGCGGGCGGGCATCCCCTCGCAGCATTTCTCCGTGAGGAACGCGATCAGCTCCGACATCGCCTCGTAGTTCGCGGTGTAGAAGATGAAGCGCCCGTCTTGCCGCGAGTGGACGAGGCCGGCGTGAGTGAGCTCCTTCAGGTGGAACGAGAGCGTCGAAGCCGCGGCGCCGACCGCGTCGGCGATGGCGCCCGCGGGAAGACCTTCCCGGCCGGCGCGGACCAGCGCGCGGAAGATGGCGAGCCGCGATTCCTGCGATAGCGCCGCGAGGGTGGAGAGGGCTTTATTTGTTTCCATATTTCCAGATTAGTCGAAATATAGAAACGTTGTCAACCCCCCAACGGAGGGGTGCCTGCAGGCGCTAACGCGGCTCTACCAGGGCGTTGGAGAGGTCTCCGGCGTTGCGCCGCACGCCGGGCAGCGGCTCCAGCCCGAAGCGCCGCGTGATGAATTTGAGGATCGAGGTCGTGTCGTAGGACGTGTGGTCCACGAAGCCGCGTTTCGCGTAGGGCGAGACGATGATCGCGGGCACGCGCGTGGCCGGGCCCCAGCGATCGCCCCAGCCCTCACCCGAGGGCGGCGACACGTGGTCCCAGTAGCCGCCGTTCTCGTCGTAGGTGACGATCACCAGCATGTGCGGCCATTGCGGGCTCTTCTCGAGCTTCGCGAGCAATCCGTCGATATGGATGTCGCCGCTCTTGATGTCCGTGTAGCTCGGGTGCTGCGTAAGGCGCCCCGGCGGCTTGTAGAACGACACCTGCGGGAGCGTCCCGTTGTCGATCGCGGCGACGAAATCGTCGCCGTCTTTCAGGTGCTCGGCGCGATCGGGGGTGCCGGGCGCGAATCGCGCGTAGTAGTTGAACGGCTGGTGGTGAGGCTGGAAGTTGGGACTGTCGGGTCCGCGCGTGTAGATGACGGAACGTTTGGCGGTCGCCGGACGGCGGCCGTCGGCGAGCGCCCGGTTCCATGCGCCGCCGTACCACGCCCACGAGATCCCTTTCGCGGAGAGCGTGTCGCCGATCGTCTTCTGCGTCTGCGGGGGAACCGGATGGCCTTTCGGATCGGCGTAGTCGAGGCTTTCGCCGGGAGCGGGCGGCACGCCGCTCGGCTGGTAGGGCGGTTGCGATGTGTTCACCGCGTATCCGTCGGGCGTGACCTGCCCGTCGTAGAGCTGCGCGGGGCCGTCCATCGCGGACGCCGGAGAGCCGGGCCTGCGCTTCAGGTGCCCGTTGTCGTCGACCTGCGCGCGAAGCGAGGCGGGAGCGTCGCGCCAGACGGGCGTGCAGGCGCAGATGAGCCACTGGTGGTTCAGGAACGAGCCGCCGAAGGCTCCCATGAAGTAATTGTCGGCGAGCGTGTATTTCTTCGCCCACTGCCACACGAGCTGCGACGAGCCGTCGTAGTAGCCCATCACCCAACCGCCCACGTTCGTCATCGCGACGAACTTGTCGTTCTTCCCGCCGTCGATCTGCTCGATGTTCTGGTAGTAGAGATGGATCGGTCCGGGCGTGAGCTGGTCGATGCGCTTGTTGATGGGCGCGGCATCGATGCGGAAAGGGCCGTTGGGCAACACGGCGGGGTAGTCGGGATCGGGCTTGTCCCCCTTGAAGACGGGCGGGAGCGTGGGCATCACGCTGCCATCGTGATCGCGCTGCCGCGTGGCGCTCGCGGGCGCGTTCGCAACGCCGTTGGCGCCCGGGAACATCCCATACATGTTGTCGAAGCTGTGGTTCTCGGCGTAGATCACGACCACGGTCTGGATCCGCTCGGCCGCCGGTTCCTGCGGGAAGGAGGCGCACCCGAGGAACGCGAAGGCGAGGGCGAACGAGAGGATTCTTGTTTTCACGGGGAACGCTCCGGAGGGAATGGGGCCGAATCGCTAGAGTACTATTTCAAGCATGGACTCTTCCATTCCTCGCGCCGTCGGCGACCCTCACGACCCGGATATCGATCCCCTCGAGACTCGCGAGTGGATCGAGGCGCTCGATGCGCTGATCGAGACCGAGGGACCGGGGCGCGCGACCTTCCTGCTGCGCCGCATGTTGCAGCACGCGCGCACGCGGCGCGTCCCGCTGCCGCAAGTGCTCGCGACCCCGTACGTGAACACGATCCCGCTCGGGGAGCAGCCGCCCTACCAGGGAAATCTCGAGATCGAAGCGCGCATCTCCGCGCTCGTGCGATGGAACGCGCTCGCGATGGTGGTGCGCGCGAACCGCGCGAGCGGCGAGCTGGGCGGGCATATCGCGAGCTACGCGTCGGCGGCGGACCTCTTCGAGGTGGGCTTCAATCATTTCTTCCGCGGCGGTATCGATGGCGATCTCGTGTACTTCCAGCCCCATTCGTCGCCGGGCGTCTATTCCCGGGCCTTCCTGGAAGGCCGCCTCACGGAAAAGCAACTCGACAACTATCGCCGCGAGACCGGCGGCAACGGGCTTTCGTCGTATCCGCATCCGTGGCTCATGCCGAACTTCTGGCAGTTCCCCACGGGCTCCATGGGGCTGGGCCCGCTCTTCGCGATCTACCAGGCGCGCTTCATGCGCTACCTCGAGCACCGGGGAATCGCGAAGACGGCCACCCGCAAGGTGTGGGCGTTCGTGGGCGACGGCGAGATGGACGAGCCCGAGGCGCTCGCGGGGTTATCGGTCGCCGCGCGCGAGAAGCTCGACAACCTCGTGCTCGTCGTGAACTGCAACCTGCAGCGCCTCGATGGGCCCGTGCGCGGCAACGGTTCCATCATCCAGGAGCTGGAGGGACTCTTCGCGGGCGCCGGATGGAACGTGATCAAGCTCCTCTGGAGCGGCGACTGGGATCCGCTCTTCCTGCGCGACATTCACCAGTGGCTCGAGAAGCGTTTCCTCGAGACGGTCGATGGCGAGTTCCAGACGTACGCGGCCACCGATGGCGCGTTCAACCGCGAGCACTTCTTCAACAAATACCCCGAGCTGCAGGAGCTCGTGGCGCATCTTTCGGACGACGACATCGATCGCCTGCGCCGCGGCGGCCACGATCCCGTGAAGATCTTCTCGGCCTACTGGCATGCGGCGCGCCACACGGGCCAGCCTACGGTGATCCTCGCGAAGACCAAGAAGGGCTACGGCATGGGCACCGCGGGCCAGGGGCGCATGACCACGCACCAGCAGAAGAAGCTCGACACGGAGCAGCTCCTCGCGTTCCGCGACCGCTTCTCGTTGCCGCTTGCCGATGCGCAGTGCGACGCGTGCGAGTTCATCAAGCCGCCGCGCGAATCCCCGGAGATGGCGTACCTGCATGCGCGCCGGGAGAAGCTGGGCGGATACCTGCCGGCGCGGACCGCGAAGTCGCGCTCCATCGCCACGCCCGAAGCGGGGACCTTCGCGAAGTTCGCGCTCGAGGCGAACGGCAAGGAGATGTCCACGACTGTCGCTTACGTGCGCATGGTGGGACAGCTCCTCAAGGACGCGAACCTCGGCAAGCGGATCGTCCCGATCATCGCGGACGAGGCGCGCACCTTCGGCATGGCCGACCTCTTTCGCCAGATCGGAATCTATTCGCCGATCGGCCAGCTCTACTCGCCCGAGGACCGCGAGCAGCTCTCCTACTACAAGGAATCCACCGACGGGCAGATCCTCGAGGAGGGAATCAACGAGGCCGGAGCCCTCGCTTCATGGGTGGCGGCGGCTACGAGCTACTCGGTCCACGGCGAACCGATGCTGCCGATGTACATCTACTACTCGATCTTCGGTTTCCAGCGCGTGGGCGACGAGATCTGGGCGGCGGCCGATTCGCGCTCGCGCGGTTTCCTGCTGGGCGCCACGGCCGGGCGCACGACGCTCTCAGGCGAAGGGTTGCAGCACGAGGACGGGACGAGCCACCTCGTCGCCTCGACGATCCCGAACTGCCGCGCCTACGACCCGTGCTTCGCCTATGAGCTCGCCGTGATCCTGGAAGACGGCATGCGCCGCATGCTCGCGGACCAGGAAGACGTCTTCTATTACGTGACGCTGATGAACGAGAACTACGCGATGCCGTCCATGCCCGCCGACGCCCGTGAGGGCATCCTGCGGGGAATGTACAAGGCGCAAGCCGCGAAGAACGAGGTGCGAGTGCGTCTTCTCGGTGCGGGCACCATCCTCAACGAGGTGATGGCAGCGGCGGACCTGCTGGAGAAGGAGTGGGATGTCGGCGCGGATGTTTTTTCCGTCACGAGCTTTACGGAGCTGCGCCGCGACGGGATGGAATCCTCAAGGGCAGCACGTCACTCCCGTGAAGACGGGAATCCAGCCTGGGTGCGGAAGCAATTGCCGAAAACCGGCGTCCCCGTCGTCGCCGCCACGGACTACGTTTCCGCTCTGCCCGATCTCATCCGGCCATGGATCGCGGATGCCTACACCACGCTCGGCACCGATGGCTTCGGGCGAAGCGACACGCGCGCCAACTTGCGGCGCTTCTTCGAAGTCGATCGAAATGCCGTGGTCGTGGCTGCGCTCGCGGCGCTGGGCGATGCTCGCGCTGCCGAGGCGGCGAAGCGCTACGGTGTCGACTTGTCCTCGGCCCCGCCCTGGACGCGTTAAGCGCTCACCCGAGGTTGCGCGAAAGCTGCGCGAGCGCGTCGTCCCACGAACCGCCCGCCGCCTGGCGATACGCGCGCATCGCCGGAAACCAGCGCGACGTTCCCTCGGCCATCCATCGCCACTCGTAGGGAAACGGCACCAGCACCTGGCCGCCGAGCCCGCAGCCGGCGCGCAGGTGCACGTTGGTGTTGCTCACGCCGACGAAGTCGTCCACCGCCGCCATGTACGCGAGGCAGCCTTCGAGGTCCTCGTTCACATCGGAGAAATCGTGCACCGGGGCGCCCAGGTGCGACGCGAGGGCATCGGTCTCGCCCGGGCGTGGCTCCCGTTGCATCGAGATCCAGGTAGCACGCACGCCCTTCAGCGCGGAACCGAGCTCGCGCAACGGCAATTCCTTGAGCAGCGATTCCTCCGGGCCGGTCTTGGGTTTTCCGGCTCGCCACGCGAGCGCGATGTAGGGAGGCGGGCCCGCCGCCGCGAGGCGTGAGCGCGCAGCGGAGACACGAGCGGGATCCGGCGACAGTGCGAGCGGCGCCAGCGCGAAGTCTCGTTCCTCTTCGGGAAGCATCGACGGCAGGTCGCCGGCGAGAACGCGCGGAAGGTCCTCTTCGTTCGACGCGACGCGTGCGAAGAGGCCCGTGCGCGACAACATGCCTTCAAGGCGGGCATCGCCCCGGAACTCCAGCAGGACGCCGCGCTCGTGAATGGACTTCGCGAAGCGCAGGAAGAAGAGCACATCGCCCAGGCCCTGCTCGGCCACGATCAGCAACCGCGAGCCGGCGGGCGGAATCTCGTGCGGCGGCTCGTAGGGACGGCCCGCGGCGATGGAGCGCGCTTCGAATTGCAGGCGCGGAGGACGCCATCGATATTCGCTCCACGCGCCGGCGAAATCGCCCACGAGCAAGAGCGCGTTGGCGAGATTGTGGTGCGCGTTCGCGTAGTCGGCGCGGATCGCGATCGCCTCGCGGTAACCGGCGATCGCCGCGGGGATGTCGCCGGTGACTTTGTGGAAGAGATGCCCGCGGTTATAGGGCACCTCGGCGATCCCGGGGTCGAGCGATTGCGCCTTGCGGTACGCGTCGAGCGCTCCATCGACCTGCCCCTGCAACTGGTCCAGGTTCGCGAGGCAGAGGTAGGCGCTCGCCAGGTTCGGGTCGAGCCCGATCGCTTTCCCGAAGCTCGTGCGCGCCTCGTCCATCGAGCCCGCATCCTGCTCAACGAGTCCCATCGCGATCCACGCATTCGCGAGGCGGGGATCGACGGCGACGGACTTGCGCGCGGCGGCGCGCGCTTCCGCGTTTCGTCCGAGCTCGCGCTCGCCGAGCGCGAGGTTGCACCACGCGGCTGCGCTTTGCGGATTGCCGGCCGCCGCCGCGCGCGCGTGCGCGACGCCGAGCTCCCATCGTCCGAGGTGCAGGCTCGACATTCCCGCCAGCAGATGCGCTCCGGCGTGTCCCGGCTCCGCCTGCAGCCCCTGGCGGAAGACTTCGAGCGCTTCCGCATGGCGGCCGAGCCGTTGCAGCTCGACCCCTCGCATGAGCAGCGCTTCGAGGGGATCGGCAGTGCCGGATGTGGAATGCAAGCGGTGTGGGCTGCGTGTAAGCTTCGGCCCATTCTAGTCGAACACCCATGAGCGCTTACCACATCGACCGGGCGCGAAGGCACGCCGCGGCGCGCCAGTGGCCCGACGCGCTCGAGGCCGTCGCTCGCGCCGTCGAGAAATCGCCCGGCGATGCCAACGCCTGGTACTTCAAGGGAACCGTGGAGATGGGCGCGGGCCTGCCTCGCGAGGCGATGCAAAGCGCCGCGCGCGCCACGGCGCTCGCCCCGGGAGACGCGAAGAGCTGGGTCCTCGCCGGCAGCGCCGCCGAGGAGGCGGGCGATCGCGAAGCAGCCCGAGACGCGTACGACCGCGCGGTCGCCGCATCGCCCCGCTGGGGCCTCGCATGGAACCGCGTCGGCACGCTCGCCTTCGATGCGGGCCACCTCGAGGAGGCGGAGAGCGCATTCGTGAAGGCCGTCGACTGCGATCCCCAGCACGCGCGCTCGTGGAACAACCTGGCGCTCGTGCGCATCGGCCGCGGAAACCTGGACGCCGCCGAGGAGGCGCTCAAGCGCGCGCTCGGGGTCGCGCCCGATTATTCGATCGCGTATCGTAACCTCGCCCGCGTCGCGGGCGCGCGCGGCGATGCGCGGCGGCGCGATGCGTACGAGGGCCTCGCGGCGCGGATCGATGAAGTGAAGGCGCAAGAGGCGGCCGGAGAGATTCGATGAACCTGCGGGGTGTCCATGAGTGCAATGCGAGCCGCGCTCGTCGCGGCGCTGGTTTCCTGCGCGGGCGCTGACATGGTGGCCGCGAAGGGCAAGTTCGACGTCGCCGAGAAATCCGTCGCCCAGCTCCAGCAGGCGATGACGTCGGGCCGCGTGACCTCGGCCGAGATCACCAGGCAGTATCTGGCGCGCATCAAGGCCCTCGACAAGGCGGGCCCGGCGCTCAACTCCGTGATCGAGGTGAATCCCGACGCATTGAAGATCGCGGCAGCCCTCGACAAGGAGCGCAAGGTGAAGGGGCCGCGAGGGCCGCTGCATGGCATCCCGGTGCTCATCAAGGACAACATCGCCACGGACGACCGCATGCAGACCACGGCGGGCTCGCTCGCACTCGTCGGCGCGAAGGCTCCCCGTGACGCATTCCTCGTGGCGAAGCTGCGCGATGCCGGCGCGGTGATCCTCGGCAAGACGAACCTGTCCGAGTGGGCCAACATCCGCTCGACGCGATCGACCTCGGGCTGGAGCTCGCGCGGCGGCCTCACGCGCAACCCCTACGCGCTCGACCGGAACACGAGCGGCTCGAGCTCGGGCTCCGGCGCCGCCGTCGCGGCGAGCCTTGCCGCCGTCGCGGTAGGCACGGAGACCGACGGCTCCATCACGTCGCCGTCCTCGGTGAACGGGCTCGTGGGCATCAAGCCCACGCTCGGGCTCGTGAGCCGCGCGGGCATCGTCCCCATCGCGTTTTCGCAGGACACCGCGGGCCCGATGGCGCGCAGCGTGGCCGACGCGGCATTGCTGCTCACCGCGATGGCCGGCAGCGATCCGCGCGACCCCGCGACGGCCGATGCGAGCGTGAAGGCCTCCGACTACACCGCGGTGCTCGACAAGGGCGCGTTGAAGGGCGCGCGCCTCGGCGTCGTGAAGAAGCAATTCGGCGGGCGCAACGACCTCGCATCCGCGGAAGTGCTGAAAGCCATCGAGGCGATGAAGGCCGAGGGCGCGGTGATCGTCGAGGTGGAGGAAGTCCCCAACACCGACAAGTACTCGAAGACCGAGCTCACGGTCCTCTACTACGAGCTGAAGGCCGCGATGGCTGCGTACCTCTCCGAATATGCGCCAAACGCGAAGGTGAAGACGCTGGACGACATCGTCGCCTACAACGAGAAGAACAAGGCGAAGGTGATGCCGTACTTCGGCCAGGAGCATTTCCTCGAGGCGGTGAAGAAGGGCGGCCTCGACACGCCCGAATACGTCGAGGCGCTCGCCACCGACCGCAAGTATTCGCGCGAGGAAGGCATCGACAAGGTGCTGCGTGAAAACAATCTCGACGCGCTCGTCGCGCCCACGGGATCGCCGGCGTGGATGACGGACTTCATCCGTGGAGATGCGGCCGGCGGAAGCTTCACCTCACCCGCGGCGGTGGCGGGCTATCCGCACGTGACGGTGCCGGCGGGTTTCGTGCACGGGTTGCCGTGCGGGATCTCGTTCGTGGGGACGGCGTGGAGCGAGCCGAAGCTGGTGGCGCTCGCTTATGCGTTCGAGCAGGCGACGAAGTCCCGGCGCCCGCCCACTTACGCGAAAACGGTGAACGACTGGTAGGAGGTCAGGCTCCTGACGGCGCCCGCTCCAAGAGCGAGGCGGGAATCGTGCGTTCGCCCGCTGCGGGGCTCGAGGCCGGGCGCTTCAGGTCGAAAAGCCCCTGGAAGAACTGGAGCGACGGTTCGCTATGCAATTCCCTGAGCATTCGATCGATTCGGGCATTCGCCATGTCGATTTCCTTGTCGTTGGGTTCGGTCCGGTGCTGCCGTGCGTCGAAACCAGTGTCCGCCAGGGGCCGCCGCGGGGCTGTGCGAATTTTCACAAAGGGCCGCCCCGGCGGATTTCACGCGTAACATCGCCCTTCCACGGGGGGACAAATTGAGCGATTCGAAGACATGAGCGACTCAAAAGAGGCGAAGAAGGACGAAGCCGACAAGGACAAGCCCGAGGACCGCATCTCGGTCACGCGCCACAAGGCGAAGATCGGGCGGAAGGACGTCTCCTATACGGTGACCTGCGGCACGATGGTGCTGCGCGAGGAAGCCGAGAAGGAAGGCAAGAGCGAAGGCGAGAAGGCTCGCGCGAAGGTGTTCTTCGTGGCCTACACGCTGGACGACGTCGCGTCGAAGGACAAGCGCCCCGTCACCTTCTCGTTCAACGGTGGCCCGGGCTCGAGCTCGGTATGGCTGCATCTCGGGCTCCTGGGTCCCAAGCGCGTGGAGCTCGAAGGCGAAGGCGCGGCGCCACTTCCGCCGGGCCGGATGGTCCCGAACGAGTTCTCGCTGCTGGATGCCTCCGACCTCGTCTTCGTCGACCCGGTAGGCACCGGGTTCAGCCGCATGGTCGAGGGCGAGAAGGTGAAGGAGTACCACGACTACAAGCGCGACCTGGAGTCCGTCGGCGAATTCATCCGCATGTGGGTGTCGCGCTACGGGCGCTGGTCGAGCCCGAAGTACCTCATCGGCGAGTCCTACGGGACCACGCGCGCCTCGGGCCTCGCGGGCCACCTGCTCGAGCGCTACGGGATGTACCTGAACGGGCTCATGCTCGTGTCGTGCGCGCTGGATTTCCAGGCGTTCCGGTTCGACCTGTCGAACGACCTGCCGCCCGTGCTCTTCCTGCCGACCTATGCGGCGACGGCGTGGTACCACAAGCGCTTGCCCAGGGACTTGCAGAGGAAGCCGCTCCGCAAGGTCCTCGATGAGGTGGAAACCTTTGCCGCGACGGAATATGCCGCGGCGCTCTTCATGGGCTCGACCCTGCCCGCGCCGCGCCGCAAGGAGCTCGTGGCGAAGCTTTCGCGCTATACGGGCCTTGCACCGGCCTACATCTCGCAGACCGACCTTCGCATCGAGATCTTCCGCTTCTGCAAGGAGCTGCTCCGCGACGAGGGCAAGACCGTGGGCCGCCTCGACAGCCGCTTCACGGGCTTCGACCGCGACGCCGCGGGCGAACGCTTCGAGTTCGATCCGGGATTCACGCAGGTCTTCGGCGCGTATGCCGCGGCGATGAATCACTACGTTCGCGGCGACTTGCGGTTCGAGGCGGACGTGCCGTACGAAGTGCTGAAGCCGCTCTACATGACGTGGGGCTGGAGCGATTTCCACAACCGCTATGCGACGGTGGGCGACACGCTTCGCAAGGCGATGACGATGAACCCGCACATGCGCGTGCTGGTGGCGAGCGGCTACTACGATTTCGCCACGCCGCATTTCGCGGCGGACTACTCCATCCATCACCTGGGGCTTGCGCCGGAGCTCCGCGCCAATATCGACGTGAGCTACTACGAGGCCGGGCACATGATGTATGCGCACAAGCCCTCGCTCGCCAGGCTCGCCGCCGAGATCCGCCGCTTCGTCCGATAACCGGGGCCTGGCCCCGGTTTATTCCTGGCGGGCGATCGCCCAGGCCACGTGCTCGCGCACGAGGGCCGAGGGGTGGTCGCGGCGCGCGGCGAGGGCCGCGCGGATTCGCTCCGAGCGTGGCGCGTTGCCCAGTGCCACGGCGATGTTGCGAAGCCAGCGCTCGTGGCCGATGCGCCGGATCGCCGAGCCCTCGAATCGCCGGTCGAATTCCTCCTCGCTCCATCCGAAGAGCTCGACCAACTCCGCGGCATCGAGGGCGTTGCGCACCGCGAAGTCGGGATCGCCGGCGGGCTTCGCGTACTTGTTCCACGGGCAGACCAGCTGGCAGTCGTCGCAGCCGTAGATGCGATTGCCCATGGCCTCGCGCAGGGCCTCGGGAATCGGCCCGTGGTGCTCGATCGTGAGATACGAGATGCAGCGCCGCGCGTCGAGCTGGTAGGGCGCGACGATCGCCTGCGTGGGGCAAATGTCGATGCAGCGCTCGCAGGTGCCGCAGTGCTCCGTCACGGGCGCATCGCGCGCGAGGTCGAGGCTCACGAAGATCTCGCCCAGGAAGAAGAGCGAGCCCGCGTCGCGCGAAAGCAGCAGCGTGTGCTTGCCGCGCCAGCCCAGGCCGCTTCGCGCGGCGAGCGAGACCTCCATGACGGGCGCGCTGTCGGTGAAGACGCGATAGTGGAACGGGCCCAGCTCCGCCGTCATGCGCTCGGCGAGCGCCTGCAGCCTGGCGCGCAGGACCTTGTGGTAGTCGCGTCCCAGCGCGTAGCGCGAGACGAATGCGCGCTCCGGGTCGTCCAGCACCTCGACGCTGTCGCGCGCTTCCGCGGGCGTGTAGTTGAGCCGCGCGGTGATCACGGAGATCGTTCCGGGGACGAGCTCCGCGGGCCGCGCGCGGCGCACGCCGTGCCGGGCCATATAATCCATCTCGCCGTGCCAGCCGCGGCCGAGCCACTCGAGGAGCCGTGCTTCTTCCGTGGCGAGGTCCGTGCCCGCGATCGCGATCGCATCGAATCCCAGCTCGCGTCCCCAGCGTTTCACGCGCGCTTCGACGCCTCCATTCCCAACCGCCGTATTCATTGCGCGATGGTAGCCCTGAAAACGATCCTTCCCGACGAAGCGGCCACGTTGAGGCTCGGCGCCGCGCTGGGGCTTGCGCTCGAGCCGGGACACGTCGTGTACCTGCGCGGAGAGCTCGGGGCGGGGAAGACCACGCTCGTGCGCGGCGCGCTTCGCGCGCTCGGCCACGAGGGATCCGTGAGGAGCCCCACGTACGCCTTGGTTGAACTTTATGAGGTTTCGAGGCTAAACTTGCATCACTTTGATTTCTATAGGTTCCGTGACCCCAGAGAATGGATCGACGCGGGATTCCGGGAGAGCTTCAACGGGCGCAATGTGAGCCTGGTGGAATGGCCGGAAAAGGCCGGTGGACTGCTGCCGCCCGCGGACCTGGAAATCGCCCTGGCATTGCATGGAACGGGACGCAGTGCCGAGCTCACGTCGAGGTCGATCGCGGGGCAGAAGAGCCTCGCTCGCATCGAAGCCTCGTTTCCTTCCTCCTGAAATTCCTGCTGCTCGTCGCGGCACTCGCCGTCGCGGGCGTTTCGATCGCGGGCGAGAAGGTGATCGCATCCCGCGTGTGGCCCGCGCAGGAGTACACGCGCGTCACGATCGAGTCGGCCAATGCGCTGCGCTACCAGTTCTTCTTCGTCACGAGTCCCGAGCGTCTGGTCGTGGACCTCGAGGGCGTGGACCTCAACGACGAGCTGAAGGGCCTGCCCGCGAAGGTCGGCGCCGCCGATCCCTACATCCAGGCGGTGCGCGTGGGCTTGAACCGTCCCAACGTCGTGCGCATCGTCTTCGACCTGAAGACCGAGGTGAAGCCCTCGGTGTTCCCGCTCGCGCCCGCCGGCGAATACAGGCACCGCCTCGTGCTCGACATCTATCCTGCCAGGCCCGCGGACCCGCTCCTGGCGCTCCTCGCGCCGCCCACCGATCCCATCGGCGAGATCGCGAACGCGCTGCCGGCGGAAGCGCCGGCGCCCGTGATGGTGCCCGACCTGCCCGTGACGAAACTCCAGCCGGGCAAGCCCGAGGACGCGGCGCGCGAGGCGCCGAAGGCCGCGTCGAGAAGGGCCGTGAAGATCGACCGGCTCGTGATCGTCGCGGTGGACGCGGGGCACGGCGGCGAGGACTCGGGCGCGAGGGGCCGCGGTGGCACGAAGGAGAAGGACGTGACGCTCGCCATTGCGCGGCGGCTGAAGGCCCGCATCGACCGGGAACCCAACATGCGCGCCGTGCTCGTGCGCGACGGCGACTACTACGTGCCGCTCGGGCAACGCGTGGCCAAGTCGCGGCGCGTGCAGGCCGACCTCTTCGTCTCCGTCCATGCCGACGCGTTCGTGCGGCCCGATGCGCGGGGCTCGTCCGTATTTGCGCTCTCCGAGCGAGGCGCCACGTCGACCGCCGCGCGAATGCTCGCGCAGCGCGAGAACGAGTCGGACCTGATCGGCGGCGTGAACATCGGTGTGCAGGATCCGATCCTCGCGCGCACGCTGCTCGATCTTTCGCTCACCGCGACGATCAACGACTCGCTCAAGCTGGGCAAGGCGGTGCTGATGCAGCTGGGCGACGTGAACTCGCTTCACAAGCCTTTCGTCGAGCAGGCGGGCTTCGCCGTGCTCAAGGCGCCCGACATCCCGTCGATCCTGGTGGAGACGGCGTTCATCTCCAACCCCGCGGAGGAAAAGCGCCTCAAGGACTCGGCCTACCAGGACAAGATGGCCGACGCGATCCTCGCGGGAATCAAGGGGTACCTCGCGAAGAACCCGCCGCTTGCGCGCTCGAAGGTTGCAGCGGTCCAGCCCTGAAGGCCCGGATGTCGGCCCGGAAGACCCACCCGGCGAAGGCCTCGGTCGCGGATTTCCTCAAGGCGATCCCGGACCCGCGAATGCGCGACGACTGCCGCGCCATCTCGCGAATCATGCAGGCGGCCACGGGCGCCCGGCCGCGCATGTGGGGAAGCAACCTCGTCGGCTTCGGCATCCATCGCCACGTGGAGAGCAACGGACGCGTGGCCGAGTGGATGCTCATCGCGTTCTCGCCACGGAGGACCCGCATCACGCTCTACATCATGGACGGGCTGCACCTCCACGGCGCGCTGCTGGCCGAGCTCGGGCCGCACGGCGTGGGAAAGGCATGCCTGCACGTGAAGCGCCTGTCGGAGATTCGCCTGCCCGTGCTCACGAAGATCATCCATGCGTCGGTGCACAACCGGAAGCGCACGAGCGTGAAGCCCGCGGCCAGGGCGAAAGCGAAGAAGGCGAAGCCTAAGGCGAAGGCCAAGGCTCCCTAGCGGGGAATCTCGCCGGGGACACGTGCGGCGCGCACGGTGTCCATGTCGGCCGCCTGCGCCTTGAGCATCGCCGTCGCCTCGAGCGAGGTCACCGGCCGGGAAAAGAGGAAGCCCTGGAAGGCCTCGCAGTGGTTGGCGCGCAGGAACTCGAGCTGCGCCCGGGTCTCGATCCCTTCGGCGATGCAGCGCAGCTTCAGCCGCTTGGCCATGGCGATGATCGCCTCGGTGATGGAGGTGCTGGAGGCGTCGTCGGGCACGTTCATGATGAACGAGCGGTCGATCTTCATGCTCGAGGCGGGCAGGCGCTTCAGCTGCGACAGGGACGAGTAGCCCACGCCGAAGTCGTCCACGGCGACCTGCATGCCGACGGAGCGCAACTGCGTGAGCGTCTCGATGGACTGCTCGACGTTGCGCATGATCATCGTCTCGGTGATCTCGAGTTCGATGTGGCGCGGGTTGGCGCCCACGTCGCGCACGATCTGCAGCAGCGTGGACACGAGCCGGCGCGACATGAACTGCCGCGGCGAGATGTTGATCGAGATCGTGACCAGCGGCAGGCCGTCGTCTTCCCACTGCTTGAGTTGCCTGCAGGCCGTGCGGAAGACCCACTCGCCGATGGGCACGATGAGCCCCAGCTCCTCGGCGACGAAGATGAAGTCCTTGGGGAAGATCTCGCCTTTCTGCGGATCGTTCCAGCGGATGAGCGCTTCCATTCCGCAGATGCGGCCCGAGGCGATGTCCACCTGGGGCTGGTAGCGCAGGAAGAACTCCTCGTTCTCGATCGCCTTGCGTAGCCGCCCCTCGATCTCCAGGCGCTTGGAGAGCAGGAAATTCAGGTCGTTGGTGAAGAAGCGGATCGTGTTGCGGCCCGCGTCCTTCGCCTGGTACATCGCGTTGTCCGCGTGCTTGAGCAGCTGGTGCACGTCGGTCGCGTCGTTGGGGTAGTGGCTGATGCCGATCGAGGGCGTCACGTGGATCTCGTGCGCGCCGATCTCCACCGGGCGCGCGAGCTCCTTCAGGATCTTGTCGGCCACGACGCGCGCGTGCTCGGGGCGCTCTAGGTCTGGAAGGATCATCACGAACTCGTCGCCGCCTTCGCGGGAGACCGTGTCGCCTTCGCGAACGCAGGAGACGAGGCGCCGCGCCACGTCCTTCAGGATGAAGTCGCCGGTGTCGTGCCCGAGCGTGTCGTTCACCACCTTGAACCGGTCGAGGTCGAGGAAGAGCACGCCCACGTGGCGCTGCTTGCGGCGCGCGGCCATGATCGCCTGGTTGAGGCGGTCCTGCATCAGGCGGCGATTGGGCAGCCCCGTGAGCGCGTCGTGGTGGGCCATGTAGTGGATCGTGCGCTCGGTGTTCAGGCGCTCGGTCACGTCGTGCACGAGGGACGCGAATCCGGAGACGCGGCCGTCGGAGCCCACGAGCGGCGTGTTGTACCACTCGCAATGGATGGTGCGCGCGCCGCGCGTCACGTTCGCGAGCGTGGTCTTGTTGCCTTCACCGGAGTTGATGAGCTCCCGGCACATCGCCTGGACGTTCTCGCGCTCGGACTCCGACCCCAGCAGCGAGGCCACCGTCTTGCCCACCGCGTCCGCGGCGCTGAAGCCGAAGATCGCCTCGGCCGCGGGGTTCCAGGCGGTGATGCGTTCGTGGCGGTCCCACTCGAGCACGGCGAGCGGCGTGCGCTCGAAATGCATGCGCAGCTTCTGCGCGGCGAGCTGCTCGCTTTGCTGCGCCTTGATCTTCTCCGTGGTTTCCTCGGCGAGCGCCTCGTTCGCTTCCTGCAATCGCGACCGCTCGCTTTCCAGCTCGGTGGAGAGCGATTCCCTCGCCTGGCGGGTCGTGAGCGACTCCACGAGCGCGCGGTGCACGCGGGCGTGAACGTAGGGCAGGATCACCGCGAGGATCAGGATCGATCCCGAGAGGAACATCTGGTTGCGGTCGCCCGACATGCCGAGCGTCACGGCGAGCGGCACCAGGCCGAACACCGCCATGATCTTGTAGGCGAAGCGATGCGGCGCGTAGTAGGCGACCGCGCCGGTGATGAGCAGCATCACGAGCATCACCACCGAAAGGCGCTGCACCATGCGCGTGGGATCCGGAAGCAGCGCGCTTCCGATCATTGCCCAGCAAACGCCGGCGAGTATCGTTCCCGCGATGAAGCGGCCTTCCCAGAGTTTCGAGTCGGAAGCGGGCGGCGTCGTCTTGATGAACGCCTTGTAGAGCAGGTAGCGGCCCACCGCCACGAGCGACGTCGCGACGAACCACATGAAGAGCGATGGCCGCGCGAGGTCCTGCCAGAGGATGCCCCCCAGGATGAAGATCACCAGGAGCGTGGCGAGGTGGCCGACGACGGAAAAGCGGAACAGCAAGCGAAGTTGCTCGGCTTGCAGGTTCTCGTCCGTGGCGTCCGCGGCCTCGGCTGCCACGGGGATTTGCGGGGTCATGCCGCTCCTTGCGCCGGTCTGCGCCAGAGGGGAATGCGTGCGGCGCCCAGTGTAACATTCCACTGTGGGTCTCATCCGAAACCTCCCCGAGCTCCTGGTGAACCAGATCGCCGCCGGCGAGGTGGTGGACCGCCCTGCGGCGGCGCTGAAGGAGCTGATGGAGAATAGCCTCGACGCGGGCGCGCAATCGGTCGCGGTCGAGCTCGCCGAAGGCGGCGTGCGCCGCATGCGGGTGGTCGATGACGGCGCGGGAATCGAGCGGGATGATCTTCCCCTTGCGGTCGCTCGCTTCGCGACGAGCAAGATTTCCAGCCTCGAGGACCTGGAGCGCGCCGCGACTCTCGGGTTCCGCGGCGAGGCGCTCGCCTCGATCGGCGCGGTCGCGCGCCTTTCCATTTCGAGCCGCCGCGCCGGAGAGCGTCACGCATGGAAGATCGCGTGCGAGGCGGGGCAAGTCTCTTCGGTGGAGCCCGCGGCGCTCGCGAGCGGCACCACGGTCGACGTCGAGGATCTCTACTTCAACACGCCCGCGCGCCGCAAGTTCCTGAAGAGCGAGTCGACTGAATTCGCGCGTTGCGACGAGGCCTTCACGCGCATCGCGCTTTCGCGGCCCGAAGCGGCGTTTTCGCTCACGCACAACGGGCGGCGCATGATGCATCTCGCGCCCGAAACGCTGCGCTCCCGCGCGACGCGCCTCGTCGGCGAGGATTTCGCGAAGGACGCGATCGAGGCCGCGGGCGAGAGCGCCCGGGTGCGACTCACCGGCCTCGTGGCGCCGCCCGGATTCACGCGCGCCTCCCGCGATGCGCAGTTCCTCTTCGTGAACGGCCGCTTCGTGCGCGACAAGGTGGTGGCGCACGCATTGCGCGAAGCGTATGCGGACGTGCTGCACCACGATCGCCATCCGGCCTACGTGCTCTTCCTCGAGATCGATCCCGCGCTCGTGGACGTGAACGTGCATCCGGCCAAGAGCGAGGTGCGATTCCGCGATTCCGGCGCGATCCACCAATTCGCGTTCCATGCCGTGTCGCGCGCGCTTTCGTCGACGCTTGAAAACCGCGGCCAGACCCCGGTTTCGGCTGCTTCGGGGACAGACCCCGAGGCGCGCGAGCGCGTGCCATACGGCACTCGGGGTCTGTCCCCGAACCAGCCCGGTTATCAGTCCACACTGCAAGTCGCGCAGCCTGCCGAGCGATACGAGGCGTTCTTTGCCGCGGCGGTCGTCGATGAGCGGCGCGAAAGCGCCGGGGCAGTACAGGCGCAGGCGCCGGCGCTGGGCTTCGCGCTCGCGCAACTGCACGGCGTCTTCGTGCTCGCGCAGAATGTGGCCGGGCTCGTGCTCGTGGACATGCACGCGGCCCACGAGAGGATCGTCTACGAAGGGCTGAAGGACGCGCTCGACGCGGCCACGCTTCCGTCCCAACCGTTGCTGGTGCCGATTCCCATGACGGCGACGGCGGAGGAAGTCGAGCAGGCGGAGCAGGGACGCGGCGCGCTCGATAGCCTGGGCTTCGACGTCGCGGCCTCCGGCCCCCGGGGCCTCGTGATCCGCGCCGTCCCCGCGATGCTCGCCGACCTGGATTCGCAAGGGTTGCTCCGCTCGGTGCTCTCGGAGATGCGCGAGTTCGGCGCGAGCCGCGTGCTTGTCGAAAGACGGAACGAGCTTCTCTCCACGATGGCTTGCCACGCCGCGGTGCGTGCCAATCGCAACCTCACGATCCCCGAGATGAACGCGCTCCTTCGCCAGATGGAGCAGACCGAGCGCGCCGGAAGCTGCAACCACGGGCGCCCGACCTGGGTGCAGTTCGGCATGGCCGACCTCGACCGCCTGTTCATGCGGGGGCGGTGAAGGCGGTCTTCATCCTCGGTCCCACCGCGAGCGGAAAGTCCGCGGTGGCCCTGGCGCTCTCGCGGCGATTCCCGGCCGAGATCGTGAGTGTCGATTCCGCGCAGGTCTATCGCGGCATGGATATCGGCACGGCAAAGCCCGGCGCGGCCGAGCGCGCCGCGGTGCCCCATCACCTCGTCGACATCGTCGATCCCACCGAAGCGTATTCGGCCGGACGTTTTCGCGAGGACGCCTTGCGCCTGGCCTCGCAGATCCATGAACGCGGCAGGGTTCCCCTCTTCGTGGGCGGCACGATGCTCTACTTCCGCGCGCTCTCGCGAGGGCTCGCGAGCCTTCCGCCGGCGCAGCCCGCGCTACGC
>JBAQKF010000043.1:0-20830 GCA_049300695.1 Usitatibacter sp.
GCCGAATCGCGCGCCCGCGCCGAACGCGATGCGGCGAAGGCCCACGAGGAACGCACGCGCGCCGAAGCATCCGCCGATGCCGCCGCCCGCCGGAGCGAATCCGCCGAGGCGGAGCTCCTGGCCGCCGCGAATGCGCGTGCCGGCGTCGAATCGACAGCGCTCGACTCCACGCGGGAACGCGAGGCCAAAGAGCGCACCGCGAAAGAAAAAGCGCTCGAGCGCGCGCAAACCGACGCGCGCGCCGCCACTCTCGCACGCGAGCGTGAGCAGGCCGAGTCCTCCGCCGCCGTGGAGTCGGCAGCGCGGGCAAACGCCGAACGCGACGCCGCGAAGGCCCATGATGAGCGCTCACGCGCTGAGGCCGCCCAAGCGGCGGCTGCACATCGAAGCGAAGTGGCCGAAGCGGAGCGGCTCGCCGCGGCCAATGCACGCGCCACCGCAGAATCCACGGCACTGGAAGCCGCAAGGGCCCGCGAGGACAACGAACGCGCCCTGAAGCAACAGGCGCTCGATCGTGCCGCCGCCGAAGCCCGGGCCGCGGAGCTCGCACGCGAGCGTGCCGTAGCCGAAGCCCGCCTCGTGAAGGAGGCCGAAAGCCGCGCCGCCGCCAATGCGAAAGCCGCCGGGCACGCCACCGCCCGCGAGCGTGCCGAGCAGGAGCGTGCCGAATCGGAGTCGCGAGCGCTGGCCGTCACACAGGAACGCGCCGCCCTGGAGGCGACGACGCTCGCTGCGGCGCGTGCTGCCGCGGAACATGCCGAAGCCGCGCGGCGATCGCACCTGGAACGCGAGCGCGTGGAAGCGCAGGCCGCGGCACAATCACGCGCACGCGTGAAGATGGAGAAGGAAGCGTTGGCGCGAGCCGAGAAGGCGCAGCTCGCCGAGACCAACGCGACGCAGGCTTTACAGGCGCGCATCGCGGCCGAAGAAGATCTCACGCGGGTTGCGCGCGAACGTGCGGCGGCACACGAGAAGGCCGCCGAGACCGGGCGCGCAAGGAGGGCCGCCGAGCAGGCCCTCGCGGCCAAGGTCGCGGAACGCAATCGCGCGGAGGCAGAAGCCTCGGAGCTTTCGCGTTCGGCGCAAGCGGCGCAAGCCCGGCGTGTCCCTCGTCCCGCGACGCAGCCGCGCCGGCCGGTCCCCATGGCTCTGCGCCTCGCGATCGGCGCCGCGGTCCTCGCCGCGGGCTACGTCGCGGTCGTTCACCTGATCGAGCCCGAGCCACGGCAGCCCGCGGTCGAGGGAACGACGCTGCGCCTCGACTATCGCCTCGATACCCAACCGCGGCTAAGATAGCGGCCGTGAGCAAGCTATTCGACAAGCTGAAGAGCGCGGCGCGCTCGCGCGCCGGGACGGAGGCGTCCGCGCCGTCCACGCTTTTGTCCCACGCCCTGCGGCGCGCCGCCGATGAGCGCGCGGCCCTCCGCGCAGTGTCGCCTGGCGAGATCGAGGACGCGATCGACCTCGAGGCCGTCGAGCTCTCGCGAATCGAGGCGGAAGCCGAAGCCCAGGAGCGCCTGGCCGCCGCGGCGCGCGAAAGCGCCGAGGCCGAGCAGCTCGCACTGGAGACCGCCAAGCTGCGCGCCGAAGCCGAGGAGCGCGAAGCGGCGCTCGCCGCGGAAGAGAGCCGGCGCCTGGAGAGCACCGCGCGCCGCATGGCCGAAGCTTCGGGGCGATCGCATGCGGCCGCTTCGGAAAGGCGCCGGGTCAGGCGCGCGTTGTTCTTCGCCGTCGTGGCCCTCGTGGTGATCGGCGCCATCATCTTCACGCGGGCCTTCACGCCGGACGCAACGTTCGGCGAGCCCGGGGCGCCGCTCTACAAGCTCGATCGCGAGCTGAGGACCGCTCCGGAAACCGCCAAGGAATAGTCAGCCGAACGGGTGCTTCAGGACGATCGTCTCTTCCCGGTCGGGACCGGTCGAGATGATCGCGATGGGCGCGCCGACGAGCGACTCGAGCCGCTTCAGGTATGACTGCGCATTGGCGGGGAGCTTGTCGAACGACTTCACGCCGACAGTGCTCTCCTTCCATCCCGGATGTTCCTCGTAGATCGGCTCGCAGATCGCGAGCGCCTCGGCGCCCACCGGAAGGATGTCGCGGCGCTCGTTGCCCACCTTGTAGCCGACGGCCACGCGCACCGTGTCCAGGCCATCGAGCACGTCGAGCTTGGTGATGCACAGGCCACTCACGCCGTTCAGCTGCACGGCGCGCTTGAGCGCCGACCCGTCGAACCACCCGCAACGGCGCGGGCGGCCCGTGACCGAGCCGTACTCGTTTCCCTTCACGCGCAGGTACTCGCCGATCTCGTCGTCCAACTCCGTCGGGAACGGGCCCGCGCCCACGCGCGTCGCGTAGGCCTTGGCCACGCCCAACACGTAGTGCAGTTGATTCGGCCCCACGCCCGCGCCCGCGGCGGCCTGGCCGGCGACTGTGTTGGACGAGGTGACGTAGGGGTACGTGCCATGGTCCACGTCGAGCAGCGCAGCCTGCGCGCCCTCGAAGAGGATGTTCTTGCCGTCGCGGATGAGCGCGTTCACTTCAGCCGACACGTCCGCGACCATGGGCTTCAACTTGCCCGCGAGCGCCAGCGTGTCGTCGAGCGTCTTCTGGAAATCCACCGCGTCGGCGTGGAAGTAGTTGCGCAGGACGAAGTTGTGGTAGTCCAGTACCTCGCCCAGCTTCGCGGCGAAGCGCTCCCGCGTGTAGAGATCCTGGACGCGGATCGCGCGGCGCGCGACCTTGTCCTCGTATGCGGGCCCGATGCCGCGTCCCGTGGTCCCGATCTTCGCCTCGCCCTTGGCGCGTTCCCTCGCCTGGTCGATCGCGACGTGGTACGGAAGGATGAGCGGGCAGGCCTCCGAGATGCGAAGCTGCTTCGTGACATCGATGCCGGCGCGCTCGAGCTCGCCGATCTCCGTCATGAGCGCCTCGGGCGACACCACCACGCCGTTGCCGATGAAGCACTTCACGGCTCCGTGCAGGATCCCCGACGGGATGAGGCGAAGGATGGTCTTGCGCCCCTCGATGACCAGCGTGTGGCCCGCGTTGTGGCCGCCCTGGAAGCGCACCACGCCGCCCACGTGGTCCGTGAGCCAGTCGACGATCTTGCCCTTGCCCTCATCGCCCCACTGCAGGCCGATGACGACTACGTTACGTGCCATTTGCCATCCTTCTTCTCGAGCTTCCTCGCGCAGCCCAGCTCGTCGCGGTGCGCTTCGGTGCCTGGCATCTCGACTACCACCACGCTGCCCGCTGCGCGAAGCTTGGCGATGGCATCCTTGAGCGATGCATCCTCGACCGCGGGCGCGAGAATCTTTTCCTCGGCATCGACTCGAGGAGCGAGCGAGGCGAGTTGCCGCAGGTCCATCGTGAATCCCGTGGCGGCGCGCGCGCGGCCGAAGCTCGCGCCCACCTCGTCGTAGCGGCCGCCGCGCGCGATGGCGTCGGGGCTGCCCGGCGTGAAGGCGGCGAACACGAGGCCGCTTTCGTAGTTGAATCCGCCCAGCTCCGCGAGGTCCACGGAGATCTCCACGCCAGGCGCTTCGCATTGCGAGGCGAGGCGCTCCAGCGCGTTCAGCGCGAGCGTCACCGCGGGAAGGCTCGTGAGCTGCTGGCGCGCTTTCGCGATCGTGCCCCTGGGACCATTGAGCGAAGTGAGCGCGGCCACGACTTCGCCGCCCAGCTCCTTCGCGCGTGGCGCGTCCTTCTGCTGCACGGCGTGGAACAGCGCCTCCGATTCCTCGGCATTGAGGCCCGATTTCTCGGTGAGGGCGCGATAGATTCCGGGATGGCCCAGGTCGATGTGAATGCGCTCCACGCCCGCGGCCTTCAGTGCCGCGATCATGAGGCTCACGAGCTCCACGTCGGCTTCCAGGCCCGCATGCCCGTACATCTCCGCGCCGATCTGGATCGGCTCGCGCATCTTCGTCATGCCCGCGGGGACCGTGTGCAGCACGCTCCCGCAGTAGCAAAGCCGTGCGACTCCCTTGCGATTGAGCAGGTGCGCATCGATGCGCGCGACCTGCGGCGTGTGGTCCGCGCGCACGCCGAGCATGCGGCCGGAGAGCTGGTCGACCAACTTGAACGTGGCGAGATCGAGGTCGCGTCCCGTGCCCGACAGCAGGGACTCCAGGTACTCGAGGAGCGGCGGCGCCACGAGCTCGTAGCCGTGGGACTCGAAGAGGTCGAGGATCGCCCGGCGCAGGCGCTCGATCGCGCGCGCCTCGGCGGGGAGCACGTCCTCGATGTGCTCGGGAAGCAGCCAGCGCCTCATGGCGTTAGGTAGCGATGTAGAGGAAGACGAGCCCGACCATCATCGACGCGAGCCCCGCGAACCGGATCTGCCCATCGGTCATCTGCGTGAGCCTGGCGAACGCCTCGCGCCAGAGCTTCGGGGCGACGAACGGGAGGATTCCTTCGATCACGAGCATGAGTGCCACGGCGGCGAATATCACGTCGCTCACGGAACGCCGGCTTTGCCGCCGCCGCGCCCCGGGTTCTTGAGGTACTTGAAGAAGTCCGAGGACGGATCGACGATCATCACGTCGCCCTTGCTGCGCATGCTGTTGCGATAAGCCTCCATGCTGCGGTAGAAGCTGAAGAACTCGGGATTCTTCTGGAACGCATCGGCGTAGATGCGCGAAGCCGTGGCGTCGCCCTCGCCCCGTGTCTTCTGCGCCTGGGCATAGGCCTCGGCCACGATCACCACCTTCTGGCGGTCCGCGTCGGCCTTGATCTTCTCGCCTTCGGCCTGGCCCGTGGCGCGCAACTCGTTGGCGGCGCGCTTCCTCTCCGATTCCATGCGGCGAAAGACGTCGGAGGAAATCTCGGGCACGAAGTCCACGCGCTTCAGGCGAACGTCGACGACCGACACGCCGATGCGCCGCACGTCCTGGTCCACCTTCTCGGCCACGACGCTCATGATCTTGTCGCGCTCGCCCGAGACCACGTCGTGCACCGTGCGCTTGGCGAATTCCGCGCGCAGCGCATCGTTCACCGTCTGCGCAAGGCGCGACTCGGCCTGCAGCGGATCGCCGTGCACCGACACGTAGTACAGGCGCACGTCGACCACCCGCCACTTCACGAACGAATCCACGAGCACGTTGCGGTTCTCGCTCGTGAGGAAGCGCTCGGGGTCGCGGGCCTCGAGGGTCTGGATGCGCATATCGTAGAGTTTCACGTTCTGGTAGAACGGCACGATGAAGTGCAGGCCCGGCTGGGTCTGCACCTCGATCACCTCGCCCAGCTGGAACTTGATCGCGGCCCTGCGCTGGTCGACCGTGTATATGCTCGTCGACAACGCGAGCACGGCGAGGATGGCCCCGATCACGATGAATGCGGTGCTTCGTTTCATCGCCCGGCCTCCCGGTCGCGCGAGCGCAATGCGTCGCGGCGCGACTGCAACGGGTCCGGCGCCGGCTGCGGCACCGGGAGCTCCGTGGTTGGACTCACCCGCGGAGCCTCTACCGTGACGGGCGCCTGCTGCTGTTGCTGCGCCGTGAGCGCCATGATCTTGTCGATGGGCAGGTACAGGAGGTTCTGGCCACTCTTCTGGTCCACGTAGATCTTCGTCGTGGACGAATAGATCTGCTGCATGGTGTCGAGGTACATGCGCTCGCGCGTGACGGCCGGCGCCTTTTCGTATTCGGTGAGCACCTGGCGGAAGCGCGCGGCATCGCCCTGCGCGGTGCTCACTACACTCGCGCGATAGCCGTTGGCCTCCTCGATGAGGCGCGCGGCAATGCCCCGGGCCCTCGGGACGACATCGTTCGCATACGCCTGTCCCTCGTTCTTGAAGCGCTCGCGGTCCTGGCCGGCGCGCACCACGTCCTCGAACGCCGGCTGCACCTGCTCCGGAGCCGACGCGCCCAGCAGGTTCACGGTCGTGACGTTGATCCCCGTCTTGTACCGGTCGAGGATGTGCTGCATCAGGAGCTTCACGCCGGAAGCGATCTCGCTGCGGCCCTGGTTCAGCACGAAGTCCATCTTGCTCTTGCCCACGACCTCGCGAATCGCGGTCTCGGCCGCCTGCTTCACGTTGTCGTCGGGATGGTTGTTGTTGAAGAGCCAGTCTTCGGGGCTCTTCAGCGTGTACTGCACGGCGAACTGCACGTCGACGATGTTCTCGTCGTCGGTGAGCATGAGGGCTTCCTGCGGCTGCTTGTTGCGCGCGTTGCCCGAATAGCCCACCTCCACCGTGCGCACCTGCGCGACGTTCACGTTCTCGACGGTCTCGATCGGGATCGGGATGTGCCAGTGCAGGCCCGGCATCGTGGTCTCGATGTACTTGCCCAGTCGCAGCACCACGCCGCGCGTGCCCTCGTCCACGATGTAGAGGCCGCTCGCGAGCCATACGGCGACGACGAGCAGCACCACGAACATGATGCCGCCACCGATGGCGCTCGCGCTCGGATCTCCCGGGGGACGAGGAGCGTCGGGTCCGCGACCCCGGAAACCGAAGAAGCCCGTGACCTTCTGCTGGAGCTTCCTCAGGATCTCATCGAGATCGGGCGGACCTTCGTTGTTCTTCTTTCCCCATTGGGGATCGTTCGGCGGCATCGTGGATTTTTCGGGCGAGGACGACTAATGAAGTCGGTGCTTCGGTCCGTATTTCAAGCTGCGGTGGTTAGCGGGCGCGAAGCGTCTCGCGCGGCCACGGCGAGCGCTTCGCGAAGCGGCTCGATCCCGGCCCCGGTATACGCACTCACCTTGATATTCAATATCTTACCATGGGCATCGCGCACGATCTCGGGCTGCATTCCCGGCACCCGGTCGATCTGGTTGTAGACGAGAAGCTGGGGCACGGAGCTGGCACCGATCTCCTCCAGCACCGCGTTCACCGCGTCGATCTGCTCGCGATACCGCGGGTTCGCGCAGTCCACGACATGCAGCAGCAGGTCGGCCTGCACCGCTTCCTCGAGGGTGGCCTTGAACGAATCCACGAGCGAGTGCGGCAGGTCGCGGATGAATCCCACCGTGTCGGAAAGCAGGATCGTCGCGCCGTCGCCGACGTAGACGCGGCGCGTGGTGGTATCGAGCGTCGCGAAGAGCTTGTCGGCGACGTAGGCTTCCGAGCGCGCGAGCTTGTTGAAGAGCGTGGACTTGCCCGCGTTTGTGTATCCGACCAGAGACACGCTCAACACGCCCGAACGCGAGCGCGCCGAGCGCTGCGTGTCGCGAACGCGGCCGACCTTGCGAATGCGCTCCTTCAGCTTCTTCACCTGCTCGCCGATCATGCGGCGGTCGAGCTCGATCTGCTTCTCGCCCGGGCCGCCCGTCTTGCCGAGGGAGCCGCGCTGGCGCTCGAGGTGGGTCCAGCCGCGCACGAGGCGCGTGGAAAGGTGCTCGAGGCGCGCGAGCTCCACCTGGAGCTTGCCTTCGTGGGAGCGCGCGCGCTGCGCGAAGATGTTGAGGATGAGGTCGGTGCGGTCATAAACGGTCACCGCCGCATTGCCCTCGGAAAGCGCGCGCTCGAGATTGCGCACCTGCGCGGCGGAAAGCGTCTGGTCGAAGACCACGATGTCCGCCGCGTGCTCGACGACCGCGGCCTTGATCTCCTCGACCTTTCCCGAACCGGCGAAAGTGGCCGCGTCGGGACGGTCGCGCCGCCCGCGAATCACCTGCGCGACTTGCACGCCGGCGCTCTGCACGAGGCGCGTGCCCTCCTCCGCCCGATCTTCGGCGGGCGTGGCGCGACCGATGTCGAGGGCTACGAGGACGGCGCGCGAGCGCTCAGGATTCCTGCGGATGCTCAAGCGGGACCGTAACCGGCCGCGCCGGGACCACCGTGGAAATGGCGTGCTTGTAGACCATCTGGGTCACGGTGTTCTTGAGGAGCACGACGTACTGGTCAAAAGACTCGATCTGCCCCTGGAGCTTGATGCCATTCACCAGGTAGATCGAGACCGGAACGTGCTCCTTGCGCAACGTATTGAGAAACGGGTCTTGCAGCAGTTGCCCTTTGTTGCTCATTTGTTCTGCCCCTTTTCTTTCTCCGGGTTTCCGGGTCTGGGCGGGCCGTATCCCCGCCTTGAGACTCTACTGCATCTCGATTATAAGCCAGCGTCTGGAAGGACAGCCCGGGCTCCCGGCGGTTCCCGCCTATTTCATCAGCCATAACGGCGCTTGGAGACGATCTTCCGGCGGCGCCGCTGGGAATCCTGCTTCTCCGTAAGCACCTTCTTCCGCCCCTCGAAGGGGTTGGCAGAGGACCTGAGCTCGATCCTGAGCGGCGTCCCCTTGAGCTTGAAGGTCTTGCGGAAGGAGTTCTCGAGATAGCGCAGGTAGGGCCGTTTCACCCCGTCCAGGCCCGACCCGTGGATCACGACGATGGGCGGGTTCGAGCCTCCCTGGTGCGCGTAGCGCATCTTGGGGCGAAAGCGCCCCGACATGGGCGGCTGTTGCTGCTCGATGACCGCCTGCAGGGCCCGCGTGAGTTTGGGCGTGGAAAGCTTCGCCATGGCGGCCGCGAAAGCGGTGTCCACGGCGGTGAGCAGCCCCTTGATGCCGGTGCCCATACGCGCCGAGATCGTCACGAAGTCGGCGAAATCGAGGAATTGGAGCTTGCGCTCGAGATCGTTCTTCACGTCCTTGCGTTTCTCCGTGTCGACGGCATCCCACTTGTTCACCGCTACCACGAGCGATCGTCCCGCCTCGAGGATGTAGCCGCCGATATGCGCGTCCTGCTCCGCGATGTTCGCCTCCGCGTCCACCACGAGCACCACCACGTTGGCGCGCTCGATGGACTGGAGCGTCTTCACCACGGAGAACTTCTCCACTGACTCGAACACCTTGCCCTTGCGCCGTATTCCCGCCGTATCGACCAATGTGTAGCGCCTGCCGTCCCAGTCGAGCTCGACCTCGATCGAGTCGCGGGTGGTGCCGGGCTGGTCGAATGCGATCACGCGCTCCTCGCCGAGGAGGCGATTGACCAGCGTGGACTTGCCCACGTTGGGCCGGCCGATGATGGCCACGCGCGGATGGTCGGGCACCTCGTCATCCTCGCGATGCGCGGGGAATGGCTCGAGGGCTTCGTCGATGAGGGAGGAAACGCCTTCGCCGTGCTCGGCCGAGATCGGGTAGGGATGGCCCAGCGCCAGCTCGTGGAACTCGGCGGTCACCACCTCGGTGCGCATGCCTTCGGTCTTGTTCACGACCAGCAGCACGGGCGCGTTCGCCTCGCGAAGCTGCTGCGCGATGCGCTTGTCCTGCGGCGAAAGCCCCGCGCGGGCGTCGGTGATGAAGAGGATCACGTCGGCCTCGGCGATGGCTTCCCGCGCCTGGCGCGCCATCTCCGAAAGGATCCCTTCCTTGGCGACGGGCTCGAAACCGCCCGTATCGACCACGATGAAGGGCTTGTCGCCCATGCGCCCCTGGCCATAGTGGCGGTCGCGCGTGAGGCCCGGGAGGTCGGCCACGAGCGCATCGCGCGAGCGCGTGAGGCGATTAAACAGTGTTGACTTGCCCACGTTCGGCCGCCCGACGAGGACAACGGTCGGTTTCACCGCGATTGCACTAAAGCGTTATCCGCAGATAAACACAGATGAACGCAGACAAGGACCAAGCCGTTGATGGCGTTTCGTGCCGACGTTGGACCTGCCACGAACCAAGCCCTGAAGGTTTTCATCTGCGTTCATCTGCGTTCATCTGCGGATCCAAAGCTTTTTGTCAAATCCTGACCATGACCACCGAGCCGCCCGCGGTCTGGACGAGCAGCGCGCCGGCGATAGGCACGATCGACTCGATCGCCGTGCCGTCGGTGGCGAACCGGCCGATCAACTCGCCGTTGTCCGGGGAGATCACGTGAAGGTACCCCTCGTAGTCGCCCACGATGAGGTGGTTGTCCTGGAGCACGGGCGAAGTGAGCTTGCGGTAGAGGAGCTTGTCCTGCTTCCACACGCTGGCGCCGGCGCTCTTGTCGAGCGCGTGCACGGCGCTGGAATCGTCCACGACATAGACGTTCTTATTGTCCACGGCGATCGAGCGCGAGGTGGACAGGTCGCGCGACCACGCGATGTTGCGCGACGCGATCTCGACGCACGCGACCTTGCCCTGGAAGGCGCCGGCGCAGATGTTGTTGCCGTCGACCACCGGCAGGCCCGCGACGTCGGCGATGCGCTCGAGCTCCGTGGCCCCGCGGGGCATGGATACGGACACTTCCCAGGTGAGCTTGCCGTCGTCGATGTCGAGCGCGATCAGCTTGCCGTTGGGATAACCCGCCACCACGTCGCGCCCGATGGCGAGGACGCCCGATTCGCTGCGAAGCAGCAGCGCGGGTGCCGCGCGCTGGAACACCCAGCGGCGTTTTCCGTCGTCGGCGCCGAGGCCGAAGATGCGATCGTCGGAAGTGCGCACGACGACCACCTTGTTCGAGACCGCCGCGGGCGCGATCACTTCGCCACCCACCGACTGCGTCCACAGGTGCTTGCCCTTCAGGTCGTAGGCGAGCACTTCGCCCTTGATGGTCCCGACGATGAGGATTCCGTCGCCGACCTCGACGCCTCCCGACACGCGCTTCTTGGTGTCGATCGTCGAGACGATCTTGCCGGTGTCCTCGTCGAGGACGCTCACCACGCCGTCGCCCGAGGCCGTGTAGATGCGGCCGCCGGAATACACGGGCCTGAAGCTGTATCCCAGGGACTTGCCGACTTTCGTCGTCCACACCGCGCGCGGAGTGAGCGCTGCATTGATGGGCCCGAGCGGCGTGGGCTTGTTCGCGGGCTCCGTCTTGATCCCGAGCGTCACGAGCGGGTTCCACGAGCTGCAGCCCGCGGCGACGATCGCGACGGCGGCGAGGAGTGCCACGCGCGCGATTCTCATTGGCCGCCCCCGAGCGCGTTGAGTTTCGTCTGCGCGATGCTCTTCACGGGATTGCGCGGGTCGGCTTTCTCGGCGGCGACCTTATAGGCCGCGCGCGCTTCGTCGAGCCGGTGCTGCGCGAGCATGATGTCGCCGCGCATGTCGGCCATGAGCGGCGCGTAGGCCTCGTCCTTGTTGCCATCGAGCACGCGCAGCGCCTCTTCGTACTTCTTCTGCTCCATGAGCACGCCGGCCAGGCGCACGCGCGCCACGCCGCGATGCGCCTCGGAGCCGCTGGCGACGACCCACTCGAGCTGCTTCGCCGCCTCGTCGAGGTTGCCCGCGTCGAACGCGTTCTTCGCGAGCACGAGCGCCGCATCCGAGGCGTAGAAGGAGTTCGGGTGCTCGGCGATCACCTTGCGCGCCGCTTCGTCCGTCTTCTTCGTGTCCTTCGCGGCGACGGCCTCGGCCACGGGCGTATACGCGTTGGCTGCCGCGTCGGCTTCGCGCAGCGACCACCACGCATAGCCGCGGTAGCCCGCGAACGCGACGACCGCAGCGGCGATCGCGCCCATCACGTACCAGCGATTGTCTTCCCACCAGGCCTTCAGCTCCGCCAGGCGTTCCTGTTCTTCGAAATCGTAAGATCCGGACATCGTTTCCCTATCCCAGTAGTTGAATGGCGGCCTGAAGGTCGACCGTCTGTTGTTCCCCGCCGGCGAGGTTCTTCACCGTCAACCGCCCCGATTCCGCCTCGGCCTCCCCGATGATCACCGCGTAGCGGGCGCCGCTCGCATCCGCCTTCTTCATCTGCGACTTGAAGCTGCCGCCGGCACCCATCACCACGTCGAGCCCGGCATCGCGCAGCTTCTCCGAGACCTTCCAGGCCGCCGGTTCCGCATTCTCTCCCGCATGCACGATGAACGCATCGGGATCCTGCGCGGCGGAGACTTTCGCGGCCTCCATCGCGAGGAGGACCCGTTCCATGCCCATGCCGAAGCCGCACGCGGGCGTGGCCTTGCCGCCCAACTGCTCGAAGAGCCCGTCATAGCGCCCTCCGCCTGCGATCGTGGATTGGGCGCCGATGCCGGACGAGACGAACTCGAAGACGCTGCGATTGTAGTAGTCCAGGCCGCGCACGAGGCGAGGGTTCACCGTGTACGCAAGCCCGGCGCCGTCGAGCAGCACCTTGAGGGACTCGAAGTGTTCGGCCGCGGCGTCGCCAAGATTGTCGAGGAGGCGCGGCGCGCCCTCGATCATCTCCTGCATGCCGGGATTCTTCGAATCGAGGATGCGAAGGGGATTCGTTTCGAGGCGCCGGCGCGAATCGTCGTCGAGCTCGCTCTTGTGCTTCCCGAAATACGCGACGAGCTTCTCGCGGTGGACCTTGCGGTCGGCCGCATCGCCAATTGAATTCACGTGCAGCTCGACGTTGCCGAGGCCCAGCGCCTTGTACAGGCGCGCGAGCATCACCATCTGCTCGGCATCCACGTCCGGGCCTTCGTATCCGAGCGCCTCGACGTCGAACTGGTGGAACTCGCGCTGGCGGCCTTTCTGCGGACGCTCGTAGCGGAACATCGGGCCCATCGTCCACACGCGCATGGGGCCGTTGTAGAGGAAGCTGTGCTCGATCGCGGAGCGCACGATGCCGGCGGTCGCCTCGGGGCGAAGCGCGAGGCTCTCATCGTTGCGATCGCTGAAAACGTACATCTCCTTCTCGACGATGTCGGTCGCCTCGCCGATGCCGCGCACGAAAAGCGCCGTGGGCTCGACGATGGGCGTGCGGATATTGCGATAGCCGTATTGCTCGAAGACGCGGCGCGTGGCGTCCTCGAGTTTCTGCCATAGCGGGGATCGATCCGGCAGCACATCCTCCATGCCCCGGATCGACTGGATCTTCGGGATCATGAGGAAACGATTGGAATTGTCTTCGGGCGCGAGGCACGAGGCGCGATGGGTGAACCGTACCTCTCCTTCACATATTGTTCGACGATCGCCTGGAATTCCTCGGCGATGCGATCGCCCTTGAGGGTCACCGTCTTCTCGCCGTCGACATAGACGGGAGCCACGGGCTTCTCGCCGGAGCCCGGCAGCGAGATGCCGATGTTGGCGAGCTTCGATTCTCCGGGGCCGTTCACCACGCACCCCATCACGGCGACGTGCATTTCCTCGACACCGAGATATTGCTCGCGCCACGCCGGCATCTGGTTACGCAGGTAGCCCTGGATCTTGTCGGCCAGCTCCTGGAAGAACGTGCTCGTCGTGCGCCCGCAACCCGGGCAGGCCGAGACCATCGGCGTGAACGAGCGAAGCCCCATCGTCTGCAGGATCTCCTGCGCGACGATGACTTCCCTGGTGCGATCGCCGTTGGGTTCCGGCGTGAGCGACACGCGGATCGTGTCGCCGATGCCCTCCTGCAACAGCACGCCCATCGCGGCCGTGGAGGCGACGATGCCCTTCGATCCCATGCCCGCTTCCGTGAGGCCCAGGTGCAGCGCGTAGTCGCAGCGCCGGCCGAGCTCGCGATAGACGAGGATCAGGTCCTGCACCGCGGAGACCTTGCAGGAGATGACGATCCGGTCGGCGGGAAGGCCGATCTGCCGGGCGAACTCCGCGCTTTCGAGCGCCGAGACGATGAGCGCCTCGCGCATCACCTCGTCGGCTTGCCTCGGCTTCGAAAGCCTCGCGTTCTCGTCCATCATGCGCGCGAGCAGTTCCGGGTCGAGCGAGCCCCAGTTCACGCCGATGCGCACGGGCTTGCCGTGCTCGATGGCCTTCTCGACCATCGTGGAGAACTGGTCGTCGCGCCTGGACCCGTGGCCCACGTTGCCCGGGTTGATGCGGTACTTGTCCAGCACGGCGGCGCACTCGGGCACCTGGGTGAGGAGCTTGTGGCCGTTGAAGTGGAAGTCGCCCACGAGCGGCACCTTCATGCCCATCTTCTCGAGGCGATTGCGGATCTCCGGGACCTGCCTCGCGGCCTCGACCGTGTTCACCGTGATGCGCACGATCTCGGAGCCGGCGCGCGCGAGCGCGGCGACCTGCGCCGCGGTGGAGGCCGCGTCCTCCGTGTCCGTATTCGTCATGGATTGCACGAGGATCGGGGCGCTGCCTCCGATCGTCTTGTCCGCGACACGGACGGCTCGCGAGATGCGGCGCGTTGTCATGGCGTCACTCGGCTGGGTTGCATGGCGTCACTCGACAGTGAAGCGCGCGACCGCGACCTTGGTGTGGGGCTCCAGGTCGAACTGGTGGTCGTTGTAGAACACCTTGACCTCCGGCGCGTTGCCCACGATCACGTTGAAGGGAGGCCTGCCCGTCACCTCGGCCTCGGTGCCGGGCGCGTTCAGCTTCGACAGGATCACCTTGCCCTTGGCGTCGCGGATCTCGACCCACGATTCGCCGTGGAAGCGAAACTTGAGCACGGGGCCTTCCACCGGCGCGCTCACGGGAGCTTCCACGGGCGCGGCCACCGCGACTTTCGGCGCATCGGCCTTCGCCGGATCGGATTTCCTCGGATCGGATTTCCTCGCGTCGGCCCTGGCGGGTTCCGGCTTCGCAGGCTCGGCCTTCACGGGCGCGATGGGTTCAGGCGCGGGTGCGGCGGCCATCGCGACCACGGGAGCCGGTGCGGATGCAACTTCGATTGCGGGCCTCGGCTCCATGCCCCTGTGGGCCGCTGCCGGGGGCGAGGTGCGGATGAAAAGCCACCAGTACATCGCAGCGAAGGCAATCGCGACCACGACGATGGCGATCACGGCGGCCTGCACGTAGGGATTCTGCAAGCGCTCGCCCAACGGATCGAACCGGATGTTCTGCGTCGGCACCACGATGCCCGGACGCCCGTCGCGCGGCGCATCCTCCTTGAGCAGCGGCAACACCGCGTCGACCGGCAGGCCCAGCAGCTTGGAGTAGTTGCGAACGAAGCCGCGCAGGAACGTGCCCTTCGGGAGCCGCGAGTAGTCGCCGGTCTCGATCGCCTCGATCTGGTACGCGCTCATGTGCAGCCGTTGCGCCGCGTCGGCGCGCGACAGGCCCTGGCGCTCGCGTTCCGCAGAGAGCGTCTGGCCCAGCGTCTTGCGAGGCGCCTCTTCCGGTTGGAGTTCGGCTTCGGCTTCCACGGGGGTCCCTAATGCGACTTCTCGAGCTCCGCGAGCTCCGGGCTGTCGGGGAAGCGCCTGCGCATCTGCTGCAGGTAGCTTTGCTCCGAGCTGGAGTCGCCGACGGCACGCGTGATCTTCACGGCATACACGAGGCCTTCCAGCGTGGGCGTCGTGAGGCGCATGTAGCGCGCCATATAGTTATCGGCATCCTTCATCGAGCCGCGCTCGTACGTGATGATGGCGAGGTTGTAGAGCGCGCCGATGAGGTCGGGACGGATCAGCACCGCGCGGCGGAGGCTCTCCTCGGCTTCCGCCGTGCGCCCAATGCGCCTCAGGCAGAGGCCCCGCGAGAGGAACGCCTTCTCGGGCGTGGAGTAAAGCGGGTTGGCGATGGCGCGCTGCATGAGGTCTAGCCCGCGAGTGGCATCGTTGCGCGTGCACAGGAACCAGCCGTAGTTGTTCTGGACATCGGGGTTGTTCGCGCTCAGGGAGAGCGCGCGCTCGAAGGCCTCGCGGGCGGGACCGTCCTCGCGCAGCTCCATGTAGATCAGGCCCTGCATGTTGTACGCGGGCCAGTAGTTCGAGTCGTACCTGAGACCTTCGCGCGATTCCGCGAGGGCGATGGCCCAGTTGCCGCGAGCGTAGTACTCGCCGGCGAGCGCCGTGTGGGCGGCCGAGCGAGTGCGCCCGTCGGTGGGCTCGTTTTCCGTGACGGGCTTCGTGGTGACCGCGGTCTGCGAGCTGCAGGCGGCGAGGATCACGGTGGCGATCATGGCGAGGACGATGCGCATCAGTGCCCCGGATGTGAGTGGATGCGGACGATCTTGCGCTTCATGCGATCGACGACCTGCCCCGCGAGCTGCCCGCAGGCCGCGTCGATGTCCTCGCCGCGCGTCTTGCGCACCGTCGCGATGTAGCCGGCGTCGAGCAGGATCTGCTGGAAGCGGCGCACGCGGTCGGGCGCGCTTCGCGTGAATCCTGAATCGGGAAACGGGTTGAAGGGAATCAGGTTCACCTTCGACGAAACGGACTTCAGCAGCTTCGCGAGCTCCCTCGCGTGGTCGGGCGCGTCGTTCACGCCCTCGAGCATCACGTACTCGAAGGTGATGAAGTCGCGCGGAGAGACCTCGAGGTATTCGCGGCACGCTTCCAGCAGCTTCGCGATCGGATACGCGTCGTTCACCGGCATGATGCGGCTGCGGATCTCGTCGTTGGGCGCGTGCAGGCTCACGGCGAGCGCCACCGGCAGCGCGTTCTTCAGCTTGCGGATGTTCGGAACGACGCCCGAGGTCGAGAGCGTGACGCGGCGGCGCGAAAGGCCGTAGGCCAGGTCGTCCAGCATGATCTTCATGGCGTCGACGACGGGCTCGAAATTGTTGAGCGGCTCGCCCATGCCCATCATCACGACGTTGGAAACGGGGCGGGGGCTGCGCGAACTTTCGGCATCCGGGTCGCGAGGCGCCAGGCGCGAGGACGATCCTTCCCTTTCCAGTTCTTCCAGGCGCCTGTTGGCCACCCAGACCTGCCCGATGATCTCGGCCACGGACAGGTCGCGGTTAAAGCCCTGGCGGCCCGTCGAGCAGAACTTGCAATCGAGCGCGCAGCCGACCTGCGAGGACACGCAGAGCGTCCCGCGATCGTCTTCGGGAATGAACACGGTTTCGATGCCGTTACCGATACCGACATCGAAGAGCCACTTCACGGTGCCGTCGGCGGAGCGATGCTCGGAAAGGATCGCGGGCGGGCGGACCTCGGCGATCGCCTTGAGCTTCTCGCGAAGCGACTTGGCCAGATCCGACATCGCGTCGAAGTCGGACACTCCGCGCTGGTGGATCCATTGGAACAACTGGCGCGCCCGGAACGGCTTCTCGCCCTGCGCGGCCAGCCACTCGGTGAGCCCGGGCAAGGTGAAGTCGAGGAGGTTTGTGCGCCCGCTCATGGTCTAGCGCGAGTAGACGTTGCTCGAGGGGAAGAAATAGGCGATCTCGACCTTCGCCGTCTCCGGCGCGTCGGAGCCGTGCACCGCGTTGGCGTCGATCGACTGCGCGAAGTCCGCGCGAATCGTGCCCTTGTCGGCCTTCTTCGGATCCGTGGCGCCCATGAGGTCGCGGTTCTTCTGGATCGCCTTGTCGCCCTCGAGGACCTGGATCATCACGGGGCCCGAGATCATGAACGACACGAGATCGTTGAAGAAGGGGCGTCCCTTGTGCACTGCGTAGAACCCTTCCGCATCGCTGCGCGACAGGTGTGCCATCTTCGCGGCCACGACCTTGAGGCCGGCTTTCTCGAATCGCGCGTAGATCTCGCCGATCACGTTCTTCGCCACGGCATCGGGCTTGATGATCGAAAGGGTGCGCTCTACGGCCATTAATTCCCCTCCTTGGGGCGCAAATTAAACAGCTAAATTGATGAAAAATTTAGCTTTTCATTCTAGCACAGCGCCGCCTCGCCCGCCACCGTCCAGCGCGGTAAAAGCCCCTCGGAGCGTGCCCCGCAAGCATATTCGGCCGCGATTCCCACTCCGGGCACCCAAACCAATTCCGTCCCGCGGAAAAGCAGCGGCAAATGGTCGCGCTGCCACGCCGGGATGGAGCGCTCCTGGAGAAGGTTCTTCAGGGTGCGCGTGCGTCCCTGCGCCGCGATGCGAATTCTTTCTCCCCCCGCGCGCGGCATGAAGCGCCATTCGCCTTCGCCCACCCGCGAGGCATCGATGCCCGCGCCCCGCTCGCGCTCGAAGCGCACCTGGCCGCGGCCGTCGCCCAGGTCGATGCGCGCTTCTCCGTGCCACTCGACGCACCACGGCCCCGCGTCGCGAGGAATATTGCGCTCGATGCGCGCGGCGCCGCGATGGCGGGCGATGAGGACGCCATCGTGCTCGATGCGAACACGTGCGTCGGCGCGCGCGCCGTACAGTTGTCGCGCCATCTCGTCGAGCCGCGCTTCGCTGGGCATCGCGAGATTCCGGGCTGCGAGGAACACTCGCAGCGCATTCGCGCGCCGCGGCGCCGCGAGACCCGGCTCGAGTACCAGCGAGTCGGGCTCGTTCGCGCCGTCCACCGCGGCCTGCGCGCCCAACATCGCGTCGGCCTCGGCCGCGTGGCGAGCGAATCGTCCCACCGACTCGCGCCATCCGGGAAAGCGCGCGTCCAGCAGCGGAGCGATCTCGTGGCGCAGGTAGTTGCGATCGTGGACCGTCGAGGCATTCGATTCGTCTTCGATCCAATCGAGCTTCGCGTCACGCGCGTACTCGAGGATCGCGGCACGGGGGATCGCGAGGAGGGGCCGGTACAGCGTGACCTGCGAACCGGCGAGCGTGCGCATCACGGGCATCGCGGCAACGCCCTTCAGCCCCGTGCCGCGAAGCAATTGCAGCAGGACCGTCTCGGCCTGGTCGTCGAGGTGATGCGCCAGCGCGACGAAGGTCTCCGGCCGCTTCGCGTAGACCGCGTAGCGCGCCTCGCGCGCGGCCGCTTCGAGGCCCTCCTTCGCGCGGGCGTCGACCTTCACCCGCACGACGTCGAGCGGGATGCCGCGCTCCGCGCAGAAACGTTCGCACGCGGCCGTCCAGCGATCGGCGTTCGGGCTCAACCCATGGTGGACATGCACGGCGGAAAGCCTGCGGGAGTGGCGCTTCGAATCGCGGGCGAGCAGCTCGAGCAGCACCGCCGAATCCACGCCTCCGGAAAACCCGACGCACACCGCGGCGTCGCGCGGCAGGTCGCCGAAAAGGCTACTCGGCCAGTTCCTTGAACTTCCCATAGTTGACCCACCGCTCCTGGCGGCGCTCGAGAAGCTCCTCGGCGGAGAGGTCCTGCAAGCTTCGCAAGCTTTCCTGGATCGCCTTCTTCAGGTTCTTGGCAGCCTCGGCGGGATCCCGATGCGCGCCGCCCAGCGGCTCGGGAATCACCTTGTCGATCACGCCCAGCGCCTTCAGCCGCGGCGCGGTGATGGCGAGGCTCTCCGCGGCCTCGCCGGCGTTCTCCGCGCTCTTCCAGAGGATCGCGGCGCAGCCCTCGGGCGAGATCACCGAGTAAGTCGAGTACTGCATCATCAACGTCGTATCGCCCACGGCGATCGCCAGCGCGCCCCCGGAGCCGCCCTCGCCGATCACAGTCACCACGATCGGCACGCGCAGCCCCGCCATCGCGTAGAGGTTCTTGCCGATGGCCTCGGACTGGCCGCGTTCCTCGGCGCCGATCCCGGGATAGGCGCCCGGCGTATCGACGAACGTGACCAGCGGGATGCCGAACTTTTCCGCGAGCTTCATGAGGCGGAGCGCCTTGCGGTAGCCCTCGGGGCGCGGCATGCCGAAGTTGCGGTAGATCTTGTCGTTGGTGTCGCGCCCCTTCTGGTGGCCGATCACCATCACGCTCTGCCCGTTGAAACGCGCCATGCCCCCGACGATCGCCGCATCGTCGGCGAAGGCCCGGTCCCCGTGCATCTCCTCGAAGTCGGTGCAGAGCGCGTTCACGTAGTCGAGCGTGTACGGGCGCTGCGGATGGCGCGCGACCTTCGAGATCTGCCAGGCCGACAGCTTCGAGTAGATGTCCTTGGTGAGCTCGCGGCTCTTCTTCGAGAGCCGCTCGATCTCCTGGGAGATGTCGACCGCGGAGTCGTCCTGCACGAAGCGCAGCTCCTCGATCTTCTGCTCGAGCTCCGCGATGGGCTGCTCGAAGTCCAAAAAGCTGGTTTTCACGGAGGCGATTGTACAATGGCCGCCCATGGCAAATCGCCTCACGAAGATTGTGACGCGCACCGGCGACGACGGCACGACCGGGCTGGGCGACGGCAAGCGCATCGGAAAGGACGCGCCGCGCGTCGCCGCCATGGGCGAGATCGACGAGCTGAACAGCGCCCTGGGCGTGGTCCTGGCCGAGGACTTGCCCGAGCGGATCCGCGCGATCCTGCTCGCGGTGCAGAACGACCTCTTCGACCTGGGAGGTGAAGTGAGCATTCCGGGCCGCTCGGCGCTATGGAACGCCCATGTCACGGAAGTGGAGAAGCGGATCGAGGCGCTGCGGGAGCCCCTTCCCGTCCTGAAGGAATTCATCCTTCCCGGGGGCACGCGCGCCGCGTCGGCGTGCCACGTCGCCCGCACCATCTGCCGCCGCGCGGAACGCTCGCTCGTGGCGCTGGGACGCATCGAGGCGGTCTCGGCGCTCTCGATCCAGTACCTGAACCGGCTCTCGGACCTGCTCTTCCTCGCCGCGCGCTCCATCAACGCGGCCGCAGGCGTGCCCGAGCCCCAGTGGAAGCCGGGCCGCGAGGAGAAGGAATAGATGGCCGAGGACGCCGCCCGCCTCGAAGGCCTGCTCGCGCGCACGGCGCTCGGCGACCGCAACGCCTTCGCGGAGCTCTACCGCGCGACAAGCTCGAAACTGTTTGCCGTCTCGCTCCGTATAGTCCGGGAGAGGCCGCTCGCGGAGGAAGTCTTGCAGGACAGTTTCGTCAATATCTGGAGGCGTTCGTCGGACTACGCCGCGGCAAAAAGCGCGCCGCTCACGTGGATGACCGCGATCGTGCGCAACCGCAGCCTCGACATCGTGCGCCGCACGCGCGAGGAGCCCGACGTGGACGAGCTGCTCACGACGAACCTCGTGGACGAGAGCGCGGCGCCGGCGCGCGATGCCGAGGCGAGCCAGCAGTCCCATTCCATCCAGAAGTGCCTCGAGAAGCTCGATCCGGAGCAACGCCAGACCATCGCCCTCGCCTTCTTCCACGGGCTCACCCACTCGGAGCTCGCCGCGCACTTGAGCAAGCCCCTGGGCACCGTGAAGACCCACGTGCGCCGCGGACTTGCGAAACTGCGTGACTGCCTCATGGAAGCACAAGCACGATGAAGCTCTCGCGCGAAGCCCGCGAGGCGCTGGCCGCCGAGTTCGCGCTGGGCACGTTGCGCGGCCGGGCACGCGCGCGCTTCGAATCGATGA
>JBAQKF010000044.1:0-7584 GCA_049300695.1 Usitatibacter sp.
GCGCTGGCCGCCGAACTGCGCCTTGCCGCCCAGCGGCTGCTGGGTGACGAGCGAGTACGGGCCGGTCGAGCGCGCATGCATCTTGTCGTCGACCAAGTGGTGCAGCTTCAGGATGTGCATGTACCCCACGGTCACCGGGCGGTCGAATGCGTCGCCCGTGCGCCCGTCGAAGAGCGCGACCTGGCCGCTGCGCGGAAGGCCCGCGAGCTCCAGCATGTCCTTGATCTCCACCTCGGTCGCGCCGTCGAACACCGGCGTGGCGAACGGCAGGCCGTTCTGCAGGTTCTTCGCGAGCTCCAGGACTTCCTCGTCGTTGAATTCGGCGAGGTCCTCCTTCTTGCCCGTCGAGTTGTAGATCTTGTCGAGGAACTTGCGCACCTTGGCCGCGCCCTCGCTGGCGCGCAGCATTTCCTGGATCCGCAGCCCGATGCCCTTGGCGGCCCACCCGAGGTGGGTCTCCAGGATCTGCCCCACGTTCATGCGCGAAGGCACGCCCAGCGGGTTCAACACGATGTCGACCGGCGTGCCGTCCGCCATGAACGGCATGTCTTCAACCGGCACGATCTTCGAGATCACGCCCTTGTTGCCGTGGCGGCCGGCCATTTTGTCGCCCGGCTGCAGGCGGCGTTTGACCGCGACGTACACCTTCACCATCTTCTGCACGCCGGGCGGCAACTCGTCGCCCTGCGTGAGCTTCTTCTTCTTCTCCTCGAACGCGCGGTCGAATTCCTTGCGCGTGAGGTCGAGCGACTCGCGAAGCTGCTCGAGCTGGGCCGCGGCATCCTCGTCCTGCAGGCGGATGTCGAACCAGTCGTGGCGGTCGGTCTCCTGCAGGTACTGCTTGCTGACCTTCGCGCCCTTGGCGAGCTTCTTGCCGCCCTTGGCGGTCTTGTTCACGATCACCTTCTCGATGCGCGTGAACGCGTCGTCCTCGACGATGCGCAGCTGGTCGTGCAGGTCCTTGCGGTAGTCCTTGAGCTGCTCGTCGATGATCTGCTGGGCGCGCTTGTCGCGGGCGATGCCCTCGCGCGTGAAGACCTGCACGTCGATCACGGTGCCGGAAATGCCCGACGGCACGCGCAGCGACGTGTCCTTCACGTCGGAAGCCTTCTCGCCGAAGATCGCGCGAAGCAACTTCTCTTCAGGCGTGAGCTGCGTCTCGCCCTTCGGCGTGACCTTGCCCACGAGCACGTCGGCGGCTTCGACTTCCGCGCCGATGTACACGATGCCCGACTCGTCCAGGCGCGAGAGCATGCGCTCGGAGAGGTTCGAGATGTCGCGCGTGATCTCCTCGGGGCCGAGCTTCGTGTCGCGCGCCACGACCACCAGTTCCTCGATGTGGATCGAGGTATACCGGTCCTCGGCGACGATGCGCTCGGAGATGAGGATCGAGTCCTCGAAGTTGTAGCCGTTCCACGGCATGAACGCGACGAGCAGGTTCTGGCCGAGTGCCAGCTCGCCCATGTCCGTCGAGGCGCCGTCGGCCACGACGTCGCCCGAGGCGATCAGGTCACCCACCTTCACCAGCGGGCGCTGGTTGATGTTGGTGTTCTGGTTCGAGCGCGTGTACTTGGTGAGGTTGTAGATGTCCACGCCGGCTTCGCCCGGGCGCGTCTCGTTGTCGTTCACGCGGACCACGAGGCGGCCCGCGTCCACGTAGTCGACGCGCCCTCCGCGGCGAGCCTGCACCGCCGTGCCCGAGTCGATCGCGACCGTGCGCTCGATGCCCGTGCCGACGAGCGGCTTCTCGGCGCGCAGGCACGGAACCGCCTGGCGCTGCATGTTCGAACCCATGAGGGCGCGGTTCGCGTCGTCGTGCTCGAGGAACGGGATCAGCGAGGCCGCCACCGAGACGATCTGCGAGGGCGCCACGTCGATGTACTCGATCTTGTCCGAGGTGGAAAGCGTGAACTCGTTGCGGTGGCGGCAGGACACGAGCTCGTCGACGAACTTGCCGGCGCGGTCGAGCTCGGCGTTCGCCTGGGCGATCACGTACTTGCCTTCCTCGATCGCCGACAGGTATTCGATGTCCTTGGTCACCTTGCCGTCCTTCACGCGGCGATACGGCGTCTCGATGAAGCCGAAGTCGTTCGTGCGCGCGTAGAGGGCGAGCGAGTTGATGAGGCCGATGTTCGGGCCTTCCGGCGTCTCGATCGGGCAGACGCGGCCGTAGTGCGTCGGGTGCACGTCGCGCACCTCGAAGCCCGCGCGCTCGCGCGTGAGGCCGCCGGGCCCGAGGGCCGAGATGCGGCGCTTGTGCGTGATCTCGGACAGCGGGTTGGTCTGGTCCATGAACTGCGACAGCTGCGAGGAGCCGAAGAACTCCTTGATCGCGGCCGACACGGGCTTCGCGTTGATCAGGTCGTGCGGCATGAGGTTCTCGCTCTCGGCCTGCGAGAGTCGCTCGCGAACCGCGCGCTCGACGCGCACCAGGCCCGAGCGGAACTGGTTCTCCGCGAGCTCGCCCACGGAACGCACGCGGCGGTTGCCGAGGTGGTCGATGTCGTCGATCTCGCCGCGGCCGTTGCGAAGCTCCACGAGGATCTTGATCACCGCGACGATGTCGTCGTTCGACAGCGTCATGGCGCCCGTGAGTTCGTCGCGGCCCACGCGGCGGTTGAACTTCATGCGGCCCACGGCCGACAGGTCGTAGCGGTCCTCGCTGAAGAAAAGGCCGTTGAAGAGCGTCTTCACGGCGTCTTCCGTCGGCGGCTCGCCGGGACGCATCATGCGGTAGATCGCGACCTGGGCGTTGAGCGCGTCGGTGCTCTCGTCCACGCGTAGCGTCTGCGAGATGTACGGGCCCTGGTCGAGGTCGTTGGTGTACAGCGTCTTTACTTCCTCGATGTTGGCCTCGAGGATCTTCTTCAGCGCCGCCTCGGTGACCTCGTCGTTGGCGTTGGCGACGACTTCACCGGTTTCCTTGTTCACCAGGCCCTTGGCGAGCGTGCGGCCGAGGAGGAAGTCGGGCTCGACAGTGAGCTTCTTCATCCCGGCGGCTTCCATCTCGCGGATGTGCTTCACCGTGATGCGCTTGTCCTTCTGGACGATGACCTTGCCGGCCTTCGTGACGATGTCGAACTTCGCGATCTCGCCGCGCAGCCGTTCCGGCACCACCTCGAACTCGATGCCCTTCTTGGTGATGTGGAACGTGTCGAAGGCGAAGAACTGCTCGAGGATCTGCTCGGACTTGTAGCCGAGCGCCTTCAGCAGGATCGTGACCGGCATCTTGCGGCGGCGGTCGACGCGGAAGTAGAGGTAGTCCTTCGGGTCGAACTCGAAGTCCAGCCACGAGCCGCGATAGGGAATCACGCGCGCGGAAAAGAGGAGCTTGCCCGAGGAGTGAGTCTTGCCGCGGTCGTGCTCGAAGAACACGCCCGGCGAGCGGTGCAGCTGCGAGACGATGACGCGCTCGGTGCCGTTGATGATGAAGGAGCCGTTGCGGGTCATGAGCGGGATCTCGCCCATGTAGACCTCCTGCTCCTTCACTTCCTTCACCGTGGGCTTGGAAGCCTCGCGGTCCATGATCGTGAGGCGGACCTTCGCGCGAAGCGGGCTGGCGAAGGTGAGGCCGCGCTGCTGGCACTCCACGACGTCGAACGGGGGCTCGCCCAGCCCGTAGCTCACGAACTCGAGGCGGGCATTGCCCGAATGGCTCGAGATCGGGAACACGGACATGAACGCCGATTGCAGGCCCATCTCGCGGCGGCCGTCCGCGGGCACTTCGGCCTGCAGGAACTGCGCGTACGAGTTGATCTGGGTGGCGAGGAGGAACGGCACATCCAGCACTGCCGCGCGCTTGGCGAAGCTCTTGCGGATGCGCTTCTTCTCGGTGAACGAGTAGGTCATGGGGGCTCCGAAAATCAGGGCGCGATACCCGAGGCACGCGCGCCGTCCTGCACCCGACTGGCGCTCATGGCCTGGTGGCTCGCCCCTACGAGCCGCTGGCGGACAGCCGTACTGGAACGTACGGCCCGACCAAACCGTTCCTCTGCAGTCGCTTCAGAGGACACATGCAAACCCCCGAAGGGGCTTGCATTTGCCTTCTGCTATTACTTGATCTCGACCTTGGCGCCTGCCTCTTCCATCTTCTTCTTGATGGCTTCCGCATCCGCCTTGTTGACGCCTTCCTTGATGGGCTTCGGCGCGCCGTCCACGAGGTCCTTGGCCTCCTTCAGGCCGAGGCTCGTCACTTCGCGCACGGCCTTGATCGTGTTCACCTTGTTCTCGCCGGCAGCAGCGAGGATCACGGTGAACTCGGTCTTTTCTTCAGCGGCGGCGGCACCAGCGCCGGCGGCCGCGGGGGCGGCAACGGCAACTGCGGCGGCGGCGGAAACGCCGAACTTCTCTTCCATGTCCTTGATGAGCTGCGAGAGCTCGAGGACGCTCATGCTGCCGATTGCGTCGAGGATTTCCTGCTTGGCGATAGCCATGGTATGTGGGCTCCTAGATGAATGATTTCAATGGGTCGTGAAGGTCTAGGCCGCGGCCTTTTCCTTCTGGTCGCGAACTGCGGCGAGGGCGCGCACGAACTTCGTGGGCACCTCGTTCAGCGTCTGGACGAACCTGGCGACCGGCGCCTGCATCGTGCCGAGCAGCTTGGCGAGCAACTCCTCGCGGCTGGGCATCGTCGCGAGCTGCACGACCTCCTTGGCCGTCATCAGGACATTGGGCATCGCCCCGCCCTTGATGACGAGCTTCTCGTTCGTCTTCGCGTACGCGCTGAGCACCTTCGCGGCGGCCACCGGGTCGTCCGAGATGCCGTACGCGAGCGGGCCGATCATCTTGTCGGCGAGCTTCTCGAACGGCGTCCCCTGGACCGCGCGGCGCGCGAGGGTGTTCTTCAGCACGCGAAGGTAGACGCCGGAAGCGCGCGCCTGCGAGCGCAGGACCGTGATGTCCTCGACGGGCAGCCCGCGATACTCCGCGAGCACGACCGCCTGCGCCTTCTTCAGGCGCTCGGACACCTCGGCCACGACTTCCTTCTTGCCTTCGATGTTGAGACTCAAGGTCTTTCTCCTATATGCATAGCGACCTTCAGTCAGGAGCCCCGGCTCGCGCCGGAAACCTGTCTTGGGTGCGCCATCTGCGTCGGCTTCGGGAAAACTTCCCCTCGTTTAAGTTCCGGGGACCCCCGGAACACCTACGGTCTTTGATAACCCGCGAGCCCCCTTGAAGCGAGGCCGCGGCCCAAAGTCCTTTTATTGCTGCGCCGGCACCTGCCCGCCGGCGAACGTCGATTGGTCGATGCGGATGCCCGCGCCCATCGTGCTGGAGACCGAGACCTTCTTCAGGTAGATCCCCTTGGTGGAGGAGGGCTTCGCCTTGTTGATCGCGGCCACCAGGGCCTCGAGGTTCTCGAGCAGCGCCTCCACGTCGAACGAGGCGCGGCCGATCGTGCATTGCACGATGCCCGCCTTGTCGGCGCGGTATTGCACCTGCCCGCCCTTGGCGTTCTTCACCGCTTCCTCGACGTTCGCGGTCACGGTGCCGACCTTCGGGTTCGGCATGAGGCCGCGGGGGCCGAGCACCTGTCCGAGGGGGCCCACGACCTTCATCGCGTCCGGCGTGGCGATCACCACGTCGAAGTCCATGAAGCCGCCCTTGATCTTCTCGGCGAGGTCGTCGAAGCCGACGATGTCGGCGCCGGCGTTCTTCGCCTTCTCGACGTTCGCGCCCTGCGCGAACACCGCGACGCGGACGGTCTTGCCCGTGCCGCGCGGCAACACCACGCTGCCACGGACCACCTGGTCCGACTTCTTCGCGTCGATGCCGAGGTTCACGGCCACGTCGACGGACTCGTCGAACTTCGCTGTCGCGGTCTTCTTCACGAGGTCGAGCGCGGCCTTCGCTTCATAGGCCTTGGTGCGGTCGACCAGCTCGACATTCTTCTTCACGCGCTTGGAGATCGTCGACATGTCAGACGCCCTCCACTTCGACGCCCATGCTGCGGGCGCTTCCCGCGATGGTGCGCACGGCGGCATCCAGGTCGGCGGCCGTGAGGTCCGCCTTCTTCATCTTCGCGATCTCCTCGGCCTGGGCGCGCGTCAACTTGCCCACCTTGTCGGTATGCGGCTTGGGGCTGCCCTTCTCGAGCTTCAACGCCTTGCGGATCAGCACCGAAGCCGGCGGCGACTTCATGATGAACGTGAAGCTCTTGTCCGCGTAGGCGGTGATCACGACGGGCAGCATGAGGCCCGGTTCCATCTTCTGCGTCTGGGCGTTGAACGCCTTGCAGAATTCCATGATGTTCAAACCGCGCTGGCCGAGCGCGGGTCCGATGGGCGGCGAGGGATTCGCCTTGCCCGCCGGCACCTGAAGCTTGATCAGGCCGACGATTTTCTTTGCCACGACGTTTCTCCTGTGGGTTCAAGCGGACGTATTGATGCACGTCCTCCCCGCTGGGGTCCCCATCTAGATGGGGACAGGGTTAAAACAACTTACGCTTTTTCCACCTGTCCGAAATCCAGCTCCACCGGCGTCGCGCGGCCGAAGATCAGCACCGAGACGCGGATCTTGCTCTTCTCGTAGTTCACTTCCTCTACCGTCCCGTTGAAGTCGGTGAAGGGACCTTCCGTGACACGCACGTTCTCGCCCGCCTCGAACAGCACCTTGGGCTTGGGCTTCTCGACGCCCTCCTGCACCTGGTGCAGGATGTTGGCGACTTCCTTGTCCGAGATCGGGGTGGGACGCATCGCCGAGCCCCCGATGAATCCGGTCACCTTCGGCGTGCTCTTCACCAGGTGCCAGGTCTCGTCGGTCATGTCCATCTGCACGAGGATGTAGCCCGGGAAGAAGCGGCGCTCGCTGATCGCCTTCTGCCCGCTCTTCATCTCCACCACTTCCTCGGTGGGCACGAGCACCTCGCCGAACTTGTCGGCCATGCCCGAGCGCTTGATCCGATCCAGCAGCGCCGCCTGGATGCTCTTCTCCTGCCCGGAGTAAGCGTGCACGACGTACCAGCGCATCGACATCATCATCCCCCCTGCCCGAGCAGTTTCTGCGTGATCCACAGCAGCCCCGCGTCCACGATCCACATGAACACCGCCATCACGAACACGAACGCGAACACCACGCCGGTCGTCTGCAGCGTCTCCTTGCGCGTGGGCCACACGACGCGCTTCGCCTCTTCCGACGACTCGCGCGCGAACGCGACGAACGTCTTGCCCGTCTCGGTGAACCACATGATCCCGGCGCCCAGCGCGAAGGCGCCGAGCAGGATCGCGAGCCTCACCACCGAGGGCTGCCTGTCCACCAGTGCGTAGAAGGCGACGAGCCCTCCCACGGCGACGATCGCCGCGACCGCAATCTTGATCCGTTCCGCCCACTTCACTGCATTCACTCCGATCCTTCGACCCCGAGGGTGGCAGGCCAGGAGGGTCTCGAACCCCCAACCTGCGGTTTTGGAGACCGCCGCTCTGCCAATTGAGCTACTGGCCTAATCCTTACTCTGCCGCCTACTCCAGGATCTTCGATACGACGCCGGCGCCGACGGTGCGGCCGCCTTCGCGGATGGCGAAGCGAAGCTTCTCTTCCATCGCGATGGGCGCAATCAGCGTCACCACCATCTTGATGTTGTCTCCC